>JAGBHE010000071.1 GCA_017935675.1 Clostridia bacterium | reverse complement strand
GATGTAACAGCACTTACCGATAGTACCGGAGTAATCACTAAGTCTTACCTTTATGACGCATTCGGAGTTGAACAAAACGCAAGCAGTACCGATAATAACCCATTCCGCTATTGCGGTGAATATTTCGATGATGAGACAGATATGACATATCTAAGAAATAGGTACTATAATAGCAGTATCGGAAGATTTGTTTCGGAAGATCCGATTAAAGATGGCTGGAATTGGTATGTGTATTGTGGGAATAATCCCGTAAATTATCAGGATTCTACTGGATATATTAGAGAACCAGGTTATAATAAAAATGGAGAGTGGAGTTCAAATCCTGATTGGGATGATTATGGGGATATTCCATATGTTTACGACTCATTAGAAACCTTGGGGAATAACTGGTTAGTCGCAACAGCCGATCAGCGCTTGAGCATTAAAGCGTTGGCGGATTTTGTAAGAACTGTTGGCGATGATTTTAGAACTGGTATAAGAGCATGGACATTTGGTGGGGTTCTTGATAAGCAGAGAATATCTAGCACAGAAAAAATAGTTGCAATAGCAAATCCTTTGGGCGCGTTAAATGTGGATAATGCGCAGGAAATTGCATGGACAGAGGTGCAGTCAAGATATGGAGCAGACATCCCTCCTGGTTCTTTGGATGGATCTAATGCAAATGCATTTTTACATTGTTACTGGAACGCACTCATAACTAAGAAAATTGGGTCATATTGGGCCAAGTTGTTTACAGACGCTCATGAATATGGTATTAATAATAATTTGGGATTAAATGCACAAATGGATTTGTTTAATAATAGCGTTGGTATATACATAGGAGAAAATATTGAAAACAAAGATAATGCGCATATAGCAAACACTGTTCAGAACTATGTGAATTATGGATGGCTTTTGCGTAATAAAGTAAACGGTGTTGTGCAAAATATAAATATTCCAACAAACAGTGATTACAGATGACAGAACGGAGGCATGTAAAATGTATAAAGTTGTTCGATTATCTACAATATTAATTATATTTATGCTAACGGCTTGTAATCAATATAAACCTATGGATTATACTAAATCTGTACAAGGTTTAGAATCAGAACAAATAATTGAGTATTACTTTAGTGCTTGGAACGAAAAGGATTATGAAAAAATGAATGCAGTATTATCAGACGAAATGAAGGCCATGACAATAGACTATGATTCTATAAATACTGTTGAAATAATTTCATGTGACTTAGTTTCCGCGGAGGATTTACCGGTTGTCATCGATAGGTTAGTTGAAGCTGCAACATATAAAGTAGTGGCTAAATATTATCAAAATGAAGATCCAGAACAAGACAATATAAGTACAGCATATTATTACACAGGAAAAGATACAGAAAATTCACCACGGCTTATTTATTATGTTGAAAATGACACAAGAGAAAACCCATAACACAAGGGTTCTCTTGTATTTGTCCCCTTATATTAAAATTGAGGTGTATCTGCATGAAAAAACTTGGTGTTGTTTTAACAATAATTGTTGTTGCTGCTTCATTGTATGCATATTTAAAAAATGATGGGATGTATGTTCTAAGCAATATAAATAATACGGAGTTGGACTGGATAAATAAATATGCAATATATGATACGGAATTTCCTGATGAAACCATTGTTGAAGAGTTTATAAAAGAGGATGATATCGAATCATACTTTTTCAGTCACAATGAGTATATACACGCAACATTGCTTGTACCAAATGAAGCAATGGACAAAATAGTTCCTCAACTTGCAAGGGATTATGATGTAGAAACTTCCTTAGATTTAAGCTATGGAATGACAGGTGAACAAGTTCAATACAATGTGTGGATGCCCATAACTGTAGTAAAGTGGATTGAAAAAACACAGAGATCCATTTTGTATACGGTAATGCAACCCGGTGATAAATACACACGTGTATATATTCATGTAGACAAATTAGGTTGGAATTTATATATGATACCAGATAATTATATTAACCGAAAGAGGTATTAAATAATTAGGACAAGGGGACGTTCGTCCCACTTGTGTTAAGGGTAACAATAATGGTGGTGGAGGCGGTGGACGATGATGGGAAAAAAAAATTTTTGTTAATAATTGGTGCCTTTGCAATATTGTTTGCTTTGAGTGTGAATTTGACTGGTTACTTTAATTCAAAAAAATCTCATGAATTAACTAAGATAGAGTATCGAACGGATGTTGAACCGATTACAAAACGCTTTGGAGAAATGTTAAGCATTGAGTCCTGTTTTTGGAAAGCGAAAACAATAGGCAAGGCTAATTTTGGACCTTCATCATATTGGATGAAAGGGTATATTCTAATTAGTCAAGAAAATGCTGATTTTCTAAAGTCAAAATACGATTTTACGGATGTAGACATCAATTTTGAAAATGGCATGGAGCCTGATATTACCGGTAAAAGCAATTTTAAATGGTCATATAATAAGGAATTTTCAAAAAAAATAGTAGGCGCAGAATTTGTTGGAGAGTTCTATTTTGATGTTGAAAATAACATTTTTTACTTTGATTTAGAAAGTAATTAATGACACAAGGGGACGGTGAATACAAATACCGACTGAATGAAAATGCAAATATTGTTGAAGAAATAACAACAGACGGGGTAAATAACACAAGAGAACAACCATGTTTTCCCGGCACACAGAATACATGAATGCCTTTAATCACTATAGGCATTAGTACTAATCGTTCTCTTGTGTTATGGTTTACGCAATTATCCAACTGCTGACATGTTCCCGCATAATTTACAAACTTTTATAGGAAAAGAGGACAGGCATATGAAAAAACTTATTGTAATCGGCGGTGCGGCAATCATTTTTATACTGCTTATGGTTATCTGTTACAAGGCATGGTTGCCACCTGTTAAATATGCCTTGAAGCAAGAGGATTTAGCCAATATTGAAACGCCCTATTTCCTTGTTCAATGGACACAGGTTACGGGTTCGTCATGGATGATTGTTGGTGACCAAGATGGGTATTACGATAATGCCAAATACGTAATCGCCAATGGCGAAACGCCGTCTGTTGTGCAAAATTATGATGTAGCAACAGGGCATAACACCTATGTTTGTTATGGCAGTTATGTTGGCGAAACCGAGATTCCGGGAGGTGAAATACTCAGTGAGTATCAGTTTACAGGGTGGGATATTCTGTATCCTGTAAAACGAAACATGCCAATTTCACTTTTGCCAAAATCCTATTTGTGTAAATTCGATTATTAGTAAATTTACATCCCGAACACAAGAGGGCGAACACAAGGGGACGGTTCTCCTGTGTTCAAAAAACAGGAATTACAGAA
This sequence comes from Clostridia bacterium, assembly GCA_017935675.1. GTDB lineage: Bacteria > Bacillota > Clostridia > UBA1381 > UBA1381 > RGIG9115. The sequence continues at coordinate 173,141 of JAGBHE010000071.1, read as the reverse complement.
GGATTTCTGGATGTTTTAAACAATTTTTGCTTGCAATTTCAATGAGAGCTGAAACCCAGTTATTCAACTTTTTCAGTGGTAGATTGTATTCATGCTTAAAAAGTTAAGTGGAACCCGTCGCTTTTATAGGCATGTGATATCTTAATTTAGCTGTATTTTTATAATACAAAACGAACACAAGAGTACCGTCCCCTTGTGTTTGAGGATATCCGGGCAAAATGGAGGTTATTATGAAAAAAATATTACTGTTTCTTTTATTATTTATATGCTTTTGTGGAATTATATTTGCTGTTAGAAATCCGCTTTATTATAATTTGAATTATTGGGAAGATATTAAATTACATGGTTCGCATTTGTATTCAAATGTTATTACTCAAAAGGGAGATCCACAGGAAATAAACTGTATTAATAATGAAGGAATTGTTAACTATGCAGATACACAGTTTATTTGGTATAATACAGAACTGCAGGGGATTTTTTCTCGGGTTGAGATTATAAAGGATACTATTTTTTTGGGGAAGAAAAGATTATGTATAGGAAGTAATAAAAATGATGTAGAAAAAGCATATAGAAGTATTTTTATTAAAAGAATACATGATTTACCGCAAAATAGTTTAGGATATATTGATAATAATGTCTATATTGTATATAATTTTGACAATTACGATAAGGTAGAAAAAATCATTATTTCCCATGGTTTGTAACACAAGAGAACCGTCCCCTTGTGTTCTTATATATAAAATTATTCTAAGGAGGTTATGAAAATGTTCAAAAAGATAGTCGTGTTATTTGCTGTATTATCTGCTGCTGTTCAGCTGACAGCTTTTGCAGAAAATCCTCAGGTAGAGCAAGCACCGGTTATTAAACCGGGCTGCGAAGCAATAGAGGATGAGTTTATTTGGGTAGAGCCGGGGGTTACAGAAATGGTTATAAGAAAATATTCAATAAGAGCTTCGGAATGGTTTGACAATGCAAACGGAGCAAAATATTATTGCATATCTGATGATGAAACCAATGCTGCTTATATAAATATATCCACCGGTGAGTTTATTTATTTCCCTGATATCACAGATGTTGGCAGAACGAAGATTTTTTATATCTATGCAGAAAATGATTTCGGGGATTCTGATGATATAAAGTTTTCATTAATCGTAAATCAGGATTTAAATGCACCTGCTCCGGAGTTTAAAATGAAATATAGGATATTTCATAAAACAGATAATTCATCGATAATAACAAATTTAAGAGAGCAGGCTTATGACAAATTTGGTATTGCATGCGATTTAAAATTAAACGGTAATGTAATAACAGATGTTCTGGTGGATGGGATTTCATCAGATTATTGCCTTATAAGTAACATCTACCACCCGTATTCCAAAGTAAATATTTTTGGATTCACTATGGATATGTGTAAAAATTTTGAAGAAGGGTCACATGATGTACAAATCGTTTTTGGAAACGGTAAATATATTGAATTTTCATTTTATATTGATGAGGATGTAGAAGAATATCAAGTTACATATGCAGCATCATATCCGGATAATGAATTTATTGTCACAATGGCTCAGGAAAGTGTAAAAAAAGGTGACACCATTAAGCTGCCGAAGTTAAAGGATACAAAAAAATATAAATTTATGGGATGGTGGAGCAATACGGATAATCCGGAGGATTCAATCGAGTATACATCGGATACCCCGATTATGTCAAACGTTTCGCTTAAAGCCAGATGGGAAGACAGATTATATAAGGTTGTTTTCATGTCCGATGGCAAAGAATTTTCAGGTGCAGAGTATAAATACGGGGACATTGCAGCATTGCCTGAAAATCCTTTAAAAAGCGGCTATATATTTAATGGCTGGTATACTGAAGAAAATGGTAAAGGTGATAAGCTGTCCGCTCCGGTTACTGTTCAGAGTGATATTGCCGGCTATGCGTATTTTACAAAAAAAACCTCATCCGGCCATAGAACCTCATCTATTTCAATCAAAGCCCCTGTTCAGGTAATATCGGAAAATAAAAATTCTCCGATAAAGTATTTTAAACGAAAGAAATTTATTTACGGTTATCCTGACGGGACATTTAAGCCGGATGAATATTTAACGCGCGCAGAGGCCGCTGCTGTCCTTTTCAGATTGGGCGATACAGAAAACATTGCAGACGCACATACCTTTGACGATGTGACGCAGGATTCGTGGTATTATGATGAAGTCGCGTTTATTGGAAAAAGGGCTGAGCTTGAGAATAAGATATTCAAACCGGAGGATAAAATAACAAGAATTGATTTTTGTATTTGGATATGCAAGGTATTAAATATTGAGCCGGAAAATACCGAAAACATATTTGCAGACTTGCAGAACGTGTATGGCTCCGAATATGTAAATGTACTCCATGATAATAATATTATCATGGGATATGAGGATAATATATTCAGACCGTACAGTTATGTTACAAGAGCTGAGGCTGTTACCGTAATAAGCGGCAGACTTATGGACAAAGCCGGGTTAAATCAGCATCAGACCAAATATACAGATGTTTCGTCCGAGCATTGGGCTTACAAGTATATTATGGAAGCCGGAAATATACAGGATTAAAAAATCTTAAAAATATAACTAAAAGCAAGATGTCCCCCGCCTCTATAGGCGGCGGGTTTCACTTACTTTTTTCAGTGGGGGTACAATCCCCCACTGAAACGTTGAATGACGGGGCTTTGCCCCTTATTGAAATCCGCCTATGATAAAGTGAAAATCATATCATAGGCGGTTTTTTTATTGCTGAAAAAGGATGGTTAAGGATTCAGATTACCTGATTATGATTGAGCAGAAAAATTATTTGATTTTGCGAAATCGACTCCTAAAAATATATAACTAAAAGCTAAAAAATATACACCCAATATTGTGTTAATTTATGTTATAATAATTGCAGCAAGGGAACAAAGTCCTTATGGATTTTGAACTGTTGCAATAATCATTTGGAGGATACAAAACAATGAGAAAAGTATTATTGTTGGGTTTAGTATCTGTAATGATATTCAACCTTTGTTCATTTAATGTACTTGCAGAAACGGAAATAACAGCTTTATATCCGTCTGTAGCTACGTATGTGTATTCAAGCTCGCCGAATAAGAGCTTTGGTGATGAAACAATTTTTCTGGCGGGCAGAAACAGGTATGGATATGTACAGTTCGATATATCTGAAATAAAAGGTAAATCAATTGTCAGCGCCGCATTAAAGGGATTAAAGCATGATAAAAATTCCAATCGGATGGGGATAGTATACGTGCCTGATGACAGCGCAGTTACAAATGAGCTTACATATAACACAAGACCTTCCGTCCCCGCGGTTAATGCCGTTAAGGGTAATGAATCTCCTTCAAATATGCCTTTTGACATAAATGATTTAGCGGCGGAAATGGAGGTAAGAGGAGCTGCAAATTCCGACTTCAGCGGTGATATAACCGATTTGGTTTATAATGAGCTCGATAAGCCTGATGATAATATGCTGTCGCTGTTTATCTATCCGTTTGATGTAGGTGTTGACGGCGGAAGCTCTGCTTACGCCAGTGAATTTTACAAAAAATCGGATGCAAATGACGAAGCAAGCTGGTTCAGAATAGAGGTTGAAACAACAGATGATCCTGATTATGTATCAGTTATTGAGGATTTCAGAAAAATAGTTATCCTGGATGAGAGCGGCGAGCCTGTTGATCTTGGCGCGGTAGAATCAAACCTGATACTGCCGCCTGAGGGAGAAAGCGGTCAGACAACAATTACATGGACTTCAAGCGATCCGGATATAATCAGTGATGACGGTATTGTAAACAGACCGTTGTATGTTGACGGGAACAGGACTGTCCGGCTGACGGCAAATGTCACAAAAGGCGAGGCAGCTTACTCCGGAGATTTTGAGGTAACCGTTATCAGTCAAGAGATGACAGATGAATCAAGGGTTGAGCTTGATTATAAAAACAGCGTGGAAATTTATAATAATACGACATTAATTTTTAATCCTGATTTTGTCAAAGAGGGAGAGAATGGATCGGCTATTACGTGGGAGAGCAGCATGCCTCAGTATGTTTCAAATGACGGTGTTGTTGTCAGACCTAAAGAAAATGAGAGCAGCGCTGATGTTAAAATAACCGTTACGATTTCATACGGTGAAGTAACAAAAACATATGACATCACCGTGCATATCCCCAAGGAAGAATCGGAAAACACCGAAACAATGTTAAAATCCGTTGAGGATGTGTATAATTATGCGATGGAATATGTTAATAATACCGCGGAGGGCACAGCGCCCGGTCAGTTTGATCCCGGCATAAAAGCAAAAGCATTAAATGATATAGAAGGCTGCTATTTAACGATTGATGAAAATTCCGGATACGCTTATATATCCGGCGTAATCAATCAAATAAAAGCATTGCTCAAAAATTATATCGGAACAGCTGTACTTTCCGATAAGGTGATAGACGCTGAAAACAACGCGCTTGAATTTTCAGGTTATCGGGTACATCTTATGCAGTCGGTTGCAGAAGGTCAAATTAATTTGCTTACCGAACCTGATATGTATACCGATTCGGCAAAATATGCGCTTAAGGAGTATTTGGATTACTGTATTTCTGTACTTGACGGTACATATAAGCGTCCTTTTACAAGAAACAGATCGTTTTTGACTCCAAGACTTGATGAAGCAATTCAGTTTGCTCTGCAAAGATGCTCAAAAACATATTTAGGACTTCCGATTGACGGCTCTGTTATTGGGATAGACGCTATGAACAGGTGGTATTTAACTCAGCACATGGTAAATGGAATGAGTCAGTCATTTTCCATATATCCGACAGACGATACATTTGTAAACTCCGGAAATAACAATTTTGGCGGTGATTCCACTGTAATCGCAGGCAACGGCAGAGTCGGACTGGTGAAATTTGATTTGAGCTCTATTGGCGGACAACTCAAAAGGGTGTACCTTAAATTATGGAATACGACTACAAACAATCCTGATATGGTAGTTTGTAAGATTCCCGGTGATGTAAATTCCGAGTGGTCGGAGGGAAGCATTACCGCAAAGAAATGGATGCAGTTAAATAATGCTTCAGATATTCGTTGCCTGTTAGATAAAACCGCAATTACTTATTTTAAACCGGGCGGAAAGGATGCGGGATGTTCCGTAGATGTGACAAATGCCGCATTAGAACAGCTGAGCGGCGATAAAAGCTTAGGGCTTTGCTTTTGGGTGGAGCCTAACACCAAAAATCCGCCGGCTTTTTATTCAAAGGAAAACTCAGCTTCAGGCAAGAGGTTGTGCCTTACGGTTGAAACGGATGTGGTTGATAAAAAAGCCCTCGAAAGCAAATATAAGGACGTAACGGGCAAGGCAGATGAAATGATTGATAATGCGGTTGCCGGGACGGGTATAGGAGAATATCCTCCGGAGGTGTATAACAAGCTTATTGAGGAAAGGGCTAAAACCGATGAAATGTACAATTCCGGTGATGCAACACTTATTGCAAAACAGCTTGTAGCTTTGTATAATGCTATGCGGAATATGAGATATGCACAAGTATTAAGATCAGATGTTGAAGAATTTTCCAATCTGTATTTTACGGAACAAGACGCGCTGAATTTTGCAAATAAGGTAAACAGATTTGCTGTGTTGAAGGATCAGTATAATTATTTGAAGCAAGTATCCGATCGAATGGATATGAGTATGATTGACAAGCTTTCGTGGATAATGAATGAAGATCATCCAAGGGAAGAAATAAATCAGTATTTTAAGCTTATCAGCGGAACTCCGAATCACAATTTTACGCCTCCGTCAAAGACTGCATACGGTACGCTGGAAATTCTTTTGCCAAACGCAGAAAATGAGCTTGGAGCAAATGAAGGAAAAGTAGGTCACGTGTGGATTGATACCGTGTCAATTGCAGTTTCGGGATATGATAATATCGATATTAAAAATTCGGGGTTTGATGAGGGAACAAATGTTCCCGACAACTGGGAATATGTGTCTTATTCGGGGAATCCCAAGTTTGACTGGGAAACAAGAAGTAATTATGTTGACGCAGGCGGTCACAGTGTTTATATTGAAAACCCGACAAATGCGGACAGCGGAGGGATAAGGTATACCGAAAAGCTTAAATTATATCCTGGTGTAAGACATACTCTTACATTCAGACACAAAATTGACGAAAAGCTTGTTGAGGGCGTAAAGTTTGTTATAACATACTATGATAAAAATGATACAGCCATAGGCACCTTCAGCGGATACTCTAACAAAAAATCGAGCTTGGGGAATCAGCTGCTGGAGGCTCAGGCCGATGCGATTGTATATGCGGTGGAAAAAGATCCGTACTATGCGGAAAAGGCAAAAAAAAGATTGCTGTTCTCTATCAATGATTTTAATCAGGGTGCTGAGCATTGGATGATCAAAAACAGCAGACCTGACGGAATTGACGCATACGGAGAGGTTCAGGGCGGAAGAATTATGGCGTCAATTTGTGCGGTGTATACCTTGATAAAGGATTCAGGCGTATTTACGGAAGAGGAATACTCAAGGTTTATATCAGGCTGTGAATATCTTGCAAGATTCCTGCTTGATTTAAGAGACAGAACGGAAGGCAAGCTGTCCGAAGCAACAGTAGGAGGAAACTGGCTTACCGACCAGGCATGCGGTGCAGGTATGTACGGTCTTGCTTTCCCTGACGAGAAGCATTCGAGAATGTTTTTCACAAACGGTATGTATGTCTTAAACGGACAGCTTGACATCACTATGTACGAGGACGGAGCATGGCCTGAAAGTATAAGATATGCGGGAGCCGTTATTAATAAATTCGGACCTTTTGCGAGAGCTATTAACATAGCTTGCGGATATAACTGGTGGGCAACGACAAAGCTGCCGAGGATATTCGGCTATTTAATACAATCGTCAACGCCTCCGTACGTATTCTTTAACGGAAAAATATCAGAGCCTCCGTTCGGGGATAATACCTTAAAGGAAGGAAGCAATATTTTTGCTTCGATGGGAACATATTATGACCAGGTAAGTCAGGCTGATGTAAAGCTCAGCGAGTGGATGTATAAAACGTGGGTGATGGCAGGTTATCCGATGAACAGCTATGGCGGTGAATCCCTGGCAATACAAAATTTCTTCAGCCCGGTTGACTTTAATATAGAATCCAATAATCCTCTGCGGCTGTCGGATTATCAGACAACAAATACGGGAGAATATATTTTCAGAGAAAACTACGGAAGAGATAATGCCAAATATTTTATAGCTCTTTCAAATGATACCGCGCTTGGTCACGGACATTATGACCAAGGAAGCTTTATGCTTTATGCAAATTCGGTACCTCTTGTTATGGACCCGGGCATAGAGAACTATTTTAACGCTACAAAATCATGGTATGTAAACACACAGTCGCATTCAGCACTTTTGTTTACAAGTGACGGTACAACCCCTGCAGTCGGACCTGCAACGAGTAAACGCGACAGTATATTCAAATCTGATGAAATTGACTGTATGAGAATTATTACAACATGGCCGAGAGTCGGAAATTCGGTTGATTCAAGAAACTTTGCCCTGATTGAGGATGGATTCAATGCTGTTGTAATATGGGATCAGATAAAGAAAGCAAACAACAATACAATATTTAATCTGCCTGTAGTTGCCAAAAGCTCATCGGTTGACGGAAATGTTGTTACATCGAAAGGTTTTTATAATACTGATCTGCGAACGACCGTACTTGAACCTAAAAACCCAAGCATAGAAACAATGTGGATGGATACTACTCAGGTGGGTCCCTCTGTCGGCGGTGCCAACAAAATGAATTATATACAAAGCACGGCGAATAAAGATGCAAATCATCTCGTAATTCTTGAGCCGCTTAAAACGAGCCAGAAATCTCTTGTTATAACTGAGCTTGAAACGGGTGCAGAGGGTATATCGGCATACAGACTTCAGAAGGTTGACGGCACATATGCGATTATTTTGACAAATAATGCGGATAGTGCAAGAAGCGTAGATATTGATTCCGAAAAAAATATGATTGATATGCAGACCGGGAAAAAATTTACTGTTGCTGACGGAAAAGTTAAGGTGTCTGCGGAGGGATCAAAAATAACAGTCCTCAAATCCGAGGATGTGGCGGCTCCAAGGAAAACAGCCATTGAAATAACAGGTCCCGCGTCAATACAAATTCCTACAGTAGGCGACAATATAGGTAAGTACGAAGCCGATGTTATAAGCCAATATAATAATACAATAATGTCGGAATCTGTTGTTTGGAGTATTAAAGAAAACATTCCCGGCGTTTCTGTAGACAAGGAAACAGGCATTGTAAAGGTAAGCAGTTCGGCTCAGATTAATACCGTTTTCACATTGGCTGCATCGTCTGACGGTATACAGGCTGAAAAAAGAGTAAAGCTCAATGCGTCAAATGTTCAGAGAGCGTCACTTGAAATAACGGGTCCGGATGCGGTTACAACAGTTAAGGGAGAAACCTCTGCCGTTCTTTACACAGCTCAGGTTTATGACCGGTTCGGAGCACCTGTAGAGGATAATATTGAGTGGAGTCTTCATGATAATATTGAAGGTGTATATATATCGGACGGGGTTTTATATGTATCAGATTCCGTGCCCGAGCAGACAAAGATAACCGTTATAGCAAAATCAGCCTCAAGTACATCGGCGCTTTCATCAAAAACAGTTGTCGTTAAACCCCGGGAAGGCTCTAATATCGAGCTTATCGGGAAAACATATGTAGGTATACCTTCGTCGGGAACGATAGAATATGATTATGCTGCAAGGATAGTCGATCAAAACGGTAATGTTTTTGGAAATCAGGATGTTATTTTTGAGCTTGTATCAGACAGCAGCCGGGTGCAGTTAAACGGAAGCACTTTGTCAATAGGTACAGAAGCAGTGCCTGATACTGAAATTAAAATTCAGGTAATTTCCAAGGAGAACAGCAATCTGAGCAGAATATTCAGTATCTACACGGCAGCCAATCTGCCGGAATTTGTAGAAATAGACGGAGAAACGTCTATAACAGCCCCTAAATCGGGATATGATTCATATAAATACAGTGTAACGGTAAAGGATATTAACTCAAATCCCATAACAGTAAAAACAACGTATTCTCTTGATAAAGAAATATCGGGAGTAAGGATTGATCCACAGGACGGAACGCTTACCGTATATTCAACGGCTCGAAGTGCAAGCTTTAAGGTATTGGCAAGGGTAGATGGATTTGAAAATGAAATTTGGGGAGAACTGGAGGTTGATTTATCAGCCGGGGAAAGCAGCTCTTCACAGTCCGGGGGCGGCGGAAGCAGCGGCGGCGGAGGCGGCGGAAGTATTGCACCTTCGGTTCCGAATAAGCCCGCAGGTCCGACTGAAGTTGATAAGGATTCGGTACGCTTTAATGATGTTACGGAGGATTACTGGGCATACGCTTATATAAACAAGCTTGGTGAAAAGGAAATTATATGCGGTGATGAAAATAATAACTTTAACCCCGATAATAGTATAAGCAGAGCGGAGTTTGTTAAGATGCTTGAAAAAGCACTTGGACTTCACAGCGATAAAAAGGCTGAATTCAGCGATGTAAAAGAAGAGAGCTGGTATTATAATTCAGTTTCCGCGGTCGCCGCCTCAGGCTTGATATACGGGTATGAGAATAATACGTTCAGACCCGATAATGCAATTACAAGAGAGGAAATAGCACTTATACTTGAAAGGGCCGTTTCTCTTAAGGGTATCTCCTGCAATCGGTCCGGAGAAATTGGTTTTTCCGATAAGGACTGTATAAGCGATTACGCTGAGAATGCAGTTGAGGTAATGATATCCTTAGGCTTGATAAGCGGATTCCCGGATAATACCTTTAAGCCCAAAAGCTATGCTACAAGAGCAGAAACCTCAGCAGTTATATGCAGGCTGATTGATTTGTTACATAACTGTTGAAAAACAGTCTCTTACATATTTTCCCATGCAAATAAGAGATTTGCCGATAATGTTTATGCCGATGCGTGGCGGCGGAATGGAGAATAATATGAATAAAAAGTTAATTTCGTTTTTTGTTATGCTTTCTATCATTACGATTAATTTTGCTTTACCTTCTTTTGCATCCGAAGGCGCTGAGAGTGTTGAGCAAAGAGCAGTAAAGGTATTGGATTTTTTAAGCATAATTGACGGTGATGATTATGAAGCCGATAAGGCTGTAACAAGAGCTGAGTTTATTAAGGCTGTGGTTATTGAGTATGGACTGGGAGAAGCAGCAAAAAGCTTAACGGGCTCGGGATTTGTTGATGTTTCTGATGAATATGAAGGGTATGTTGCCGCCGCAAAGGGTCTGGGCTTTGTAAATGGGTATGATAATTCAACATTTAATCCTGATAATCCAATAACCGTAGAGCAGGCGACGAAGGTTTTTGTTTCAATGCTTGGCTATAAGATTGAAGCTGAAAATAACGGCGGTTTTCCGAATGGGTACTTGTCAGCCGCACAAGGTATAAGACTTTTTGATAATATTCACAGTGCAGGTGCCGGTAATGAAATATCCATGCGTACCATGGTAATAATGTTGTATAATGCTTTAGAGACAGAAATTGTTGAACCCACTTATAATACAACAGGCGTGGCATATGAAAGGACGGGGGCTACCATACTTGAGGAATGCCTTGATATTTACAAGGCGGAGGGAATGGTTATTGCCAATCCTCTGACAGGCATTGATTCGGCAAATGCCGCAACGGTTGAAAATACGGTTAAAATTATTACGGACTCTCAAACCGAAATATATGAGACGGGGAATTCGGATATTGAAAATATGCTTGGGTATAACGTTACTTTCTATTACCGTGAAGCTGACGGTATAAATGTTATTTTAGGTTATTTGGTAAGTAAGGATAACCGCAGCTTAGAAATAGCTGCGGAGGATATTGTAAATGTGTCAACGGGCAGCATTACTTATGCTGACAGCGACAGGGGCACTCAAAAGAAAGCTCAGCTTGCTCCCGGAATACGAATTATTTATAACGGAAGATTTGTTTCATCGTCTGAATATAATATTAATCTTTTGGATATCAGGCTTGGAACTCTGAGATTTTTATCAACCTCCGGCAAAAGCTATGAAACGGTATTTGTAATGTCATATAATGATGCATTGTTCTCAGGCTCATCGGAGGAAAAGCTCTTTTTCTCGGAGAGCAAAAATGCTTTGTCACAGATAGAAACAGATGAGCTTGACAGTATCAGACTTATAAAAGATAATCAGACATTAACACCGGACGAATTGAAAAAGGGTTGGGTTGCTTCAGTTGCAAAAAGCCTTGACGGTAAGGTGGTTACAATTTTGTTTTCCGATGAAGCCGTTTCCGGTAAAATAACAGCATCTGAAAAAGATGACGGAAAACAGGTCGTTAAAATAAATGACACCCGGTATACTGTTTCTGCCGACAGCGGAAAAGCCTTTAATACCGGTGACGAAGGAGTTTATCTTTTAAATGCATATTCTCAAATATTTACTATAGACGGAGATGCTTATTCTAAATACAGATATGCGTATGTTGCCTATAAAGGAACAGACAACGATAATGAATCGTATCAGATAAAAATATTTGATCAGGACGGCACAATGAAGCTTGCTGCGTTTGCAGACACCGTAGTATTGGACAACAGCCGTATGAATGCAAATGCAGCATATAATGCAATACCTCAATATTCACTGATCCAATATCAGCAAAGCGGGGAGGGACTTATTAATAAAGTATATACTCCCGTAGACTACACCAATGTTACAAGCTATGTAGGATATGATCTGGATAATTTCTCAAAGGATAATCCTGTTCATTCAATGTATTTTAAATCAACCCTGATACCAAGCTTTGGCGGAATGTATCTTGCACCTTCGGACACGGTTGTGTTTAACATACCTGAGGATAAGACTGATTATGATAATTATATGGTGACGGATACAAGTATATTTTTAAGCGATGTATTTTATAATGTGGAGTTATATGATTCAAATGAACAAAGACATGTTTCCGCAATAGTTAATAACGGAGTTGATCTTACAAGCTCATCTGAGGCTGTCCTGCCGTGGAATTCCTCGATATTTGTTGTTGAAAATACAAAATATATATATACTGAGGACAGAGGAGCCTTAGAGGTTATAACAGGTTATCAGGACGGAAAGGAAGTTACTCTCATACCCACCGAAACAAATAATACTCAGTTCCCGGAATTGGGTAATGTCGTAATGGAGGATCCTACGGATAAAAACAGCACCTTGATTTCGCAGCTGAAAAAGGGAAATATTATTCAGTATAAGCTTAACGCAAAAAAGGAAGTTGATTCGTTCAGGGTTTTGTATGATGACAGCACAAACTTAGAGATAAGAACGTGGAACGGTTCCACTTATGCAATTAACCTGCTTACGGCTGTTGCAATGGTATCGTATATCGATGAATCTACCATTTGCATCACTATTGATGACAACGCGGCAAACTCGGCTGTCAGCAACAGAGTTTTTGCACTTCCCGAAGATTTAAACGTTTATATATTTGACAAAGAGACGTCCAAAATAACAATGGGCTCGCTATATGATATTATTTCAATGGACAGCTCCTTTGTTGGTGCGGATAAGGTGTTCATAAGATCATATAGAGACAGTATTAATGAAATAGTCGTTTTGAGGGGTTTTAACTGATATGAAAAATCAAGCAGCAATAAAAAAAACAATAAAAAGCCTGTTCGTATCAACTGCATTGAAGCAGGACAGATCTTTATATTTAATGTTTTTACCCGTGTTTTTATATTATTTTGTATTTTGTTATATACCGATGGCAGGTATAATTCTTGCTTTTAAAGAATTTTCTCCGAGATTGGGTATATTCGGGAGCGAATGGATTGGATTTCGGCACTTTACAGAATTTTTTACGGGACCAAAGTTTTTTAATGTATTGTGGAATACACTCAGAATTAATATTATGAATTTGATATTTGGTTTCCCGGCGCCGATTATCCTTGCTTTAATGCTTAATGAGATGAAAAGCAGAACGCTTAAAAGATGCATACAAACCGTAACTTATATGCCGCATTTTATTTCCCTGGTGGTTGCGGTAGGTCTGATACTCGATTTTACAAAGCGTACCGGTATAGTTAATAATATTATTGTAATGCTTGGCGGAGAGCGAACGGCATTTATGAGCGAATCGGATTTCTTTACTCCCATTTATGTAATATCGGGTATCTGGCAGGAGGTTGGCTGGGGATCGATAATATATCTTGCAGCATTATCCGGCATTAATATGGATTTGTATGAAGCGGCATCTATTGACGGTGCCGGAAGATGGAGGAAAATGATAAGCATTACCCTGCCTGGTATAATGCCGACAATGGTCATTATGTTGATTTTGAGAATGGGGCAGATGATGTCATTGGGCTCCGAAAAAATTATTCTTATGTATAATGATTTGATAATGGATAAAGCTGATGTTATTTCATCGTATGTGTACCGGTTGGCATTCGGAACCGCACCCGATTATGGATTCAGCACAGCGGTTAATTTATTTAATACGGTTATAAACGTCATTTTGCTGGTTTCCGCCAATCATATATCAAATAAAATGAGTGAAGTGAGCTTATGGTAGGAGGTGACGAATATGGTAGAACAAAAAACATTCGGTTCGGCTTTGTTTGATATAATCAATAATGTGATTCTTATAATGCTTTCACTGATATGTTTATATCCTATGCTGTATGTACTTATTGCGTCCGTCAGCAATCCTATTGAAATTTCCATGTCGGAGGGGCTGCTGCTGCATCCGCTGGGATTTCAGATAAGTGCATACGAGGCGGTATTTACAAATTCGGATATCTGGAGGGGATATTTAAACACAGTTTTCTATGTTGTTGCCGGAACCATGCTCAACATGATGCTTACCGTTATGGGCGCATATGTTTTGTCACGCAAGAGCTTTAAGCTAAGAGGAATTTTCATGATGTTTATTACATTCACAATGTTTGTAAACGGCGGTCTTGTTCCGACATATTTACTTGTTAAGGGTCTTGGTGTTTTAAATACGCGTCTTGCAATATTGCTGCCTACGGCAATTAACACCTTTAATTTAATTATGACCCGTACATACTTTAATACAATTCCGGACAGTCTTGAGGAATCGGCAAAAATTGACGGTGCGGGTCACCTGCGTATTTTGTGTAATATCATATTGCCTGTATCAACGCCGATATTGGCTGTTATTGCACTGTATTATTCGGTTGCTCATTGGAATAGCTGGTTTAATGCGATGATTTATCTCGATGACAGAACCAAATGGCCCTTGCAGCTCATCCTTCGCGAAATTTTAATACTGAATGACAGCGGGAAAATGATGCAGGATTCAGTGACTATCGATAAGCTGTCCGTTGCTGAAAATATTAAATATGCAGTCATTATTGTAGCAACTGTCCCTATTTTGTGCGTATATCCTTTTCTGCAGAAGTATTTTACTAAGGGTGTTATGCTTGGCGCTGTAAAAGAATAAAGCAAAATTTCAATAAGGGGCAAAGCCCCGTCATTCAACGTTTCAGTGGGAGATTGTACTCCCACTGAAAAAAGTAAGTGGAACCCGCCGCCTATAGAGGCGGGGGACATCTTGCTTTTAGTTATTTTTGAAAGGAAGTTAATTATGAGAAGAAATTTTAAAGTAACCTGTGGCTTTTTGGCGGCATTGCTGCTTTTGGCAGGCTGTGGAAAGGGAGCTCAGGACAATATCGGCAACGAAGAACAAAAAAAACTTGATTTAGCCGCCGCAAATACCCGGCAATTTGAAATGCCGCTGACAGACAAGCCCGTGAAATTATCTGTCGTTACCAACTCATCTGTTAATGTGGCAGGTAAGAGCTATACTTACAATGAAGTAAAGGCTTTTCAGGAAATGGAAAGAAGAAGCGGAATAGAAGTTGAGTTTCAGCACGTTCAAAATGAAAAAATAAATCTTCTTTTTGCATCAAACGCTTTGCCCGATTTACTTCTCCTTAACTGGAGCGGCTTCGGCGGAGCTTTAAAACATGCAAACGACCGGCAAATAATTGCTCTTGACAGTTATATTGAAAAATATGCACCGAATCTCGTGAACATAATGAAGGAGGACAATAAAATTTATTTACAGCTTGCAGAAGCTGACGGAAGAATATATAATTTCCCGTTTATAAGGGGTGAGGAGGAGCTGAGAGTTTTTCAGGGGTTCATGATCAGGCAGGATTGGCTTGATAAATTGGGTTTAGAGATGCCGACTACAAGAGATGAGTTTTATAACGTTTTAAAAGCGTTCAGGAATGGAGATCCCAACGGAAACGGTGAAGCGGATGAAACACCGTATCTGGCAGAAAAATCATACGGTATTGACAGGATGTACAATTTCTGGGGCAAGGATGTATTCTATGTTGATAACGGAACAGTGAAGTGCGGGTGGACAGAGCCGGAATATAAGGAGTACATTGAATGGATGAACAAGCTTTACAGTGAAGGCCTTATTGATCCTGATTATATGATAAACGACAGAAATCAGTTTGACCAGAAGGTTGCGAGGGGACTTGGAGGCGTTTGGTACGGTCCTGCGGGAGGATGTCTCGGCAGACTGACTACATTGATGGAGCCGGTAGATCCTGAATTTGATTTAGTAGGTATGCCGTGGATAAAAGCAGCTGACGGGAATAAATACGTTGTTAACAGTGAGTTTGTAGCAGAGGTAACAGGCATGGGGTATGCTGTTTCTTCAAGCTGTAAAAATATTGAGGAAGCCGTAAAATGGATGGATTATGCTTACAGCGATGAGGGGCAAATTCTGTTTAATTTCGGTATAGAGGGCGAAAGCTATACAATGGAGAACGGTGTGCCCACATATACCGATTTGATCGTAAACAATCCCGACGGTTTGGCAATGAATGAAGCAACAGCACTGTATGCGGTACCGTTCGGATATCCAATGTCTCAAAGCATTGATTACTTTAATCAGTCAATGTCGGCAAGACAGAAGGCGGCAATAGCTGTCTGGAAGGATGTTGACGTGTCCGGATCCATTCCCACGCTCAAGTATACCGTTGATGAGTATGATGATGTCATGAAAAAATTCAACGAAATAAAAAGCTATAATGATGAAATGGTAAATAAGTTTATTGTGGGAAAAGAGCCTATAAGCAATTATGACAAGTATGTTCAGACAATAAAAAGTATGGGAATTGACAGTGTTGTTGAAGCATACCGGAAGGCGTATGACCGTTATGTGAATTTAACAAAGTAAAAGGGAATTGGTTATGATAAAGCTGAGGAATATTCAAAAAAGTATTTTTTTTAAGTTATTACTATCATTTTTCGTATTATTTATGCTGTTTACAGCCATAGTATGGGGTGTGTTTTCATTTTATGCGTTTGAATATAAGGATGCAAAAGTCAGCAGTATTAAAAATATGGTTCAGAACACAGTTTCGGAATTTGATAAAAATGTTTTGGATATTCAAGGCATACTGAATAATTTTACAAACAGCACTGTTGTCTTTGATGAAATTAATTCCATTCCGTATTCAAGCGATTCACAGGTAAAGGATATACTGAGATATCATCTTAATAAGAATAAAAACATTGAGAACATATTAGCGATAAACAACAGAGGATATTGGGACGGTGTGTCGAGAGATAACAAATTCATAAATTCGTTTTACGATATGGAGGGTGAAGTCCGGTTAAATGAAATTATCGGCAGTGATGATGACAAAGATAAAATTTATATAATCGGGCTTCACTCACAAAATTATTTTAACGGTATGAATGATTATGTTTTCAGCTTTGCCAAAAAGTATTATATAGACGATGAATTTATAGGCGTTTTGGCAGTTGATGTAAATATTGACTATTTTGTGAATGCATATAACGACCTGAGCGCGACCGGATTATCCGAATTTATGGTTTTGGACGGTGAAAGGTGTATCTATTCCAATTTTTTAAATGATGTCGATTCCACAGTTAAGGCAGAGGATATAACAACATATGAAGCGTCACAGATTCCGAAGGATTTTGATTGCGGCGGCGACTTGTTTTATATCACAAAAAAATCGGATTTGACAAACTGGGACTTTTATGTTAAGCTAAGTAAAAATACTATTTTCAAAGAGCTCGACAGTATAAAAACAGTATTGATTTTTTCAAGTTTAATTATAAGTATTTTAATTATAAGCTTATACCTGCGTTCGGTGCTGTCATTGTTTTATCCGATAAAAATTATACTCAATAAAATAAAAAGGATCAAAAACGGTAATTTTGATGTTAAGGAAACGGTAAGCTCAAGGGATGAGCTTGGGCAGATTTCCGCAGCGGTTGATGATATGGCCTTATCCCTCAAGCAGCATATTGAAAGAGAATATTATTATCAGATAAAACAAAAGAAAACAGAATTAAATGCACTTAAAATGCAGATACGTCCGCATTTTCTGTATAATACCCTTGAAATAATTAAAATGACGGCAAGAGAAGAAGGGGCGGAAAAAACAAGTCAAATGGTGTCTTCACTGGCAGTACAATTCAGATATTTGCTGGGGAGTGAGGATGATCTTGTTATGCTTAGCGATGAAATTGAAATGTTAAAGAATTACATGAAGCTTGTTAAGCTGAGAAAGAAAAACGTGATTAACATTATGTTTAATGTTGATGACGATACCCTTGAATGCTTTGTTCTGAAGCTAATGCTTCAGCCAATAGTGGAAAATGCCATAAAGCATGCAATAATTGATGATGATACCGAGCTTAATATTACGTTATGCGCTTATTTAACAGAGGATGATATGATTATTACCGTGTACGATAACGGATGCGGTATGACCGGGGACAAAATTAAAAGCATTTTTGAAGAACAGTCCGATAAAACGAAGCATATAGGCCTTAAAAATATTAATGACAGAATAAAACTGCTGTTTGGAGAACGTTTTGGAATTGAGATTGAAAGCTCGGTTAATATGGGTACATTGATAAAAATTACAATACCCCAAATATCGGATAGAGGGACTAGTAATGAAATATGAATTAAAAGCGGTTATAGCCGATGATGAATTTATTATTCTTAAAGGTCTGAGGAATATTCTTGACTGGGATCAGCTGGGGATAGAAATTATAGGTGAGGCGACAAACGGTGAGGAGCTTTATAATTTAATATCGGAGTATAAGCCGGACATTGTCATATCAGATATTTCCATGCCCAAAATGAGCGGCCTGGAGGTGTTAAAGGCTGTCAGAGAGAAAAAAATTGAAACGAATTTCGTATTCATAAGCGGCTATCAGGATTTTGAATTTGTAAGGGAATCACTTGTGCTCGGAGCTGAGGATTATTTACTGAAGCCAATCAATGAGGACATGCTTTACGATATTGTATTAAAAATATGCAATAAAGCATTGGGCAAAAGGAACAGCGACAATGAGTTCGGCCTGATTTCAGATGATTTACAGAGCTTTTCCGTTCTGATTTTTGATACAGGTCAGGCTGAGCTCAGCGAGGTTTATGAATATCTGAGTGAAAATGATTTTGATGTAATTAAATATCATAATCATATATGCAAAATATATATGATTGACGGCAGCAGGGGTATTGACAGCATAATAAGCGATGCCGATAGTATATTAAAGGAGCTTGTTGAGAAATTTGACGTTAAAATGGACGGAGCCGTAGGCAGAACGGTGAAAGGAACAAAAAAGATAGTTGATTCCTACAATGATGCGCTTACAGCTCTTCAATACGGATATTTTTTTGAGGAAAGTAAAATTTACAGTAAAAAAGATATAAAATTGTTCAGAAATAATTCCAAAGAAAACATGAGGGATATTTTAGACGATTTGATTGATAAAATAAAAAGCTTAAACGAGACATCGGTATCCGAATATTTTGAGACGGTTTTTGAATATATCAGAAAGGATTCAATGGGAGTAAAGGATATCGCGGTTATGAAGCTGTTTTCAGCGGAGGAGCACATACGTCATACGATTAAGCATAATGCTTTGGATCGGATAATCAGTGAATCGGACATGCTTATGGGAATGAAGGATTCGGAAAGCTACAAGGAAGCCTGTGAATTCATGAAGGACATAATCCTGCAATTTATAAGAAGTATTGCAAGCAATAAAAAGGATAGAAATTCTTTTGAAATAGAAAAAGTGAAAGAATTTATAGAGTCAAATATTTCGGAAAATATCAAGCTTGAAGATGCAGCAAGGATTGTTTATATGAATACGTATTACTTCAGTGTGTATTTCAAAAAACACGCCGGTATCAACTTTAAGGATTATGTCATGAAATTAAAAATGGAGAAAGCGTATTCCATGATACAAAATACTGATTTGAAGATTTACGAAATAGCCGATGCGGTAGGCTTTTGTGACCAAAAGCATTTCAGCAATGTATTTAAAAAATATTTCGGATTAAGTGCAACAGATTTGCGAAAAGAATGATAACGCATGGGGGCGGAAAAAAGTGAGCAGAGAAATACTTAACAAGCTTATTGAAGAAGCAAATGCTTTGCTGTCAAAGGAAAGCAAGCTGTTTTCCGATGCTTCAAAATATATTCTCAGCTATAAAATCGGTGAGGCAAAGGAAATACTGGGTCAGGATATAAATGAGGAGATTATAAAAATATATTCCGACGGAAACGGATGGGCAATGCTTGGCGGGCTGAATGGGGCTATTGATTTATATAAACAGAAAAAATGCACCTCTGTACAAGAGGCGGAACAAAAAAACCGGGAGCTGAAGATAAAGAAATCAATAAAAAGAAGAGATTATACAGGTGATGATTATATCTTTTTTGATAAAAGCGAGCTTGAGATTATTAAAAAAAATCTTGAAAATCCGATAATAGCTGCCGAATGGGAAAGGATACAGTCTGTTTCAAGGGAGTACAGCGCCGGGGATTCAAAAAATATCGCCTGCAATTATAAAGCCTGGCGCCTGCTGCCTTTTAATTTTGTGACCGATGAGAGGACCGAATTCGCAGCATTTGAAATGCTGCAGGAGGATGGGCAGGCGTTTATAGACAAAATAGCTTTTGAAGAATCAGGCGTTGGAAAAACGCAGATAGATAACGCTGATTTCGACGGAAATTTTCATTTTGTATCATCGGATGCGGCAGAAACCTTCGGTAATACGGGGCGGCAGCCGGTCAAAGATGTTTTGGTTTTAGGACGCGGTGAAAAAATAAAATCAAAGCAATATTTTAAAGCAGGTCCCGGTAAAAATTGCACATTAAAGCTTTTCATTAAACAGGAGAAATTATTTGACAAGCCCCTGCTTATACGCGCCGTGTTTTATGACAAAGGCTTAAGCCCGGTCGGCAGTGCGGAATATAAATGGAATATGCCTACAAATATAAGGTGGGATTATATTTTTGAAAGGTCATGCGCCGATGCGATTGTATATTTATTAACGGGTGATTTGGAGTGTGCCGAAAAAGCTAAAAATGAATTGATGTATATGCTTGACGATATGAAGTCGACAGGCGTATTGCATTTTATGAAGTACGGAGAAAAGCCTTTTGATGATGGATACGGTACGGTACATATAGGAAGAGCTATGGCCGGAATTTGTATGATTTATGATATTATCAGAAAGATACCGGGCTTTATTGCTTGCGAAGAAGCTGCCAAAATACGCAGGGGTATTTTTTTTATTGCCGATTACTTGGGTCAGAGCATAGGCGGAGCCAATAAAGGTCTTGAATATTTTTATGAGCTCAGTGACAAGTCTCAGCTTCTTCGGGGCGGTAACTGGACTACTGACCAATACATAGGACTTGCGTATTTTTCCATGGTTTTCCCGGAGCATCCGCTCAGCTTCATTTATTTGCAAAATTCCAAGGCAGTAATTTGTGAACACCTTGACAAGCTTACCAATTCCGAGGGGATATGGCCCGAATCCATGAGATATCATTGTGCCGTGCTGCAGCATTTGACTTTTTATGCGATTGCTCTTAAAAGATATGATGGGACGGATTTTTCCGAAAACAAAAAATTTAAAATGATGTATGAATTTATGTTAAATGTTCAGCTCCCGCAGTATGAATATAAAAACAATGAAATTTCACACTTGATTTTTGGCGACGATAATCTCGGTACGGGGAGAAATTATTTTCATTTCAACATAGCATCAAAGCTGTTTCGGGAAAATGACGGTGCATTCGCCGATCGGCTGCTTACTACTTGGAAAAAGGCAGGAGGCTATATTTCGTTCGGAGGTCTTAACGGTTGGCTTTTGCCTTTTATCATGATTGATTTTGAGCATCAGCCAAAGGACAAAACCGGCGGTTTGAAGAGCATATCATACCCTGAATTCGGTGTGGCTGTTATGAGAAATAACGCTGAAACGGATAAGGATACTCATGTTACAATTGTATGCTCTGAAAATTTCGGCGCTCACGGACATTTTGATTTGGGAAGCTTCTCATATTTTTTTAACAGAACCCCTGTTTCCCTTGACCCATGTGTTGTAAGCTATTTTGAAAACAGTCTTGAATGGTACAGAAGCTCCCGGGCACATTCCACCCTTCAGTTTAACGGCAAAAATGTTTTAAGGAGTAACGGGCTGTGCCTTGTTGCGGATAATGAGAACGGCATAAAATATTTTGAATCAAATTATGAATATGATTATTTGATTTTAACGGTGAATAATGCATACGGAAAAGGCAGGCAAACAAGACATATTATATTGGAAAAGGTAACCGATTATCTTGTTATATATGATGAAATAGAAGGGTTTACCGGTAATACAGCGTTCAACCTTCCGCTTAGTGCATGCGAATCAAGCCTTGTGCCCGGAGGTGTTTTTTCAAAGGGTTTGTTTGATGTTGATGTTTATACCGATGTGATACTGCCCGAAGGTGCTGAAATCAGCCTGGAAAAGGGTGCGGTGGCTCCGGGCTGCCTGCCGTCGGAAACCCAGGATTATGTCAGAATATACGGAAAAGATAATGATAGCTTTTTAGTGGTGATTTGCCCGGTTAAGAGGGGACAAAGCAAGATAAAAACATGCTTTGAAAATAACTGTATAAGCATTGGCACTAAGAAAATAAAACTAAGAGCCCATCTGTAAATTAAGCACATCTTGCTTGCTGATTTTCCGTCATATCGCAAAAAGTCCTCGGCATATGCCGGATTTACTGTGCAATCCGATGAAAAATCCGGCTTCGCAACATGCACCTTTTTAATTACGGACAGGCTCTAAAAAGTACACACTAAATTCTAAAAAAATCACCTTTACTTTTTGTGAATTTGTTATAAAATTATAATTGAAATAAAATTATCTTGCATTGTAAGGTAAAATATGTATTATACGAGGAGAATGAAAATGAAAAAACTATTTAGCGCGCTTGTTTTGGTATGTTTATTTTTTACAATGACCGGTTTATCGTATGTTGCCGAAGCGGAAACAACAGCGGATTTTATTGATGCGGCCGCTGATACGTTTGTGCATAACGGCAGGGGAAATAACAATTTTGGCGGGGCGGATAAGATTCTCACCGCATCAGCCAATAATGCGTGGAGCAGGGAAATTTTCTTTAAGTTTGATTTATCCGATGCCCTGAAAAAGGATTACATTATAACAAAAGCGGAGCTTTCAATGCAGTGTGTGGGAAACGGTACAAACAATCAGCCTTATGAGATATATTATGTTTCCGACGACAGCTGGACTGAAGGAAACAAAAATAATGCTGCTTCAAATGTTTCTACCGATTTGACATGGAATAACTCAAGAGAGATTGCGAAAAGCTCGGTGAAAATTTTTGACAACGGGGGAAAGCGTCCGAGCCTGACTCTTGGTGAGCTTACGTACTCCGACATAACAAACGCTGTTTTAAATGAGGAGGACGGTACATTGAGTCTGCGCCTTATAACAAGACAGAACAGCGGCACAAATACTATCGGAGTTCAGATATATTCCAAGGAGTCAAGCGTAGCTGCCGAATGTAAACCGAGAATAAGGCTTACTGTCGAAAATGATCCTGATAAGGTTGCGGTGTACAAGGATAAAGAGGCAATTGAGCTTGGAAACCTGACGAACGTAACAGGCGATATAACGCTTCCTAAAACGGGCTCGATAAAGGGATCTTCGATTACCTGGGAATCCACGAACAGCGATGTTCTTGAGATTGTGGATAACGGTGATACGTATACTGCAAAATATAAGGCTCCTCAGGAGGCTGTTGATGTAACTTTGACCGCAGCCGTTTCTTCAGGCGCTGAAACGGATACCAAAGAATTTATTGTTAATGTAGGCAATGTCAGCTCAACCGAGCTTGACTATGCGGGACTTTCGGTAGATTATGATCCGTTATCAAAAGCTGTAAATCTTCCGACAACAGGTGAATACGGAAGCACAATTTCATGGTCATCAAGCGACACATCTGTAATTGCCGTTGACGGGCAAGTCACAAGACCTTATTTATCCGATGAGGCAGTTAAGCTTACGGCTGAAATTTCCAAAACGGGAGATGAAACCAAGTATAAGGAATTTGATGTAACAGTACCGGCTTTAGGGTATTTGCTGCCGTCAAAGGATACACGGATGCATATTGATAACAAGGGCGCAAACAGCAGCTTGTCATTCGGTAATGATGAGGTGATTATTACATCTGAAGGTTCGGGCCGTAAAGCTGTTGTAGGCTTTGATTTATCAGAGGTAAATGGTGCGGTGAAAAAAGCCACCGTTTATCTGACTAAGTCTGACAGCAACAGAAATTACATAGATGTTAATTATGTTCCGAATGATGATTGGGAAGAAGGAAATGGCGGAATTGCAGAGGGTAATGTTATCTGCGGCAATAACTATGATGATTTGATTGTTCCCCGGTATAAGGTTTCGGAGTTTTATACAAACGAAAAAAATCTATCCTTTGACATAACTGCCGCTGTTCAAAAGGAGCTTGCAGGGGATAAGATGCTCAGTCTTGAAATTGTCAAGAGCAACAGTTACATAACTACGGATCTTCCTGCCGGGAAAAATACAACATCGTATCCGTCAAACTTCTATACGAAAGAGCATTCCATAGCTGATTATGCGCCGGAAAATGAGGATAGAATGAGAGTTGTGTTTGAATATACGACGGACGATGATGAAATTACTCTGATCAGCGAGCTTGCAGATGTGGAGCTCCCGGGCAAAGTAAACAGAGATTTTGAGCTTCCTCAGTCTACAAAAGGCGGTTATCCGATAACGTGGACAAGCTCAGCTCCCGAATATATAGCAAATGACGGAAGGGTTACTGCCGGAGAAACGGATACATCCGTTAAAATGACTGCTTCTGCTGAGAAAAACGGTAAAACCGTCACCAAGGACTTTTATGTTGTTGTAAGAAATGCGCAAATGCCGTTTGCCGCTTTGAGCTATATTTATAAAACCGCAGACGGCAATTTAACATCATCAGTATCTGTAAACGGTGAATTAAACAGAGTGATAGTGGACAGCTTTACAAATGAATCTGCCGACTTGTATTTTGCCGTTTATGATCAATCGGGAAGTCTTGTAACCGTTAAAAAATGCGATATTGAAGAAGGAACCTTCGGCAGCATTAAAAATTATTTGATTAATTATAAGATAACATCAAACGAAAAGAGTTATACGTATAAAACAATAATTCTGTCGGATGACGGCAATATCAAGCCTCTTGCGCTGTATAAGTAATTAAGGGCTATTGATTTAACTTTTCCGGAGGACAGCAATGAATTTTTTGGACAACAGCAAATGGGTAAAGGATACGCTTGCAAAGGCTGAAAAAAAGATAGATTACACATTTGATAAAATTGAAACGCTTTTTCCGTACACAACAAAAAACGGTAAATATGAAAGCTCTGTTTTTGAGCTTCCGATTGATGATATTTGTTGGTGGACAAACGGATTTTATCCCGGTATAATGTGGTTAATGTATCTGAGGACAAAGGAGGTCAAATACAAAAACAAAGCGGTAGAATGTGAAAATGCGCTTGATGCAGCTTTTGACGATTATTACAGGCTTCATCATGACGTTGGATTTATGTGGCTTACTTCGGCGGTTGCCGATTACCGGATTAATAAGAATGAACAATCAAGGAAAAGAGGTCTGAGAGCTGCCGACATGCTTGCGGCACGATATAATATCAATGCTGAATATATAAGAGCCTGGGGATTTGGCGATGCTTTAAAAGGTCATGCGATCATTGATTGCATGATGAATATTCCCCTGCTTTACTGGGCAAGCGAAGAAAGCGGAGATCCGAGATATAAATATATTGCAGAGCATCATGCAGATACGACAATTAAGCATCATATACGAGATGATTATTCAGTTAATCATATAGTTATATTTGACCAGGATTCAGGTGAAATTTTAGCCAAACCTGCCGGTCAGGGCTATGCTGAAGGATCGAGCTGGTCAAGAGGTCAGGCATGGGCAATATACGGATTTGTTTTGAGCTATATTCACACCGGAAATGCGAAATATCTTAATGCAGCTAAAAATGTTTCACATTATTTTATTTCAAATATATGCGATGAATATGTTGCAAAATGTGATTTTCGTTCGCCTGAGGAGCCTGTTATATATGACAGTACTGCAGGTGTTATTGCAGCCTGCGGTCTGATAGAGATAGCTAAAGCAGTGAATGAGTATGAGAAGCCGCTTTATCTGAACGCCGCCGTCAGGATTCTGAAAGCAACGGAAGAAAGATTCTGTAATTGGGATACTTCCGAACAGTCTATTGTGCAAATGGGAACATCAGCATATACTAACGGGATACACACACCGATTATTTACGGTGATTATTATTTCATAGAGGCTTTGATGAAGCTTGACGGAAATGAAATTCTTTTCTGGTAGCATTATTAATATTTCAGGGGCAGGTAATAGCTTTACAGCATTGCCTGCCCATTTTATTTTAAATACAAAATAACCTACGCGCAGATGTCCCCCGCCTATAAAGGCGGGTCCCATTTCAGAGTTTCAGTGGGAGCCTAAATCTCCCACTGACGCTCCCTGCGCTTGCTTGCAATCTGTCGCAAGCTCTGCTCCTTGCAAGCAAAGCAGAGCATTGCTCCGATTTAAATTGCAGCTCATCCTCCTTCGTTTAGTTGTTCATTTGTTTGCTTTTTCTGTATACTGAAGGCCGCACTCCGACTTTTTGCTCGAATTGAGCAGAAAAATTATTTGGATTTGAGAAATTAAGCTGATTTGATATGTCAGCTATTGATTTATCGGTATTATTTAACATTAATTTTGCACTGCTTATTTTACTGTCAAGAATATATTGATGAGGGGATACTCCAAAAACAGATTTAAAAGTTCTTATAAAATGGCCCTTTGAATAGTTTGTCAGGTTTGCAAGAAAATCTATGGTTATATTTTCGTGTATGTGACAATCGATATAATATTTTGCCAATTCTATTTCGTATGTGTTAATTTTGAATTTATTCTGGCATTTGTACAAATACTGAATTGCTTGATGGAATACAAGCGCAGACTGATTCTGTTTTTCGGTTTCATCCTCAACGGTGTCGTATATATGATGTATCTTGGATATGTATTCAAAAATATTTGTGTTTTTAAAAAGCACTGTATTGTCTAAATGATATGTTGATGCCAAATTTATTCCTAAATTCCCGGAAAAATTAATCCATATTTTTGTCAAAGGGTCATGAGGATATGAATAATAATCGTGATGATTGCCGGATAAAAGCATATAAGAGTCGCCTGCATTTGCAAAAAATGTTCTGTTGTTGCATATTATTACGCCGGAGCCCGAGATGACGTATTCCAGACACGAGATGGACGAGTTTTCTCTTATGATGTGATAAGTAGAATTTTTAGGCGTTACTCCGTAATTTGTCAGAGCAAACGGTATATCAACATTTTTATCCTGCGCGTAAAGGTTCGTCTTTCTTTTTTTCACAATAAATATCCTTTCTCTTTAACATTTTTTCAAGGTAATTTTTTTTAATGGATTGCTTAATTAGATTATATCATTTTTTATTAGTAAAAACAATATATTTTGAGAAAAACTTAAAATTTTTTGGAAAATATCATTTTTTCATTGAAAATATGTTTATAAAAAATATTTACATTGATAATACCGTATGCTAAAATTAATTTAAATAAAAAACATACATACGGGGTGTTATCTTTGTTGTTTACAAACCAAAAATTATTTAACCATGCAAAAGATCCTGCTGTTGTGAAGTTTTTGGGGAAATATTTTTTATATTATACTGTTAAGTACACAGAAGAAAATAAAATCGGCATAGGAATTGCCGCTTCGATTGATATGGAAAATTGGCAGGATATAGGCGAAGTTGATATGAACATGTTATGTGAGAAAAACGGTATCGGAGCACCTGCCGCAATTGTATTGGACGGAAGAGTTCATTTATTTTATCAAACCTATGGGAATTTTGAAAATGATGCCATATGCCATGCGATAAGCAGCAATGGGACAGATTTTGAAAAAAATCCGCAGAATCCTGTTTTTCGTCCGGATAAAACATGGTGCTGCGGGAGGGCAATAGACGCAGATGTTTGTATATTTAATAACAAGTTATTTTTGTATTTTGCTACACGTGACCATGAATTGAAAATACAGAAGGTTGGCGTTGCATATGCGGATATTAATTCTGATTTTGGAAGAAGTTCATGGAAACAACCGGTTTGCGGAGCAGTGGTTTGTCCTGAAATGAAATGGGAAGGTCAGTGCATTGAAGCTCCCGCAGCAATAGTAAATAACGGTGAAATGTTTATGTTTTACGGGGGATCTTATAATTGTACTCCTCAGCAAATCGGGTGTGCGAAATCATCAGACGGTATTTTTTTCGGCAAGATATTTAAACAGCCTTTTATTCCCTGCGGAAAAGAGGGAGAATGGAACAGCTCAGAGTCCGGGCATCCTTATGTTTTTCGTGATGACGACGGCAGAACCTATCTTTTTTATCAGGGTAGCAGTGATATGGGTAAAAGCTGGTATATTTCAAAGGTTGAAATAAAATTTGATGAAAAAAACATGCCGTATATTTTGAGTTAAAAAATGTTGAGAGGATTTGATTACAATAAACGAAACAGCGAGCATAGAATATACTCTTAATAAGATTTTTGAACGAATGATTTTGTTAAGACCTATAACGAAAGTTAAGGCAAAAGCTTATTATAAAGGATTGTATAAACAAAGCAATATACATGGGAGTTATGAAATTGATTTAAAAAAATTATACCCCGGCGCACATAACGGTCAGTTTGTATATGTTAGAACAATAATTAAAGCTGATTGTGATTCTAAAGGAATTTTAACATTGAGCAGCAATGCTAAAGGTACGTTCCAAGGGAAAAGATTAGAGGACTTTGATAAGGATACCGAGGATAAAGTTTTTAAATACAATGTAAATTTTAAAAAAGGCAATAATGAGCTGATTATTAAGGTATATAAGGATTCGGGTGATTTTAAAATAAATATCCAAGCCGGATATTTCAGATACCCGGCAAGATGGAGCGAGGATTATCTTCTTCGCCTTAAGGCAACGATTCCGGACAGTGAAACGGAAGAAGAGGGTTTTTCAATCTCAAAGCTGTACTCCGATGATAATGAAGATATTGAATATATATATCCGTCCCGGGATTCATATTACGGTGATTTTGATATTTACAGGTTATATTCTTCAAATAAGGCTGAGGGGGTTACTGCCTATGCCGTTTCAGTAGCGGAAAGAAATTGCGAGATTGAAATCATACCTGTGTCGCATACGGAGATATATGTAAACAAGGATAGGCAAACAGGGTATAAATTGTCTTTAAAAAAAGGTGATATTGTAACGGTATGCACTGCTTCCGATACTGAAAATTGGGGATTTGGGATTAAAAATGATGATAATTTATCACTTTCAAGGTTTGATTTAAATGAAAAGTGGATGATTGCCGGACCGTTTTATAAAAAGGATTCAAAAGAAGATATTCTCGAATGGATATGCGGTGACAGCATATTGAAAAAACCGTATGTAAACAGTAAAAATGAAATGATATTCTGGAGATTAAATGCAAAAAACAGATACATAAGACTTTATTTGGATTCTAAATTTTTCGGACAATGGTTTTATGCTTTTATGGTAGGGTTGTACGGTATAAGAAAGTATGAAAGATTGTTTCATAATTCCGCCGCAAAAGATTATTACAAGGCTTTTGCGGATTGTATAACAGATTATTATGATTACGTAAAATATGATTTCGGCAATTTTGGAAGTCCGCATATTCTGTCAAGGGCTGCATTAATGAAAAGGTGGGATGATATAGGAACAATAGGTGCTTTTTTAATTGATGCGTATATAGACGCAAAAGACGGCAAATATATGAGGGTAATCAATGATTTGGAGTTACATATTCAAAATATAATTACTATGCCTGACGGCGTATATTTTAGAGGCAACACGATGTGGGCAGACGATTTATACATGTCAATGTCATTCATATCAAGACTTTATAAAATAACAAAATCAGAAAAATATAAAAATATAATTTTAAATCAAGTAACCGGATATCGGGACAAATTATTTTTACCGGACGAAAACCTTTTTGCTCATATATATTATCCTGATAAAAAAAGAAACAATGCCGTTCCCTGGGGGCGGGGGAACGGCTGGATAATGATGGCGCTGCTGGACATATTGGAATACGCAGGTGACTGCGAAGAAATCTATAATTGTGTTGTGCCGCTGCTTAAATCTATGGTAAAAGGTATAATAAACTGTCAGTCTGATTGCGGAATGTGGCATCAGGTGTTGAACAGGCCGGAGTCTTACAAGGAAACCTCCGCAACGGCAATGTTTGTTAGTGCAATTTCAAGAGGTATTCAATTAAAAATATTGGATAGGAAATATGAAACAAATGTTCAAAAAGGATTGCAGGCCTTATTTAATTATGCTGTAAGCACCGATTACGATATAGACGGTGTTTGCTTGGGTTCGGGATGTATGGATGATGCGAAATATTATTTTGACATTCCTACACATAAAAATGATGATCACGGCGTCGGTCTTGTTCTTGCAGCCGGGTGTGATTATTTGACAATGATTTCAGAAAATAATTAATTCTATGTTAAACATAGGGAAAGGAAAATGAAATGAAAAATTTAAAAAAGACATTAGCAGTTATAAATGCTGCCGTAATTGCAGCATTAACCGTCAGCGGATGCGGAGAAACAAAAACGGCTGACAGCGGGGAAAGAAAGATTGATTTCTGGATTCCTATCTCCGGTGCGGCTTCGGCAGTTGTGGAGAATTTAGGAGAAACACCTGTCTATAAACAGCTTCAGAAGGATGTAAATGCTGAAATTAATTTTATTCATCCGTCAGGCGGATCCCTGGCAGAACAATTTAATATTCTTATGGCATCGGATGAGCTTCCCGATGTTATTCAGTATGATTGGACTAAATATCCTGGCGGGCCTCAAAAGGCAATTGACGACGGAGTAATTTTGGATTTGTCGCAATATAAGGATAAGCTGCCGAATTTAATGAAATATCTTGATGAGCACAAGGATATAAAAAAACTTGTAGAAACAGATTTGGGAGCATTATTTGCATTCCCGTTTATAAGAGGTGATGAAAGCCTTTGTGTTTCATGGGGGATGGTTGTCAGAAAGGATTGGCTTGATGAATTAGGTATCGAGCCGCCTGAAACTATTGATGAGTGGGAAAGCATGCTTACCGCTTTTAAGGAAAAGAAGGGTGCGTCAGCTCCTTTATGTATCGGAACATCAGTATTCGCAAATGCACAATTTGTCGGCGCATATAATACGACAATGGGATACTATATTGATAAAGGTGAAGTAAAATACGGTATGCTGCAGCCGGCATTTAAAGACTTTTTGACAAAAATGCACAGTTGGTATGAAAAAGGTTTATTGGATAAAAACTTTACGTTGCTTGACAATACGGCAATAGATTCAAATATATTAAACGGAGAATCGGGCGCAATAGGAACATCGATCGGAAACGGTATAGGAAGATATATGACAACGCCGCCTGATGATAAATTTGATCTTATAGGTGTAAAATCGCCTGTTCTGGTAAAAGGCGATACGCCGGAGTTCGGTTATTTGCAGTCTCCTGTTGCATTGCAAACAAATTCATTTACAGCAATATCAACCTCATGCAAAAACATAGATGCTGCACTTGAAATATTTGATTACGGATATTCAGATGCCGGGCATATGCTTTATAACTTTGGTATAGAAGGCGAAAGCTATAATATGATTGACGGTTATCCGACATATACAGATAAAATAACTCATGCCGAGGACGGCAGTTCCATGATGACAATGCTTTCACAATATACGGTTGCATATTCATCCGGACCTTTTGTTCAGGATAAGCGTTATATGGAGCAATATGCAGCAATACCGCAGCAGAAACAGGCTTGGAAGACATGGACCGAAACGAACATGAAGGAGCATCTGCTTCCCAATCTGTATATAAAGGCTGATTCTCAGGATAAGCTGGCTTTGCTGGACAGCGCTATCAATACTTATGCAGATGAAATGATTTCCAAGCTTATTATCGGTACGGAAAGCCTTGATAATTATGATAAAATTATAGACGGGCTTAAGGAAAGAGGAATAGAAGAATCGCTCAAAATCAGAAATGACGCTTATCAATCATACTTAAAAAAGTGACGCATTAAAAGGAGCTTGTTATAATGAAGAAAAGCAAAATAACAAATATAATTGCAAAGGATTTTCATATAAACTGGAAGCTTTATCTTATGGTTATTCCTGTAATTGCATTTTATATTCTTTTTTGTTACAAACCAATGTATGGTGCATTAATAGCGTTTAAAAATTATTCTCCGAGGCTGGGATTTGTTAAAAGCCAATGGGTAGGGTTTAAAAACTTTGAGAATTTCTTTACATCGCCCGACTTCGGAAGGCTGTTAAGAAATACTTTAAAAATCAGTATAACAAGTCTTATTGTCGGCTTTCCCATCCCGATAATTTTAGCATTGTTTTTAAATGAAGTTAAGATAAGTGCCTTAAAGAAATTTATACAAACTACAACATATCTTCCGCACTTTATTTCCATAGTTGTTGTATGCGGTATGGTAAAAAGTTTTGTTGCTCCCAACGGAATAATAGGATTCATTGCAAGAGGATTTGGTGCGGACGGAACCAACCTGCTTATGAATCCGAAAAACTTTTTACCTATATATGTAATTTCCGGGATATGGCAAACCATAGGCTGGGATTCAATTATTTATCTGGCAGCCTTAAGTGCTATTGACGCAGAGCAGTATGAAGCTGCCGAAGTGGACGGCGCAGGGAGATTCAGAAAAATGTTTTCAATAACGCTTCCTTCAATCCAACCGACCATAATAACGCTTTTAATATTGGCAGTCGGTAAGGTAATGAATGTCGGATATGAAAAGGTAATGCTTTTATATAACCCGGCAATTTATGAAACAAGTGATGTAATTTCTACATATGTGTACAGATTGGGTTTTGAAACTCAGAATTGGGGGTTAAGTACAGCAGTGGGATTGTTCAATTCCGTATGTAATTTAGTCTTGATTTTGATTACAAATTCAATCAGCAAAAAATACAAAAGTGTTAGCCTGTGGTAAAAATCGTACAATGTAGGGAGGAATTGTTATGAAAATAAGAAAAACAACAGGGAACAGAGCGTTTGATATTATAAATACAGCCCTATTATTATTACTGACAATAATAATGATTTATCCGTTATATTATGTACTTGTTGCATCTTTTTCCACATATAACAGCATTTTAAAGGGAAATGGAATATTATTATTTCCAAGTGAATTTACGGTGGAAGCATATAAGCTTGCCTTTAAAAACCCGATGATAATAAAAGGGTTCGGAAACACTTTATTTGTAGTTATTGTAGGTGTTTTGGTTAATCTGATAATAACATCAATAGGAGCCTATTTTTTGTCAAGAAAAAATGTTTTTTGGCAAAAACCGATTATGATTTTGATAATTATTACTATGTATTTTTCAGGCGGAATGATACCCTTTTATTTTGCGGTTAAGGACTTAGGGCTTGAAAATTCGTTATTTGCATTGATTGTTCCGACAGCCATCAACACATTTAATTTGATAATAATGAAGGTCTCATTTTCGGATATTCCAAGCTCGATAGAAGAAGCCGTTAAAATTGACGGCGGCGGACATTTTATAATGCTTTTTAAAATAATTTTACCGCTTTCAAAAGCTACACTTGCCGTTATAGGGTTATATTATGCAGTCTCTCATTGGAATGCATGGTTTAATGCTATGCTTTTCCTGAAGGATAGATCAAAATATCCCATACAGCTTATTTTAAGGGAAATTCTTATCCAAAACAATATGAACAATATGATGAGTGACGTCGGAGCTCAGGAGGCAAATTATATAGGCGAAACTGTTAAGTATGCCGTTATTATTATTTCTACAGTGCCTATTTTGGTTGTTTATCCGTTTTTACAAAAATATTTTACAAACGGTGTTATGATTGGAGCCGTTAAGGGTTAATGAGGTGATAGCGCATGAAAAAAAGATTAATATCAATACTTTTGATTATTTCTTTAATGCATTTAACGCCGGTTGTGTTTGCGGAAAAAAGCGGGTATGATGTCAGAACAGGTGAATTTACGATTTGCGGTGAATCTGATTTATCCAATGTTTCTGCTGTAATTCTCCCGTACGATAAGGCCATTGAAGAAATAACGGCAGAAGAAATTAATTCTTCCGATAATATAGTTTACAAAATAATACCTGTAAAGTCGGGGGAATTTAAGAGCAATATTGTTTTAAAGTCAGGCTTTCCGCCGGGCAGATACATGT
Organism: Clostridia bacterium; assembly: GCA_017935675.1. Taxonomy (GTDB): domain Bacteria; phylum Bacillota; class Clostridia; order UBA1381; family UBA1381; genus RGIG9115. The sequence goes on along the minus strand of JAGBHE010000071.1, from coordinate 139,267 downwards.
TTTATACAGAAAATGAAAATATGTATTTGTTTAAAGCAGCAGCCGATGTTCAAAATGTGTTTAACGATATAAAGTCTTCATCAAAGGCGGCATTGCCGTCAGTTATATATTCAAATAAAGAAATACTCGGACTGTGGAGCAATTTTTTTGATGATATTTATAATGATGTTATATCGGATTCATTTGAACAGCTTGTATCGGGAGACGTAAATAACTTTTATTCTGTTTATGCACGGTATGAAGGCATTGAGCGGGTAAAAAGAGGAAGTATCAGTGCAAGTGAATATTTTTCATTGTATCAATTATATATTCCGGGCGATATAATCGGAAGATTTAATGAAATAAGCGCTCAGGAAAAGACTGTAATGACAGAATCAATAAAAAATCTGAATGCGTATGATAAAACATATGATGAATTTATTGATGAAGCTTTTTTCGTTGCGGGAATAAGAGTTTCCGAAAACTATGCAGATTTAAAAAAAATAACATTAGATTATTGCAGGACAATGGGAATAGAGCTTCCGGGGTATGACAGTCTGTATTCGTACAAGCAAGATGATGTTTTTATAAATATGATGACATACATTGACAGCATTACATCACAAAAAGAATATTTTGAAAAACTGAATCATGTTATAAGCTCTTTAAGTTCAAGCAATAAAGGCAGCGCGTCTGCGCGGCCGGGTAAAGCGGTGGAAAATGTAAGCGTTCCTTTGCCAAATACCGCAAAGGAGGAAAATAAAACCGGAGCCTTATCGGATATAAAAGAACACTGGGCTGAAGCATATATAACGGAATTATATAATAAGGGAATTGTAAATGGGATGAATGATGCCGAATTTTGCCCGGACAATCCTCTTACCCGTGCGGAGCTTGTAAAAATGGTTCAGAAGGTAGTAGGATTCAAAGATTCGGACGGGACTAAATTTGCGGATGTAAATGAAAAAGACTGGTTTTATAAAGCAGTTTACGGCGCCGTGGACGCAAATATTGTAAGCGGTGTTGATGATAATCATTTTATGCCAAATAACAATGTATCACGCGAAGACGCTTGCGTAATAATTTACCGTGCCGTAAATCCTGCAGAAACCGGAGACATAAGTGCTTTTACCGATGAGGCCGAAATATCGGACTATGCAAAAAAGCCTGTTTCAGCCTTGTTCGGAAAAGGCATTATACAAGGCAGCGACGGAAAATTTTTGCCTAAAAACAGTATGACGCGTGCTGAGGCAAGCGTTATGATATACAGGGTATTATATCCTCAGGAAGCAAAGAAGGTAATCGAATCAAACAGTGCCGCAAACGCAGTTTCAAAAAATTACGGTTACGCATTGAATTTGCTTAACAGTTTATGCGGTGAAGAATTTCTTAAAAATACAGATGAAAATAAAATCTTAAGCAGAAGCGAATTTGTAAAAGCAAGCATGTCTGCACTTAACAGACCCACATCTGATAAATCGGCTGTTCAATTCAGCGATGTAAATGAAAATTCAGAATATGCAAAGTATGTTTACGGTGCTTTTGAAAACGGTTATATTGAAAGCAGCGAAGGGGTAAATTCGTTTAATCCGGATGATGAAATTACATATGATGACGCTTTGTATTTTTTGTTTGGTGTATGTGATATAAGACAAATTGCTGAAAATCTGGACGGAAGATATTATGAATTTGCAAAAAACATTGATTTTTTAAAAAATATAAACGATAACGCCGCCGTTACAAAAAAGATGCTTGCGGTTTTATTGTATAATATTTTGAATGCACAGTCAATCAAAACGGAAACGAAAGATTATAATACGTATTCATATGTAAAATCCGACAAGCTTTATGTTGAAAAATTTTATAACTTAAAGCTGAAACAGGGGATTATCAGAGAGACGTCATTTAACGCCTTTGACACCTCGGTAGGGGTGTCGGACAGCAGGTATATCAAAATACTTGATGATGTTATAGGCTATGATGAAGTAACTCCCGGTTTGCTGGGGCAAAACGTAAGAGTATATTATGAAGAGAGCACAGGTATAGCAAGTGCAGTCATTGGTTTGGATAATGAAATACTGTCCGTCAACCTTAATGATTCGGAATATAACAATGGCAGGCTTATGTATTATGAAGAAGAGAGACAAAAATATGCAAGGCTGTCTCAAAACTGTTTTGTTGTCTTAAACGGAAGAACAGAAAAGAGAAGTATTTCGGATTTGCTGGGTGACGGAGAGGATGACGCAATATTAATTGATAACAACAAAGACGGAATTTTTGATATAATTCATATAGAAAGTCCGGAATATGCAGTTGTTTCTTCGGTGGACAGGGATAAAAAATTAATAAGCGATAAGAATGATAACAGCTTAATTATTGACTTATCAAAGGCTCTTGACGATGGAAACATAGTAAACGAAAGAGGGGAAAAGCAAACCCTGTATAATATCACACGTGATAATGTTATAGAAGTAAAAAGAAGCTTTGATGAAAAGCTTGTAAGCATAAAGATATTGGATAACAATGTTATTGCAGATATAAACAGCATCCATTCCGATGAGACTGAAATAACTCTTGAGGGAAAGAATTTCAAAACAACAAAATATTTTAACAAGTGGTATAAAGACAAAATGTCTTTAGGTAATAAGGCAAGCTTTACCATTGCGCCGAACGGATATGTTGTTTGCTTAAATTCAGAGTCTGACAAGAAATACGGATATGTAATAAAATGTTTTTCCGATGATAGTGAGGATAAGTTCAAGATCAGGCTTCTGACACAAAATAATGATATAGAAACATTGGAATTGGCACAGAAAATACTTTTGGACGGAGATAGAATCAATTCATTCAGTGATGCGGCAAGTAATATTTTATTATCATTGGGAAAAACGGTTATTTCATACAAAACAAACCCAAATGCAGAAATAATAAGTATAGATACGCCTTTGGATTACGACGGAACCTACGATACGGAGAGTTTACCGGATAATAACAATCTTTTAAAGTATGCTTTCCCGAAGGATTCAATTCGTTTCCGTTCGGCAGCAAAAACCTTCTCGCCGTATTTTAATATTTCGGATACTGTTGTATTTAAGATTCCTACGGATACAACTGACGAAAAATATTTTCTTGCAGCCGGATATGACGTTTTTCAAAACGGAGAGTATTATTCGTGCGAGGTTTTTGATTTAAACGAAGACAGAACTGCAGGCGCTGTTGTAAATAAATACAATGTATTTAATCCTGAGTTTGTTTCGGGAGATGCAAGCTACGTGGTAGAAAGAATTTCAGAAGGTATAAATGATGATGACGAGAAATGCCTGAAGGTAGATTGCTGGGCAAACGGAAGCTATCAGACGATAACCGTTAATTCAGATATATCTGTAAAGAAGGCTAATAACCAGCCGTTAGCTCCGGGCGATGTGATCAGAGTAGGAAAGACGGGAAATAATGTTTCTGCCGTAATGGTAGACTATTATCTTGACGGTTCAATACCGGTTTCAAACACAAAGTATTCATCAGCGCATTTTGATATGTCTGATGAAAAAATCGCATATGTGTCAGGTATGGCATACAAAAAGAGTGATGATTATATATTATTGACATCGCAGAAGCTGTCAGCCGATACGTACGATACTTCATTCGGCAATTTAAAGCAATACAGTCTGTCATGCGGCAATGTTGTCAAGTATGATACGTCTGACGGTAAGGTAAGACCTGTAAGCGCAGATGAGATAAAAGAATATATATCCTACGGTGCGGAAGGCGATTATATAGTAATAAGACAAAATTACGATTCATCTCAGATGATTATTATATTTGATTGAAAGGAGTGTGAGAATTATGAAGAAAATACATAAGAATACGATATTGTTTCTTTTAATGTCAGCTCTTGTCTGCTTGAACGCTCAGTCTGTTTTTGCTGATAATAAAGTAAAGGTTTACGTTAATGAAGGGTTTGGAGAATTTGCTGCTAATTCACACACTGTTTCGGGATATGATGTTGTGGGCGATGCAAAAATTGCCCATGACGGAGTGAGAAATAAATCGCTGCTGCTTAAAGGAAACAGCATTATTGATTTTGCCGGAGCTTTGAAAGAGAGTTATAACGGAGATTTTGTGTATTCATTTGATATTAAAATATCAGACGGCTCATCTTCTGTCAATGCAGGGGTAAAGTCGGATACCACCAAATTTCCGCTTATAAAGATTGAAGATAGAAAAGCTTTAATGGCAGATTTAAAAAAGGCCGGAACAATATTGCCGAATGCATATACAAATATTGCTGTTTCATATTGTAAGGCAGATAAAAGAATTGATGTATATATAAATAACGGCTGTACGGTGGAAAAGTGGAAATTAAAATCTGCACCGGGCAGTATAAACGGTTTTTTTGTATCCAAATTATCCGGAGATGCTGATGTTTATATAGATAATATTAAATTTTATACGGGCTCAAAAATACAGAAAATTTTGGATTCAAACGCTTATTCGGATAAAGAGGAAGAAGATTTATTTATTAATCAAGATGTCGGTGATTTCACATACTTTCATAGTATGTGCATTTCAAACAGAGCTCAGGGATATGTTTTCTTTACAAAAGATGAAAAGGGAAATGAAATTGAGTGTCAAAGATATGATTACACAAATCCCGATAAGGGCGATCAGATAATCATAAAAAAGTTAAATGATAATGATGTGTATTTTGATATAGCTACAACGGTTCGTCAGCAGGGATTTGATCCGACAAAAAGATATAAATATTTCATGTTCAAGACAGATTTGCTGATTACAACATCGGCGTGTCAGGGACAGCTGTTCATGATAAGAGACAGTACTTCAGCCGCGTCCAATGCAGATTATAATGTGGGATATCTCTCGGGAACAAGCATAACGGCGAACAATGTGGCGGTTGCAAGGAAGCTGAACCTCAACACATGGTATACATATACCGTATATCTTAACTTGAATTCAATGACCGCCGATTACTATCTTGACGGTGTACTTGCCGCAAAAGAGGTACCTATTAATTCTGCGGTGAAAAACATTGATAAAGTAAGAGTCGGAATAAATAAAGGCGGCCCGGGTGAATTACATTTGAAAAATTGTGAATTTACAGGACTTGAAAAACCGCCTGTAAGCGGTAATGTTACAAAAACCTCGGTATTTTATGATGACAGCCTTGTAAAAGAATATCTCGATCAGAAATTGGGAGCTTTTCATTCATATTCCGATAAGGTTTATTATGACGGTAAGAAACATGATTCTGCTGCTGATATAATTTATGAAAATAATGAAATGTATGCTTCCGTTGAAGATATTAATAATGTTCTGAAGACGGATTTGAGGATTGCCGGCGATTCTGTTCAAAGCGGTAATGATGTTGTATGTAAGACTAATGAAAACGGACTTGTGCCGGTAAAAGAAGTTATATCCGCCGTTGGAAAATATTATATTGATGATAATAGCGGTTTGATAATTGCAGGAAATTCAAAATTTAATTTTGATATGTCACAGCAGAAAGAACAATGGTATGATACATATTATAAGGAAATTATGAAAACCAATTCATATTATGCAGCATTTACAGAGCTTACACAGTTTCAGCAGCTGAATTTCTTTATGATGTATGACAGACCTTTAAAGGAACAGCTTGAAGAACAGTTTTTACAAGCAGTTAATAAAGAGGATTCTCATCCGAGATTATTGATAAATGATGAAAAGATAAAGGAAATAAAAGAGCTTGCAAAAACAGATTTATATTATAAGTCATTGATAGACGGAGCAATAAAGCTTGCTGATTCGGCAATGGGCGACAAAGTCGCGGTGTATGCGTTTAATGATAACATGCGTACAAATTCAAATGCGGAAAAATTTGAAACCAGAGTAAAGAAGCTGGCATTTGCATATTTGCTCACGGGTGATAAAAAATATGCTGACAGAGCGTGGCTTGAAATGGATTCCGTATCAAGATTCCCTGATATAAATTTTTCACACGTTATCGATACGGGAATGTGGAGCTCGGGACTGTCATTTGCATATGACTGGTTATATGACTATATGACGCCTGAACAGAGAAAACAAATCTGCGATGCAATAGTCAGGCTGGAGCTTGAGCCGATAGGCAGGGCATATTACAGCGGAATGCCGTCAAACGGAAGCTCGGGAACCGCCAGGGGCGGCGGAATACAGGCTACTAATATGTTCGCAAGGTGGAAGTCAAATTACGGAGCGTTTGTTAACAGCGGTGTTATGATCTCAGCGCTGGCAGTCTGCGGTGAAGCGCCTGATATTGCTTTTGACTGTCTTGAAAAAAGCATAAGAAGCTGGGAGTATGTTCTTATGGGATTTGCTCCGGACGGTGTATGGCTTGAAAGTCCGAATTACTGGAAAACAATGCTGTCTGATATGGCGTATTCTTTTGGTGCGTTGGAGGGTGTTTACGGCAATACATTTAAGCTTATGGAAGCGCCCGGAATTGAAAAAACCTGCCGTGATTTGTTGGGATATACCTCATTGAATCAGAGATTCGGTTACGGTGACGACCAACCGTCGGACAAAGTGTTTTTATCGTTTGACTCGTTTTCGTTTTTCAGCAAGTATTATAATCAGAAGGATGTGGCAATGGTAAGAAAAATAAAGCTTGATCCGGATTTAAGAAAAAAATACGGAAACAGGATGGAAACGGCGGATATGTCGATTCTTGATATTATTTACTATATGCCTGATGTTACGGAAGATGATTTGAATACGATAAAACGCGTTGATGTTATGCGGGGAATGGAATCATTTGTTGTTCATGAGGATTTTAAGGACCCGAATGCGTTTTTCCTGAGTGCGGCGGGCGGACCTACCACATTTTATCATGCGGCAAATGACGCAGGTGACTTTACATTTGATATGAACGGTGAGGCATGGGGATATATCATAGGCGCCGGAAATTATAATGTGGGCGATGCAGAAACAAGATATTCCACCAGAGCAGAGGGACATAATACACTTACAATAAATCCTGATGAGAAGTATTCACAAAGGGCGGGATCATTTTGTAAGCTTATTGATTATGACGAAAGCGATTACGGAGCGTATGCAGTATATGATATGACGGATTTGTATGAAGCCGGAAAAGATATGAAGCGCGGATTTATGGTGAGTAATGATTTCACCAAGCTTACGGTCAGAGATGAAATGACATTTAAAGAAAATTCCAACGGATATTGGTTTATGCATACTGACGCAGATGCCTTTAAGCTTGATGAAAATACTATTATTTTATCTAAACACGGTAAGTCGATAACCTGTAAAATTAATGTGGATAAAGCGGCAAAATATAATATAAGCATTATGGAAGCTTACAGATTACCTACTTCGCCGCAGCTTGAGGGCGATGCAACATATCCTAAAATACGCAAAATAGCAATATATTTTGAGGGTAAAGAAGCGGATTTAGACGTGCAGTTCGGGGAAACCGTATCAAATGAAAGCGGTTTGCCGATATCGCAATGGACAGCACCGACAGAAGGAAACAAAGAAAATCAGGCGAATTTTGCTTATAAGATATTTGCTGACGGAATAGAGTGCAATAACAAGAGCATCATCCCGCTTATAAATCCTAACCGTTATCCTGATATAAGAATTGAACCGGAGGATCCAAACTGCATTGGCAGGGTTGAGAGCATAGAAAGCGACCCGACAAAAGTAAAAATTATTGTGAAAAATACAGTTACCAATGCAGAAAAGCTGTTTTTGGCTTCATATTCGGATAAAGGAAAGGACGTAATAAGGGGCGGATACAACGTAATTCCGATTAAGAGCTTATATGTTGATTCTGAGCCGGAACCGTCTAATATAGGAATCAATATGCTTGACGAGGATATGTCAACAAGATGGACGACATATACCGATGGTGCTGCTGCGATATTTGATTTGGAAACGGTTCAGAGCTTTGATGCTGTTGCAGCAGCTTTTTGGAACGGATCCGGAAGAGTATACAGCTTTGGTTTATATGCGTCGGAGGACGGGGAAAACTACAGCTATATAAAAGACTTTAAATCATGCGGTATATCGGAGGATTACGAAATATTCAGATTTGATGAAACAAAAGCAAGATACATAAAAGTCATTGGTAAGGGCAATACGGTTAATTCAAATACAAACATCATTGAGTTTAATGTATTGAAAACTAAGGAGGTGAATGCGAAGTGAAAAAAACATGGTGTACAATATTATGTGCTGCTTGCATTGCTGCCGGAAATATAATTCCTGCAGCGGCAGTAAGCAATACATCCCTGATTGAAAGTGAGTTTGATATATTCCCGGAGGACTGGCAAACCTTTACTGCAAGCAATTCAAATTCCGTTATGGAGGTAAATGACGGTGAGCTGTCTGTTAATTTTGATACAACCGGCAAAGCTGCCAAGGCAAAAAGTGAAGTCAGGACGGCAGAGTTTAAAGCAAGCAGCGATTATTTGGCGCTGGATTTGAAAATGCGTTTTTACGGTGACAATGAGAAGATTTCGCGAACTGTCAGCTTGGTTGATGATAACGGATTTGTAGTGTATGAGCTTATGGAGATTAAAGCCGATGGGGTATTTTCATTTTTCGGAAAGGAAACTCCGATAGAAGCAGCTGACAATTATGAGGTTTCATTTGTCCTCGCAATGAATGAAAATAAGGCTTATGCGGAAGTAAACGGAAAACAGGTATATTTGGATACGGTCTCGGATTTTGCTGTGCTCAACAAAGAAAAGCTGAGTATAGACCTGAAGAATTCTTTGAGTACAAGGGTGAGTGCCGATTCACAGTGGTATTTTGATTACTTAAGATGTACAGAAGCAAATGAGGTTATAATGTATTCTGACGCAGATGAACAGAACGTATTTAAGGTGTCTGAAATAAATGAGTTTAAAATTTATTTTGACGGATACCCGAGTACAGATTCACGTGAAAAGGATAATTATAAAATTCTTAAGGACGGCGCAGAGATTGATTTTAACATCCGGTACGACAATAAGGTACTTGCATTTATTCCGGTTGAAGGCTTTGAAGAAGGCTGTCAATACAAAATTGAAATATCTGATATTAAAGATGTATTCAATAATCAGGCATCAAAAATAATCGAGCCGGCTTTTTCGGTGGTTTCCGATGAATACGACCCCGATTCATGTAAAATTGAAATATCTTTAATAAATGATAATGAAATATACGAGGGTATGGAAACACAAATTCATGTAAGTGCCGCTGTGGACGAGCAGCTTGAGTATGTAATGATTTATGCCGATAATGAAAAAGCAGCTGAAATACTTGAAAATGAATTTGATTACTCCTTGTATTTGAATCCGGGACAGCATGAGATTTATGCAGTTATGTATTTAAAAAGCGGTATAAAAGTAAAATCCAATGTAATTGATGTGAATGTAGCTGAAAACAGCGCGCCGGATATAATATTTGAAGGTATTGACAACAATGCGGTTTTTGATTTGAACAATGAATGTATTATAAAAGCTGCTGCAAACGACAGCGACGGTATAGAGAAGCTGGAGCTTTACAAGAACGGCAGCTTGATTGCAAGCACGTCCGGACCGGAGCTTGTGTATGACGTTTCAGAGCTTGGTATAGGCAGGTTCACAATTACTTTAAAGGCTTTTGATTTATATAATAAGATGGGTGAAAAGAGTGCAGACATATCCGTAATAAAAAGCTTTAAGAATTTATTGTTTGAGGATAATGAGTTTGTCTCAGATAAACCGGGATATTTTAAATCGGGTATGAATTACAGTGAACAGCGTGGTTTTTGTAAGCCGGGCAGTGTTGACGCCGAGCACGGAACAAGTCTTTTAATGGGCGTAAATGAGCATAACGGTGAATTTACGGACGGTCAGTATTCATATTGCCAATATCCGCTTCAAGGGTATTCAAACTTTGTACTCAGTTATGATGTAAATGTAATTGAAAGACCGAAGGACGGAGCTAAGAACTGCGTTAATATGGGTGTAAGGTTTACCGGCGGAACAACGGTTGTTTTTATGAATCTGCAAAGCAATTTTAACGTAAACGGCAAAAAATTTCAGTACGATACAGAAAAATGGTATCATATTGACTTTGAATTGAATTCAACCGAAAACAAAATGAGGATATACATCAATAATGAATTGTTTGCCGAAGAAACATTTGACACAGGTGAATATATTTCCAAATACGGTACGCCTCAGCAATTTAGATTTTACAGCCCTGTTTTAAACGATACGCCCTGTTCAATCGCTTTGGATAATTTTGAATTAAACGGCTTTGAGTATGCACCGTACATAACCGATATAGAAGATGATGTGCAAAAATCGCCTGTTAAGGTAAGCTATGATACAAAAAATATTATATTATACCTTTCAGGATCAATTTACGAAGGTGATATTGATTATAACCATATAAATTTAATTGATGAAAACGGAAGGAATGTATCAATTACGCCTGTTTATAACAGCACGGAAAATACAATCACGCTGAAGCTGAATGACAATTTATCAAAAAATACAAAATATACGGCGGTAATAAATTCCGATACACGCATATCCGAATCTGAAATTATCGGAATAAATGTTTTGTATGAGTTTGTTACAAACAGCGGCGCATTATCTGTCGAGGACGTGGAATTTACAGTTGATTCCGGCATTGTTCATGCTGATGTGAGCTTAGTGAACAATGACTATGATACCGGGCATTGTTATATTTTAGCCGGAATATACGAGAACAATGATTTTTGCTCTATGAAGGCTTTAGAATGCAGTATAGCCGGAAATTCAAGGGCTATAAAGGAAATTGAATTTGATAATATGATGAATAAGAGAATTGAACTGTATGTTGTTGATTCTTTGTCAAAGCCGCATTTAATTTCAAATCAAATTTATAGTTACTGATAATATATTCAGAAAGGAATGAACAAATTAATGGGAAAGTTTTTAAAGAAAGCCATAAGCAGTATTTCTGCGATATCAATGCTGATTTCCTTAGCAGTTCCTGTTTCGTATGCAGAAAACGTAAATTACAGTGTTGAACAGGATATAGGTGATTTTACATACTTTAACAGCAATTATATCAATTCAAATTACAGAAATTATTCTTTGGTAACTGAAAATCTGAATTCAAATGAAGCAGAGGCAGGACCGTTTGATTATACAAATCCCGATAAAACAAATGAAATCAGGCTCTCCAATAAAGCCGGTACTAATTGTAGTTTTACGGTTGATACAACAAAGAGAACGGGAGAATTTAAAAATGCCAAACGATATAAATATTTCAAGTTAAGTGCTGAATTTAAGATATTGAAGGCAAGTACATATATTGAATTATTTAATATTAAGGGCAACTCAAAAACATACAGAACATCGGCGTTTTTGGGTACGGATATGAAGGATAATCCCGGTAATGTCAAAAAGACAAATGTTACGTTAAACGAATGGCACAAATACTATACACTTGTAAATCTCGAAACCGGTGCATATGAAATGTATATTGACGGTGCGCTTGCTTTTTCAAAGACCTATAAGGATATAACAGATCTTTCAAGCGTAATGATACTTATGGGCGGCTTGAGTCAGGGAGAAGGAGAGGCATACTTAAGAAACATTGAGGTAACGGGTTATGAAAAGGCCCCGGCAGACGGAGCTGTTCAAAAAACAAATGTGTTTGTTCCGGACAGCGAAAGCAAGGGATTGCTTTCAGGTTATGTAACGGCATTTCACGGTTATTCAAATGTATATTTTAAAAACGGGGAAAAGCATAACTTAGCTAAAGATGCGATTAATGAAAACGGTAATCTGTTTGTATCATTAGAAGATTTTAATGAAGCCTTGGGAATAAATGCCGGTGTAGATAACGACATAATTTCATATAACTCAATCAGTAAAAAACTTGAAAAGGTAAAGCATGAAAACGGAATAATATATATAGATCCTTCAGAGGCATCGGAGGCGCTGGGATATAAAGCTCTTAATGATAAAAAGGGCATGGTTTTGGTAAGCAATTCTGAAATCAGATATAATCTGAATGATGAAATGCCTGATTGGCAGGATTCAAATTCAAATAATTTTGCTTATGATGATTTGTATTTTTCGGGATATGCAGATACATTATCGGATTTACAGTTAATAAATTGGTATTTGCTTTATGACAGGCCTACACCCGAAATGTTAAAGGATAATTTTAATTCATTGACAAATAACGGTCAAAAGCACCCGAGATTGTTGGTCAATGAAGAAAAAATCAATGAAATAAACTCGTTAAAGAACACGGACGCGTATTATAATTCTCTTGTATCGGCTGTGATCGCTTCAGCTGATAATGTAATTAACGAAGATGTAGTTACATATTCGTTTAATAATGCAGGCAGCGACAAGTCAAATGAGGTGGCGGAAAAGTTTGAAACAAGAGTAAAGAAGCTGGCGTTTGCATATCTGCTGACAAATGACGAAGCTTATGCACAGCGTGCAATGCAGGATATAATGTCGGTTGCGTCATTCCCCGATTTTAATTATCAGCATATAATAGATTCGGGAATGTGGAGCAGCGGACTTGCGTACGGATACGACTGGTTATATAATTACATGACCGAACAGCAGCGCAGGGTTGTTTCCGAAGCTATTGTAAAATTAGAGATTGAACCGCTGAACAGAGCCTATTATTCGGGACTTCCGTCAAATATATTGGCAAAGGATAAGTTTTACGGCGGCGGATTTAATTCGGGTAATGTATTTCCGAGATGGAAGTCAAACTACGGAGCTTATGCAAACAGCGGTGTAATTATATCTGCACTGGCGGCGGCAGAAGCAAATCCCGATTTGTGTTTTGAAGCGCTTTCAAATGCCATGAGAGCAATGGAATTTGTAATGTGGGGATTTGACACGGGAGAATGGTTGGAAGGTCAGCGTTACTGGAGGACAATCCTATCGGATTTAGCATATTCGATAGGAGCCGTGGAGAGCATATACGGTGATGACTTCAATATGCTTTCAGGAGTCGGAAGAAAAGAGCAGATGCGCAATTTAATAAGCTTTCAGGGAGCGCATTGCCGTTTTGCATACGGAGATGATTCAGACAGTGTCACACAGTTCTGGTCAACGGAAGCTTATTCATATTTTGCAAGCAAAATGAATCAGAATGATGTCGCATTTATGAGAAGAATAAAGCTCGACAGTAATTTAAGGCCGAAATACGGAAGAATGATGAGTGCGGATGCGGGTCCCCTTGATTTATTGTATTATAGCCGGGACGCTTCAAAAGAGGATTTATCAAATCTTCCGAATGTAAAAGTAAGCAAAGGAAACGAATCATTTACAGTTCACGAAAATTACAGTGATCCGAATGCAATGTTCTTTGCTGCAAGCGGAGGACCTACAACCATTTACCACCAACATAATGACGGAGGAAACTTTGTGTTTGAGTGCGGCGGTGAGGAATGGGCAAGAGAAGTTGGTACAGGTGATTACAGCGTGGGCTCGCTTGTTTCCCGTTATACCGGCAGAACAGAGGCACACAATACACTTACGATTTCGCCGGATCAGTATTTTTCACAAAAGCCGAATTCATTTGCGGAGATTACTGCAAACGGAATTATAGAAGGCGGAGCATATGCGGTCTATAATATGACCGGTTTGTATGACGATGCAAGGATGTTAAGAAGAGCCTTTTTCATAACCGATGAATATAAGACGCTGACGGTAAGAGATGAAATGAGTTTTTCAACGCAAAAATCCGGTTATTGGTTTATGAACACAGACGCTGAAGCAATTGTGGAAAATCAAAGGCTTGTCAGACTTGAGAAGAACGGAAAAACCTTATATGTTCAAATTGATGTTGACGGTGCTTCAAGCTCAGATGTGAGTATAATGGATTCCGTGCCCATGCCGTCATCTCCGAAGGTTTCGGGAGATTTGTATCCTGAGAACGTTAAAAAAATTGCGGTTGAATTTACGGGTAGTGATGTGAATATAACTGTAAGAATGTCTCAGACAATCGGTGAGATTGATACAAGAAGAATTGACGAAAAAATAGACAGCGTCAGGGAAAAGGTATGGTCGCAAAATTTTGAAGACTGCAATACCTTTGAGGACTGTGCAAATGAATGGGATTATAATGCATCGAACAGAGCGGCATATCCTGCAAATGCCGATATAGAAAGCATAGGCGGAAACAATGTTCTTGCCATGAGGATTTCGGATTCGCTTAATGGTGCAAGCACATCGGGCGCTGACTATATTCTGTCAACAAAAGACGTTTCAAACTACGGAATACAAGACTCTGATGATTATTCTTTGTCTTACAGGGTAAAAATGGACCCGTTATCCGAAACTGATAATAAAGGCGTACAGTATTTCTTAGGATTAAGTACATCAAAGAATCAGGGTAAAGCAGCTTATATTTATTCGCAGGTAAAGAACAGAGTATCAATCCCGTATGTTCATAACGATGCCAAGGTAACCGCACCTGTAAGCAACGTTAAATTATATCCCGGTGCATGGAATGATATTGAATGGGTTGTTCACCGTTCCCAGGCAGCAAAAGAAAGTACGGCGGATTTATATATTAACGGATCATATTCATGCACGGTAAAGAACAGAAATGATGATTTCATGAACAAGGCGGTATTCAACATAGGTATTGCCGCAGGTGATAAGGAGGCAAAGCTGTTAATAGATGATATTGCACTTTACAAGGGCGGATATCAAAAACAGGATTTTGCGAACAATGCCTGCGTAAGCGTAATTGATACGGATTTTTCAGATATGATTGCAGAAGAAAACGGCAGTGCCGACATTTCAAAAATGCCTTACTATCAAGGAATAAATGCAGCCGGTGCAAATGATTCACAATATGTTACGGTGGAAACCGTGACCGGCAATAAAGGTAAGGGAGCGGATGATAAGGCAGTTTACTGGCACAATAATACGGGGCTATCCGGCGCTCCGTCATCTTATGATTCATATATGAAGTTTGCTACTGATTACAGCGGAAAGCTCATAAAAGCCGGGGATTCGACGGAATTTGCAATTGATTTCGCATATGATGAAGTGGCGGCACCGCTTGGAATAACAGCAAGGCTGTTTGATGAAAACTATTCGGCGCACAAAATCCTTAATTTTATAAAAGTATCTCCTGACAGGATTTCATTATTGGGTGACAAATACGTGTTTACAAATACGCCTGCACTTATTCCCGGAAACTGGTACAGACTGAGAGCAGTTATTACTGCCGGAGACGGAATATCAACTTATAACACAATAAGCATATATATAAACGGCATTGCGGCAAAGGATTCCGCGGAGGGTACGGTAATTGAAGATTTCCCGCTGGAAGCATACAGGGAGAAGGTTAATTCAGGCGGAACAAATGATTATATGCAGTTTATGGGATTTTCGGAATTGTGGCTTCAGGTGAATTATAAAGGCTGGAATGTAAGCAAGGGCATCTATTACGATAATTTAAAGCTTAAAAATTATCTTAACGGTGCAAAGGCAAAAAGAAGTATTGATTCGGTTGATATATTAATTAGCTCACCGGAGAAATCAGCTCAGCGCGGAACCGTATATGCCTGCGGATCGGATACTGTTAAGGATGTTATTTCAAATTTCAACATGTCAGATGTAAAGCAATATGTTGTGAGAGACGCTTCGGGAAATGAGGCAGCTGAAACAGAAAGTGCAATAGGAAAGTATATAGAATTAAAATCACAAAATAATAATTTGTATTATGTTCATATTGCGGAAAATTCACAGCTGAAGGCAATAAGCGATGCAAGCAGCGCTGATATGACGGTTGATTCAAATCTTGAAAAACAAGGCGTAAATGTAAGGGGCAATAATAACGAAAGCATAAAGCTTTCAAAGACAGGTACGGCGCCGTCCGGTTCGGCACAAATAAAATTGTTTGACGAAACAACAACCTTCGGAAGCTATTCAACATATCAGCCTGTGATAACCAATATTTCCGTAATGCCTGTAAGGGCTGATTCAAAATTTGAATTAAGATATTACAGCTTTGCCGATACGCTGCACTGTCAGACATCAGGTACACCCTATAAGAGAGGTTTAACAGGTGTTTACTTTGATACGGACGGAAAAATTTACGGAAAGAACAGCGAATATCCTATTATGGATTATGAACCCAACAAGTGGTATAAGGTAACAATGATATTTTACCCGGGCACGTCAACATTTAAAATTTATATAAATGATGAATATGCTTCGGGCGACGAATATACATTGTTCAGATATCCAATCCAGTTTGTAAACAGAGTTGATCTTGTTTCATATGACGAAGTAATTGTAGATGATATTGATATTTATACAGGTAAATATTTTGCCGGAGAAAGTCCTGAAGTGACGAGCAGCAGCGAAGACGCGTTTGTTTCCGGAAATCAAATATATTTGCCTTCGGGATTAATTACTTCGGATCTTGTTGATTATCTGAGCTTTGACGGAACTGTGTCCGGCGTATATACAGATGCGGCAAAGACGCAAAAGACTTCTTCTGTTTTGGACGGAGGGGTTCTTGAAATATCAAAATCAGGTATAACAGCAGATTATACATTTGTGGTTTGCGAGGAAAATGAAGTTTATCTTTCAAAATCGGGAAACAATGTGAATGCATATGTATTGTGTTATGAAGAAGGTGCAAAGCTTATTTTGGCGAAATACGCCGGCGGTAAGCTTGTAAAAGCAAATATTATAGACAGAGCTGATATGTCGAGTTTTATTTTCGGAAATGAAACAACGGACCAAAACGAAACCATAACGGCATTTATAATGGATTTGTCAACATTAAAACCTTACGGTAATAAGCGGAGTATGTAATAACTATGCGGCAGATGCAAAAACGCATCTGCCGTATGATAAGCAAATGGAGGAATAAATAATAATGAAGAAAATATTATCATTAATTACGGTATTATCACTTGTTGCTTCATTGACCGGTTTTAACATTGCAAAAGCGGAAGTTCAGGACGGTGAAATATTATATGAGGAAACATTTGATAAGGTAGCTTTAAATACAGATTTGTTATCATATGATCCGGGACATTGGAGCAGAATGGAAGCGAGAGGCAGCGAGGGTTCAAAGGTAAATGTTTCGGCGCGGATAAACGGAAGCAGCAACGGAAACCGTTATTTGAATTTTGATGCATCATTAAAAGACGGTGAAACAATTACAAATGCGGCGTCGATGATACTCGGGACAAACGCCCTTACGAGCTTCGGACTGGGACAAGATGAAGATTTTACACTTTCGTATGACTTTATGAATAAATCTTATAACGAGAAAACGATGTATAATGCTTCAACAAAAAAGACTACTGAGTATTTCCAGAGCATATCGGGAAGCAATAATTATTCGGATAATGCAACATCTCAGATGTATTGGTATCATAAGGCGGCAGCAAATAACAAAACCATGATATTTACACATAGCTCACAGCTGACAAACCTTATTGCAGCGTGCGGAGATTCTTCACGGACCATTGCAGCGTCAACGCTTTATACAGGCGGCTGGAACAGTATTCAATATGTTGTTCATGCATCAACTGAGGCAAAAAAGGGATATTGTGAGGTTTATCTTAACGGTTTATACATAGGCTCTCTTGGATTCAGAAACGGTGATTTTGCAAGATATCTTGTATTTAATATAAACTTTAATCAAGGTATATGTGAGGGCGGATATTACTTAGATAATATTGTTCTGAGAAAGGGTGCTTATGAAAAACAGGATACTGCCAAATACTGTACGGTAAATAACTTGACAACGGGCTTTGACGAGGTATCAAATGTTCCCAAGGGTAATTCATCCGTAATTTCAATGCCTCATTTAAATCAACCTTCAAGCAGCTTTGTCTGCGGCAATACATCTGATTACGTAAGCATTAAATCTGAAAATTGCGCTTTTGGAGGTGATTCAAACAATAAAGCATTGCATATAACCAATGAACCTGTTCCGAGCGGAGTATCTGTAAGCAAGGATACATATTTGGGATTTAGTTTTGAGGGAACAGGTTTAAAATCCACATCGAAAACATATGACAGCGGAGACAGTCAAATGATTTCATTTGATTTTGCGTTTGATGAAAATGCAGGTCCCATTGCATTAACAGCGGGAAGATTGTATGCTGATGACTACACGGTAAGCTCCGCAACAAAGGTAAAAAATCTGGTGCTTATTACACAAAATTCAATCAAATTCTTAGGCGGGAAAAATGTTTATACTTTTAAAAAGCAGTTAGATACGGAAACGTGGTATAATATTAAAATATTGTTTACAACCGGATCAGCTGATGATTTTAACTCGGTTACAATTTATCTTACAAGAGAAGACGGAACAGTTGAGACATATACCGATCATTTGTCTGCATATTCCGATGTTGTAAACAATAATACATTGTTCCATGGCATGCAGCAATTTTGGCTGCATTATGATTACGGAACATATGCAGACGGTTCATACGGAGTATGGTACGATAACGTAAGCGTGAAAACCTTTATCGGCGGAAATAAATATTCACATCAGGCAGAAGGAAAAGACGATGGTATAGTATTATCGGTTGATAAAGAAACGAATATCGTTACCGGAACTGTTGATTATGATATGACACATTCAAATGTGGCATTAATCCTTGCAGGTTATGACCCAAGCGGCAGATTGGACAGAGTTGATGTTGATCAATGTACCGCAGCATCGGGCAAGCATACATTTACAGCATCATTAAAGGGCGAAATCAATTATACAATAAAAGCATTTTTATTTGATTTGAATACATTGAAACCGTTAATGGAACGGGCAGATTATAAAATGTTTACGAAATGTAACCTTACCCTGCCGTCTATATATTCAAGCAATGCTATTGTACAGCAGGAAAAGGCATTCCCCGTTTGGGGAAAGGCCACAACCGGAACAACCGTAACGGTAGATATAGATGGAAACACATATAACTCAACTGCTGACGAGTACGGAAACTGGTCAGTTACGGCTGACCCTATTTACGCTGCCGGCAACCCTCATACCATAGTTGTTTCCGACGGGATATCAACAAAAACGCTGAATGATGTTCTTGCCGGCGAGGTGTGGATGTTAAGCGGTCAGTCGAACATGGCTTTCAGACTTAACAGAACAATAGGTGAAACAGGTCTTTCGCAGTCAGAATATGATAAGGAAATAGCTGACAGAGGAACAAATGATAACTTAAGAGTGTTCAGCCAATCACTTGCAGGAAGCGAAGAAATCAGCTTTGATGTTAATAATGGCGTATGGAAGAAAATGAATTCCGTAAGTGTAGGCGGAGATTATTATGCTGTGGCTTATTGGTTTGCACAAAAACTTTATGAAGAGCTCGGTGTCCCTGTGGGAGTTTTGAATTGTGCATACAGCGGTGCTCCCATACAAGCGTTTATCAGTCAAAAGACATTTCTTAACGGCTCATATCCGGATCAGGCAAATTACTATTCAGATAAAGAACCCGATTGCAGAAGTGCTTCAAGACTTTATAATAAAATGATAAGCCCTGTAATCAGATATGGTATGAGGGGCATGCTTTGGTATCAGGGCGAAGGTAACGCAAAAGCTTATGAGATGTACAAATCGCTGCAGACAGAAATGGTTGCGTCATACCGTGAGGCTAACGGAAGTACGCCAAGTGAATTCCCGTTCTATTTTGCCCAGCTTTCGGCATTTTCCGATAAGGGAACAGGAAATTCTAAATATTATCCGTATATGAGAGAGGCTCAATACGAAACGCTTTCTATGATTCCAAACTCCGAAATGATTGTAACCATGGATGTCGGAGAAGAAAATGATATTCATTTTAAGAAAAAAGCTGAGGTAGGCAACAGATTTGCAAATGCTGTATTAAATAAAACATACAATATGTCTGAATTCTCTTATGAATATCCTGTTGTAGACAGCTATAGTATTAGTGGTAATACTTTTAATCTTGTATTTAAATCTGTTTATGATGCTTTAAAGGTTAAGGACGGAGATATAAAATTGGCGGGATTCAAGTTATGCGGCAGCGATGGGGTTTATTATGATGCTGAAGCTGTAATAACATCAGCAAATACAATTTCCGTAACATCGCAGAATGTATCTGAACCGACAGGAATAAGATATGGATTTGAGGACTATGCTTATGTAAACCTCTTTAATTCTGAAAATCAACCTGCAATGCCTTTCAGAATAGAATAAAATATTTACAGCTGCACAAAATAAAGCCTCAATGCAGCCAATTTAAAGAAGAACAGATTTGTAACAAAAATGTTATGGCTCTGTTCTTTTTTTTTGCTGCGAATGATGATATATTAGAAGTAAAAGAATGTATGCAATTTAAATAAGAAAAAAAGAACAGGTGACAGACCTTCTTACATTTTTTTCGGATGGTAAGGGGTACCATCTGTTCTTCTTTAAATTGAACGCGTTGCCGTTTTGTGAGTTAATGACAGCATGAAATAACGCGATACCGCAACAATTAGGATATTAAAACAACAAATAGAACCTTTTACAGGCGTACGAATTTTGCTATAATAAAAATACAGAAAACCGTTCCGAAATGAAATGCAGCGGTGTTTTATGAAAAATAAATTGATTAAGGAGGAAGGAATGAAAGGAATGAAAAAAGCAGTATGCCTGGCCATGATGACAGCGATAATGCTCTCTAACAGCGCTATGGCGGAGGCGAGCATACGAATAGGCGGCTACCTGGATCAAACGGACTGCGATGTGCTGTTGATTGCTTTGCGCAAGGGTGCGGACAGGGATTCGTTCAGCGGTGCAGACGTTTCCTTTATCCGGCAGCAGAGTGTCGGCAAGGACGGATATTTCACAATGGAGCTGCCTCTTTTGGACAGCTCGGAGCACGATTTTTACTCAAATGCCGGGTTCATAGCAGTTTCGCCTGACGGAACACACAGCGAAGGCGTTTATGTATCGTCGGCGGGTGACGATACAAATGACGGCGTGAGCGCCGATACACCGGTGGCGACGCTTGAGGCGGCATACAAGAGGGCACTGGCTCTTAAATATGAAAAAATAATCATTATGAGCGATATGGATTATGTGCAGTGTCCGTTATCATATGAAGGTTCTTTGGCGATTGAGGGCTATACGGGGACGGAAAAGCTCAATATAACAGCAAACACAATGGGCATTGCGGGAGACACAATTTTCAGCAAGCTGGTTATAAACAGCACCGTGGAAAGCGGCACCACAAGTCTGTTTGCCAACGGCTTTAACCTTACAATAAAAGAAGATGTTACAATGCCCAAGAGAATAGGCGTATTCGGAGGAAAATACCACAAGGCAATGACGGGGGATACGCATTTAACAATCCTCGGCGGCAGATACAGCGGCATATGGGGCGGCGGACTCAGCGCGAACGTGACGGGTAATACATATGTAACAATCGGCGGAAGCGTGAACGCAGGCGATGGAATAAATGATTCCGATTCCGAAGCCCTGTCACCCTGCTATGCTTGGGGCGGCGGAAGCAATGCGAGCGTAATCGGAGAGACTCACATTACATTAAAGGACAATGCGGTAACGAGATACGTATCGGGAGGCAGCGAAAAATCAAAAGGCAAGGAGAAAAAAACTCACATCAGTATTGAGGGCGGCAAGGTTATGAATGTATACGGAGGCACCTCCAAGCAAGGTGCGGCGGATCTGGAAAGCTGCGACACATATATCACAATGACAGGCGGCATAGCAGAATCGATTTTCGGAGGAAGCGAGAATAATTCCATGACGGGCAATACTTATGTGGACCTTCGCGGCGGTGAGGTCACAAGAAGAGTTTACACGGGCTGCTATAATAATTACGGATTTGGCTGGTCAAGCGATAACTATGTAAAGGGAACGACAAACCTCATAATATCCCCGAATGCAAAGGTAAACACGAAAACCGGGCTTTCGGGTACGAATACGCTGAATATGGGTGTATTTTCAGGAAGCCGTACAGAGGCGGCGCATACCGACGAGAAGAATACCATCATCTATCTCGGTGACTCTATGGGAAAATTTGAAGCTCAGATAGGCGATGTGTCGGGCGTAAGCGCAATGAAGAGCTTTGAAAACTACGTTGTTGACGTAAAAACGGGCGGAACCGCTGCGCCGACAAGCACACCGGGAGTTATACAAGTTATTCCCGATAAGGGCAACGATGCGTATGTGGATAATGAGAAAACAGAAACAGAAACGGTAATCATACCCGAGGGGAAAACTGTTGTTGTGGAATTTTCCGGCAGCTCGCCGGCACCCCTTGAATTTAAAATCAATTCCCTTGAGGCGCGCCCGTCGGATAATGACGGAATAAACGTTACGGCGGATATAGGGATCGGAGACGGTGCAGCAAACGGTCCTCATACAATTATAGCGATTTATGATGACGCGGGCAAATTAATGGATTTGCAGCTTGATTATTCGATGAAACGCGATGTGTTTGAATTCGGCAGCGGGTTTAAAAGCGGAAAGACATATACAATCAAAGCGATGATATGGGATAACGGTATAAAACCTTTGACCGCAAGCTATACAATATCCTTCCCGAAGCAGTAAAACTCATTACCGGGCAGAGTCAGGAAAGGCAAAAAAATTATGAATAGAGTTATTGAACAAAAAGTTAAGAAGGAAAAGAGACTATCCGAAAGGATATTGATTGAGTTTAAGAAGAATAAATATTTATACATGCTTTCCATACCGATATTTTTATATTTTATTCTTTTTAAGTATCTGCCGATGTTCGGACTGACGCTGGCGTTTAAGGACTATAACATCATGCGCGGCGTTGCAGGCAGCGAGTGGGTGGGATTAAAGTATTTTAAGGAGTTTTTTTCCAGCGTATACTTTGGAAGAACACTTTTAAATACTCTTATAATCAGCATCATGGATATTGCCGTGGGATTTCCGATGCCTATAATATTTGCGCTGCTGCTTAATGAATTAAGGGGCAAGTACTTTAAAAAATTTGTTCAAACGGCATCATATCTTCCGCATTTTATATCAATGGTTGTAATATGCGGTATGATTACGGACTTTTTCAGCACGGACGGACTGATAAGCACGCTTATTTCAAAGGTCGGCGGCGAGAATATGAATTACGTAGGCGATCCCGCATATTTCAGGCAGATATTTGTAGGAACAAACGCATGGCAGCAGCTGGGATGGAACAGCATTATTTATATCGCGGCACTTGCGGGCGTGGACAGAGAGCTTTACGAGGCGGCGACGGTTGACGGAGCGGGAAGGTGGAGACAGCTTATTCATGTTACCCTGCCCGGTATTTCGGGAACGATTATAATCATGCTTATCATGCGTTTGGGTCAGGTGCTTTCGGTGGGCTATGAGAAGATAATACTTCTTTATACGCCTCAGACATACGACGTGGCTGACGTTATATCGTCCTACACCTACAGAGCGGGTATCATCAATAACCGCTACAGCTACAGTATATCGGTGGGTATGTTCCAGTCGGTTATAAACGTTATAATACTTTTAACGGCTAACACCATATCCAAAAAGGTTACCGAAACATCGTTATTCTGACAGGAAAGGAGCAAAAACAATGGTTAAGCAAAAAAAATCCCCGGGGGAGCACTGCTTTGATATAATTAACATTCTTATCATGATAGGTATTGCGGTTATAACCATATATCCGATATACTATGTTGCCGTATGCTCCATATCTGACGGAAATCAGCTTATAGGTGCAAGAGGCTTGATATTGCGGCCTCTGGGACTGGACTGGAGCGCATATAAAGCGGTGTTTTCAAACCCGAATATATTCTCAGGCTACAGAATAACGCTTACAGTAGTTGTAATCGGTACAACGCTGAGCGTTCTCACAACTGCGATAGGCGCGTTTCTTATTACAAGGAAGGACTTTGCGGCGAAGAGGGTTTTGTCATATATGATGGTGTTCACCATGTATTTTACGGGCGGCATGATACCGACTTATCTTGTGGTAAATAATTTCCTGCATTTGGGTGACAAGCTGGCGGCGCTCATACTGCCGACTATGATAAGCGTGTATAACCTGATTATAATGAAGGCAAATTTTGAGTCGATACCCGACAGCATTGAGGAAGCGGCGAAGATTGACGGGGCAAATGACATAGTTATTTTGTTCAGGATAATACTTCCGTTATCCCTTTCGGTAATAGCGGTTATGGTTTTGTTCTATGGCGTAAGCTATTGGAATTCATGGTTCCAGGCTATGATGTATATGCACGACAGAAGCGAATATCCGCTTCAGCTCATACTGCGCGAGATATTAATTTCAAACGATACCAGCAGCATGGGAACAACCTCATCGGCTGCGGGTGATCAGTATATGATAGGAGAGAGCATAAAATATGCAACAATTATGGTTGCAACGCTTCCGATACTATGCTTGTATCCGTTTATACAGAAGTATTTTGTTAAGGGCGTAATGGTCGGCGCCGTAAAGGGCTGACAATATGTTTAGTGCTTATGGTTATAGCACAGAAAGGAATGATGGTAAAAATGAAAAAGAGATTGAGTATTACAGCATCGGCGGCTGCGATGCTAACGGCGGCAGTTTTTTTGACGTCATGCGGACCGGAAAAGAAGGCAGAAAATAACGGCGGCGGTCAAACCCTTACATATTGGGTAGGAATGAATTCAGCGGTGGCAACAAAAATACAGTCGTTTAATGATGTTGAAATGTATAAGCAGCGCGAAAAGGAATCGGGAGTGCACATTGAATTTACCCATCCTGCCCTCGGGCAGGAGAGTGAGCAGTTTAATCTCATGCTCGCATCAAAAAAACTGCCCGACATAGTTGAGTATTCCTGGGCAAACTATGTAGGGGGCCCGCAGGCGGCTATAGACGACGGAATTATAATAGCCCTTGACGATTACATTGATAAAGCTTCAAACTTCAAGGCACGTCTCGAAGAGGACAGCGAGCTCGGAGACTTATACAGAAAGGGTTCGACTACGGACGACGGACATTATTTCGGATTTACTACGCTTAACACAGGAGAATACCGAATATTCGGCGGCCCGTGTATAAGGCGCGACTGGCTTGATGAGCTTTCTCTTGAAGTGCCTGAAACGATTGACGACTGGACCAATGTGCTGCGGGCGTTTAAGGAAAAGAAGGGCGTTGCCGCTCCCCTTACGGGTAGTCTGTCTTCATTCTGCGGCGGCGCAGGCTCAACATTTGTTGGCGCGTTCGGAGTAGGCGACAGGCTGTATCAGGAGGACGGAAAGGTTAAGTTCGGTCCGATGGAGGACGGCTATAAGAAATTTTTGGAAACGGCGCATATGTGGTATTCCGAGGGCTTGTTAGACCAGGATTTATCAAGCAACAAGAGCACGCTTATCGACGCGAAGATTACAAACGGCGAATCGGGAGCCATGATATGCTGCTACCTCGGCGGCGGACTTGGCAGATATCTGAAGCAGAAGGAAAACGAGGGTGCTTCCTTCGATCTCGTTGGAACGCCGTATCCGGTAATGAACAAGGGAGAGATCAACAGGTTCCCCATTATGGAAGAGGATGTTATGGTTACAGCGTCCGCTGTTGTAACATCGGCGTGCAAAAACCCCGAAACGGCTATTGAATGGCTTGATTATTGGTACAGCGAGGACGGATACAATCTTATGAACTTCGGTGTTGAGGGAAAGAGCTATAATATGACAGACGGTAAGCCTGTGTACACTGATGAGATTTTGAAAAATCCGGAGGGACTCAGCATAGCGGAAGCACTTTCGATGTATTGCAGAGCCACAAGCCCCGCACCCGGACTTAAGCAGGCGCCGGAGTATTTAGAGCAGTATTATCCCTATGAGCAGCAGAAGCAAACGCTTGAAATGTGGAAGGCGAATACTTCTGACGGCAGAAAGATAAAAATAGCCAATCTTAACGCAAAGGGTGATGAAGCGGATACATTATCCTCCATAAGGGCAGAGCTGAATACGTATGTAAACGAAAAGGTGTGGAATTTCGTTTCGGGCAAGGAGTCCCTTGACAACTATGATGCTTTCCGCAATGAATTAAAGAGCAAATTCAGGATAGATGAATATCTTACGATCATTCAAAATCAGCTTGACCGCTATAACAACAGATAAGCGATAAAATAACGATATTCATGGAGAGGAATGTACATGAATGAGTGGCATAGAATTATCACAGACCGCAGGCTGCTGAGGAAATATATTGTATACCTTGTATTGATTTTATTGCCTTTAGCTATAAATCTCATAGGTTTTGTAAAGGTAACGGGAGTATTAAAAAATCAAATTCAGAAAAATAATATTAGCCTGCTTGAGAATATAGGAGCGATGGGAGACGACTATCTTGAGCAGATGCGGGCAAAGTCGTTTTCGCTTCTTACCTCCGATCAGGTAACGAAGCTTCAGAGAAAATATATTCAGACGGAGCGGAAAGACATGGTTGCGGATCTGGAGGGACTTATAAACTCGTTTTTTGAGTCAAACGAGTTTACGGTAACCGTAGTTGTGAGAAACAGAAATCTATGTGTGCAGAATAATTTAGGCGCGTGTACCACGGAGCTGGTGTACGAAAGTACCTTCAAAGACGTATACGACACCTATGACCGGTGGATCAGCAGCATATTTTCCGAAGCGGGCGCGGAATTTAAGGTCTTAAAAACAAATTCGGGACAGACAAAAATATATCTTGTTTATTATATACCGAGTATTCTCAGAGACGCGGCAGTAATAACAGAGCTTGACAGCAGGGAAATGAAGGGATTGCTGTCCGCGTCCAGCGAGGAAAGCATCTACATTATGACAGACAGCGAAGGCGAGCCTTTGATTGTCCCTTATGAAGGTTTAGCGGAGCTTCCGGCTGCGATTGATATAAACGGAAGCCAAATATGGCTTGGCGGAGTGGAATATTGGCAATGTATTGTTCCGTCAGGCGTTACGGAATGGAATTATGTAAATCTTATTCCGACAAGCGTATATCTTGACAATGTCAGAGATGTACGCAATACATTGCTAATCGGGTACCTGATGTTCGTTGTCGGCTTTGCCGTTATAGCGTATCTGTTCAGCAAGTCCAGCAGGAACAAGGAAAAACAGCTTGCCGCGGCGAACAGCAAATATGAGAGCTATATGAAGGAAAATCTCCTGAGACATCTGATTACGGGCAAAGCAAGCGACAGTGATAAGAGCTATCTGAAGCAGCGCATGTTTATTAACGGTGAGAGCTACTGTGTAGTGCTGTTTGATATACATTATGAAAATGATGAGCTGCTGTCCGATAATATCCGTTTGGGAGAAATTTCGGATTGGATAATGCGTAAAACAGAAAAACTGACGGATAATTATGTTACGCTCAGCTGCATTACGGTAGACGGGATGTTTATAGGAATAGCCAAGTTTGAGAGCGAGACCTATAAAATCAAGCCTGCTCTTGAAAGGCTCTGCCGGCTGTCAAGAGACGATATAAACGTAGATATTTACTGTACGGTAAGCGATGTGAGCAGCGATTTGGATAAGATAAACCTGATGTATAATCAGGTTATAGACGAAGCGGCTTCCCATTATCTTACAAATGCAGAAAGCGTTGTTCTGTGCAGCGCCTCCTATGAGAAGAACAGGCTGAGCATTTATGATATAAACGCAGAGGAAACCCTTGTCCGTCTTTTGTCTGCCGCAAAGGCGGATGAGGCTGTTAAATTTATAGACGGCGTGCTTAAAGAGGCAAGTCATATAACTCTCAAAAAGATAGTGCTGTCGGAAATAGTGGTAACAATAGTCAAATTCTGTGAGACGAACAGCATCAGCTCTCAGGTTGACTTTAACGAACTGTATGATAAGGTGGCGGCATATTTCAGTACATCACTGTACTATACATGGCGGGGAGCGTTAAACTTAGATATACATACCCTGTGCCGGGAGATTAAATGTCAGAAGCCGATAGAGGCTCAGCAGTCAAATGATTTATGCAACAGGGTAAAGGAGTATATAGATAACAATTATACGGATAATATGATATCCGTAAATCAGATTGCCGATCATTTCGGGATAAACCGCTCATGGCTTTCATTGAAATTCAAGCAAAGCTTTAACGAAAATATATCGGAATATATAGTAAAGCTGCGCATAAAAAAATCGAAGGAGCTGCTCTTAAAGGACTATAAAATAAGCAGGATTGCAGAGGAAGTCGGATTTACAAATCAGGCGATATTTACAAGAGCCTTTAAAAAGTATGAAAGCATAACCGCAGGAATGTACCGTGAGCTTCTTAAATCAAAGCAGGACACCGAAAATTCGGTAAGCGGCGGAAATGATGAGTGATGAGCAAAGGAAGGAGGAATAATATGCTGATAAAAGGATTAGCCTCAAGGCTTTTGGCAGTGCTGTGCTCTGTGACCATATTCGGAACATCCTCTGCGTTTGCCGCATGGGACGGATATGTCGGTGAGACGGTAACAGATGTCTCGGTGCTTGATTTCAGCAGCATGAACGACATTGTGTCCGCAGGAGGCATACCGTCGCAGGAGCATACGGCAAGCGGAAACAGATATTCGGCGCATTGGGCAAATCATACGCAGAATAAAGATTTTCAATTTGCGCTTAATAAGAATATTCCGTCTGATTGGTCTGTCTATACGGGACTTACGTTTTCAATGTACTCCGCAAAAGCGACGGGGGCTAAAATTGCAGTTGTACTGTACACCGATTATGCTGCGGGCAGCTATTATATGACAAATATAAAAATAGATTGGGAGGGCGACAAGAAGTTCTTATTGAAATTTGATGATATGTCAGGTCAAAGAAGTCCTACATGGACGAATATCAGCTATGTCAGACTTGTAGCCCACGGCAACTGGTCCATTACGGGAGATCCCGAAACAGATGTATACATATCCGATATGTATCTGACGGGCGGAGATAAGAGCAGCTTTATACCGTACTTTTACGATAAGGATGTTATAAATCAAACACTAAAAGACTTGAAAAATTCCGCTGCGGTTTATGCGGGAGGCGCATATGCGGCAACGGAAGCGGGAAAAAGGCTTTTGGGCTATACCGCGGACTTTTGTGAAGGTACCGTTATGGTGCCCGTGAGGCTGTTTTCCGATTTGTTTAAAATTTCGGTGACGGACGACGGGGAAAGCTTTTCGGCCGATACCGGGAAATACAGTATATCGGGAAAATCGGGTGATGTGGCTTTAGCGCACAATCAATTGGATAAAACCTGGACGGTTACACCTTATACCAAAGACTCAATGACGTATATTCCGGGAGAAGAAGCGGCGCGAATGCTGGGACTTAACGCGTATGCGGATAAAAAGCTTCTGGTTATCGGAACCGAAAAGGCAGCAAACGCGGCGTACCGCCCCGAGCATCTCGGAGTAAACGAGGAAAACGAAATTATGGCGCACCTTGCCTTTGCAAGCTATCCGGATATAGACAGCATAACCCCGGAGGACTGCGCGAAGGTAAAGCAAAATTGGATCAAATACCTTTGCGGAAGCGAAGAAATAAACGATGTAAACGATCCCGATATAATGTCAAAAATACAGTCGATAACAAGCGCGGCACAGGCGGCGTGGGATTTGCTGATAAAGGAAGAGGGTTCAAAGGAGCTGTTCAGCGGTATGAACTCCACGGCGTCGACATATATGACGGGTGCATACAGAAGAATATATGAAATGGCGTTAGCCTATAGATGCAGCGGCAGTGAGCTGTATATGAACGAGGAGCTTAAAGGCGACATTTTGTACGGAATAGAATGGATGTACAACAATCGTTACGGAAAGAATACGGCTGCGTGTGAAATATGGAAATTCAGCGGCTTCAACAACTGGTGGGACTGGGATATAGGCACGCCGATGTATCTTACGCAGACCCTTATCATGATGGAGGATTGTATCGAAAGCGAGCGTATAGCCGAGTATTTGGCGTATTTTGACAAGCGAAATCCGGCTCCGTCCTTAAACGGCGGTAACTTTACGGAAATCTCCAAGTACATCATAGCGTCGGCGCTTTTGCAGAACGACTATGAACGGGTGCTTAAAACGCAGGTTGCGTTCGAGAAAATGTATCTGTATGTTGACGATAATGAGCGTATTTCCGCAACCCAGCTTGACGCGGAACGGCAAAAATACACTAAGAAAAAGGGCGCGGGGTTTTTCACGGACGGCTCATATGTCGAGCATACGCTTCATGCCATGAACGGTGTTTACGGAAGCTCACATTATGAGGCGCTGAGCCGGTTTGAGCAGATGTTTACTGGAACGGTATTTGAAATGAAAACGCCGTTTCGGGATAATGTTCCCGATATATACCTCAGAGCATTTGATCCGCTCACCTTTGGTACGACGCTTTTCCGATCGGTGCTGGGACGGCAGCAGAATGTGGAAAATCATACCTCGGGAAGATCCATGCTGATTAAGGCATTCCAATGCGCGCATTGCTTTGACGATGAAACGCGGGATAAGATATATTCCATGATGAAGGCGGCGGTTATCGATAATCCGGAGGTTGACTTCTGTTCGTTTATGACAATTGACGGAATAAGCAGACTGAAAGCCGTTCTCGCAGATGACAGCATAGAGCCGAGAAGGAACAGGGCGCAGAGCGTTATATTCTACAACATGGATAAGGCGGCGCATCAGCGCGACGACTGGTCGCTTGGAGTGTCTATGTCATCATCGAGAATATTCAATTACGAGTCCATTAACGGCGAGAACACAACGGGCTGGTATTTAGCTGACGGCAGAACAGAGTATTATATAAAGGGTAAGGATACCAACGGCACTCTTGGGTATTGGAAGAATATAGACCCATACAGGCTGCCCGGAACCACGGTTGATACGCAGACGCGGAAAAAGGCGTCAATTGCACAGGGTAACGAATACCTGAGCTCCAAGGATTTTGTGGGCGGAGTAATGCTTGAGGGCGCGTATTCAACGGCGGCTATGGAGCTTGAAAGCTACCATAATGCTGCGGATTTCGGTAAGGATAACGGAAGCTACGGCGGAAAAGCCCCCGCACATAAAAGCGATTTGACGGCGAAAAAGTCATATTTTATGTTCGATGATGAAACAGTATGCTTAGGCGCGGATATAAAAGCAACAGACAATAATGACGCGGAGGTTTTGACAATCGTTGAAAACTTAGCGGCAGAGACTACACGGAATTTGTCGCCGATAGACGAAGAGCCGGAGGAATACGAGATATTAAGCGCAGAGGCGAGCGTTACTCCCGAGGCGGATAATGTGGCGATGAACACCATAGACGGTTCATATTCTACAAAATGGGCTTCGGAAATGAACGGTGAAATCGTCTGGGATTTGGGCAGCGAAAAGGAATTGGGCTGTATATCCCTCTCCTTTGCGAACGGCTCTTCAAGAAAGCAGTTCTTTAAGCTGTCAGTATCGGCGGACGGCAAAGAGTGGACTGAGGTTTTTGACGGCGGGAGCAGCGGACAAAGGGAAGAGGATGAAATTTTCACACTTGGAAATGCTTCTGCGAGATACGTAAAGTTCATCAATAAAGGCAACAGCACAGGCGCGTCATGGGTAAGTCTTACCGAATGTAAAATTTACCGCGATAATGAAGCGAACGTAAACCTTTTCGCAAACGCTGAGGTAATCGGCGCGGACACGTTTACGGCGGACGGCAGAAATGTTGCACTTGCAAGCGACGATTATGAGCTTAAAGATACGCTGTGGGCAAACATGAATGATGTATGCGGCTATGTATTTCCGAAAGAGAACACGGAAAATAACGGTGCGCTCAAGGCGCGCTGGACGACCGGGAAAAATCCGTATTTTGAGCTGTGGTTCTCACACGGCGTAAATCCCGAATCGGGGAGCTATGCATATATTTTACTGCCGGGTAAAACAGCGGAGGAAACACAAAGGTATGCCGAAAACTCAAATATAAGGATTTTAGCAAACAATAAGAACATACAAGCGGTGGAAAACACAAAAACAGGCATAAAGAGCATAGTATTCTGGCGTTCGGGCAGCTTTGACGGTATTACGGTAAGCGCTCCGTGTATGGTGATGTACCGCGAAGCCGGCGATAATATAACGGTTTCCGTTTCAGATCCGACTCAGAAGCTCAAAAGCCTCACCGTATCTTTAGATAAAGGTCTGTATGAGACAGAAGCGGACGACAGCGCGCAAATCCGCACAACGGAGACGAAAACGGTTATAACGCTTGACACTGAAGAATCATGTGGACGAACGTTTGAGAACCGCTTCTCAAAAACCGCGCCGGAAATCAAGCCTGAGCCGACAGATAAGCCTGCCGCACAGCCTACAGAGCCCCCGAAAGGAGGGCACGGAGGCGGCTCCGGCGGAGGAGGCGGAGCGTCACATAAGGGAACAAATCCGCCTGCGGCGGCAACGGCAAAGCCGGAGAATACCGCGAATGCAGCCGAAGGTGCGTTTTCGGACCTTACGGGTTTTGAATGGGCAAAGGAAAGCATTTTCACATTGTGCGGCAAAAACATTATAGATATACCTGCGGACGGAAAATTCCGCCCGGGCGACAGCGTAACACGTGAGGAATTTGTAAAAATGCTTATAACCGCTTTGTTTGAAGGTAAGGAAGCCGAAGAGCACTTGTTTACGGACGCAAAAGCGGGAGAGTGGTATAACAAGTACATTTCCGCAGCGTATGCCCTTGAAATTGTAAAGGGCTATCCCGACGGCAGCTTCGGAGTCGGGGAGAGCATAACGCGGGAGGATATGGCGGTAATGGCGGAAAGGGCTATGGAAAAACGCGGGAATCCGATACCTCAAGTATCGGATAACAGCTTTAAGGACGCCGATAAAATATCCGCATATGCCGCTCAAAGCGTAAACGCTCTTTATGGGGCAGGAGTGATAAGCGGCTTTGAAGGCGGCAGCTTCGGACCGCAAGAAACCGCAAGCCGCGCCCAGGCAGCAAGGATTACAGCGCAGCTTTTGAAGCTGCTTGATATGTAATAAGAATTTTAACGAAAGTTAAAATAAAAAAAGGAGTGTCAGCCTGACACCGACAAAGAGATAGAGGAGGATTAATTTATGAAAAACCTATTTAAAAAATGTGTTTCTGCGCTTTGCGCGGCAGTGATTCTCAGTTCGTTTGCTGTTCCGGCAATGGCTGAGAACACGAGAACAACAGGCGTTACCGTGTTGGCAGAGTTCAATAATTTTGAGTATAAGGATCTTAGCAGAACGCTTGGCGACACCTCAGGCACGCAGCATCAGATTGCTGCAAGCACGGTTGCTTACGGCAGCGGGAAATCGTCCCTTGTCTGGAAACTGCAAGATGGCAGTGAGTTTTTATACAAGCCTCAGGTGCCTATCAAAATAAGCAGCACAGATATTGTAAAGGTCAGAATGAAGGCGTCAAAAGGAAAGCAGACAATTAATGTTATTTTTGACAAGGCAGACAAGACCTATACCAAAAAAACCGCCGATGTGACTGAGGACTGGAAGGAGTTTTCTTATACGGGGCTTCCGGAGTCAATAGACATAAAATTTAACTGCGGCGGCTGGAGTTTGGTTGATGGTACTCATTATAACACAGGGGAAAGTATATACATAGACAGCATATGGATTGAAAAGGCAGACGCGGTATATAACAAGGCAGCTTATCCGTTAAACGGCAGTGATGACGCGGCTGCCGAGCTGGTTGTGTTTAATACGTCAAACACAAAAAATGTAACATTGCAAAATAACGGCTGGAAGCAGAGCGCGACTGCAACAAACGCAAGGGAAAACGGAAACGGAATGTACAGACTGTTTACGGTTCCGGCACTTCTGCCACGGACGAATACCGTAACTACAAATACGGTTGATGTTGCCGGTGGCGGATATCAATATATCAATATGTGGGTATATTCGCCAAGACCGCAAAACGGCGGCGTCAGAATACACTACAATGGCACGCTTATTAAGGGTCTGAATATGGATTGGAGCGGCTGGAGGCTTGTGTCATTTGCTCTTCCAAGCGAGGTGAAGACAGCTGCCGCGGCGAAGGAGATAAAGCTTATTTCAAACGAGTGGGCGAGGTCGAAGCTTATCGCCGGCGTGCAAGGTAAGTTAGGCTTGACCAATGTGCAGAGTGTTTCGGGAACCACGGAGGCAGCTTGTACAAGTGAAGTTAAATTCGGCATAGAAAGTATATGGCTGTCAAAAAATCAGCCTGTGGGCGCAAATGAGGCTATAGCACCTGCGGCGGCGGAAGCGCTTGCAGCTCCGGACACGGATATTGTAATTGCCGATTACAACAAAGCGGACGCGTCAATTCCTGCCAATGCAACCCAAACGGCAAATTCATACAAAGGCGGCAAGTCAGCGAGAAGCAGAAGGTTCGGCGGAGAATATCTTTCGGGAAACGCCACAGACGGATATAAGTATACAAACTTTAATGTATCGGGATGCGCGAAAGAAGCGGAATTTACGATTTTTAATGACACGTCAAACCCATATACAGGAATAGAAGCAACGGATTATCTGAATTTCTGGATATATAATCCGTCTGTAAAGTATGATCGTACTGCCAACTATTCGGAATATATTCTTGTTGTCAGACATAACGCAAGCGGCAGCTTTGCAAACAAGACATTTGGTATTATAGCGAATTTTGAGGGCTGGAAGCGGTTTTCCATCCCGATGAGCGAGATAAGTTCATCATGGAGTGCGGATGCGAAAATAGAACTGATAAAAATAACGGCAAACGCATGGCTTCCGGCGGCAAATACGGATTTAGCGAAAACGTCACACGAGCACACAGCCGAGGAGCTTGCGAAAGGGTACAGAGCAGCCGGAGCTTTCAATACGTGGCCGGACATATATAATTATTTTGATTTTGAAAAGATGTGGATAACCAAAGAAAAGCCCGCGGCAAGCTTTAACAATGAGACATTTACGCTTAAATTTGATCCCGTAAATATGGAAATAAACAACAAGGATTTAAGAATAGGAACGGGCGGAGCAGGCTTCTTAGGCTCAATCACAAAGGACGGCGTGCTGTTAAAGAAAACGGGGAACAATGTTTTTGAGGCTGCAGAGACTGTAACGTCATTGGACAGCGAAAACATCAAGGTATCGCCGGTAAAATTACTTGATGTTTCATCGGAATATTACATAATATATCCTGAAATATATGACTCAAACGGCAATGAACACAGAGGCAGACGAATTTACAAAATAACCACCAAGGATAATTACTTGGGCGCAATAGTTGTGGATGCCGCAAATCCTGCTTCAGCGTCTGTAACTTACAGGGGCGCTGTTCCGGCAGAACGCATAAACAGCACACTTATAGGAGCGGTATTTAACGGAGACGGAACACTCAAATCCGCTGAAGTAGCAAGATACAGCGCGGATAATCAGACAATGACAGTTACACTGGACGGTGCGCAGGACGGGGATACGGTAAAATACTTCCTCTTTGATGTTGACAGCCTTAAGCCCTTCCAGAATCAGGTAGAAAGAGTAATAGGAGAACCCAAAAATTGAAAGCGGCAATCATACAAATTCGGCGGGGGATTACCCCCGCCGAAGGAGCGTCGCTTATATAACTAAAAGCAAGATGTCCCCCGCCTTTATAGGCGGCGGGTTCCACTTACTTTTTTCAGTGGGGGTACAATCCCCCACTGAAACGTTGAATGACGGGGCTTTGCCCCTTATTGAAAACGGAGGAGCAAGAAAATGAAAAACAGAGCTTTTTCAGTGATAGCAGCGTTAATAATGCTTATATCCTGTATGAATATAACGACGGCGTCAGCGGAGGAATATATTACGTATGAGCTGGTTAATTTCAGGGGTGAAAGCCTTAACGCCAATATAAGCGGCAAAAACGTCTCTCAGGCAAACGACTTCGGATATGATACAAATACAAACTCGTTATCATGGACGGTAAGGAGCGTTGTTGATTACACGGTGGAGAATAAGGCTGACTGGACGGAGTATGAAAGCGTGCATATAAGGCTTCATTCCTCTGTCGATCAGAAAATCAATATTATATTCTGCGGCAGTGCGGCGGAGGTATCGTCGGGCAAATATTCAAGAAAGCTGGCAGAAGTAAAAGGCGGAACATGGCAGGATATTGAGTTCCCGATAACCGGCATCAAGACAGGATTAGGCGCAAGCGATGACAAAAAAAGTATAGCGATGATTCGCTTTGACCATAACGGATGGGGTAATAAGGAATATGTTGCCGGCTCGAAAATACATATTGACAGCATTTTTCTTACAAAAGCAGGATTTAAGATTTTGAATACACAGCCGGAAGACAAGGCGGCGGGAGTTGACGCGTCAGAGGGCTTTCAATATACAATAAGCTTTAATAATGAGCTTGATTCGGCAGCGGATTACAGTGAATATATAAGCGTTGCCGACGGAAACGGCAGCGCTGTGGAAAATTACACAGTCTCAGCTGCGGAAAAGTCACTTACACTGACCTTTAATGAGGCTCTTTCGTATAAAACGGAATATACCGTAAGTGCTTCGGCAGACCTTAAAGACGCAGATGAAAATATTCTCGGCGAGGAGGGGACCTTCACCTTTACCACGGGCGGAGAGCCGCTCAAAATATCTGATGACGGCGTGGTTTTCTCGGCGGCAAGCCCTGAGGATATGACAAATATCATTGCAAACGGCGCGGCGGAGGAGCCGGAAAATACGTTTATTTATAACAGTGCCGCGAAAATCGAATATCAGGCCGGGAAGGATAAGACCGCCGTGATCGCCTATAAAAACGGCGATATTTCGGGGTATACACATGTAAATTATCTTATGTATAACCCGAAAGCGATTGACGAGAAAATCAATCTGCTTATGTACAGCAGAAACGGCGAATATTATTACCGCACACTGACTACCGACTGGGAGGGCTGGCGAGTTTTGTCCTTGCCCATACCGGTAAATGAAAAAGCCGATCCGACGAAAATGGTACGGTTTTCAATAAATTTTAACGCCTGGGATAATAAAAGAAGCAAGGACGGATACCTTCTTCTCGGAAGAATGTGGTTTTCGGATCATGAAATAGGAGCGCTGTCTCTCACCGAAACAGAATATGAAAATGAGGAAAGCTATGTGAGCGGCAATCTTGGCGGCGACAACAAATTTTCCTTTACTTATGACCGTGAGCTTGAAGGGGTTATAGGCGATGTTGAGGTAAGCCGCCGCATCGGCGGTGAATATGTTCCTTATACGGATTTCACTGCGGAGGTTGACGGAAATAAGATGAACGTTGTGTTTCCGTCAGCTTTGGAAACCGGCGAAACATATAAAATTTCCGTGCTTGAGAACTGCGTTCTTTCAAAGGATTTCGGCATGAATGACAGCTCTGCCGAGATAACCTTTACCGTTGAAGCGGAAACGCCTTATTTCAGACTTGTTTCCGTATCGCCCGAAAAGGGCGCAGAGGTAACGGCTGCGGACAATTTCTCGGTTACGCTTACATTTAATAAAGCACCCGGTAAGCAGTGCGATCCGCAAAGCTATATAAACATATACAAGGATGATGAAAAACAATTTGGATTATTTGAAGCAGAGCATGACGGAAACTCTGTTATTCTGCATTTTGTATCCGCGCCCGAGGCGGGAAAAACATATTATATAAGAATAAGCGGCGACTATTCAGACAGCTCCGGCAATAAAATAATCGGCAATACGGAAACTGAGTTTTACACATATGAGGAGGCTTCGGGTGATACAACTGTAATCTTCTCGGCAGGGGACGCTGATAAGCTTAAGGAAATGGCGGCGCTGAGCGGTTACTCGGCGGTAAATACGACAAATACGAATCTTAACGCCTCCAACCTGAAGCTGTCCTACGCAGCGGGAAAAGATCTTTCGCTGTTTATTTTAAAGGATGAAGTGAAATCCACTGCCGGTATGGAGTATGCAAATTTCCTGATTTATTCACCCGAAGCCATAAACGAGCCTATGAATATTATTTTCTATACCGACAGGAGCAGTAATAAGTATATACAATACAAGACGGATACAAATTGGGAGGGATGGCGGCTCCTTTCGGTGCCCTTGAGTGAAATTTTATACCCTGCAAAGCTGGATTCCGTATCAATCAATTTCGGCGGCTGGCGTACAACGCGGACTAAGGACGGTTATGTTCTGGTGGATGAGGCATGGTTATCGGCAGCTAAGCCGCAGCCGCCTGTGCTTGTTTCCTCAAGCGTTCCTGACGGCTATACAGGCGTTCAGGCGGCAGGGGCGAGTATAACATATGAATTCGGCGAAACGCTGAACGCCGATAACGGTGTTTCGGTAACTGTGACAAATAAATTGTCGGAAGAAATAATTACAGATTATACCGCGGAAATCAGCGGCAGTCAGGTAACGCTGAATTTTGGCGCCCTTGACGAGAACACCGAATATCGGGTAGAAATTAACGGGCTTTGCAGTAAGGTAGGTATGAAGCAGACTGCAGCGGCGATTCATTCGTTTACAACTGCGGGATTGAATATTTATGTTTCTTCGATTGATTTTGATAACCGGGAGCTTACCCCGGGCGGTATGCTTACGGCAAATTATGAAATAATAAATTCAAGCCCGAAGCGCGCAAATCTAATTTGTATGCTGAATTTATATGACGAAAATAATATTCTTATCTCAAAGAGAGAATATGGTATTTCATGCGAAGGAATAAGCAAGGAAAATGTTGATCTTTCCATTGATGTAAGCAGCGGCGCGGTTCGTGCCATAGCGTATGCCGTAAATTCTGACGGCGAAATAATATCGGATAAGTTCGCAGTGCTTAAAGGCGGCGTTGTGAGCAATAACACACAGAGCATTGTCGGGGGTAGCGAAAAGTCTTTGACGGTTGACAGGGCCGACCTTAATGTAAATAATCTCAGTGCTCACGGCACTGTTCAGGGAGCCGGCAATACGGTTATTCTGACAGTAGCCGGAGAGGGCGGCACCGTTGTTACCGTAATGCCACTGAGTGCAGACTCAAACGGTAAATTTGCATACAGCTGCCGTATGCCCTCCGCCGCACCGAGCGGAAAATATAATGTGACTGCTGCCGGCAGCGGAATGCAGGCCGGAATGTCATTTAACTACGTATCGAACAGTGATCGGGATGAGTTTTTGAGGCTTTTAAGCATCGGCGATGTAAAATCCGTGTCACAATGGATAATAAAGCATGCCGAGGCTATCGGCATGGAGGCTTGCAGCAGCGAGAAAGCAGAGGATCTGGCAGCCGTGCTTCTTGAGGGAGGGCTTTACGGAACATACTATGAAGCAATAAACAGTATCGTTGAAATTTCCGATATTCTGAAAGGGCTGAATTCCTGCACATGGGCGGGAATGGGAGCGTATCTTGAGAAGTTTCACATTACGGTGCTTGGCAAGGACAGCACCGACTACGCGTATTTTTCAAGCCTTTCCGAGAAAAATCAGAACATAATACTGTCAGATGTGGCAAAAAGTATGCCGGTGCAGACAATAGCGGAGTTCAGAAAAGCTTTTGCTGCAGCTGTGGAGGCGTATAAAAGCGCCGCCCCGACTGTCAAACCCGGCGGCAGCGGCGGCGGAGGCGGCGGAGGAAACAGCTCGGGCGGCGGCAAACAGCATGCTTTTACAACGCCCGTTGCTTCCTCGGCGCCGGTGGATATCACAACAGCTCCGCAGAAGGGGCAAAACGAGATATTTGATGATTTGGGGGATTATCCGTGGGCAAAGGAAGGTGTGGAATTTCTGTATAGCCGCGGAATAATCTCTGAAGCGGAGGATAAGAAATTCAGACCGAGTGACAATATAACACGGGAAGAGTTCGTTAAGCTTATCGTCTGTGCGTTCTGCGATGATTTATCGGCCCGGGAGCATGAATTTTCTGATGCGGATAAAAACGCATGGTACAGCGTTTACTTGTGGACGGCTTATGCCGAAGGTATAGCCGAGGGGTATGAGGACGGACGCTTTGGAATAGGTGAGAGTATAACACGCGAGGATATGGTAACGATGGTGTGCCGTGCAATATCAAAGGCCGGCATTTTGCCGGATCCGGAGGATAAGGCGGGAGCCCTTAATTACACCGACGCAGACAGCATATCGGACTATGCGCTGGAATACGTAAGAATTATGTCCCTGTACGGAGCAGTAAGCGGCATGGGCGATGGCAGCTTTGCTCCAAAAGCGACTGCAAACCGTGCTCAGGCTGCAAAGGTGATATATCAGCTTCTTGAACTGACGGACAAAAAGGAGGTTGCCTGATGAGAACAAAACTATTGAGCGCAGTGCTGTGTATATGTCTCTTTTTCAGTGTGCTCAGCGGATTTGACGTGCGTGCGGTCTCGGAGGATACCGACCGCGGCGAGAAAGCTTTTATGTTTTTACAAGCTGTGGGCATGCTTGATCGGGACATCGAATACGATTCCGAACTGACGGTAGACAGGGGAATGTTTGCAAAGCTTGCCGTCTGTTTTTCGGGAAACGGTCCGAGCACGGAGAAGGACAGTGTTTTTGCCGACATTGAGGAATCGGAATATAAGCAGTATATAATTTCGGCGTACGAGTACGGCTATATCTCCGGAGCAGACAAAACACATTTTGCGCCCGATACGGCGGTTACGTATGAACAAGCCGTAAAAATTATAATGACAATACTCGGATATGACCCCGCAGCCCGGGACATGGGCGGATACCCGAATGGGTATATGAAAGCGGCGGCGGAGTGCGATATACTGAAAAACACATCGGGCGGCGGCAGCCTGAGCATGCGCAATGCCCTGATTTTGCTCTATAATGCGGCGCATACGGATATGATGAAGCTGAATTTATCCGGAAATAAGTATGAACACGTTATAAACGAAGGCGAAACCATACTTACAGAAATTTTCGGCATTTATACCTGCGAGGGAATAATTAACAGGACAGCATACACCGACTTGCTTGCGCAGGATTCGGGAATCGGCAAAGATATGGTCAGCATCGGTGATACTTTATTTGCCGCAGGTGGTACAAACGCTGAAGATTACCTCGGATATTATGTAACGCTGTATTATGACTCGTCTGACAATCATTCCGACTACAAAGCTGTTTATGTTGAGCCGGACGATAAAAAGAGCACGTACAAGTTGTTTGAAAATATGCAGGATATAGAAATTGACGGCGATGTTGTAAAATACTATGAAAACGGTTCGTTATCGGAGAAAATGCATGTTTCACCGACAGCATCGTTTATAAAAAACGGAAAGCTGTCCGACATGTCGATAAGCGGTTTGGAGAAAATAGAGAAGGGCAGTGTCGAGCTGATCAGCAACGACGGTGATAATACAGCTGATGTTGTACGTGTTACGGAATACGAAACACATGTCGTAAGCGGCGTCAGCGAAAGCACGGGTGTAATCACAACACAGGACACGGGGCGTATTGAGGTTGACGCCATTGATGATGACTATGATTTCAGAATAGTAAGAGACGGCGCAGACGTTTCGCTGTCTGAAATTGTGCCCGGAAGCGTCATTTTGGTTGCCAAGTCCCAGGGCAGGGGCAGAAATCTGAAGGTAATCCTTGCCGGAAGCGGCAGTGTAAGCGGTGCAGTGCGTGAAAAAGACGCCGATACGGTAATCATAGACGGGAAAGGTTACATGGCTGATAAGAATGTAATTGAGAATATAAAGATCGGGAAGAATTACATATGTGAAATTGACGCTCTCGGATATATCGCCTATGCCCGCGCCGAAAATGATATTGTATACGGCTATGTATACAGGATTACGAAGGATGAAAACGACGAAGTATTCTGCCGTATATTTACGGAAAACGACAGGTGGGTTGAGCTTTATTTTAACGACCACGTAAGGCTTGACGGAAAGACGGTTAGGAAAGAAGCAGCTTATGAGTTTCTGACGAACAGTCTTACGGAGGATTGGATGAAAATAATAAGGTATACGGTCGATAAGAACGCACGCTTTAAAACAATTGAAACGGCTCAGAGCATAGCGCCCGGCTCGGCAGCTGAAAAAGCGGCGCTTGATGAGGATGTGTTCAGAAAGTCGATATCGGGAAAAGCGGCTTATAAAAGCGGCGCGCGCAGCTTCGGAGGGCAGTTTTTTGTTGACGGTTCAACGAAAATAATGTTAATTCCGTCGGATCTTGACAAGAACAAATTCGGAGTATCATCTGTTTCGGAGCTTGTAAATGATAAATCCTATAACGTTACCGTATATGACACGGATGAGTATCTGACTGCGGGCTTGTTGGTAATTACGGATAATGAGCGATCGCTGGGTGCATCAAGTAAAATGCTCATAGTAAAAAGCGGTGCGGGCGGTGTTATTCTTAACGAGGACGACGACGCTGTACCTATGCTTGAGGGCTACTGGAAGGGCGACCTGATATCATTGCCTGTTAAAATCGGCGATGATTATGTGAGCCAAAGTGATTACAATGACCTGAAAAAGGGTGATATACTACAGTTTACATACGACAACAAGGGTAACGTGGTAAAAATACTTCCTCATAAGGCGGATGAGCACGGCAATTATCAATATTCGAGCTTAGCCTCTGCATTTTCCGTAATAGGCGGTACGGTTGAAGGCTGCACCGACAGCAAAATAAATATGACATATACGGAAAACGGAATAAGAGCCGGTGTGGCGCTGAACACATCAACCGCAGTTTATTTGTATGATAAAGCCAACGATTTCTACAAGGTCTGCGATCGGACGGAAATTATGAAGGGCGACAGGGTGATGGCGGTTATGGCATATCTTGTTTGCAGAGAGATTATAGTTATAAGATAGTAAAAAGGTGAGGGAAATGGAAAAAGCATATGTTGATTTCAATGCGGCAAACGGAAGGGTTAAGCCGATGCACGCGGTTAATAACGGACCGGTATATAAGTTTAAAGCGGATCAGAGAATTACCAATATGGAGGATTACAAGGCGGCGGGAATTCCGTATGCGAGGAATCATGATGCATCGTTTTTCGCGACATATGGCGGCTCTCACACGGTAGATACGTGCGCGGTGTTCCCCGACTTTGACGCCGACCCGTATGATGAGGCATCATATGATTTTGTCTGGACTGACGAATATCTTAAAACCATAGAGCTTGCGGGCACGAAAACCTTTTACCGGCTTGGCTCCAAGATAGAGCACGGCGTAAAAAAATACGGCACTCTTCCGCCAAAGGATTTTCATAAATGGGCCGTTATATGCGAGCATATAATCAGACACTATAATTACGGCTGGGCTGACGGATTTCATATGGACATAGAGTATTGGGAAATATGGAATGAGCCTGACCTGGACGCGGACGACGCTGATGATAAGCGCACATGGGGCGGAACTGCCGCACAGTTTTATGAACTGTATAATATTACGGCAAAGCATCTTAAATCGAATTTCCCGGAGCTTAAAATAGGAGGCCCCGCCTGTGCGAACTTAGACGAGCAATGGCTTGACGGATTTTTCAAGGCTCTTGAAGCTCCCCTTGACTTCTTTTCATGGCACAGATATGCTTACGATCCCAAGTGGATAGGTGAAATGACATATAAGGCAAGAAAAATGCTTGATGACCGCGGATTCGCTGACGCGGAAAGCATTTTGAACGAATGGAATTATGTCAGAAGCTTTGTCGGCGACGATTTTCTTTACAGTCTGAGACGGATTTCCGATATAAAGGGCGCGGCGTTTACGGCGGCGGTAATGAGCGAATGCCAGAACTCACCCCTTGATATGCTTATGTACTATGACGCGAGACCGTGCGCCTTTAACGGGCTGTGGAAGCCGTATACATATGACCGTCTGAAGGGATATTATCCCTTTGTGATGTTCAACAGCCTGTATATGCTTAAAAACAGCGTGTGCGTATCGTCTGATAATCAGAATGTCTACATATGCGCCGCTAAGAATGATAAGGGCAGTGAAGGAGCTGTGCTTGTGACATATTTCAATGACGACGATAACTCGCCTGATATTGAAACAAAGGTCGGCGTTTCGGGCTTTGGCGGAGGCAATGAGGTGAAGGCGGAATATTATATGCTTGATGAAAAGCACGATTTGGAGCTGATAAAAGAGGAATTTTTCACGGCGGATAAATTCTCGCTTTGTCTTAACATGCCGCTGTATTCGTCAATGTTAATTAAATTAAAGATGAGATAACAAAATAAGGAGCGGCGTTCGGGCTGTTCGGATATTCCGGAAATCGACAGGGTTTTATGAATCTTGTCGATTTTTACGTAAATGCAAAAAATTTTTCGAAAAACTCTTTACAAAAGCATAAAAAAATAGTAAAATATAAGGTGGTGTAAAAGTAAAAAACGCTTAGAAGCATATTGAAAAGTATGTGGGGAGTCTGAAGAATGAATATAAATTATGAGAATAATATCTATATTATAGACCGAGATTTTCGTCTTGTGGAATTTGATAAGGCGGTGGCGGATCGCTATCCGGGAATCCGGGTGGGCGATCTGTGCTACAAGGCTGTCATGAACC
Organism: Clostridia bacterium; assembly: GCA_017935675.1. GTDB lineage: Bacteria > Bacillota > Clostridia > UBA1381 > UBA1381 > RGIG9115. Next base: position 94,844 of record JAGBHE010000071.1, on the reverse strand, counting down.
GTGACGCACCGTGTGCCCATTGCCCGATTGCGGACTGCTCGGACCGCCCTTCCGTGGTGTATTTTGATTCATTCTACGACGGGTTTGTGGAGGCCGCTTTCTGTGAGCTGACAGGTGGCAAATACTGCGTGACGCGTCACAAGGTAGGCGTGGAGAACGAGCATATGAAGAAGCAGGTCGAGCGCTCTATCGGCTTCTTCGACGCTTACAGCCATGTCTTTGTATCCACATATTATGTGGACTTATCATCGGGAACATATTCGGTGTTCACCCACGATAAGTTTTTTGAAGAGCACTTTAACCGGAGTAATAAATGGGAGGATATTTCCGATTACATCAGCGGTCATATACATAAGGACGATCAGGAAAAGCTTATTTATGCCAGCCGGATCGAAACAATGCGGGAAAGGCTTAAAAAAGAAGCCCGATACTCGGTGGTGATCCGGGAGCTTTCGGAAAATGGCGGGCGGTGGCTGCGCTTTGAGGTGAACCGCGGCGTTGACGGCAGCCACGCGGCAGTCAGTTTTATGGATGTCTCCGAGGAGAGAGAAACGAAAATCAAGCTGGAGCAGATGGATATTGTTAAGGCGCTCAGCAGCGATTATACTGAAATTACTCAGGTTGATTTGGGGGAAAACATTTCCACACCGTTCAAGTCACGCGGCGAGATGATCGATGATGAGTTCAGGAAAACCCATCCATATGATAAGACATGGGCACGGATTATTGAAAAATATGTGCATCCGGAGGAACGGGAGGATTTTCGGGAGAAGGTGTCCGCAGCGGCAATTGAATGCGCAATGAAGGACACGGATACGCTGGTGATTCCGTTTCGGGCGACGCTGGATGGCGAGCTCCGTCACTATCATGTGAAGTTTGTCGCGGCGGGCAGTGACAGGCGGCATCTGATTTTAGGCATCCGCAATACCGATGCGGAGGTCAGGGTGGAGGAAGAAAGAAGAAAGGCGCTTCAGGACGCCCTTGCCGCCGCAGAGCATGCGAACAGGGCAAAGACTACCTTTCTCAACAGCATGTCCCATGACATACGCACGCCGATGAATGCAATCATTGGCTTTACTGCCCTTGCGGCGGCGCACATTGACAACAAGGAGCAGGTTGCGGACTATCTCGGGAAGATATCAGTCTCAAGCGAACACCTGCTTTCCCTGATAAACGATGTTCTGGATATGAGCCGGATTGAGAGCGGCAAGGTTAAGATTGAGGAAAAGGAGGTTCATCTGCCTGATGTGCTTCATGACCTCAGAACCATCATTCAGTCCAGCATAAATGCAAAGCAGCTTGAGCTGTTTATAGATACCGTTGATGTGGTTCATGAGGATGTTATCTGTGATAAGCTGCGTCTGAACCAGATTCTGCTTAATCTTATCAGCAATGCTGTGAAGTTTACAAAGCCGGGCGGCATGATCAGTATCCGCGTGGCCGAAAAGGACGACGCACCAAACGGGTACGCCAGTTACATGTTCCGGGTGAAGGATTCCGGTGTCGGTATGAGCAGGGAGTTCCAGGAGCACATTTTTGAGGCGTTTACGCGGGAGCAGACCTCCACCGTCAGCGGCATTCAAGGCACCGGCCTCGGCATGGCGATTACGAAAAATATTGTGGACATGATGGGCGGAACCATTTCCGTGGAGAGCGAGATCGGCAAGGGGTCGGAGTTTACGGTCTGCCTGCAGTTTCGCATCAGCGGAAGTCCCCCGCGCTGCGAGCGCATACCTAAGCTTGCCGGTCTGCACGCGCTTGTCGCCGACGATGATTTCAATACCTGTGCAAGCGTTACGCGGATGCTGGGTAAGATCGGTATGCGCGCGGAATGGACCACGTCCGGGAAAGAAGCCGTTCTTCGCACACAGCTTGCCATTGAAAACGACGACGAATTCAGTGCATATATTATCGATTGGATAATGCCGGACATGAACGGCATTGAGACCGTCCGGCGCATACGGGCGATCATCGGCGACAGCAAGCCTATCATCATTCTGACCGCCTACGACTGGACGGATATCGAAGAGGAGGCGCGGGCGGCCGGCGTCACGGCCTTTTGTTCAAAGCCGCTGTTCATGTCGGAGCTCCGTGAGGCTCTTTTGAAGCCCACCGAGGAGGAAGAAGCGGCGGAAGAAGCGGCGGAACAGCACAATGAGGTCTTTGCGGGCAAAAGGCTCCTTCTGGTGGAGGACAATGAGCTGAATCAGGAGATTGCGGCGACAATTCTGGAGGAGCAAGGATTTTCGGTCGACCTTGCCGGAGACGGGACTGTGGCCGTTGAGAAGATAGAGACTGCGGACGCGGGCCGCTACGATGTAGTCCTCATGGACATACAGATGCCGCGCATGGACGGCTACGAGGCAACGCGCCGCATCCGTGCGCTGAAGGACAGGAAGAAAGCGAATATACCGATTTATGCGATGACAGCGAACGCCTTTGAAGAGGACCGGCAGAAGGCGCTGGACTCAGGGCTGAACGGTCATATCGCAAAGCCGATTGATATTGTAAATCTTATGGCAGTTTTAAAAGAAGCCTTACAGGGATAAACATTTTTGGAGGGGAAACTGAAAGATGAAGAATAAGATTAAACATTTTCTGACCGGCAGTCTTGCCGCAGTGTGTTGTGTGTGCATTGTGTCGTTCACGGCGCTGTCGCTATACCTGAGCCGGCAGAACAGTCAGGCCGTTACCCAGCTGGGCAACATATACATGTCCAACATAAATGATCGTATCTCCAAGCATTTCGGCGCTATCAGTGATCAATGCCTGACCCCGATGACAACATTTGCCGAAAATATTCCTCCCATGTGCGAGAGCAGCAAGGAGGAGTATTTCAAGTGGATGACCTACTATGGGCATAGCCGGGACTATGAGTCCGTAAGCTGGTGTGATGACAATGGGAACATCGAGACGATCTATGGAACCCCGATTGAGTACTCCGGACCTTCGACATTTGTGGAGACGATGAAAAAAGGCGAGAGCCGGGTTGCCGTCGGCTACAACGGTAACGGGGAACAGGTGGTGCTGATGTGCGCACCTGTCAGACTCAGCATTCCGGGCATGGAGGGTTGTGTCGCCATGATTGGTGAGCTGCCCATCAAATATTTGTCCGATATCCTCTCGCTTGAGGATGAAAAATCCCTCGTCTATTCCTTCGTTATCCGCAAGGACGGTACCTTCGTGGTGCGCAATTCCGCTGCGGTGCGGGACAATTATTTTGACCGTGTCCGCGCCTTATACGGAGAGCTGAACGGTCAGTCACCTGAGGACTATATTGCAGAGCTTGAGGCTGCCATGAAATCCGGCAGAGATTATTCGACAATGATTCAGCTTGAGGGTGTGCGGCAGCATATGTACGCGTCCAGCCTGCCCAACAGTGTATGGTATCTGGTGACGCTCATGCCCTACGGTGCGCTGAACGAATCGGTGGAGAGCTTAGGTTCGCGCTCCCTTGCCGCCTCGGCGGTAGTTTGCGCGGTCATCCTGCTGTCCTTGATCGCCATGTTCCTGCGGTATTTCACCCTTAACCGGGCGCAGGTGAAGGAATTGGAGGAGGCCAGACAGGAGGCCGAAATTGCCAGCAAGTCCAAGGGAGAGTTCCTCTCCAACATGAGCCACGACATACGTACGCCTATGAACGCCATTGTGGGCATGACAGCCATCGCCACGGCGCACATGGATGACCCGCAGCAGGTGCAAAACTGCCTGAAAAAAATCACCATGTCAAGCCGGCATTTGCTGGGCCTGATTAATGATGTGCTGGATATGTCCAAGATCGAGAGCGGCAAGATGACGCTCAACGAGGAGCTTGTATCCCTGCGGGAGATCATGGAGAGTATCGTAAGCATCGTGCAGCCGCAGGTAAAGGCGAAGCACCAGAAGTTCAATATCTCCATCTTCAACATTCTCTCGGAGAACGTACACTGCGACAGTGTGCGCCTTAACCAGCTGCTGCTGAACCTGCTTTCCAACGCTATAAAGTTCACGCCGGAGAACGGTTCAATTGAGGTAATGCTCCACGAGGAGCCGTCGCCCAGGGGGGATGAGTATGTTCGCATTCGCATCCATGTGAAGGATAACGGCATCGGAATGTCTGACGAATTCCGCCAGCACATCTTTGAATCCTTTGCCCGGGAGGACAATAAGCGCATTCACCGCACTGAGGGTACCGGTCTTGGCATGGCAATAACCAAGTACATCGTGGACGCCATGAAAGGCGAGATCACGGTGAAAAGCCAGCAGGGCGTGGGCACGGAGTTCCAGGTGGTTTTGGATATGATGCGCGCTGAGGAGCGGGTGGAGGACATGATTCTGCCTGACTGGATTATGCTGGTGGTGGACGACGACCGTCAGCTTTGCGAGAGTACCGTCGATTCGCTGCGCTCCATCGGTATACGGTCGGAGTGGGTACTTAATGGTGAGGATGCCGTAAAGATGGCTTCCCGTCACCACAGGGAACACAATGATTATCATGTTATACTTCTTGATTGGCAGCTGCCGGATATGGACGGTATTCAGACTGCACGGGAGCTGCGCAGGCAGCTGGGCGATGATGTGCCTATCCTGCTGATGTCCGCCTACGACTGGAGCGAAATCGAGGAGGAGGCTCGGGCGGCAGGAATCAGCGGCTTCCTGATGAAACCGCTGTTCCGCTCTACGCTCTTTTATGGCTTGAAGCCCTATATGGATGTCGAGGATGTCCAGCCCGTCCGGGAGGAAAGCACAATTAAATTCTCCGACAGGCGTGTCCTGGTTGCGGAGGACAACGAGCTTAACTGGGAGATTGCCAATGAGCTGCTCAGCGATCTCGGTCTTGAGCTGGAGTGGGCAGAAAACGGCGAGGTCTGCACCGAAATGTTCCGCAGCTCCGAACCCGGATACTATGACGCTGTTTTGATGGATATCCGAATGCCGATTATGGACGGCTATAAGGCGACTGATACAATCCGTGCCATGAACCGGCCGGACGCCTCACTGCCAATCATAGCTATGACGGCGGACGCGTACTCCGATGATATTCAGAGGTGCCTCAGCCACGGCATGAACGCCCATGTGGCAAAGCCCATCGACATAGACGAGGTTGTCCGCATCCTGAAAAAGTACATGAATGATTGATGAACACAAGTGGACGGTTCTGTTGTGCTGAAAGAGAGCACAACAGAACCGTCCACTTGTGTTTGCTTTACCGGGAAATATTATATGTATCGTGTACGCTTCTTATTGAAAGCTCGGTTATTGCTTTGCTGCATATAACTTCTTTTTCTACCCCGGCTGAAAGTGCAAAATAATTATCGCTGAATTTCACAGTGTTATTGTCCGCCTTAAGCTCAACGAAATTTGCCAGGCTGCGGCTTACAATGCGTATGATGGTTTTTCCGCCATGGTTTTCTGTTGTATAGCTGATTTCGGGGTCATCATAATCAAAATGCTTGTTGTGACACAGAAGGATTATTCCTGTCATTTCTCCGTCCATACCATACTCTATATATTGGCTGTAAGGGTCTATACCGCCGGTTTCTATATCATAAACGTTTTTTGAGGACAATGCTTCAACAGTGATATTTGTTTCTTTTCTTGATATTTCCCTGCCGTCCCGTTCCTTTACGGAGTAATAAACTTTTTTTGAAACAGGTTTTGTTGTGTCATTGGTAAGGGATATGAGTGCTTTGTTTTTATCGTAATGCAGCGCGGAAAGAAGAATGTCTGCAAAAAACCTTTTTGAACTGTAATGGAGTGCTTTCCAGCGGCCGAAATAATCAAGCCCCGACCATGACGCGACGGGCCAGCAGTCGTTAAGCTGCCAATATATTGCGCCCATACACCTGAAATCGTTCCGATTACGGCGCATGTGTTCCACACCGGCTCTTACAGCTTCTGCCTGCAAAATCTGAGACACGTACAAAAGACTGTCAAAATCCTTTGGATACTTAAAATCCCTTGCAAGATAAAGCAGTATTTTACCGTTTGCCTCCTCACTTCTCTGATGATGCTCCATCACTCTTGAAAATATGTTTCTGTCCTCAGCTTCTGTAAATGTTTCTGTTGTTTCAATGCACGGAAAGGATTGAAAGCCGAATTCGCTTAAAAACCTGAAATGATATTTCATGTATTCGTTTAAGGGCTTTTGACTGAACCATATTTCCCAATAGTGAGAATCAAGGACTGAATCATCGTTTATGTTCTCGAAATTGCCTGTGCTTGTGGGAGAGGACGGCAGATAATATCTTGACGGATCGCATTCGCTTACAACATTGCGTAATAAGACATTATACTGGTACAGGTAGTCATTCCGCTCCTTATCGGACAGTGACCACCATTCCTTAACCGCTAATTCGCATTCGTTGTTACCGCACCACATTATAAGGCTTGCATGGTTTCTTAAACGTTTTATATTGTCTTCCGCCTCGTGTTTTATATTGCTGTAAAACTCAGGAGAATCAGGGTATTGTGCACAGGCAAACATCAAATCCTGCCATACAATAAGACCAAGCTCGTCACATATTTCATAAAAATAATCATGAGGGTATATTGCGCCGCCCCACACGCGAACCGTATTATGATTTGCCTCAAATGCCTGAGTAAGCAAGGTGCGTGTGCGTTCCTCGGAATATCTCGTAATAATATTGTCCTCAATTATATAATTTGCGCCCTTTGAGAAAATCGGTATGCCGTTTATGCGAAAATACATGCTTGTACCGTATTTATCATTATCGGTTACAACCTCCGCCCTTCTGAGGCCTATATGACAGGAATATGTATCCTGCTCATGTTCGGAAATTGCCGTGAATGAAAAATCATATAAATGCTGTCTGCCGTATCCTGCGGGGTACCACAGAATGGGGTTTTCAACCTCAATACGCATATTTGCTTCATATGACTCATATTTTTTACCGTTAAACTCTATGATATATTTTGCCGTGCCGCATTCGTTTTTTATATCTGAAATCACATTCAGGAAAACTCTGCCGTCCGAGGTGTGCTCCTGTGTAACAAACACGCTTTTTATGCGCAGACCGTTGTCATACGAAATATAAATATCCTTCCATATACCGCCGTCGGGGATTACCGCGCCCCAGTCCCAGCCAAGCATACAATGGGCTTTCCGCAGATATGCAAAGCCTGCGCGGCACTGTTCCTCCGAAACCTGTGAGAGCGGACGGCGCTCTTGGTTTTCGCGGCAGTATTCAAGGGGAGATTTTATCAGCACGGATATTTCGTTTCTGCCTGTGTGAATAATATCCTTAATATTAAATCTCCACAAACGGTGCATATTATTTGCAGACGCAAGCTTTTCTCCGTTGATAAATATATCGCACAGCGTGTCAAGGCCGTCACAGCACAATTCAATGTTTATGAATGATATATCGCCTTCCTCAATATAGAATTCGCGGCTGTATATGTAATCATACTTTGCCGCTTCCTCAAATAGCTTTGAATTATCTTTGTAATACGGATCGGGCAGAAGATTTGCATGCATCATATCCGTACATATACTCCCCGGAACCGTTGCAGCTATATCGGATTCCCAATCTGTTCTTTTCATGCGCCATGCGCCGCCTAAATTTGTTTTTTTCATAAGACGCCTCCTTTGTTTCGGTTGTTCGGAATTATTGTATCATATTTATTTGAATATGGATATTCAAATAATACGATATTATTATCAAATTTTCAGATTTCCGATTGACATATGAAAAAAAGTAGTGTACAATATCAGCAAAGAAGGTGATATAAGTTTGGAAAAAGATAAGCGGCGCATCTCACCGCCATCAGCAACTTGAAGTATAAACATACGTCGGCGTCGCTTCCGGCGGCAATCTGCTTGCTTCTCTTTCTCCAAACGGCATTGGTGAAAGGAGTTCGGAATATATAAATGATAGATACTATAATGCATCTTGACGCGAAAACCCATATAAAAGATATGCTGAATATATCAAAAAAACGGATAGATAAATCTTTTCCTCTGCATTGGCATGATTTTTTTGAGATTGATATTGTTTTGAGCGGGAGCGGATATCAGAACCTTAACGGAACCGAGTACCCCTTGAAAAGAGGGGTGATGTATATTTTGCGTCCCACTGATTTTCATGGCCTGTATGCGGACGAGCCCATTGAAGTATATAATATTATGTTTCACGAAAATATTCTTTCCGATGAATTTATATACATGCTTCTTAATCAGCAAGGTAATATTATAACCAAGCTGCCGGAGGACATTTTTTCAAGGGTGTCACTCACAGCGGATATGCTGCATGAGGAATATATCGGCAATTCGGATTTTAAGTATAAATATATGAAAAATCTTATGGAGTCAATATTTTTTAGTTTCATGCGTGAATTTAAGATTGTACACGGTGAGGAAACGCGGTATGACACGCCGATGAAAAGAGCGCTGATGTATATACATATGCATTTCAGGGAAAACCCGTCTTTGAAAACCGTGGCAGAGGCTGCGGGGTTTTGCCCGAATTATTTCAGCGAGATGTTTCACCGTCATGTAGGCAGTACATATACAGAATATCTGATTGGTTTAAAGCTCGAATATGCGGGCCGCCTTCTTGAAAACTGCGATATAACAAGCACGGATGTGTGTTTTGAATGTGGATTTTCTTCTGTTTCAAATTTTTTAAAAGCGTTTAAACAGCATTTCGGAGTATCCCCGCGCCGCTATGCCGGGGAGCACAGAGCTGTCAAAAAAAATGTTCTCGCCGAATTGTGAATTTCTTTGCTGTGAACGGCGGTTTACCCTGCCGGCATAAAAAAAAGCACTGTCTTGTACGGCGCGCAAATAATGTGTTGAGGGTTTGCCTCAAAAGTTAAAATTATGCCCTTTTTTTCTTGTTTCAATTCTGTTAAAATAAAATTAATGATAAAGCCTTGAACAGATGCGTATGATTTTTGCATACTGCTTTATATGACAGGTGAACGCTTATTTGTTGTACTGCGGATAATTTCATTTGTATTATTCCGCGGCAGGGAGGTTAAATATATGGATGAAACATTAAAGTGCGAAAGGCTGAAATCGCGGAGGGCATGGCGCAGCACTTCGGGGGGATGGAATATTAAAAGAGACTGGCAGCTGTATGTAATGCTGCTCATTCCCGTTGTTTATATAGTCATTTTTAAATACATACCGATGTATGGTGTGCTGATTGCATTTAAAGATTTTAATATTTTTCAAGGAATTTTCAAAAGTGAATGGGTCGGAACGGAGATGTTTCAACAGCTTTGGACAATGCAGGACTTTCGCCGGGCTTTTCGGAATACGTTGATGCTGAATGTGCTTGATTTGGCGGTTGGTTTCCCTGTGCCGGTTTTTTTGGCACTGTGCCTGAATGAGCTGAAAAATCTGAAATTTAAAAAAATATCTCAAACGCTGCTGTATCTGCCGTATTTTATGTCTTGGGTCATTATCGGCGGAATTGTGTATCAGTTGTTCAGCACAAACACGGGCATGGTTAATCAGATTATTAAGGCGGCGGGAGGCGAGGTTGTTCCGTTTCTGACCAATAAGTGGTATTGGGTGATTACTTATTTGTTTTCGGGAATCTGGCGAAGCGCCGGATGGAATACTATTATTTATATGGCTGCCATTACCGGTGTTGATGCGAGCTTGTATGAAGCGGCGGAAGTGGACGGAGCGGGAAGAATCCGCAAAATGATAAGCATTACACTGCCGTCGATAAAGCCGACGATTGTGATCATGCTGATTATGCAGGTGGGACAGATGATGACGATTGGTTTTGAACGTCCGTACGTGATGGGGAATAATCTTGTAATGGATTTTTCCGATGTTCTCAGTACATTTGTTTATCGTCTTGGTTTACAAAACGGTAAGTTCAGTTTGTCCACGGCGGCGGGATTTTTTCAGTCTGTGGTGGGTCTGATATTGATTTCCTCCGCAAATTTAATTTCCGAAAAAATGGGCCAGCGCGGTATTTGGTAAGGGGGGTTGCAACCATATGAAAAAAATGAAAACAGGCTTCGGAAAATTAGATTTTCTTTTTACCGTAATTGTAGGAGCTGCGGTTTTGGTTACAATTATTCCGTTTTTAAATGTAATTGCAATGTCCTTAAGTTCTCCGGAAGCTATCACGCGCGGAAGTGTATGGCTATGGCCGGCAGGCTTGAATGCGGAAGCGTACAAGGCTGTATTTACGGACTTATCCATGATATGGGCATTGGTGTATACTATAATACTTACAATTTTCTATACCGTACTTGCGATGATACTGACAGTTCTTTTGGCTTATCCGCTGACGAAGAACAGATTGCGTGGAAGAAAGTTTTTTACGTTTATATTTGTGTTTACAATGTATTTCAGCGGCGGAGTTATTCCGGAATACATTTTATTCAAGAACCTTAAAATAATCAATACAATGACGGTTCTTGTTATTCCGGGGCTGCTGAGCGTTTATAACATGATCATTTTAAAGTCATTTTTGATGGGATTGCCCGCAAGTATAGAGGAGTCGGCATACCTGGACGGCGCGTCGGATTTCTGCATTCTGTTTAAGATAATACTGCCCCTGTCAAAGCCGATTTTGGCAACGCTTTGCTTATTTTATGCGGTATTCAGATGGAATACATTTCAGGATGTGCTTTACTTTGTTACTAACTCCAAGCTATATACATTGCAGCTGAAGCTGAATATGCTGATTAACATTACCCAGTCCAGTGAGCTGACGCAGTTTGAAGGCGCAAATCCTACTCGTATAGCGGCGGAAAATATTAAAAGTGCCAGCATTATTTTTGCTACAGTGCCGATTGTTCTGGTTTATCCGTGGCTCCAAAAATACTTTGTAACCGGCATGACATTAGGCGCAGTAAAGGAATGATTAAACCGGCAGGATATGTATAATTGCGGAGTAGGACCATAAGTCTGACCGTAAAATATAGAAAATAAGGAGGAAAAAAATGAAGAAGAGGGTAAAATGTGCAGCTGTTATGACAGCCCTTGCAATAGGGAGTGCTTGTCTTACGGCGTGCGGACCTAAAAGCGACAACACGGAAGCGGGTGAAAAAACGACCCTGAGGGTAGAGATTTTTGATAGGGGTGATGTGCCTGCCGGGGCGGGGACTATTACCGATAATGCATTAATAAGGTGGATTCAGGAGGAGTTTGGAGACCCGAACAATATTCAGATGGAGTTTGTGTCTGTACCGCGTGACCAGGAGATTCAGCAGTTAAATGTTTTGATGTCTGCGGGAGAGGCGCCGGATATTGTTTTTTCTTACAGCTACAATACACTGTATGACTTCTATAAAAGGGGCGGTCTGGCAGATTTAACGGAGTACGTGCAAAATTCGTCAAATTTAAAGAATATTTTGGGTGATGATATATTAAAGCGCGGGCAGGTTGACGGGAAACAGGTGATGATTCCGGGACGACGTATTCTCACAGGGAGAATGGCGCAGCTCATCAGGCAGGATTGGCTTGATAAGGTGGGTATGAAAGCACCTGAGACAAAGGATGAGTTTTATGAGGTCCTTAAGGCATTTAAGGAGAAAGACCCCGGAAATGTCGGTGAAAAAAATATTCCGTGGGCAATTTCCGCAAGCACACCGTATTTTACGGATTTGCTGTATTCGTTCGCCGAGTGGGACGAAATGAGTGAGGCGGAAAGGGCTGTAACGCCGTGGCCTATGAAGCCGGGCTTTAAAGAGGGCTTGCGTTTTATGAATAAGCTCTACAACGAAGGGTTAATAAGCCCGGACTTTGCGCTGGATAAGGACAGCAAGCAGATGCAAGCGGACTTTGCCAACGGCTATGTTGGATTTATAAATGATGATTTCGGAAGACCTCTTCAAAGCGGTTCATATTATGAGACCTTGAAAAAAACGGTGCCCGATGCAAAGCTGACGGCTGTGGATACATTTAATGACAAGGACGGAAAGCATCCAAAAGAAATTTATACTCCCGTCGGTCTTTATATTGTTGTGCCGGCAAGCTCGGATAATGCAGAGGCGGCCGTAAAGTATTTGGATTGGATGGCACAGGAGGATGTGCTTCTTACCATGCAGTTCGGCTGGGAGAATAAAACGTATAAGCTTGATGAAAACGGATTCCCGGTTGTATTGGAAACGGACGAGGCAAAAAAGCTCCATTGGTATAATTTAGGGTTTGATATTGCTGTTATTGTCAACGGAAAGTATTTGGGCAGCCAGGAAAGGTCGGTTGAGTTTAACGCTGTTGCAACAGGCGAGAATAAGGATTTGTACATAGATTGTTACAAGAACAGCATTCGTGACGGTTGGGAACCGGTTACCCTTCCGCCTAATGACGCGTTAATCAAATACGAAACAAATATCAGCACAAAATTCACGGAGCTTGTTACAAAAAGTATTATGGCACCGTCAGCAGAATTTGACAGCTTATACGATAAACTTCAAAAGGAGTTCGTGGAGGTCGGCGGAAAAGAAGTAAACGAAGCTGCCGTTAAGCAATATGATGAAATAATGAAATAAAGGAATAAAAGAATATACCGGTGACAGTGCTTTGGGGAGGGTGCAAAATTTCCCTTCCCTCAGGACGTGTCTGAAGGAGACGCAATATGAGTAAATTGAACCTTAGGTTCTATATAGCAAAATATCGCCTGAACAGTGTTTTTCTGCGTAATCTTATTATGATAATTTTAATTATAACCATTCCGTTCGGACTTAGCTGTGTTGTGGTATACAGAAGCTCTGTTTCGGCAGCGAAAAACGAAACCCGGATACTCGCTCGTCAGCAAATGGATAAAATGGCGGCTTCCTTGGATATTTTTATTAAATCCATGGACAAAATGTGCATTGTGATATTGCAGCAGCCGGATGTTGAACAGATTTTTTCCACAAGCGAAAGCGTGCTGAGCCTGAGCGGTAACTATATGACCATTATGGACGAGCTGAATATGTTTACGCTGTCATACGGATATATAAAAAATATTCAGGTGTATTCCGATTTGAATCATTGTATTGTATCGCAGGTTGCCGTGAACAACGCAGATAATGATACCTCGGGTATGCTTGCCCACTATCGGAATGCAGGTGACGGACTTTATGTAACCGCTTCCGATTCCAACGGGACGGGGATTAAAACAGTTACCTTTATGAGAACAAAAAAGGTTGGGGAAGAACTGCTCGGCGCGGTTAGCATAGAAGTGAATATAGAACGCCTGTTTAAAGAGCTGGGCATCTCATACAATGACTTTAATGATCGGTTCATGCTGATTGACAGCGGAAATAAGGTTTTACTAAGCTCCTATCTGCCGGATATTAATATGCAGTCGGAGGAGATTTCAGGCGAAGACGTGCAAACCGTGAATATAGACGGAACAGAGTATTTGGTAACACGGGCGCCGGCGGCGGCAGGAGATTGGGAATATACGCACATATACAATGAGGCGTATTATGTCAATGCAAACAGCCGAATGGTAAGAATGTCCGTAATCCTGTTTTTTTTCGTATTGATCATGAGTGTGGTTATAGCGGTATATATATCGACAAAAACGTTTCGGCCGCTGGCTGAAATTGTGGAATATTTTTATAAGGAAGAAACGGCGCAGCATGGGGATAATAACGAACTGGGCTATATTATCCGCAACATCATGTCACTTGCAAGCGAGAATGTCAATCTGACGGAGGAGATGCAGAAACGGATTATGATGATGAACAAAGCTCAGCTTCAAGCGCTGCAAAATCAAATTAATCCGCACTTTATATACAACACGCTTGAAACAATCAAATGGGTTGTGATGGATCTTGAGGATAACGGAGATGAAGCATCATCAATGATTGAGATGCTTGCAGACGTAATCAGCTACAGCATGAACATGGAGCAATATCTTGTTGATTTGGAAAAAGAAATTCAATATACCAAAACATATATAAGCATTTTAAAAATACGGTTCGGGGACAGATTTTGTGTTGATTGGGATATAGACCCTGAGCTGCAGCATGTACAAGTGCTTAAGCTGTGCTTGCAGCCGCTTATAGAAAATGCCATGGTTCACGGAATCGTACCGAAACGTAAATCGGGAACCATACGTATTTCCGTTAAAGCTGTGAAGAAGGATATATGTATTGAGGTGGCAGACGACGGAGTCGGCATTGATGCGGATAAGCTGAAGGAACTTAAAAGCGGACTGGACGGCTCTCAAAACGGTAACAGCAAGCATATCGGGCTTAAAAATGTTAATCTGCGCACCCGATTGGTGTTCGGAGAGGAATACGGGATTTCGGTATTATCGGAGAAGGGCGCGGGAACCCGCGTGACTCTTTTGATGAAAAAGCAGATGCTGCATGATTGAAACGGTGTAGCCTGCCGGGGGCAAAATTGAGCACAACAGCTGTGAAAAGTGCATTGGAGATGAATTAAATGTGTTATTCCATGATTATAGTGGATGATGAACGGATTATCAGAGAAGGACTGAAAAAGTTTATACAAAAGCTGGACTGCGGATTTTGTGTGCAGGAGATTTTCGAGGACGGAAAGGAAGCCATTGAATATTTGCAGGTACATCCGGTTGACTTGGTAATAACGGATATTTGCATGAATGAAGTAAACGGTCTGGAGGTTGCCGAATATGTTCAGGGGCATTTGCCGGATACGGAAATGCTGATTTTAAGCGGATACCGTGATTTTGAATACGCACAGCAAGCTATGTCATGCGGAGTAACCCGATATTTGCTTAAACCGGTGAAAAATGCTGAGATCGTGGAAATTTTAGATAATGTGCGCAGGCGACTGGATGAAAAAAAACGGCTTAAGAACGTTCTTTTTCAATATGATGAATTGCTGGATCAGGCAAGAAAGCAGTTTTTTGTGGATTTTATGCTTGGCGCGGCAACAATGTCGGAGGACGGGGACAGTATATTTCAAACGCTGAATTTTAAATATCCCGCGAATGAAATTTATTCGTCGGTACTGCACATTCACTGGCCGGAAAAGTTCTTTGAGGAGATTTGGAAGTGTGAGAAAAACAGGATTCAGACTGCGGTTTTGAATTTCTTTTCTTCCCGTGACAATCATGTATTCGCAATGGTGACGGAAAAAGAAAAGTTTCTGATTTTTTCTGCAACGGATACCGTGGCGGCGGATATTAATAATCTGAGGCGCTGGACGAAGGAGACGTTCAGAACAGATGTCGATGTACAGATTATATTCACATGCAAGGGCCTGGAGGGGTTAAAGGATTATAAACTGAGCATGCAGGAGAATGTGCCGCAAAATACAGTGGAAAATGAGAGGAGAATGCTGCTTTGCACATACTTGAATTTAGGAATGTATAAGCAGGGCAGGGAGCTGTTTTTGGAGTTGTCGGATTCGGCTGAAAACACGGAGGCTGAAGCTGAGAAGCTTATACGCCTGATTTGTGAGAAGGCGTATAAGGCGGGAGAACAGATAGATTGTGAGAGGTATTGCAGACACCTGCACAACGGTTTTCAAACACCTGAGGAGGTGTTTGACAGCTTTTGCGAGTATTTCTGCATTACCAAGAATGAGGATGAGTTGATTACAAAAATCAAGGAATATGTGCAGGCAAATTATGCGATGGATATTTCTCTGGAGTCGGTAGCGGCAAAGGTGTACCTCCACCCTGTATATTTGTCGCGGTTTTTCAAGCAGCATGTAGGCGAAAATTTCAGTGATTATCTGTTCAGAGTACGCATGACAAATGCTATTACTTTATTAAAAAGCAACCGCTATAAGATTTACGAAATCAGCCGGATGGTAGGATATAAAAGCAGCAAGTACTTTTCAAAGCAATTTAAAAATTATACAGGGTATATACCAAAGAACTATTGCAGGATAATGTGGGGTATCAACGCCTATGACGATTGACCTGCTAAATGATAAGCAGTTTATACAGAATGAAAAGGATGGGTCGGAATGAGAAAAGAAAAAGCATTGGAATATGCCATGCAGGCCTGCGGCACTATGATTCGCAGATACAGACCGGAGGAGCTTCCGCCGGAGCATAAATTTCATTATCATCAGGGCGTTTTTTTATCCGGCATGATGCATACATGGCAGGTGTGCGGACGGAAAGAATACCGTGATTATATCAAGGCATGGGCAGACAGCATAATTTGGCAGGATGGCAGCATTCACGATTTTGATCCGGGAATGCTGGACGATATTCAGCCGGGTATCTTGTTGTTTTCACTCTATGCGGAAACGGGTGACAGCCGATACAAAACAGCATTGGATACATTGATATCGATTTTGAAGAAATGGAAGCGCAGCAAATACGGCGGATTTTGGCATAAGGAATGTCATCCAAATCAAATGTGGCTGGATGGCATGTATATGGCGGGGCCTCTTGAGGCGGAATATGCAGTAGTTTTCGGGCAGCCGGAGCTTTTGGAAACAGCTGTAGAGCAGGTCTTTTTGATGGCAGAGTATATGACGGATAAAAAGACAGGGCTTTTGTATCATGGCTGGGATGCGGAAAGGAAGATGTATTGGGCAAATCCCGATACGGGGCTTTCACAGGAATTCTGGGGCAGGGCTATGGGATGGTATGCGGTAGCTGTTTTGGATATTTTGGAATTTACGCCAAAGAACCATCCCAAATATGAGGCAATGGTTTCCCTGGAGAGGCGGGTGCTGCAAGGTGTTTTGAGTGTGCAGGATAAAAAAAGCGGAATGTGGTATCAGGTTATGGACAAAGGCGGGTGCTCCGACAACTGGTTGGAAACATCATGCTCCGCGCTGTTTGCCTATGCTGTTGCAAAGGCAGTTCACATGGATATTTTGAAGCCGGACGCTATGGAAAAAGCATGGAAGGCTTTTGACGGAATCGCTTCGCTGAGCTTAACCCGGGAAGGAGATAACCTACAGGTCGGCGGCATATGCGTAGGAACTGACGTAGGCAATTACGAGGCATATGTAACAAGACCTACATGCATAAATGATTTGCATGGTATGGGCGCGTTCTTGCTTATGTGCGCGGAGCTTGCCAAGGAATAACGGGGCGGCTGTGTATACATGCTCCTGCGGTAAAGGATTTTTTTAAAAATCTAAATAAATATTTTAAAGGAGGAAAATAAACTTATGAACAGGAATTATATTTTTGGGAAAATTGCAACGCTGATAGCTGCTGTAATGACGCTTTCGGTTTTTCCGGGCGCAGCGGCTGAGGAAACACCCGAAATAACAGTGACAAACAACATGGTTTATACTGAAATCACATCGGCCCGGAACAGTTCGATTTTGATAAGTGCCGACATGAAGAAAACCGAGGACGCATCTGTTTTTATAAAGGTGTATGCCGATGACGAAACGGAAATAGCCGATGTATCCGTAGATGAGGCGCTGACTGCGGATGAATACAAAACAGTCAAGCTTATTGTACATAAAAACAGCGGAAGTTATAAGCTGTATCGGGACGATACATTGGTGAAGAGCGGATCTGCTGCTGACGGAGTAAGCAAGAGGTTCGGCAAAGCCGCAGTCATTGCGAAAGGCACTGCATACGTGAAAAATATGAGCATATCCGATTATATGAAAACATCATTTGATATGCAGGAGGTTTTCAGAAGCGATTTCTCGCAAATGCAAATTAAAAGCAGAATAGCAACAGCGCAGGCATATGACGGCTATTGTGATGATTGGTATGCAAGCAGCCGTATGCGGGAACTGAGTCCGAGGGCAGCAATAACGGATGGGATTATTATTTTTCGGGCGGAGAAAAGCAATATTACGCCTGCACAATCGACGGTTCGGGCACTGACGGTTATCTGAGATATATGGACAGAACGGGAAATCAAAGCATAAGGCATATGATTAAGAACGGCGGCGAGAGCGCCAATTTTGAAATTACCTCCACGTTGTTGTTCTCTCAGTGGGATTATAAATATGACGGCGGATTCAGAATGTTTATAACGCCGTATTCGGATGACCGGAATATTGATTTGGTTAAGGGCGGAGAAATGACCTCCGGGAACAAAATTGAAATTTCCGACCATGCGGGGAATAAGCTGTTTGAACTGCCGGCGCAAAAGTGGATTGATTTGGCAATTAAGGTTGATATGGACGCGCAGATGTATGTTGTTTCATATTCGTACAGCAGCGGCGGGCAAACCGTGAGTGAGACAACTCAGCCAATATCATTGCCGAATGCCGTATCTGATATGCCGTATACATTGAATTCCGTGGGGAATGTGGGATTTGCAAAAGACAAAGCATCGGCAAGCGGCTCGTTTTATCTGCGCAATATTGCGGTAAAGGAAGAAGCCGACCCGGCGGTAAATGTGCTTTTCAGTGACGATTTTAACGACAGAAATACAAACGGCTGGGGACTTCTCAGAAATAATCCGTACAGCCCGATGAACATTAGTGCAGTCGAGTATAAGGGGCATAAAGCAATGTTGGTTGAGCGTGCAAAGGCTGTAAACATCTCTGATCCGTCTCGGACTGACGGAAATCCCACTCACTACGGAACCGTGAATGAGGACGGCAGCTTTGTACAGGATACCGCCGGTGTGGGCGGCAGCGGACCGAGCAGGATTCAGGCAGTTTATGTTACTTTGCCGAAGAGTATAAATGTAAATGACAATGTATATTTGGAATTTGACGCGCATATGGCGAATAAGTCATGGAAATACGACTCTGCTCAGGGAAAGCATACAGATCCTCGTGATACCATGTATGTATCGCTCGGCAGTGACCCGATGAATGTATATGATTATATGGAATACGCGTTCTCGTCAGGAGCGATACAGCGCTCCGATAAGGGGACTGCCGGCACAAAAATCCTTCCGAGTGCGGCTAATTCCTATTTTAACTGGCATCAGAACGGCCCTTGTGCTGAGTGGGTTACATCAAGCATAAACAATAATGCCAATAAGACAATAACTTACAAAATCAACGGCTCAGCGGCTGATAAAAACAGCTTTGCACAAAATGCGGCAGCTTCGGCGGCAATAGATAAGCTGGCGTTTTCGATTAACTATTATAACGGCGGCGCATGTTATATTGACAATGTAAAGGTCTATACAAGGGATGAAAGCATAGTTGAAGCATTGGATACTTCAAAGCAAACCGTAAGTCCGATTGCCGTAGAGCTTAAAGCTCCGAACGGGTCATTTATTATCGGCAGTATCGGTGATTTAACTGCGGGCACGGAAATAGATTCTGTAAAAATATCAAATTATACGGGTGATTTAACACAAGGTGCGTTTGTTGCGGCGGCGCTTTACCATAAGGATAATGACGGGAAGAAGCGGCTTGCAGATGCTGTATGTTCCGAGGTTATCCTGGCGGATATAGAAAATACGGTTACGTTTACAAAGCCGCTTATATTGCCGGATGATATTTCTCAGGGCGGATACACAGTGCGGATATTCCTGTTCGACGGTATTAAGACGCTTACTCCGCTTTCGGACAGAGCAGACTTTGTTTTGCAAGGAGAGTAAGAACAGCATAAATTCCGCATTCTGCAATCTCCTGCGAAAATATATTTGAAAGGAATATATTCCATGAAAAAGAGCGTAGCATTAAAACTGACAGCTTTTATAATTTTAACGTGTTTGTTTGCTGATTTGCTTTCGGCACCGGCTTGTTTTATGACAGCCGGCGCCGAAGCGAATGACTATGACTACATTCTGAAAACATTTGATGAAAACGCATATGTAATGTTCGGCGAGGAGGTCAAGGAAAATTATTGTGAGTTCATGGATGGCTGTTCTATGGGTATTACAGACGCGTCGAATGAGTTTTATAATGAGAAGTCAACGGAATTGTCGATGGACGGAAGAAAGTTTTATAAGGATAATTATGCAAACGTCAGGATAAGTGATAGTTTTTATGAAAAGGGTGACAATGAATTTCTTGTATCCGTTGTCTATTATGACTACGGCCCGTCCGAGGGCAGGTTTTATTTTGAATATTTCCCCGAAGGAGAGGATAAAGAAAAAAGAATTACCGTTGTCAAATCGGGTAAGATTCAGGACTGGTTTGTAAAAACATTTTACATAAGTAATGCGGATCTTGGCAGATGCTTTGACAGCGGCGCAAATGTCAGGCTTGTCACAGGCGCGTGGAACTTGTTTAAAAAACTGGAGATAGTCAATATTTCCGCGCTCAAAAGAGAACAAAAGGCCGCAAGAGCAACTCTTGCCAGCGAAAAAAGGGATTCTCTTATAAGAATGGGGATACTTGAAAACGACCATGAAGCGTTTTATGATAAAAGTCTGAATGAAAGCTGCAATGTGAAGGACGCGCATATGCTGCTTAATATCATAAGCGGGAAAAATCCGAGCGAGAATTTGAATCAATACAGCGCCGATGAAACAATTACGCAGGGCAAATTGCTTGAGCTCTATATGGGCGTCCTCGGTTTGAAGGCTGAGGGCGCAGATATCTGCGGCTATGCGAAAAATACGGGCTTAACATATGAAGAGGACCTGTTTTTATGCAATGACGCGCCTGCGACAAACTATAATTTACTTGCTCTTGCAAACAATGCGCTTCTTTTTACACGAAGCGACCAACGTTCATTTGCGGCAGATTTAATTGATGTTGGTATTTTAAATCACAGAGCAGTGTGTATGAGCGGTGAGGAAAAGCTGATTGCAGCAGTGTTCAGAACTCCGCAGCCTTGCCCCTGTGAGCCGATATTGGATAATGAAACGGGGCAGACATATTACAGTATGACAATTTACGGCTTGCCGACAATGCGGCCGTATGTGACAACACAGAGCTGGACGGAGGACGGAAAAAGACTCCTTTGTTCGCTTGTATCGGGCTCGGCATTTTTGTATGATATACAGACCGAGACCCTTACTTATGTGGATAAGATTGTGACAGAAGGGGAAAGGCTTCAGGCGACAATCGGAAAAGACGATTATATTTACTATTCAAAGAAACAAGACGGTGAGTACAGCATATGGCGTGCCGATGCAAATGCGGACGGTATAACACCCGAGCTTGTAACAAATGCGCCGGCTATGTCATGGATATCAGTGCCGCAGATTTCAAATGATTGTAATTATATCAGCGTTGATTTCACAGACAACGCCCATGCGTTTTCAAAACCCGGTGAACGGACCTTTGCAAGATACAGCATAAAGGAGGATAAATGGGAGGTATATACTCACACATTTGATTATGCCAATGTTCTGACCCATAACCAGGTCAATCCGCAATATCCGGACATATTGTCTTTTTCTCATGAAGTTGAGGGCTCCGGGATTGCTTCTGTTTACGAATTGCTGGACAGAATGTGGGTATTCGACTGCAATACAAAAGAAGCAAAATGTATTTATAAGCAGGGTGTGCGTGAAACCGACGGAACGGTTATTCAGGGAGCAACCCACGAGGTATGGTCAAACAGCGGGGAATATATGTATTTTATTAACTACAGTATTGACGGTCAGCGTAATATCGGACTGACGCCGAGCGCCGTTCGTTTTAATCGTGACGGTTCGCACAGGCAGTATTACTATGACAGCAAATGCTTTGCATATCAATATCAGCATCTTTACGCAAGTGATGATGATAAATATATTATTGCTGACGGAAACTATATTGTCCTTATAAGCACGGAGACAAACGAACATTTCCCGATCGCTCATTTTGTATGGAATAACGGGAAGTCGCATCCGTATCAGGCGCATCCGGTTATAGCAAGAAACCGTTATATTGTAAGCTGGGGTGCGGCTGACGATACGGGGCTGCTTACGGTAAGATGGTTCGACTTTACCAAGCTTGCATCAAATACGGCTGAAGGAGCACATTATTCTGTTAATGAATATATTGACCGGGCAAGCTACAAGGGTCTTGACTGCGAAAGTAAGGAAACGACTGTAAACGGAAAACGCGCCTTGTTTGCGAAAAGCGGAAAAGCGCTGTATTTGGATATAAATGATGAGCTAATTGACACCGATAACGGAAAGGTGAAGCTGAGCTTTGATTATTTCGACAACAGCATACAGCCAATCAGAATTACATACACCTCCGGAGTGAAAACAGATAATGACTGCTGGAGGGTGTTTGATGCGGAAAAAAGTGTGCAGCGCAGCAATACAAGGACATGGAAGCACTGTGAAATCATAATTGACAGCGGAAACTTCGAGAATATCGGGAAATATGAAACCGATATCAGGATTGACGGTGAATGCTCTGATGTGTATATTGCGGATATAACGGCAGAGATTCCGGAATGATAGGTGGAGAGTGTTATGAAAAAGCTTTTTGAGAAGGCGTTATGCGTTATTGTAACCGCATTTTTAATTTGCAGCGGAACATATGCAAGAGGCGAGGACGGCATGAGCGTTGAGTGGTACGGCGACTATAAAAATATGGAGCTTGTTATTTGCGTAAAGCCGTCGGTGGATTACATACAGCAGATCACCGCGGTTATGTATCCCGCGTCGGTGCAGAATCCCGGCATTGACGATTATTGCCGCATGGCTGAAATATCTGTGGGAACTGAAGAAAAAGGGGAAATAAGATTTAAAATTTCCGACGCACTTGACGCCTCCGACGGTGCGTATAAGCTGATAATACAAGGCAGCGGGTATCTGGCGGATATCAGCAGGGCAGAAGAAAGCGTATGGCTTCTGAAACCGTCCGATATTGATGACGGCAGCGGAAACGGACTTTTGAAGGATATTAATACAGCGTCGGCAGATACAGTGAAGCAAAGCATTGATAAGGCGGCTGAAGCATTGCAGATATCTGTTTCGGACGAGGAAAGCAGAACAAAGCTGAATGCATTTATTAATATACGGAATACCGACTTTAACAATAATTTTAAAACAATGGAAGACGTAAGAGTTGCGTGGGAGGCATCCGGTATTATTGAATATTTGTCACAAGGCAATGCTGACGCATCAGTGCTGGAATCGAAATTTGAAAAATTGGCAGACGCTTTTGAGATTGATATATCGGATAAGGATTATATTGCATACCGTGAGGATATATATAAAAGCATTATTTCGGTAAACGCGTCATTTAATAACGGTTCGGGTGTTTATAGCTGCGGTGATATCAGGAAGGCGTTCAAAGAGGCAAAGGGAATTGCGGTTATAAACAATTCCTCATCCGATAATATAGAGGGCAATATTGCCTTGTATTATAAAGACCTCGGAATCAGTGAGGAAACATATCTGAAATTTATTAATATGTCATACACAAACAAACAAAAGGTAATAAGACAGCTTCTTCGGAAGAATTTTACAAAGGCAGCTGATGCTGAGGCTGCATTTACGGATGCGATTTGCGAAATCGGAAAGGATTCCGGCGGGGATTCCGGCGGAAGCTCCGGCAATCATTCCGGAGGCGGCTCCGGCGGCAGCGCCGGAAAAGGCGCGGGCAGCGGCTATACGGCATCTGTTTATCCGCAGGCGGAAACGCAGCAGGCAAAGACCGGCTTTGCAGACTGTGGCACGCAGCATTGGGCATATCCTTACGTTGACAGTCTGAAGGACAGCGGCATTATTTCCGGATATTCCGACGGGAGCTTTTATCCCGACAAGCCTGTGAAAAGAGAAGAGTTTGTTAAAATGACGGTTATGGCGGCAGGCTTGTATTCCGAAGGATATACATGTGATTTTGATGATGTTTTGACAGGCGAGTGGTATTTTAGCTTTATTGCGGCGGCGAAGCATTGGGAAATAATAAACGGCATCGGAGAAAGAATATTCGGAGTCGGACAATATATATCAAGGGAGGATGTTGCCGTTATTGTTTGCAGAATTCTTAATGTATCCGGCGCCGATGTAACAGCGGGACATGAAGTAAAGACCTTTTCGGACAGGTCTGATATGAGCGGCTACGCGGTGCAGAATATTGAAGAATTATCGGGCATGAATATTTTAAACGGATTTGAGGATGGCAGCTTCAGACCTAAAGACAGCTTGACAAGAGCTGAAGCTGCAAAGATAATATGCAGATTCATGGAATATATTCAAAAGTAAAATGTTGAAGGGGCACATGTGCGCACTTTGCCTAAAGCATTTTTACTGACAGTTTGGTGAAAGGATTTAATGGTAATAGGATGAAATACAGATTGTTTGTTTTGTTATTATCACTGACGTTGCTTTGTTCGGGCATGGACGCGGCAGCTCAGGCAACGGATAAGAATACCGAGAACATTTTTACGCCTATGGCGTCACAGGAGTTTGACGCACTGAGCACTATGGGCTTGCTGCCGGAGGATTTTTTGAATATGAGTGCTGATGAGGAAGTAAGCCGCGCGCAGTTTACCGGAGCGTTATATAAGCTTGCCGGGTTTTCATCAATGGGCAGTCAAGGTAAAATTCTGTTTACGGATGTCAACATAAATACACCGCATAAGGATGCAATCGTATATTTTTATAATATCGGTATCGTAAACGGCTATGAAAACAATACCTTTCTGCCGGATAATGCCATAACATATTCGGAAGCAATTAAAATTGCGGTAAATCTGCTTGGCTATAAAAATCTTATGGCAGGCAAATACGGCGTATATCCCGGAGATTACTTTACCATGGCGCAGGAGCTTAAGCTGACAAAAGGGATAAAAAGCATCGGATATAACGAGGCGCTCTCCGGTGCGGCGGCCGTTAAACTCCTGTATAACTGCGGAGTTACATGCTTGTTTGAAAGCACTGAGTTTGGGAGTGACGGAAGGGTTTCATATAAAACTGACGAAAACAGGTATCTTTTGTCGGTATATAATAATATTTATTATGACGAGGGTATTATGAAAAACAACGGAATCGTTTCTTTGTCGGGGGACAAATGCCGTGAGGATTCGGTTGTTATAAGCGGAATCAGGTATGAAACCGCAGACGCTGATTTTTCGGAGTTTATCGGACAAAAGGTTAAGTATTTTTACAGGTCGGTTGACGGAATCGATACATTGCTGTGGCTTGCGGCAGACGAGGACAATAAAATCATAACCGTAAAAAGCGAGGAGCTGTACACTGAGGATTCTGCATACAGCCTTTCAAATATTGTATATTTCAGGAATAATAAAAAGGCATCGGCACGCATAAGCAAATATGCGGATATTATCTACAATAATACAGTTTGCAATGACTGCGGCGTTGAACAAATCAGTCCGCGTTCGGGTAGCATAAAGCTTATTGACAGCGACGGGGACAATACCTATGATACGGTAATAGTGAGCGAGTTCAAAAATATATTTGCAGCCGCAGTTTCCGCAGACGGGAAATTCATATTGGATAAATACGGAAACACGGTTATACTTGACGATTATGAAAATGTAAAAATTTTAAAAAACGGCAGCGAAATTCAGTTTGGAGATATACCGAACAACTGCGTTATTTCGCTTATTGAAAGCCTGGATAAACAATATTTGTACCTTTATGTAAATGATGAAGGCACAACGGAGGTTTTGCAGTCGGTTTCAGATGACGGCTCGGAAACATACTATACCTTTGAGAGCGGGAAATACCTGATAGCGGGCAGCCTTGAAAAAATTATTGCCGACGGGTATTATACGGTTCCAAAGGTCCGCGCGGGAAACAGGTATAAGTACTTTCTTGATATTTCGGGAAATATCGCCGCCCTTGAGGAGGCTGACGGCGGAAGCTTGCAGTATGCATATCTTATTAAGATAATGCCGGACAGCGAATCGTTTGATACAGACGGCAGGGTGTATGTAAGGCTTGTCTTGAAGGACGGTACGGTTACAAGCGTTATTACGGCAGACAAAATAAAGCTTGACGGCACATCCTGTAAAAAAGGAGCGGATTTACTTAAAAAAGCATCATCTGCCGATACCGGCGAAATAACTCCGCAGGTTGTGAGAGTGGCATTTAACGGAGACGGGGAAATAAAGGAAATCGAATTTGCGGCAAACGTTGCCGATTATTCCGAGTACGGATATTACGAAAATGATTTTACAATGGATTATGCATCGGCAACAGCATATTATATGTCGGGTAATTGCTGTATGTTTAACAGCAAATACTGCATTAACGGAAACACTGTCTGCTTCGCGGTATATGAGGATGCCGAAGGAAATATTGACTATGGTGTAATACCGTTCAGCGGCATTGCCAATGAGAAGTATTATGATATTAAGGTATATGACTGTGACAGATACTTTGAGGCGGGTGCAATCAGCATTGATATAAAAAAGTACGGAAATGAGCTTGACGGTCATATACTCGTTGATGAAATTAAAACCATACTGCATACGGACGGCGAAGTTTATAAGCAGATAATAGGGTATAATTTCGGAAAGAAGGTCGCATACCGGGCAGAGGATGACGGTACGGTTCCTGACAGCTTAAAGCGCGGCGATATAATAAGAATATCACTGTTTAATAACATAATTACCGGTGTAACGGTGGTTTGCAGCCTGAGCGAAAAACCGGGCGCCTTTATCAAGGGCAATGCCGGAGACGAATTTTGTCAAGTCTTCGGAACATTATATTCCAATAACGGCAGAATGATTGTGACGGAGAATCCGGAGGGCTCCCAATACGGGAAATTACTGCCGACATCGGCGTGGGGAACATCGGCTATGTTTGTTCCGGTATATGACTGTAACGAGAACACGATAACAATCGGAAGCGTAAATTCATCTCAGCAGATCAGCAGCCCTCAAAGTGACGGCGGTTTAGCTTTCAATGATGAGAACGTAAGGGTCTTTATTTACCGGCGGTATAATTATGTCAAGGAATTAATTGTTGCATACTATTAATTTAAGGAATATGGCTGCATTATGGAAAGGATATTAATATGAAAACGAAATATCACATCGTTAAGGTGCTTTTGGCTGTTATATCGGTCTTTGCCGTAAATATGAGCGCATATGCTGACTGGGACAATATTTACCAGCAGGATTTTTCCGAACTTTCCGATTCTGAGGTTTCGGAATTGATTACGGAATCAAAATCAGCGTTTTCTGCCGGGGTTAAAAACGGCGCCCTTGAGCTTAAGTCGGATTCGCTTTGTTATTTTCGTATGGATAATACCGATAATTTAAACGGAAGCAGCAATGTGCACGGTATAACTCTTCAATATCAAAACGACCGTTTTGTCACGAAGCTTGAAACACCTGTTATTTACAGGGGAGTTCAATATGATTACATCGGCAAAGGGAATAGCTCAGTCTGCGTTGACGGTATAGAAAACAAAAATGCGATTAGGCAATTTACATATATTAATGCAGATAAGTACGCGGACGAAAATACACCGCCCCATGACGCGCTCAGAACGAATGCGACAAGATTTGTTGTGGATTCCGGAATGTTTGAAAGTACGGATAACAGGCTTACTGTCGAGCTTATGTACTATACGGATGATGCTCCGCATAATTGGTGTGAAATCTGGTATCCGTCAAAGGACGGCGGTTCGTCGTCGAAACAGGCTTATGATGCCGCGACGCTCAGCAATGACGGCACGGGCGCATGGAGGATTGCAAGGATTGAGCTTACGGATGTTGATTTTACCCGGAAAATTGATGAGGGAAACAATATAAGAAACAGTATCAGGGTGGAATCAGCACCGGGAAAAACGAATTATTTCTACAGTATTGCAGTTTATCGGACGGATGAAGCGGAGTGTGCGGCATCATCGGAGAATAATGTTTTTGAAAAGAAAATATCAGACGATGATTTATACGGAAATGTAAAGGTTACATATGACATGACTGTCCCGGGCGGTATAAGCTGTACGGACGGCTGTGAGTATAACAGCGGCCGGAACAGAATGTCGGTGGATTTGCTGGACAGTAACAAGATTGGGGCGGCGTCGGTTGTATATGACATTAAGGACGGAACGGCAAGTATATATGCGGTATCATCTGACGATAACGGTGACGTGCAATATAATCTGCTTTATGACGGTGATATAAAAGATAAGGCGTTCACATATACGATTACAACCGATATGAAAAACCGCACGTATACGGTTGAAATATTTGAAGGAGCAACAACCGTAGGGAAAACGGATACCCCCGTTGGGATAATGAATAAAAACATCATAAGCGGTTTTTGCAAAATACAGTATGTAAATGTGAAGCATAATCCGTATTCAAAAGCGCTGCTTTCAATATTTGATAATGTTGATGTTTCAGTTTCGGAGGATATGGATTACAGATACTGCGTCTCGGACGCGGAGGCTATATTTTTGAACACGGCGCCTGACGGAATCGTAACAAATGATTTTGATTTGCCTGTTTCGGGAAGCCTGTATTCAAGCAGTATAGAATGGATAAGCTCCGATGAAAGTGCTATAGCCGTTGCTGACGGCGGACGCAGAGCAGAAGTAAAGCGCGGTGATGAGAATGTCAGTGTTACTCTGACCGCAAGGGTTACATATTCAGATTATTGCATTGAGAGACAGTTTGATTTTATTGTTAAGTCACATGCCGGTACTTATATGACTGTCCGGGCCCCGGAAATCACAACATCACAGGACGGGACTGTTACTGCAAGGATTGTACTTAAAAATCCGGGTACGTCCGGGGCAGAAAAAATCAATTTTATTGTCATGTCCGTAAATTCCGGTACAGGAGATATACATGACAGAAGGATTGATTCCAAAACGGATATTCCGATATACGGATCATTGGAATTCCGTATTGACGGATTGCAAAAATCCGCAGGAGATGAAATTGTATGGTATTTGTGGGATGGGAATAATATATCGCTTGCCAATAATGCGCCGTCAGGACTTTGCGGGTTTAAGGTTGAAAATAAAGTGAAATCGATTAACCTTTCGTGGGAGGCGAGTTGCGATGATTATAATGCGGTAGATTATTATGCCGTATACAGAGACGGAAAGCTTATTGCAAAATGCCGGGATACTCAGTATAAAGACAGACAGGCTTCATATCTTGAAAATCACAGCTATTCCGTGGTGCCCGTAGATACCAATGAGATTGCCGGGGAGGGCGGTGCCGGTGACGGCTGCACAATTGAAATGCCGTTTTATCTTACGCCCGTCGGCAAAACCGAGGTTGCAATCAACAGCAACGGAAACGGTATCAGTATTGCATACAGAGATGACCCTGCACGAGCAGCATACACGGAGGACGCCGAGGTCACAGACGCAGACGGTGAAACAACAAGATGCAGATATATTCCGGATAGCAAATATATTGGTCTGTATACCGATAAAACAAAAATAAATTCAAAAAATGTTGCAATAGACTTTACATATCTTGATACTGAAGGTGAATTGATTTTTCAATATAACTCTGTAATACCGGACGGAAAGGATGACGGTGCAGAGTATGCGCTGAAGGAAATTAACTGCGGCAAAATGACCAATACAAATACATGGAAGGTGCTCTCTGTAAAATTAGATGATGCACAGTTCAGAGAATCATTGCTCCTTTCGGGTGCTGATTTCTGTCTGATGACAAAAAACGGAAGCGGAGTTTACGTCAAAAAAGTTGAGCTTGCAGAAGCCAGATTATATGAATAAAAAATACAAAACACAAGGGGAGGGCCCCCTTGTGTTTTGTATTTGTCAATATCACCGTTATGGTACATAAAATGAATTATTTTTTTTAAAAATATCAAAAAATGTATGGTTTATATAAAAAATAGCCTTGACTTTGTATGATAAGTGCGGTATGATTATATACAATAATTGCAGTAAATTATTGTATAAGGGTGGATTACAATGTTAAAAAATATTTTTAATAAGCGTAATATATTTAAAAATTTTTTATCTACATATATATTGCTTTTAGGCTTTTTTATGATTGTTTTTCTTTTTGTATATAATATTATGATATCATCAATAAATGAGTATGACGAGGCTAATCTTTATACCTCGGCTGCAAGAGCGAACGAGATATTATCTCAGCAGATGAATAATATCCGGATTGTATGCCAGCAGATAAGAAACGGAGTTGACGATTCATTTATTAAGTTTTTATCGGACGACAGGGATTTTATAAATGATCACGGTAATTTTAATCTGGCAAAAAAAGATATGATGGAAAAGCTTAATTTATATACCATGTCAAGTCAGATTATAGATGAGATATATCTGTTTCCGGCTGCGGACAATAATATAGTATCCTCCCTGGGCAGCATCGATCTTGACGTTTTATACGGCAGCTTAATAAGGTTCGGCGATTTGGATGTCAGCCGGTTCAGAGAAGAATATCTGAACGGTCAGAAGTACAGTGCCATATCACAGCCGATAAAAACATATAAGGCAGGAGCGGAAAGTGAATCGCTTTTATACATTGAATCATATCCCAATAATTATTTTGATAATCCTACAGGCTACATAGTTGTTTGTCTTGATTTTAATGAGATAAAAAAGATAATGGGGTACAGTGAAAACAATTCCGAGCAATGTTTGTTTTTGTATGATATGCATAACAAGCAAATTTTCCCGGATAATGACAACGATGTGATAAGCTCCGCATCAAACAGCGACATATATGAAATTAATAACAAAAAATATATTGCATTTTCATTTAATAATGATACGGGCTTAAATGTTTTAAGCGGAAATTTATATAACTCGGCAATCAAAAAAACCATAAAAATCAAATTTGCAGTGATTATAATTTTGTTTGCGGCATTGCTGATTGGTGCGGGATTATCGATATACTTTGCAAAGCTTAGCGCCAAACCGATAAAAAGACTGACAAAGCAGATGGAAACGTTAAGCGGCGTCGGCATAAGCAATAATAACGAATTTGCATACCTTTCCGCTGCGATTGATTCTATCTGCAATGATATTTCCGTTATAAAAGAAGAGTACAGGGCGGAAATGCCTGTCATAATAAATGATTTTGTCAATTCGCTTCTGGCGGGCAAGGAGCTTTCAAATGACAGAATCCTGCAGCTTTCAAAAAACATGAACATTGACATATCGGGTAAAATGTTTACCGTGCTGCTCACGTCTATAATATCGGACGAAAAGGAAAGCTGTAATCATGAAATGCAAAGAAGCATTCAAAAGTCCGTAAGCGAGGAATATAAGAGTCATTTTAAGTGTATGACGTGTACATACGGTACGGATACCGTTGCCATAATATTCATATTTGATGATGAGGATAATTCAACAAACACGCTGAAGATTGAAAATATGACATATGCGATAAGTGAAAAATTATTTAAATCATTAAATATCCGTTTAAAGTGCGCTATGGGTAATTTTTACACAACGATTAATGACGTATGCTATTCATATGACAGGGCCCTTAATAATCTTATGAACGGAATGGATGTTGAATACAGACATACGGTCTGGTGCGTTCAGTCAAACGATTCTTTTTTGTGGTATTATTATCCCGTTGAAATTGAACATCATTTGGAAAACGCTTTCAGAAATAAAAATATTGGGGAAATAGATCATATAATCGATTTGGTTTATGAAGAGAATTGTGTAAACAGAGTTCTTGTTAAGAGTACAATGAAGCTTTTATACGCTAACATGAAAATAACGCTTTACAATCTTATTCAGCAATACTGTCATGATATAAGTGATAATGAAATGAAAAGTATGAATGACAGTATTGATGAGGAATCGGGCACGGAAGTATTTTTTTCGGGCATTAAAAAGGTATATAACAGCGTTATATGCGAAAATGCCGAAAAATCTCTTAAAGAGCAAATTCTTGACTACGTTGATAATGCAGCCTTGACAACAGAATTTGACAGACAGGCGTTTGCCGACCATTTTTATATATCGATTGATTATGTGTCTAAGTTCTTTAAGGAAAATACAGGCTTTGGTTTTAATAAATACGCAACTAAGGTAAAAATAGAAAAATCCTGTCATCTTCTTGCAGAAACCCAAAACAGCATAGACAAGATTGCAGAGGCTGTGGGATATAACAGCTCGCTGTCGTTCAGAAGGGCATTTAAAAATTATGTCGGCGTGTCACCCAGCGAATACAGACATCAAATGATAGAAAGTGATGATAAAAAGAAACAGTCATGAGTCAGAAAACCGTTATTCTTTATATGAGCGAATAACGGTTTTTTGTTATGTATTTCCCCGTGAAAACAGCATAAATACACGATTTTTTGAAATGTATTTATTTTTGTATGGTATGTTTTGAATTGTATCTTTACAACACAGGTGCGGCTGTGTATACTGTAAATTAAGCTACAGCATTCCGCAAAAATGAGTGCAATTTTGAAGAAAGGGAGAATGTGTTATGAAATTTAAAAGAATAGCCGCGTTATCGGGCGCGGCTATAACGGCAGCCGGTCTGGCGGGCTGCGGAGCAGGGACGGACAAGGCGGACGGCAACGGAGACAGAGTAAAAATTACGTGTTGGACGCAATTACTTTCGCAGGTATCTCAGAACTATGAGAGCTTCAATGATGTACCGTTTTATCAGGCTCTTGAAGAAAAATGCAATGTTGATCTGGAATTTATTCATCCGGCAGTCGGTCAGGAGACCGAAAAGTTCAATGTCATGTGCGCCTCGGGAGAATACCCCGATATGATCAGATGGGATTTTACATCATATAAAGGCGGCCCGGCAAAGGCTGTTGAAGACGGCGTAATAATATACTTGGATGATTATATGAAATATGCGCCGAATTATCAGAAGTATTTAAAGGATAATCCCGACAATGATAAACAGGTTGTGACTGACGAAGGCAAGCATTATACCTTTGCATTTTTCA
Source organism: Clostridia bacterium (assembly GCA_017935675.1). Lineage (GTDB taxonomy): Bacteria > Bacillota > Clostridia > UBA1381 > UBA1381 > RGIG9115. Next base: position 62,273 of record JAGBHE010000071.1, on the reverse strand, counting down.
GAGGTGATGACAGCCTGATGTGCTGGAAGGGACCTCAGATAAGGAAGGACCTTCTTGACAAAGCCGGCATGGGGCTGCCGGAGACAATAGATGATTGGGATAAAGCCCTGAGAAAATTCAAGGAGATGGGGATAGAATATCCTTTATCATTCCGGGGTCTTGACATAGTTGACACGTTCAGCGGCGCATACGGCGTTGCACAGGGATTTTACCAGGAGGACGGAAAGATTAAATACGGTCCTATAGAGCCGGGCTATAAGGGTTATATAGATCAGCTCAGAGTATGGTATGCTGACGGCTTGCTCGATAATGATTTCTTTGCACAGGACCCGAAGAATTTTGTTGCAAAGGTAACATCGGGAAATGTTGGAGCATATATAGGCTCAGCAGGCGGTGAGATGGGCGCGTGGCTTCCCGTATTGCAGGGTGTTGACGCAAGCTATGATTTGTCGGGTACAAAATATCCTGTTTTAAATAAAGGGGATGTTCCGAGATTCGGTCAAAAGGACTTTGCATTTTATCCGATGATGAGCACTGCAGTTTCATCACAATGTAAAAATATTGAAGAGGTTATCAAATTCCTTGATTACGGATATTCAGAGGAAGGTCATATGTTCTGGAACTTCGGAACGGAAGGTGAATCATATAATATGGTTGACGGATACCCCAAGTATACCGATGAGGTGCTGAAGAATCCCGAAGGACTTGCAATAGGCGTTGCAATGAGCAAATACTGCGCTGCCAGCTACGGCGGATCGTTTGTTCAGGACCCAAGATATTATGAGCAGTATCTTCCGTATGAGCAGCAAAAGGAAGCGGTTAATCTCTGGACGCAGCATGAAGATGATACAAGAATACCTTCATTATCGTTTACGGCGGAAGAAAATGAAGAACTCTCAAGAAAAACTACGTCCGTCAACTCATATGTCAATGAAAATATTCTGAAGTTCATAACAGGTCAGAGGCCGATGAGTGAATGGGAATCATTTGTTGAGCAGATAAAGGAAGGCGACATTAATGATTTAATAGGAATAAGGCAGGCTGCCCTGGACAGATATAATAATCATTAAGGGAACGGAGCAGTAGTCGGCATTATGAAAACAAATCTGAATACCCGGGAACCGCTCGGACAATGGTTCTTAGGGCTAATTAAAGAAATAAAAAATCATAAATTTATATATATCGCAGCTATACCTGTGCTGTTCTATTATGCGCTCTTTTATATAAAGCCCATATACGGATTGCTTATAGCCTTCAAGGATTATTCGTTTGTAAAAGGAGTAATGGGAAGCCCGTGGACGGATAATTTCGGATTCGGTCATTTTGTATCCTTTATGAGCGATCCATACTTTTTCAGAATATTGGTTAATACTTTGGCAATAAGCTGTTTGGGATTGATTTTTGATTTCCCGTCCGCAATAATTCTTGCTCTGCTTGTAAATGAGGTGCGGTCGGAAAAATACAAGAAAGTGATTCAAACCTGTACATACCTGCCGCATTTTATATCAATTATGGTTTTATGCAGTATGATACATACATTTGTGGCAAAGGACGGACTTGTTAATGATATAATTGCATTCTTTGGCTTTGAACGCTCCAATATGCTTGTGCGCCCGGAGCTGTTCAGACCGATATTCATAATTTCAGGTATATGGCAGGGAGTTGGCTGGAGCAGTATAATATATCTTGCGGCCCTTTCCGGGATAGATGTGCAGCTGTATGAGGCGGCGGAAATTGACGGCGCAAGCAAGATACGGCAGATTTTTCATGTGACGCTGCCGGGGATTCTGCCTACGATAACAATTATGTTTATCATGCGCACGGGAACACTGCTGTCCGTAGGCTATGAAAAGATAATCCTTCTTTATAATGAAATGACATATCAGACAGCCGATGTAATTTCAACATTTGTCTACAGGCAAGGACTTTTAAATGCTAATTACAGCTACAGTGCGGCGGTCGGAATGTTTAATGCCGTTGTTAATCTTATTGTTCTTGCTCTGGCAAATAAGCTGTGCAGAAGAATGAGTGAAACATCATTATGGTAAAAACATTACAGAATGGAGATTATTTATGAAGAGAGTCAGTACAGGCGATAAGATATTCTATATCGTAAATAATATAATATTGTTTTTAATGATTGCAGTATGTGTTTATCCGTTGCTTTATGTCATATTCGCTTCATTTTCAAAGCCCGATAAGCTTATGCAGTTCAGCGGAGCGCTTTTATATCCGCTGGGATTTGATACAGGAGCATATAAAGAGGTTTTAAGCAATTCAATGGTATGGACGTCGTATCTGAATACGATAATATATGTTGTTTTCGGCACATTGACAGCATTGATTATGACGATATTAAGCGCCTACATTTTATCGAGAAGGGGCATAAAAATAAAAAAGCTGCTGAATGTGCTTCTGATATCGTCCATGTTCTTTTCGGGCGGTATGATACCGACATACATTACTATTAAATCGTATCATATGTTAAATACAATCTGGGCAATTATACTTCCTCCCGCGATCAGCGCGATGAACGTAATTGTTATGAGAACCTCGTTTGCGGCGTTGCCGCCCTCCCTTGAGGAGGCGGCAGCAATAGACGGCATAAGCGAATATCAGTTTTTGGTAAAAATGATACTGCCGCTTTCCAAGTCGGTCCTTGCCGTTATTGCGCTTTATTACGGCGTTGCATTGTGGAACTCCTGGTTCAGCGCGGCAATATATTTGGATAAGCGTTCAATGTACCCGCTGCAGCTGTACCTGCGAGAGGTGCTCATTAACTCAAGTACGGATTCAATGACAACAGGTGTTGCGGAGGGTGATAAGGTTGCGGTTTCCGAAACCATAAAATATGCAACCATAATAGTCAGTACCGTACCCATACTTTGCGTGTATCCATTCCTGCAAAAATATTTTGTTAAGGGTGTAATGGTTGGCTCGGTAAAGGGATAGGCAGGCGATTGCAAAATGCAATCGCAATGCGGAATTTTAAAAAAGAAAGGAAAGAAAAAAATGAAATTATTTAAAAGAATTATGGCATTGGCAGCTTCTGCTGCAATGCTGGGAGCAGTTATTCCGGCGGCGCACGCCGTACAGGTGAATCCGACATGTGATGTGAAATGGTCGGAGGATTTTGAAGCTGCGGACATAAGCGAGGTTTTGGGCGCGGACAAATTGTTTTCGCTGCAAACCGCAAGTCAAAGCGGCATGGTTTCGCTGACGGAGGGCGCGAGAAACCACAACAAATACCTTACGGTAAAAAGTGAAGGAGATAATACCAACGGTGCAATGGATGTTCAGATCAATCTTAACAAGGGCTATCTTTCGGGAGATTTAACCGTTTTAAAAATGAAGATTAATTGTCCGAATCCACACGGTTCAGGATTCCCGACTATAAGGGTTATCGATAACGGAAATTTATTAAACGGCTCCAAAACTTCTTATGCGCTGAGATTTACAAGCGGCGATATAAGACTGTATAATGTTATGGCGTCGGACTATGTGTCGTGTTCATACAACAAGGAAAAATGGTATGATGTTGAAATGGTATTTGACAAAGCAAATAAAAAAATCACAACCTCTGTAATAGGCACGGACTTTGTGAAGGAAAGCACAACAGGCGGCTGGAGCGATAATCTTCAGATAAAGCTGCAAATGGCACTGGGGACAACATTAAATATTGATGATGTTAAAATAATAGACGGCTTTTATAAAACGGACTACGCAATGGATATTGATTTTGAACATGCGGAAGCAACATCATACGATGCAAAGATTGTAGATGAATGCTTCTCAAGATTAAGCACCAACTGCAGTGCGACAAAAACAGTTTATGATGCGGAAACCGATAATACATATGCGAATGTATCAGACACCGACGCAGGCGCGGCGAAGATTGTATTTACGGCCAATACATCAAGCTATACTAATCTCGGCAGGCCGACAGTAATGGAATGCGATTTTTTGGTAGATGCGGGAACCTCATTTAATTATGTTATGCGCTCAAATAACGGAGGCGGAACCGCAACTGCATTTTCTGTAGCAAACGGTAAGTTTATGCTTGACGGCAAGGAGAAAAAGGACATCGCCGATAATGAGTGGCACAGTGTAAGATTGTCAATGGTGAACGACAGGGCTAACCATTTTGCGGTATCGGTTCTTCTGGACGGAGTTTATCGCGGCAGCATTACATTCGGATGTGATACTACAAAGGGCGTAAGATTTGACATAAGAGCGGCATCCGGTTCAAAGGGTTACAGCATAGATAATTATAAAATATATAAGCCCTTGCCCGCAGCGCTTAAATGTGATTTAAACGGCAGGACCGATGTGGGTATCGATGAGGCAATTGTACTGCATTCAAATAATGAGATTAATTATTCCGGAGCTTCAAGAATTACGGTTACGGCAAACGGTCAGCCGGTGAATTTCACCACGGTGCCGAATGTGACGGAAAGGAGCGAGCAAATTTGTCCCGAGGGCGGAATACAGCCGGGAACGGAGTATGTAATCCAAACAGTAAATATGAAGGATATGTTTGATCAGAAATATAATACGTCAGCCACATTTACAACACAGCCACTTGATCCTGTTGAGGCAAGCGTTTCATATACAATCGACGGCGCAAGCGTCACTGACGGGAAATTTACGGCGGGCAATATGGAGTTTTCGCTTGAGACTGTTTCAAACACATCAGACGGCGCTGATTTAACGGCGTATGTTGCATCATATGATGAAAGCGGCACACTGTTAAATGTCGGACTTACAAATTCAAAGGTTGACGGTCAGGGCACGGTAAGCACAACGGGAAATGTTACACTGAGCAGCAATGCGCAAAAGGTTAAAATATTTATCTGGGATGCAAATCAAAGACCGTTTGCGCAGGTTAAAGAATTGTCCCCCTTTCATCTTTAGCGAAATTACAGATGTTACGGTTTATTATCCGGGATATACAAATAAAGCTGTAACCTTCAGCTATGATGACGGCCTGAAGCTTGACGCTCAGTTAGTCAGCTTATTCAATGAGTACGGCATAAAGGCCACATTTAATCTGATGGGTAATTCCATTCCGACAAATACGTCCGATTTGGCGGGATATGTTGCCATGTATGAAGGTCATGAGGTTGCAAACCACTCAATGACCCATCCGGACATGAGCAAAGCAAACGTTACACTGGAGGCAGCCACAAATGACATCGTTCGGGGGAGAGATGCAATCAGCGCTGCGTTCGGAAATAAGTTTAATACGTCAAAGTGGGGCTTTGTATGGCCGTATTCAAAGCCGGGAAGAGGAGATATTGCGCAGCTTGAACAAAATATAAAGGATGCGGGGGCGGTATATATTCGTCCCGTATCAACAACAAACAGCTTTGACTTGCCCACCGATTGGTTTTTATGGGAGCCGACCTGCAAGGATGCATACTTAAAGGACGGCAGCAACTATGATTATATGACGCCTCTCACAAACGCTTTTATTGCTGATAACACCGAAGGACTCAGGCTTTTATATATTTGGGGTCATGCGGCGGATTTGGCAACGAAGAAATACGGTGCAGGCTACAGTGAGCTTGAAGCCGTGCTTACAAAGCTTACGGGAGGCGGCGTCAACATCTGGTCGGCAACAAATATGGAGATATATGATTATGTTAATGCCGCGAACGCCATACAAATAAGCGCGGACGGAACAAGGGTTGAAAATAATAGCGATATTGACGTATATGCTTCTTTGAACGGTCAGAATGTAATAATCCCAGCACACGGATATTCGGCATTGTAATTTATTAAAAATACAGATTGATTTCGGATTGGAGAATGTAATGAAAAACAGAAAGGATGCATTTCTGAAGAGAATAATATCGGTAATGATATGCATAGTGATATTCGTACCTTACGGTACGATATCACTTGCAGAGGAAAATAAGATTATATTTTCGGAGGATTTTCAGAATTTACCGGAGGGCGCGTCTCCCGCATACGGTTCATCAAACTGGACGGGCGACACCGCCGCAACTCACAGTACCTGTAAAACAGGCGTTGTTAACGAGCACGGAAATAAGGTCTTTAAGATGGAGTATGTGGGTACAGGTACTAATAAATTTGTAGATCCGCTTATATACAGGAACTTAAACGTTGCTGAAAATGAAAAGCATACCTTTTATTTAAGCATAAAAACAGATGACGCCAATAGCTATAAGCAGGTATTTTTAAGATCGGCAACAGCCGTCAAGTCTGAATTGTTCAGCTTTAACGGACCTTATATATACACAGTCGGCATGGTAACGGGAAAGGCAGAGCCGGGAAAGTGGTATAATATAAAGGTTGTGCTTGACGGCAGCGAAAAATCGGCAGATGTATATGTCAACGATAAATACGGCGGCACCTTATACATGAAATCATGGGATATGACTAATATGTCGATGCGTGTTACAATGCTCGGCGCAAACGCAGAAGGGGCTGTGACAAATTTCTACCTTGATAACACCGCATATGTAAACGGAACACAGAAGGTTGATTTTGAAGTCCCTGAGTATGTTGAGAATACAGAGCCTGCCGGTGAGGGCGAAAATGCGCCTGAGCCTGCCGGAGAGATTACCGATACAAGTCTCACGGTATTTTGTATAGATAACAGCAAGGTATACGCCAATGCGGCAGTGACGGATACGGGAATCAAAACCACGGTATACAGAGGCAATACATTTATTCCTGCCAGAAACCTTGCAAATATATACGGCGGAGAGATTGAGTGGGTAAGCGACGGCGCTTATGCAAGAATGAAATTAAATGACAAGGACATAAAAATTTCTTCCTCTGCCGTTGAAATAGACGGCAGCGGGCAGGACGTATCAGTTATGCCCGTAAACCTTAAGGGGAGAATGTATGTCGAAGCGGAAACCGCGGCTTTGATTACCGATAAAATTTTGGAGGTAAATGAAAACGGCGCAGTTGTATTAAGCGATAAGGAAGCAGACGAGGGCGTTGTAAATACAATAATTAAAAAGATTTCATTCAGCGAGCCGACAGCGGAGCAAATTCTTCTTGATTTTAAAAAGCATAATCCCGAACAGGCTCATCCGAGAATCCTGATGGATGGTGACAGGCTTGAAAAAATCAAGAAATATCTTAATACATACGATAATTTCAAGGAGTGGTACGCAAATGTCAAGGCGGAGGCGGACAAAGCTCTTGCCGCCCCGATACCGGTTTATGAGCTTCGCGACGGAGAGAGACTTTTATATGTTTCAAGAGACGTAATGTCACATGTTATTTATCCGGCCTTTGTTTATTTGATTGAAGGCGACAGAAAGTATTTTGACAGAGCCATGGCAGAGCTTACGGCAGTATCGGAATTTCCCGACTGGCACCCCGCGCATTTCCTTGATACAGCTGAAATGACGCTTGCATTTGCAATAGGCTATGACTGGCTTTATAATGATATGACCCGGAAGCAGCGGGAAAAGATAAGCACGGCAATTTTAAGGCTTGGTCTTGACGCTGCAAATGAAGCGTATGAAGGAACAGCGGAATATGATCCTTCGGCTGCGGGCGCCGCGCATAATCGTGTGGGATGGAAAAACGACAAAAGCAACTGGGGTCTTGTATGTAACGGCGGTATAACGGCAGGCGCTTGTGCGGTCATGGGTGACGCGGAGCCTAAGTATTGTGCCCAGATTATTTCAAAGGCTCTGAAAAGCTCTGAAACTCCGCTTCAGATGTTCGCGCCCGACGGCGCATGGCCCGAGGGTATAGGATATTGGAGCTATGCCTGCAATTACCTCAGCTATATGCTGTCATGTGTGAAAAACCTGACAGGCACGGATTACGGATATACCATGGTTCCGGGCATTTTGGCAACAGCTAATTTCCCCGTTTACCTTACAGGACCGAACGGAACGTTTAACTACGGGGATGCAGGCGAAGCGGCAGTTAATGCGCCGGTGCTGTTCTGGTTTGCAAATGAGCTTGAAGAACCAAGCCTGAATGATGCGCGCCTGAGTATGATGGAACGATTCGGTCAAAAGGGTGGCATATATGATATTTTATATTACGACCCCGAAATGCCAAGTGTGGAAGCCGACCAGGAAAAGGATAAAAAGTTCCGTATTACGGAGATTGCTGTTACAACAAGCTCAACGTCAAACAATAACGCAAACTATTTAGGTATGAAGGGCGGTGTTATAGGCTCGTCCCACGGCGACCTTGACGCAGGCGTGTTTATGCTTGACGCGCTGGGCAGAAGATGGACGGCGGATTTCGGCGCAGATTCATATTCCCTGCCCGGATACTGGTATTGGCCGCAAAGGGCGGACTATTACAAAAAAAGAGCGGAGGGTCACTCAACCCTTGTTATAAATCCTGACGGAACACCTGACCAGATTCCGAACGCAAACACTGTCATAACCGATTTTGTATCGGGCGTAAACGGCAGCTGTTCTGTTCTTGATATGACGGGCGCATATGCAAAAAATGCAGATAAGGTACGCCGTGCCGCGGTTTTGTTTGATGACAGAAACAAGATGATGATCAGAGACGAGGTCAGGTGCAAAGCGCCGTCTGATGTATATTGGTTTATGCAGACAAAGATGACTGATATAACCGTTGCACCTGACGGAAAGTCTCTCGTTATTTCCGACGGCGATAATTCCTTCGGAGGCAGAAGGCTTAAGCTTATACTGAGCAGCGACTGCCCGAACGCGGTGTTTTCTTATGATGCTGCAAAACCGCTGCCTCAGTCGCCTGAGGGTGCAGGTCAGCAGGACAGCAGCTATGCAAAGAGAATTCAGGTAAAAAGCACGGGTGTAACAAAGCTTAATATGCAGGTTGTATTTATTCCGTATATTGCAGGTGAGGGCTGCGATGATACGAATCTGCCGGAGCTTGGAACAATTGATGATTTTGTCAGTCAAAAAACGTATGATTTTGACAAGCAAAGCTATACAACCCTTGATGACCTGAGGATTAACGGAAAAACGGTAGAATTTTTTGATCCGCCTGTTAAGTATTACACATATAAGACAGATGTTTATGATAAGGATGACATGAAGGTTGAGGCTGTGAGCGGAAAGTATGATGTATCCGTCAATAAGCAGGAGGATATAACAGAAATCATAGTTTCCGACCCCGGCGGCGTATTAAAGACGAACAAATATTATGTCATCTGTGACGTGAACAGATTAAAAACTCAAATCGATTCATCTTTAAAAGAAATAGCCGTATCAGAGGTTACCGCGTCGGATGTTCCCGAGCCTGCAAATACGCCTCAGAACACTATTGATAATGACGTGTCAACAAAGTGGGCGGCAAACGGTTATCAATGGATTCAGTACGACCTTGGAGAGGTTAAAAGCTTAAATGCAATAGGTCTTTTATGGATGAAGGCAGCGACAAGATCGGAACGTTTTGCTGTTTCGGTTTCAAGCGACGGAAAAAGCTTCAGGCAAATTGTTTCAGCAAGGTCATTGGCTGTTCAAAATGACTATGAGTATGTTATTATGAGTGATATTCCCGTAAGATATGTAAGAATTTCCGTAGACGGTAATAATGAATCCACATGGACCAGTCTGATGGAGACAAAATTCTTTGAAAGATAACTATATTGCAAAATTTATTTGGAGGTAACTCATGAATAAAAAAATAATAATGAGCTTGATGCCGGTTGTAATATCCTTTTTCTTTAAAGTGTCGGTATACGGTGCGGAGCCGAATAATTCCGTAACAGAGGACTTTGAAGGCTGCACCTCCGTTGACAGCCTGATAGACGGCAATTTGTTTGATTCATATACCGCATTAAAGCCATCGCTTGAAAGCGGCGGGTTCGGTACGGATTTGGTAATATCATCAGCCGGTAAGTCATCAAATACTTTATTCATGGGTTCGGAATGCTTTGACAGGGGCAGGCTGTCCGCTGCGCTTTCTCTGCGCGCGGACAGCGCTCCCAAAAGAAACTGGGGATATGCGTCTCACATACAAATACAGTATGAAGATGAGAACAAAGAAGTAAAATCACAGGTTCTGGCGGAGTTTGCTTATGATTTGATAAGAGTTAAGGTTGACGGCAAGGAGGTAAAAGCCGAAAGCTTTTCTTCAACCCGTTATTATGATTTTAGTTTTGACATAAACAAGGTTTATGTATCGGGGAAATATGTTATCCGCGTAGATTACAGCATAAATTCCCAAAGCTACACATGTGAGTTTACCGCTTGTGAGGATAGCGTGTTTTGCCTTGGACTTTCATCGTTTGAGGGGAATGCATTACATGTTCAGCAAATATCAAAAAGTGTTTTTCCCGTGCAAAATGAATTGACAAGTGAGGATTTCAGCAGCTATACAGACGCCGCGGCGTTCATTCCGGGCAGGATATTTGATATGTACACAAAGGAAATTCCCAAGCTTACTGCAGAAAAGTGTTTAGATATAGATTCACAAGATAATTCTGACAACATATTGCTTACGGTGTGGGAAAATACGGACGAAAGCGGCGTCAGATACAATTTTGAAATAAGTGCTGACAGAACAGAAAATAAAAACTGGGCCTTGGCGCCGAAGGTAATATTAAGATACGACAAGGAAGACGGAAACCCAAAAAATGAGAGTATAATTGAATTCGCATATAACTATGTAAGAGCAAGAAAAACAAGCGGCTTTGTCAATGCCGTGAAATTTAACACGGGCAGCTTTTACAATATTGATGTAAATATAAATAAGGAATATAAGCAGGGACAGTATGTTTTTGTTGTGAAATGCACTGTGGGGAATCAGGAATTTACAACAGAATTTACAACGTGCGAAAACGGTAAGGCGGGAATAGGATTTCAGTCAATATACGGCAATTCGGTTTTGCTGAAATCAATGAATATGTATCATAGCAGCAGATACTATAAGCCGTCGAGGGAAGATATAAAGCAGGCATTTTTGAATAATTGCCCGGACGGAAAGCATCCGAGAATTATGATGGAGGATAAAAGGCTGTCGGCAATCAAATCGAATATTAACAGTGATGAAAGGGTAAGAGCCTGGTACGAGAATGTAAAAGCTCAGGCAAATACAGCCCTTGGAAAGCCTGTATCAAAGTATAAGCTGGAATACGGCGATCGTCTTTTGTTTGTATCAAGGAATGTGTTTTCCAATGCGGTGTATCCCGCCTTCGTATATATTATTGAAGGGGAAGAAAAATATAAAGACAGGGTGTGGAAGGAGCTGGAGGCAGTTTCGGAATTTGTCGATTGGCATCCGTCACATTTTTTAGACACAGCCGAAATGATGTTTGCCTTCGCAATTTGTTATGACTGGCTGTATGATGACTGGACAGAGGATCAGAGGAATACAATAAAGAATGCGATTGTTAATCTCGGGCTGAATCCTGCGTCAGAGGCATATAACGGGACAGCTACATATGATAAATCGGTTTACGGGGCATATCATAACAGAATAGGATGGAAAAGTGATCTGAGCAACTGGGGCTTGGTTTGCAACGGCGGTGTGGCAGCAGGAGCTTTAGCTGTTATGGACAGCGAAAGTATTGACTTTTGCGCGGATATTTTGTATAATGCAATACAGGGACTAAGCAAACCTATGACGCTGTACAGTGATGACGGAGCATGGATAGAGGGGCTTGGCTACTGGCAGTATGCAACAAACTATTTTTGTTATATGATGTCGTCGCTCAGGAGCACATTAGGCACTACATACGGATTTTTAAATACGGACGGCTTAAGGAATACCACAAAATACCTTATGGGGCATACGGGAACAAATGCTTCGTTTAATTACGGCGACTGCGATGAGGGCGTTGTGTCATCGGCTGCGCTGTTCTATCTTGCAGACGCACTGAAGCAGCCGGAAATAAATGCGTACAGATTGAGTATAATGGACCGTTTCGGTAAAGGCGGCGACATATTCGATATTATTTTTTATAACCCTGCCGCAGGTGCGGGGCAAAGTGTTATTGATAATAATTTAAGATTTGATTCCGTTGGGGTTGTATCGTCTGTAAGCTCACATAAAAACAAGATGGCAAATTATATAGCCGTTAAAGGCGGAAGGATAGGTGTGTCCCACGGCGACCTTGATGCGGGAAGCTTTGTTATTGACGCGTTGGGTGAGCGCTGGGCTAATGATTATGGCGGTGATTTATATACTCTTGACGGGTATTTTGATTGGGCAAAAAGGATTAATTATTACAGAAAAAGAGCTGAGGGTCATTCTGCAATAGTTATTAATCCTGACGGAGGCGCCGACCAAAAACTGAACTCCGAAGCCAAAATAACAGATTTTATATCAGGCTTAAACGGTATGGCGGCGGTAATGGATTTATCGGATGTTTACAGCAATAACGTCCAATCGGCAAAAAGGGCGGTTATTGCAGCTGACGATTACAGCAAATTTATCGTGCAGGATGAAATAGCCGCAAACGGTCCGTCGGATATTTATTGGTTTATGCAAACGGGCAAAAAAGCTTCTGTTTCCGAAGACGGAAAAACCATGGTTTTAAGTGGGGATAACGGGAAACGAATGTTAATGGCGCTCCAGTCGGACTGCGATACGGCAAGGTTTGAGGTTACGGACGCAGTTCCCCTTCCCGTCTCTCTAAGTCCTGCCGGACAGGATCCAAATAAAGGCTACAAGCGAATTTGCATTAAGAGTGCGGATGTTGAAAGCTTACTGCTGAGGGTGACATTTATACCGTATTATGAGGGCTTTGAGCCTGATACGGATTCATTATCGCCTTTGACGGATATCAGCGGCCTGATTGCGGCGTCAGGTGATTTTAATACATCTGCAGTTGCGCATGCAGACGGAATTACCCTTGACGGAGAAAGCATAAGTGGTTTTGAAAAAAATATTTATTATTATAATGCAGCCTCAAAAAACGGTTATCTGCCCAAAATAGAGGTGCAAAGCGATTATGATGTGCATATTAAATACGGCGCAGTAACCGAAATCACTCTGACCGACCCGGTGGGCGCGGTTAAAGACGGAAAATATTATATTGTATTTTCAGGTGTTCAGAACGATACCTCCTTAAATGTGGAATTAAAAGCAGACGGTCAAAGCATTGACCATCTTATATGCGGAGATGTTATGGTAAGTGCATATTATTACGCGGAGGAAGCGAGAATTTATATTGCACAATACGGTATAGACGGAGCATTAAAGCGTGTTGTATGCGGAAACAGTGACGTGTTTACAATAGACGAAACGGATACAATAAGGATTTTTGTATGGGATAAGGATAACAGGCAAAAGCCGTTTATAACGGCAGAGGAATTTTTTTCCGAAGAAATTCTTTGAAGGAAAGGATAATGGTCAGGAACATGAAAAAAATATTTGCATTTGTTGCAGCGGCTGTATTGACCGTAAATACGACGGCATTTGCCCGGATAACGCATGAGAGTGGAGTATATAAAGAAGACTTTGAGGGATACGGCGATATTGACGAGGCTATGTCGGATAAAACATTGTTTGACGGGTACACGAAAAAGAAACCGGAGCTTATTGATTTTAACGGCAGCAAGTGTATTGCAATCTCGTCTGCTGCAAACACCGACAACATGCTTATGATAAATAAAGAAATATTTGATAACGATATAAATAATATAAGCTTTCAGATTGCTGCCGAAGCAGCGCCTAAGACGAACTGGAAAAGCGGCACAGGTGTGTATCTTTCCTATACCAATGAATCCGGTGCGGATGTAAATGTGCCCATATATGATTTTGCATATAATCTGGTGCGTCATGAGAAGGACGGCAAGGAAGCTGCTTTAATGCATAATTATAAGGGCGGTACGGTGCTCAGCTCATCGATAAGGACAGTAAAGGCGCAAAGGGACGGGAAATATTATTTTGATGTTGTTTATACGGTAAACAGCAACAAATTTTCACGCAGCTTTGAGACGGCTGAGGACGGAATAATAATCCCTGTATTCAGGTCTACATTGGGAAACTGCAAACTGTTTATTGACGATATAACAGTTTCCGGAGAGAAATATGTCCGCAGTAGTATTAAGGAGACGGGGAGACGGGATGTAAGCGTTTTTCCGGAGTTAAATGTCCGATTTGACGGGGAATTTGACGAAACGACTCTGACCGCGGAAAATATATCAATCGGAACAATTCAGGCGCAGAATTTAACAAGGCTTGATGACGGTACATATACCTTCCGCCCGGCACAGCCCCTTGAGAAAAATACGGAGTATACCATTACATTAGGAGATGTACGTGATAAAAAGGGCAGTGCGGTTGTCAATATACCATGCACCTTTACAACAAAAAATACGGCTGTCATAATTGACGACAGCAATGTTTTAAACACATCTGCTTCGGAGACGGAAAGCATAATTAAAGTTACCGCCGATTATGAGGACGGAGCTATGACAGATCATACGGCCGAGACTTGCGAATTAGAGGGCGGACAAATCTCACCCTTTGATAACGAGGGCAGCAGGCTTGTTGTGACTGCCGATTTCAGACCTGTGGATTCAACTGTTTATATGGAAAACACAGGTGTTAAAACCGAGGAGTTTATAGCTGATTTTGATGAAGCGGCACAATTAATATATGTTTCCGGTAAAACCGAATACGGGAGGGAAGACGAGATTTTAGCTGTATCCGTGTTTGACAGCAGCGGCGGCCTTGATTATCTGAATATGATAAAAACCGACGCCGGCGGATATTTCGGATTTGCAGTTAAGCCAAACAGTGTCAGCGGCATATACAGCGTATGTGTAAAGAGCTTAAGCGAGAGCTTCAGTCAAGACACAAATGTAAGACTTGCCTCCGATGCAAAGGATTTTTTGAAGATAGTGAATGCAAAAAATGCTGATGATACAGTAAATGCTATTGAAAAATATTCAGAGCTTTTATCGATTGAATTTGAACCGTATAAGCAGGTTGACGATTTGACATTTATAGCAAAGGGCCTTTCGGAGGGTGTGCAGGAAAACGGGGAATACACATCGGTTGACGATGTGGCAAACGACATAAAAAGACTGAGTGTTATATACTGCATGAAGGGCAGCAAAACGGCAGGAAGCATGTTTGATACGTACAGGGATATGCTGACGGACGCCGGTGATGCAGCATACGGGGAATGGGACCTTTTGACCGCGCCGCAGAGGCAGGAAACAATTGAGTATGTATATAAGGAAAATATTACGGGCTGCAGCTCCTTTAAAAAGGAACTGTATGTTCAGACCCTTCTCACAAGGGCGGCATATACGAATAAGTATATTGATATAAAGAATATTATCGAGAAATATCCGGAGCTGCTTTCGCTGGATTTGAGCTTATACACTGAAAAGGATAAGCCCTCCTCGGTTGCAAAGGGGCTGCTTGGAAAGAGAAGAACCAAGTCAGAGTTTGCACAGGATTTTGAAAGACTTGTTGACGCAGCCGGAACACAAGCGCACAGCGGCGGAAACGGCGGCAGCGGAGGAAGCGGCGGCGGAAGAGGCAGCAGCGGCGGTGGCGGCAGAAGCTTTCCGTCAAATGTTGCAATGCCGGCGCAGGCACCGAAGCCTTCAGTGCCGGAGCCTGCAGTTGAAACTGTTGACTTTTCCGATATTGACACCGTACCATGGGCAAAGGATTCAATATACGGGCTTTGCAAAAAAGGTATACTGTCAGGCTACGGCGACGCAACGTTCAGACCCGATAATGCAATTACAAGGGAAGAATTTGTTGCCATGATAGTAAAATCCCTTGGAGCGGACGACAATTCAAAATGTGATTTTGATGATGTGTCGGAAAATTCATGGTATTATAAATACATTGCATCTGCATGCAGCAGGGGTATTGTAAACGGAATGTCAAACGGCAGCTTCGGCGTGGGAATGAATATTACGAGAGAGGACGCGGCAGTAATAATAAGCAGAATTTTATCATCAAACAGCGGCGGAGCACATGAAAAAAGCTTTGTTGACGAGGACGACATATCCGATTATGCGGCAGAAAGTGTAAGGATTCTTACAGATTCAGGTATAATAGACGGCAATCCCGATGGAAGATTTGTACCGAAAGGCAGCTTGACGCGCGCGCAGGCTGCAAAGATTCTCTGGAAAGCAATAGAATTAAAGAAGTAATATGGAGGCAAAAAAATAAATGAAGAAACTTTTTTTAATCACATCGGTTATTTTGATGTTGATAACTTCAGCGGCTTTTGCGGAAACGGAGTACAATACAAATAAACTGAACTTAATCGGGAAGCTTGGAATTATAACCGATGAAATACCGGAGCCAGATGAAACGGTAACAAGAGCCGAGTTTGCAAGGCTTGCGGTAAGCTTTATGGGAGCAAAAGACGTATATGCTCAAAACACAAACGAATATACCGATGTGTCCGGCTACACAGAGGGCTTTGAATATATTTATTATTTAAGAGAATTAAACATAATGAACGGTGTGTCGGATACAGAATTTGAACCTGAATCCGATTTGACACAGAGGCAAGCGGCTATAGTGTTAGCAAGAATTTTAGGCTATGACGCTGTCAGCGGGGATATTGAAGCCCATGCCGCAAAGCTTCGCATAGGAGCTTTAAATGATAATCCCATTACATATTCAGAGCTTGTTAATTGCTTTTATAATGCGCTTATGAGTGACTGCGTTATTGCAGATTACGACAATGGCTATGAGATAAAGAAAAATTATCTTTCGGAAAAGCTTGGTGTTTATGAAGGCCGCGGGATAGTAACCTCAAACAGCTATACATCCCTTGACAGCGTAAAGCAATCGGGTGAGGAAATAATCGGCATAGGCAATATGGAGCTGAATGCTTCGGACTTTAACATCGATAATCTTTTGGGTTATGATGTACGCTTTTACTATTATAAGGAAAACTGGATAACCAATAAAACGGGCAGTGATAAGCTTGTGTATGCTTATCCCCTTGACAGCAATGAGGTTACGGTTATTTACGATTATGAAATAGACGGATTTGACGGAAACAAGCTGGAATATACCGACAGCAGCGGCAGAGGTAAAGCCTTGATGGTAAAAGGCGACGCGGATGTGATTTACAACGGTATTGCCTGTCCCGATTATGACCCTGCCATGCTTACACCTGCTGCCGGCAAGGTTACATATATCGATAACGGCTCTGATTATGATTGTATAATAATTGAAGATTACAAGGACTATATCGTTACGTCTGCCAATGATGAACGTATATATGTAAAAAACGGAGCTGAGATTGATTTAGCAAAATTTGATGAAAAATCCCTACAGGTTTTTGATGCTGACGGGAATAAGGTTAAAGCTGAGGATATACCGCAAAATTCAGTTATAAGTGTGTACAAAAGCGCAGATAATGAGTTGTTAAAAATATACTGCTGCGTAAATATAATGGATAATGCAAAGCTTACCTCCAGGGTGACGGATGAGGATTTTGTAGTAATCGATTCACAGAAATACTATGTTTATAAGCTGTATACCGATTGGGAGCAGCGAACCGACTCATTTACTCAGGAAACATACAAGGTATATTTTGACTATATGGGGAAAATCGTAAGGTTGGAAAACGATTCCGACACGGTTAAGTATGGATATTTAGCAGCGTTTTCCTTTGATACCGACAGGGAAATCACCATAATCAGAATGGTTCCCGCCGATGGAGCATTAGAAAACTTTGAGTGTGCCGACAGGGTGTCTGTGAACGGAAGCAGCATTCCGTCAGATAAAATAAAAGGGCTTGTTTCCGAACAACAGCTTGTTTGCTACAGAACCGATAAGGACGGTAAAATAAAATCAATAAAGACAGCGGTTAACAGTGATACATTTACAGACAGCATTGAGGATAAGGAAATCAATGATTTTAAAATATCATACAGGCTGAAAACCTCAGACGCTTACAGAAAGGCTGTAAACTTATTCGGAGCAAAGGTGCCTGTGTCTTACACAACAAAGGTATTCTTTATCCTGGAAGATCCCGAAAAGATATCTGATGAATATTATTGGAGCGGAACAGTATCATATATCGATGACGATACCACATACAGGGTTCAGCAAGACGGTGAAATACTGATAACCGGATATTCGACAACAAATACTCTCGATAATGCCGAGGCGATTGTTATACATAAGGTCGCCAAAGCATCAAGTGTATCAAATAATTCGGTACCTGCGGTTATAACGAATGTGACTACGGCTGTAAATGATGATGATGATGAAGCACGAACAAGACTGACCTTGCTTGTATCAAGCAGACTTATTGCATATAATTTAAGTCCCGATATTGAAGATGCCGGGTATTCCTTCAGCAAGGGAGATACAATCAGATTTGCTGTTAATAAGCGCACATATGAAATTGATGCGGTGGATATGATTTGTGATAAGACCGAAACGGGACTTAATTTTAAATATGATGCGTCTAAAAATTATTCAAATATGACTTATGTCGGAGGCGCGGTTTACAGAGTTGTTTCCGGAAGTGTATATGATTATGATAATGATATATTGTGCTTGTCAAGGGGTGATATAAACGCCATTAATACTTCAAAGCCTCAGTTTGAGTATTATAAAAACGTTTCGTCGGCACCCATATATATTGTAGAGGATGACAGGGTAAAAATCGGAACTCCCGAGGATATAATCACATATAAAAACAGCGATAAATATCAAGGTGCGATTATGTGCACAAGATATTCCGACCTGAAGGCGGTAATATTGTATACAAAGTAATTTCCAATATAAAATAAGAACACAAGGGGACGGTTCTCTTGTGTTCTTATTAAGTGAAAAAACGGTTAATTCCGAACACAAGAGAACCGTCCCCTTGTGTTTTCTTGTGCCCTTGACTCCTCTTAAAATTCGTTTGCCAAAGCAGCGGCTTTTTGACAGCCGTCTGTTTTTTCAATATCTCCGACATTGAGAACTCCCGGTATAAGTACCTCTCCGACAGACTGCCATTTCAGTAATGCCGCGCTGCGTTCGTACGGAATACGCACACCGTCCATAACCGACATATCATTTTCTTCGCAGCAGGTTATGAGTGCGCACTTTTTCCCGGAAATATCCTTGCCGCCGACAACAAACGAAAATATTTTATCCAATACGCATTTTATCTGCGCCGGCATTGTATACCAATACACGGGCATTGAGAATACAATCGCATCTGCTTCAAGAATATCAGGTGCAATGGTATTGAAATCATCATCAAAGGAACAGGCTTTACCTGTACTGTAACACGTTTCACAAGCATGACAACCTCCGAGTTTTTTCATTGCCGCGTCAAATCGTATAATACTATGTCCCCTTTCCTCCGCTGCCTTGATAAAAGCGTCCGTCATGGCAAAGCTGTTTCCGTTTTTACGCGGACTTCCTGTTATAACTACAATTTTTTTGCTCATAAAAATAAGCTCCTTTCATTTTGAGGTATTGACTTTTCCCTCTTGTTATATTATAATTATATCATGAATTACAAAAAAAACAAGTACGCACTTTCAGGTGTGATACTTACTGTGAGGTTCAATACTTACCTGAAGGAGAGCATAAAAATGGAATTGGAATGCATTGCAAATGCAAAACTTGAAGATACGGGTTTTAATTATACCATGTCACTTATACAGGGGAAATACAAGATGATTATTCTGTATACTCTTATGCAATTTAAAGTTGTACGTTTTAATGAAATGAAAAAGTATATCGGTGAAATATCGTATAAAACACTGAGTTCTGCGTTAAAGGAGCTTGAAGCGGACAAGCTTGTACATAGGGAGGAATACCCACAGATACCGCCGAAGGTAGAATATAGTCTTACAAAGCGAGGCAAAACATTAATCCCCATTCTTGACGCCATGTGCGAATGGGGATATAACAATAAATTGTAAAATATTAATGCCTGTTGTTTTATGATAAAAAATAAAAAAACCTGCGCGGAAAGCCTCCGCGCAGGGATAATTTTTTATCAGCCAAGCTCTGCAAAGTATTTGATTGTACGTACCATCTGGCTTGTGTAGGAGTTTTCGTTATCATACCATGAAACAACCTTAACAAGTGTAGTACCGTCGCCCATATCCATAACCTTTGTCTGTGTAGCATCAAACAGTGAGCCGTATGTGATACCGATAATATCAGATGAAACAAGCTCTTCCTCTGTGTAGCCGAAGGAAGCGGAAGAAGCAGCCTTCATAGCGGCGTTTACATCATCCTCGGTTACCTTGCCGTCGCAGATTGCGATAAGCTGTGTAAGTGATCCAGTAGGAGTCGGAACTCTCTGAGCGCATCCGTCAAGAACGCCGTTAAGCTCAGGGATAACAAGACCGATAGCCTTAGCTGCACCTGTTGAGTTAGGAACAATATTAACAGCGGCAGCTCTTGCACGGCGAAGGTCACCCTTTCTCTGAGGACCGTCAAGTGTCATCTGATCGCCTGTGTAAGCGTGAATTGTTGTCATATAGCCCTTCTTGATTTTGCAGAGATTATTAAGAGCGTTAGCCATAGGAGCAAGACAGTTTGTTGTACATGACGCTGCTGAAATAATCTGATCATCCTTTGTAAGAGTATTTTCATTTACGCTGTAAACAACGGTCTTAACGTCATTTCCCGCAGGAGCTGAAATAACAACCTTTTTAGCACCGGCATTGATATGAGCCATAGCCTTTTCCTTCTTTGTGTAGAAGCCTGTGCACTCAAGAACAACATCTACATTAAGCTCTCCCCAAGGAAGCTCGGCTGCGTCAGCCTTTGCGTAAATCTTAATTTCTTTTCCGTCAACCGTAATGCTGTCTTCTCCGGCTGTAACCTTATCGCAAAGAGCGTATCTGCCCTGAGCTGAGTCATACTTAAGCAGGTGAGCAAGCATTTTCGGGCTTGTCAGATCGTTGATAGCAACAACCTCATAACCTTCAGCACCGAACATCTGTCTGAATGCAAGACGTCCGATACGTCCAAAACCATTAATCGCAACTTTAACTGCCATGATTAATTCCTCCTATAATAAAATACTGATTGAAACGGCGATAATCTGAAGCACAGACAACGCCTGACTATATTTTACCGCAAAATCGGAAAATATACAAGAGAAAAATGTTATTTTTTTATCATTTACGGCTAAATTTTCGCTTTTTTTATGTTTTGCACAAAAGCATAAAAGATTTTTAAATAAAAAATGGCATAAATTTAGGAAGCCGCTGATTAATCAGCAATTCCTCAAGTGCCGCATCAAATGAAAGCAGACCGCGGGTCTGCATTTTTTACAGGGGAGTTTCCGAGAATACAAATATGTCTTTGTCCGCCTCTGTAAATGTAAGAGCTATGCGTTTCCCGTCTGCCATGGTTACTATTGTAATAAAGCCATGCTCTGTTTTTTGTACCGGTGAAAATGCCGCGCCCTTGTAATGGGCATCAACATATCTTGAAACAGCTTCATGCTGTTTTTTGTATGCAAACCTGTTTAAAAATCCCGAGCCTTTAAGAAGGCCGCAGAATGCAACGGCGCTGACACCTGCCAGTACAAGCAGCTTGCTTTTTTGTTTATTCATATCTCCTGCCCCCTGATTATTTCATGATATGCGTCATAAACTTCTCTTTTCGCTATGCCCCTGTCCGAGGCAGTTAGCTTTATTGCCTCCTTATCCGTTTTACCGGCGGAGGTGTAATATTCAACATGCTCCTTTACAGTCATGTTTTCCCAGAAGGCTTCAGTCCCTGAAGCTTCTTCTGCGCCCTCTACAACTATTACATATTCGCCCTTCGGGTTTTTTTCCTCAAAAAGCTTTACCGCCTCCGAAAGAGTTGTCCGTATAACCTCCTCGTGAAGCTTTGTCAGCTCCCTTACAAGAGCGATACGCCTGTCACCGAAGGCCTGGAGCATGTCTGCAAGCGTATATTTAAGCTTGTGGGGAGCTTCATAAAAAATAAGGGTGTGAGTATCATCCGATACCGACTTAAGATGCTCGTTTCTATGTCTTTTATTGACGGATAAAAAGCCTTCAAAGGCAAATCTTCTTGCGGGAAGCCCGGACAGTATAAGGGCGTTTATAAGAGCGACAGGCCCTGGAATTGATGTGATATTAATATCCCTTTCAATGCAAAGCCGCACAAGGTCCTCACCGGGATCGGAAATGGCAGGAGTGCCTGCGTCCGACACAAGGGCTACATTTTTCCCTTCCTCAAGCATTTTGCAAAGGATTTCACCCTTTTCCGCCTTATTATGCTCATGATAGCTGGTGAGGCGTTTTTTTATCCCGAAATAATTAAGAAGCTTGACTGTCTGCCGGGTATCCTCCGCCGCGATTATATCAACACTCCGGAATACCTCAAGAAATCTTGATGACACATCGCCGAGGTTTCCGATGGGAGTCGCGCAAAGATAAAGCGTACCCTTTTTATTCACAAGGCTTCCCTCCTATATATCATATTCATCTCTGCCGTAAATTTTTTTTAATTCGTCACTTTCAAGACCGTTTTCATCCGCAAGAATAAGCGGCGGAAGCACCTTAAGCTCCGCTCCGCCGCCCAGAGTTCCGTCTATGAGGAACAGCGCCGGCGCTTTTCCCGGCGCCGGAAGGATGATTCTGAGCCGTTTCGGCTCAATTCCATGCTGCCTCATTGAGTATATGACGTCTGCAAGGCGTGAGGGCCTGTGCACCATAACAAGATGCCCCTTTTCCCGGAGCATCAGCGCCGCCGCGGATACCGCATCGTCAAGAGTACACAGAATCTCGTGCCTTGATATGCTTTTTGTGTCACGTTCGTTTAAAAGTGCTTTTCCTGCCTTCATATACGGAGGATTGCATGTGACAAGGTCAAAGGAATGGCGCGGAAGCTCAAGGCTTCGTAAATCGGCACAGATAATTTTAACCTTGTCCTCTATTTTATTAAGGGCGGCTGAGCGCATTGCCATATCGGCAATATCCGGCTGTATTTCAACGCCGTAAATTTCCTGCGCCGCCGTTTTTGCATATAAAAGCACCGGAACAATGCCGCTTCCGGTGCATAGATCAAGAATCCTGCGGCATCTTATGTCTTTTGCAAAATCCGACAGCAGAACAGCGTCGGTACCGAATTTGAAGGCTGAGCGTTTTTGGATAAGCACCAGTCCCCCGCGCTGAAGGTCGGATATAAATTCGTCCTGTAAAAGCATATTATTCATGAATGTACGCCTTTTTATAGAATTTAAGATTTTCGTTTTTGTTTAGTCTGTCAAGAGCAAAGCCCGCACCCTTGGCAACACATGAAACCGCGTAGTCTGCCACGCGCACCGGGATTGATATTTCCGAGGAAATACGCTCCGCAAGTCCGTTTAGAAGGCTTCCTCCGCCGGTCATGATAATACCGTCGCCGAGGATATCGCTTTGAAGCTGAGGTGAAACCTCTTCAAGAACATCCCGTACACGCTCAATAATGTTGTGAATAAGGTCATCAAAGCACGGCCGAAGCTCTGAGGCAGATACCAGCACAGCCTTCGGCATACCTGTAACCGTGCATATTCCTCTTGCAACGCAGGAAATATCCTTTTCTGATATAACAGCACCTCCGATTGTAATTTTCAGGTGCTCTGCGGTCTGAGGCCCGGCAATGAGAGTATATTTTTTCCTGAGGAAGCGAACTACTGCCTCATTAAATTCATCGCCTGCTATTTTCAGAGAACGCCCCGCAATTATTTTTCCGACGGAAATCACTGCAATATCCGTAGTTCCTCCGCCGATATCAATAACCATTGCGCCTTTTGGCCGTGTAATATCTATTCCTGCACCGAGAGCCGCTGCAACCGGCTCCTCCATAATATATATTTCCCGTCCGCCCATCTGACGGGCTGTTTCAATTACTGCGCGCTGCTCAACATCCGTCACGCCTGACGGAACGCACATCATTATTTTCGGTCTGCCCACAATGCGTTTCATAGCCTTTGCGAGAAAGCTTTTTATCATTGCCTCTGTAAGAGTATAGCTTGATATTACTCCTGCATGCAGCGGACGGACCACCCGGATTTCCGGCGGGTTTCTGCCCAGCATCACCTGTGCTGCGGCCCCGACGGCAATAACCTTGCCGGTGTTTTTATTAACCGCAATGACTGACGGCTCGTTTATTATTATCCCTTTTCCTTTTAAATAAACAACAACTGAGGCGGTGCCAAGGTCGATGCCTATTGACGTGTTAAACATAAAATCCCCCATCTGGCTGTGTAATACGCAGCCTTAAATCACTCTGAAAATATTGAACAGTATAACAAAGAATATGAAGAAGGAAAGAGCCATCATATACATGACTCTGACAGCCGGCAGTGAACTCCATTCAGAGCGCAGTGCTTCATATGTCAGTACTATCCACAGCACAAGTCCTGTAAGAAAAAGCATAATCATGGCATATACCGAGAAAAAGTTTACGGCAATTCCAACAAGCCCGAAAACAAGAAGCGGTATCATAGCCGCAGCAGGCCTTACAATAAAATCGGAAAATCCCGTGCTTCGGCGCAGTATAAACCTGTTTACAAGGTACATCACCAGCAGATACAAAAATGCAAGCAGAGTGATTGAAACCGTGCCGTAGAGCGCCGTTGTAAGCAGCTGCTTTATATGATATGTCGGAAGCATGGAATTCATCAACGGAATTTCCGCGCCGCCGGACATGGACATAAGTCTTGTAATAGATACGGATATCACACGGGTATAAGCAAAGAATCCGCCTACAGACAGCACGAGCGAAATCAGTACTATAAGCAGAATTATCTGGATAATGCTGAGATGTCCGGGATTTGAGACGGTGTTTACAGGATCATGGATAAAGCGTTTTGTAAATCCGGAAACACCGCTTGCGGCGCCTTTGAATTCTTCCCTGTTAAAGCCCTTTGGCTTTCTGAATTTAAATTTACGGCGGAATTTCTTTTTCTTATCCTTTTTTGTATATCCGGTTTGATAAGTATTTTCCTGCCATCCGCTGTAAGAGCTTTGACCTCTTCCCGCACTGCTGCCGGAAGAGGTGCTTTCAGAGCCGCTGCTTGCTCCTGTCCCTCTGTTTTTTGCATTTCTTGCTCTGACAGCGCCGGGACAATCACATACCTCACCGGCAGCCAAATCTCTTCCGCAATAAGCACAGCTTCTCATAAATAATCAGTTACTCCTTTCGCCAAAGCGCACCCGGGTTCCGTATTGTGCGCAAATCAATTTATCGGAACAATCATACGTAATATATTTTATCATTTCATTGAAAATTCGTCAATCCTCTATAATGTAAACAATATGTAAATTTAAAATCTTTGAGCATATAGTTATAAACCTTAAGCATTATGCAATATACAGACCTTTAAATTAATTTATTTTTATATAATATTACCAATTTCAATATTGTTTATAAAAAGGTATTGACATTTTTAAAATCTATGATATAATAATGATAACGATAATCATTATCGTTAGCGAATATGCAGAATTGAGGGATAACTGATATGATTACCAGGTATTCTAAACAAAGGGAGGCTTTGATTAAAATTCTGAAATCTACAGACTGTCACCCTACCGCCGATTGGCTGTATGCTGAGCTGAGAAAGCAATTCCCGAAGGTAAGCCTTGCAACTGTTTACAGAAACCTGCATCAGCTTACGGAATGCGGTGAAATCATAGCGATTGACGCGGGAACAGGATGTGAGCATTATGACGGCAATTTTCGGCAGCATTATCATTTTGTCTGTAAGGAGTGCGGCATGATATATGATATCAATGTTGAGCCGTATGAAAATCTGGACAGCGAGATGAGGAATAAAACAGGAATTGATATTCAGGGTCACACTCTTTTGTTTTACGGCATATGTGAGAGTTGTAAATCAAAAAAATAATATTTTAGGAGGAATTTTATTATGAAAAAGTTTGTATGTAAGGTTTGCGGTTATATCCATGAGGGCGACAGCGCTCCCGAGTCATGTCCCGTATGTAAGGCAGGCGCCGATAAGTTTGAGGAAGTTAAGGAAGGCGGACTTACCTTCGTATGTGAGCATGAAATAGGTGTAGGAAAGAATGTTGATCCTGAGGTTTATGCAGGACTTAAGGCTAATTTCGAGGGTGAATGCACAGAGGTTGGAATGTATCTTGCAATGGCAAGACAGGCAGAGCGTGAGGGCTATCCTGAAATCGGTGCATTTTATAAGCTTGCTGCTTTTGAAGAGGCTGAGCATGCTGCAAAGTTTGCAGAGCTTCTCGGTGAGGTTGTCTTCCCGGATACAAAGAAGAACCTTCAGCTCCGTGTTGAAGCTGAGTGCGGCGCAACAGCAGGTAAGCTTGATATAGCTAAAAGAGCAAAAGAGCTTGGCTATGACGCAATTCATGACACAGTTCATGAGATGGCAAAGGACGAAGCAAGGCATGGTAAGGGCTTTGAGGGCTTATTAAAGAGATATTTTGGTTAAAATCAGATACAAATAAATACGCATAAAAACAGGGATTGAGGTTTCTTAATCCCTGTTTTTATGCGCTTTTCATTAAAGAGTGTTTCGTGTACAGCAGGGTCACGAAACTAACAGAAATTGTACTTGTGTTATGGGAAGATTAAGGGCAAATAAGGGCAGAACAAGGGCAACCGCACAATCTGTTTGATTAATTTTGCTCTGCCCTTATTTTCTTCACAAACGCAGGTATATCAACGACTTGCAGACTCCTGTATAATAAAAATAAGGGCAAGCCCTAATAAAAAACAGGAGTGTGATAATCATGAAAGGCAGTATCAGAAAAAGAGGGAAATCATGGTCATACCGTGTTTATGTCAGCACGGTTTGCGGGCAAAACAAGCAAATTGAGAGCGGTGGGTTTAAAACTAAAAAAGAAGCCCAACTTGCGATGACAAAGTTTATAAATGACTATGAAGAAACAGGGATTTATCCCGAAAATAAAAAAATAACATTTAATGAGGTGTATGAGGAGTTTATAGAGTTTGAAGGAAAACCAAAACGAGCGTATGCAACGCTTAAAAAGTACGATTCTATGTATAGAAATCATTTCAAACCAACCTTTGGAGATTTTTATGTTTATAAAATCACGGCAAAAGCATTGGAAAGATTTATAAATGAGCGAGGAGAAAATTATAGTGAGGAGTTCGTTAAAGGATTGTATAAAACCTTGAAATGTGTATTCGATTATGCCCATAGGAAAAGATATATGAAGCATAATATATTTGATGACGTAGCGCCTCCTCCCGATCCGAGACATGTTGGAGAGATGAAGGTTTACTCATCGGAAGAATTATCTGTTATGTATAAACGGCTTGAAAATACAAATGTAAAGATTCCGTTCTATATTGCATTAAACACCGGGCTCCGGGAAAGTGAGTGTTTGGGACTTCGTTGGAAAGATGTTAATTTTGCTTCAAAGACCATAAGTGTGAACAAACAATTACTTTATCAGGATAGAAAATGGTGCTTTTGTCCGCTAAAAACAGTAAATTCATACAGAACAATAAATATATCGGATAATTTTATAAAATTTCTTGAAGAATTAAAAGCATCGCAAAACAAAAATAAAAAACTATATGGTGAAGGATATAAAAGAAATTTTGTTACAGAGCGGCTACACAAAAATAAAGAAAACTATATGGAAGTAACAGACCTAATAAACGTAAAGGAAAATGGCGAAATGCTCACACCGAATAGTATTAAGTTTTTATCAAAGATAATAAAAGACGATTTGAATATTCCATTCAAGTTTCATAATCTGAGACACACCTATGCAACTGTCTTAGCCGAAAGCGGCATAAGTCCAAGATATGTGCAGGAAATGCTTGGACATTCAAAACTTGAATTCACATTGAAGTATTATACCCACACTACAGGACATATGGCGGATATGGCAAGAATCGCGATTGATAAAAAGACCGAATTTTTGATGTAATTAATGCTTAAAACACTTGACAAAGTACTTCTGTAGAGGTATAATATGATTATACCTCTACAGAAGTATGGAGATGATTATATGAATAATTTAATTATATATCACGGTTCGTCTGAAATAATTGAAGTTCCTGAGTTCGGTAAAGGAAAAGATTATAATGACTACGGTCGGGGTTTTTATTGTACTGAAAATGTAGAATTGGCAAAAGAATGGGTCTGCAGCGAAGGAACGAATGGATTTGTAAATAAGTATGAAATAGATGCATCAAAGATTAAAATATTAAATTTATCTGATAAGGAATATACGATTCTTCATTGGCTTGCGCTTCTTATGGATAACAGGAAAGTAAGAATATCCACACCTACAATGAAACGCGGAATGGAATGGCTTTTAAAATATTTTATACCAAATATAGACGGATATGATGCTATTATTGGATTTAGAGCTGATGATTCCTACTTTTCATTTGCAAGAGCCTTTGTAAATAATGAAATATCGTTAGCTCAATTATCATATGCAATGAAATTAGGAAAGCTTGGAGAACAGTTTGTCTTGAAAAGTAAAAAGGCATTTGATTTGATTAAATTCAATTCATACGAAGCGGTTGATAGAACCATTTACTATTCTAAACGTAAGAGCAGAGATGATGAAGCAAGAAAAGCATTTAATATTGAGCTGGAAAAAGACGATATAAATGGATTGTTTATGAGAGATATTATTCGTGAGGAGGTTAAACCGAATGATCCACGCTTACGATGAGAAATATTTAAATGATGCGATGAGAAATTTAGGTGAAGCGGTAGATTATGCTGTTAATGCTTGTAACATTCCGATAGATGCTTTTTTTGAACTTTTTATAGCTACGGGTATATCTTCACAATTTGAAACCGGTACTCCTAAAATTGTATCGGGTATGTCAGGTACAGAGCTTGTGGAGGATGTTATACGAAAATCGGGATTTAAACGAGTTTTCCATGATCCGCAAATAGAATATGAATACTCCTCTGAGTATTGGTGTGGTTATATAATCGCATATTATCAATGGATTACAGGAAAGAGCTTTAACGAAATCTTTCAAAAAATAACCCCATCAGAAATCGAACACCTTTACCCAACCCTTCACGAAGCTTCAGAAGATAAATTTGTCGATATAATGAATAGTATCATAGACAATAAAAAAACTCCAACCAAATTACAGACTCTAAGAAAAAATTGTAATTACTCACAACGTGAGCTTTCTGAAAAGTCAGGGGTAAACTTAAGAACACTTCAGCAATATGAAGCAGGGAGCAAGGATATTAACAAGGCTGCAAGCTTAACATTATTGCAATTGTCAAGGGCTTTGGGATGCAGAATGGAAGATTTAATGGATTGATACAAACAATCTATATTGGTTATATCAAAAGTTAAGATTGCAGAAATAGTAAATTATTAGTGTGAAATTATATAAATAGAAAATAAACTATTTATTATTTATATAAAATATGATATAATACATTCAGGCAAGGGAAATGACCGCGCTCAATAACTGATGCACGATATGTTTCATGCTTTTTTGACCTTTCGTGGAAAAAAAGCTTGTGGGACAGACTTTGAGAGAAACCTTGAAAACCGCATAAATACTGGACAAATTAAGGTTGCTTCCATGACGAGGCGCGACACGGAAAAGGCTTTGAAGGTCTTTTGAAGAGATATTTCGGTTAAATCTGGATACGATTAAATACAAATAGATATACTCTGAGAATGGCTTAAAATAAGGCTTTTTAAGGCTTGGTCTTGAAACACGATTAACTAATCTTGGTTAATCGTGTTTTTTCGTATTTTTCTGCATTTTCTTGTTACGTGGGAAATGTTTTTTTGTAAAAAACTTAAGATTTCCGCTACTGATTTGATAAAATATAATCAAGGTACAGTTAAAGCACGGCTAAAAAATAAAAGTAATAAACCTGTAATAGTATACAAATAGGCTAAAAAGTGATAAAATAGAACAGAGCGAAAAAATCAATTTAATGGAACGAATGTCAACATACTTTTGGTTGGTGGAAGACACCAGAAACAAGTCATATATAAAATATAAACTTTCAGACTTATTGTTTTTGTTGGTATGCGGGATTGTATGCGGTTGCGTGTCTAAATTTTCTAGTGTTAACTTCGAAAGACGGGAATAAGATAAACATTCATTTTTATCAGGTATGATATATTAATAAAAACCTCTTAAAAATTAGTAAAATGGTTAATAAGCCTTGAAATTAAAAAAAAATACCGATATTATATAATAGAGATGTGATAAAAATATAAAAACGAGGTAGTAAAATGTTATTTGAAAACTCGAAATGGATAAGAGCAGATGAACAGTGCGAAGCTCCGATGTTCAGAAAGGAATTTAACGTATCAGATTTGAAAAAAGCCGAGATAAGCATATGCGGTCTGGGCTTCTTTGAGCTGTATATAAACGGCAGACGGGTATCGGAGGATTTGCTTACACCCGTGTGGTCAGACTATGAAAAGCGTGTATTTGCGGATATGCTGTATCCAATAAATGATACATTTGAGTACAGAACATATTACCGTGTGTTCGATATAACGGAATATCTTTTACAAGGAAACAATACAATCGGAGTAGTTCTGGGAGGAGGCTGGTACTGCCAGAACGGGAGAACTGAAGAGGGAAAGCTTTCTTACGGTGAGCCTAAGCTGTGCTATGAAATAAACATTGAAGGTGCATGCG
Organism: Clostridia bacterium; assembly: GCA_017935675.1. GTDB lineage: Bacteria > Bacillota > Clostridia > UBA1381 > UBA1381 > RGIG9115. The sequence continues at coordinate 31,739 of JAGBHE010000071.1, read as the reverse complement.
GTGTATGCACTGTTGTATCCGATGAAAACGATTTGTGGAGCAGGAGCGAAATTATAAGAACCAATATTTTCTACGGTGAAACGCAGGATGCGCGTCTTGTGCAAAATGGCTGGAGCGAAAACGGATTTGACGTGTCAGCGTGGAAAAAGCCCGGAATAATAGACGCTGCGAAAACAAATCTCACATTGCAGAAGTGTCCGTCGGACAGGCGGATGAATGAATTGAAACCGTCTCTGATTTATTCGGACGGAGACAGAAAATTATATGATATGGGACAGAATACCACAGCATGGGTGAAAATTGTCTCTGATGCAGCTGCCGGTGAAAGCATACTTGTCCGTTATGCGGAGGAGATAAATGAGGATTATACACTTAATTTTGACTCGACAGGAAAAGAAAAGCAGATACAGTCAAGTACATACATATGCAGCGGTGAGCCGTGTGAATTTGAACCGAGATTTGTGCTTTATGCATTCAGATACTTTGAAATTATCGGAAATGCAGAACCGGAAAAATGCACTGTAATATATTCCGATATGGAAGTAATGACATCATTTAAAACAAATGATACTCTTTTGAATTGGCTGTATGACGCATATATAAGAACACAGCGTTCTAACATGCATTACGGCGTTCCGACAGATTGTCCTCACAGAGAGCGTCTCGGATATACGGGAGACGGACAGGTCACATGCGATACTGTTATGCTGATACTTGATGCTGAAAATTTTTATGAAAAGTGGATTTTAGACATACTGGACGGTCAGGATAAGTACAGCGGACATGTTCAGCATACGGCGCCGTTTTACGGCGGCGGCGGCGGTCCCGGCGGCTGGGGCGGAGCGGTTGTTTTTGTGCCGTACCGTCACTACATGCATTATAAAAATAAAGAGGTGCTGAAAAAAGCGTATCCGGCTATGAAAAAATGGACTGAATATCTTGACATGCATTCGGAAAATAACCTGGTGGTAAGAGAAGAAGAGGGCGGCTGGTGTCTCAGAGAATGGGCGACCCCCAAACCGGTTGAAATTCCGGAACCGTTTATAAATACATATTTTTATGTAAAGGGTCTGGAGTGCATGAGCGAGATTGCGGAAATTCTCGGAGAAAAAGATGATATAGAAAAATTCGGGCAAAAAACAAAGATATTAAAAAAAGCGATCGAGGAAGCATATTATAATGAAAGCGACGGAAGTTTTTGCGGCGGCGTACAGGGAAGCGACGCGTTCGCTTTAAATATAGGTCTCGGTGATGAACGCACGCTGCAAAATCTTGTAGAAAAATATACTGCACTTAAAGGATTTGATACAGGAATTTTCGGACTGGACGTGCTTACAACAGTTTTGTTTGACAAGGGATACGGAAAGCTGGCATATGAGCTTATCACATCAGATACAGATTCGTCCTTCCGCTATCAGATGAACCGAGGGGCAACAACTTTGTGGGAGTTCTGGAGCGGGCTGGATTCACATAATCATCCTATGTTCGGATCGGCAGTAAAGCATTTCTTTTATTCGGTGCTTGGGATAAAACAGAATAAGGGATGTTATGCCTTTGAACAGGTTACAATCACACCGGAGCTTACCGATATTATCGAAAAGGCAGAGGGAAGCCTGAAAACGAAGAGCGGAACCATATCTGTCAAATATGAAAATACGGAAGAATATGTGAATATTAATATTTGTATTGAGGGAAAAATAAATGCGGTGCTGAAGGTCGGAGATAAAGAATATATGCTTGCAAACGGAAATAATGAAATAAAGCATATAAGGTAGGGAGTGAGTAATTTGAACAAAAGATTTACCGCAGCAGCTGCGGTTATTTGTTCGGCGATACAGATAATAACGTCATCGTCGGCGGGAGCCATGGAAACTTCCGGACAACGTATGGGAACAGTTCAGGGCGAGACAGGATGGTATTATATGATAAATAATAAGAATATTTATCATTATATGCCCAAATTCACCTCAAATGTAAAAGCAACATGGCAGTCCGGTCATGATTATCCTTATGTTGACGAGAATGTTTTTTATCCTTCCGATTCATGGAATGCGGTGAAAAAGTGGACTGCTCCGTATGACTGTTATGTTTCGGTAAAAGGAAGCGTATCAGTAGGAGAACGAAGCGAAAACGGTGTAAAAGCGCAGATAAAGAAAGAAAATGATGTTTTGTGGGAACGTGAATTGAAAGGTGAAACAGCCGACGCGTCCTTGGAGGAATTAATGCTTAACAAAGGCGAGAGTCTTTACTTTGCTGTTGATTCCATAGGTAATATGAATGGTGACAAAACCGTTTGGAATCCTGAAATAACCTACCGAAGCATTTACGGAAAGCCTGATGAAATGCTGTTTACGGCAATGGACGCGGCAACATTGAGCGGAAATGTAATCATTGCGGAGAATAAAATACAGAACTTCAGCAGCGATTCGGTTTTTGTGATAAAAAATGCTGAGTTATATGACGGATACAAGACGCTTGGGGTGAAGCTGCAGGCTGGATACACGGGAGACACGTTTGAAGTACGTCTTGATTCGCCGTCGGGTAGAAAAATATCTGAATTTGTTGTTTGTAATACAGATGGTGAGGAAGAATATCAATATTCGGAATTTGATGAAACTGTGAATGATATGCATGATTTATATTTCGTAAGCGTTAAGGGCAGCAGTATTGCGAAAATCAGCGAAATAGCATTGTTGGACAGGGAAACATACGGCGCAACTACCGGTTTTATAACGGAAGAAGCGGAAAAAGCGCAGATAGGCGGCAAGGCGGTTGTATGCAATCTTAATAATTATGATGTGCCTCAGGTGAGCGGTGACAGCCGTGACGGAAACAATTACAATTATCGTCAGAAAGCTGTACAGGCAGCGTCGGACAAGGCGTATGTTGATCTTGCGTCGGCAAATGATTACGTGGAATTTACCGTGCCAAAGGACAGCAACCGGATTGTTATGAGGTATACAATTCCAGCAAACAGCACGGGAAGCGTAAGCTTGTATGTAAATGATGAATTAAGACAAAGAACGGAGCTGACGTCCGATTATAATTACGATACGGATAGTTACTACATGAGAAGCTTTGATGATAAGCTTATAGCGATGGATTTGTCTGCGGGCGATAGGCTTAAAATAAAAAAAGACGAATCGGACACCGGAGCATACTGTGGAATCGATCTTGTTGACTTTGAAATGGTTGACAAGCCGGTGGAATGGAACGAAGAATGGATTTCGATAGAAGATTACGGAGCGGTCGCTAACGATGATAAGGATGATACGTCAGCAATAGAGCAAGCGCTGAGAGATGCAAAGCTAATGAAACAGCCGGTATACATCCCGGCAGGCAGATTTATTCAGACAAAGCGGGTTGAGGTACCTGACGGTGTTAATATATACGGCGCAGGTATGTGGTATTCTGAAATATATTGTCCGACAAGATCTTACGGCAAAGGAGAATGGGGCGGAAAAATCGGATATTATCTTAAAACCAATACCGAGATAAGAGATCTTATGATAAGCGGAAATTCACGGTACAGGGGAGACTCCGGAATCGCGATTATGGGTAAGGAACTCGGAGACGGAGAATTCTGCCATATAGATAAGGTCTGGTTTAGGAATATGACAGTCGGTATGGGCTGGACAAACTGGAGCCATTCCATTATTGAAAATTGCAGATTTACAGGCTTGTATGCGGATGCGCTGCATTTCGGGGATGGTCCGCAGCAATCAAATACGGCAGTAAATAATTATATCCGAGGATGCGGTGACGACGGAGTGGCCGTTGTAACAAGAAAAGACTACACGGAGGATAAAGGTTTGAAGGCGTCGGATATTACGGCGCAATTCAACACGGTGCGCGCGGCATATTGGGGCAGAGGAATGAGTATAGTTGGCGGAAGCAATGTAAAGTATACAAATAATATTATTGACGGCTCGGTGAATGCGGGTTTGATGGTGTCAGCGGAACTGCTTACTCCTTCATATTCCGTTAAAAATGATAAGATACGCGTTCAAAGAAATATTATAAAGCATACTTCAAACCGTTTGTTCCATCATGCAGGCATGCATTTTGATTTGTCATATAACGGACTGTTCGATGCAAGGTTTGAAATGAACTGCATTACAGATAATGCGTCTTCTGGAATTTGGGTTGATAATACGGCATACGGAGATGACGGAAAAACCGAATTTACGCTTAATGTTCTTGAAAGAAACGGGTGGAGTCCTCAATACAGAAACGAAAACAGTCAATTCAATCCGATATTGAGAGATAATTATGGTTTTTAAAATAAAAGAAGAGGAGAAAAATTATATGAAGCGAGTCATAAGTATATTTGCTGCAATAACACTGATGTGCGGCACAGCTGCCGGCGCGGAGGACGCAGCTGTAAGAAAGGGATGGCGGTTTACACCGCTCGATTCGGCATGGACTGCTGTTGGAGACAGAGTAGAGAAAGATTATACAGAAACAATAGCGGCTGCCAAAAAGCGTATAATAGATTTGTCCAATTTAGAGGACAGGGAAGGTTATATTGCTAATAATCCTTCGGAAGAAGTAAATTGTAAAACAGATGGAAGTGTTGTTGAGGATCTGAGGAACAAAGGCAGCTTTGCATATGAAAACGTTGATTTCGGCGACGGCGTAAAAACGCTTGCACTGTCGTTGTCGGCTTCAAAAACAGGCGCAACACTCAGCGCAAGAATAGATTCCGTAAAGGGACAGGCAATAGGCACGCTGATTGTCTGCAAAACGGATGATGGTGTATTTGAAGTCCAGCCTATGGCGATAGACAATACAGTTACGGGGGTTCATAAATTATACATCACGTATGATTCGGGAGTAGAGCCTGTATCGGTTGGGTTTGCAAAACTGGTGGATATGGAGCCTAAAGGAGCAACAATGCCGTTTGTAACCATTGAGGCGGAGGAAGCAAAAGTCAGCCCGACTGCAGCGGTAAACACGACGAAAACACATCCGTCAACAGGAGACAATAACAATCAGCAAAACACACCGGAGCAAAAGGCGGTTCAGTCCGCATCCGGCAAAAGCTATGTTCATCTCAGCGCGCAGACGGAATATGTGGAGTTCACCGCGCCGATTGACGCTAACAGGCTTCTTTTCCGATATACAATTCCACGGGATTCAAGCGGAACAATCACAATGTATATAAATGATGTGCAGCAGGACGACGTTGAGCTGGAGTCAACATACTGCTACGATCAGCAGACGCTTTTCTATCAGCGCAGTTTCGATGAAAAGATTATAAATGCTGACGTTAAGGCGGGCGATAAAATAAGATTTCAGAAAAACCCGTCAAACAGATGTGCATATTACGGAATAGATCTTTTGGAGTTTGAAATGGCACCGGAAGCAGGCATAATGCCTGACGGATATATTTCGGTTTGTGATTACGGAGCAGTGCCGAATGATGATAATGACGATACCGAAGCGATAAGAGCTTGTGTGCAGGCGGCTTCCGACCAGGGAAAGCATGTATGGCTGCCGGAAGGACAGTTTATACAGACAGATAAAATTAAAGTTCCGGATAATGTAAGCTTAAAGGGCGCGGGAATATGGTACACGGAATTGTATTGTCCCGTCACAGCGCCTACCAAAAATCCATGGGGCGGTTATGTTGGTTTTAAACTTAATGATAATATAACTATTTCGGATATGATGATATCGGGTAATTCTACTTTCCGTGACGATCAGGGAATAGCGATAATGGGTAACGGAGATTTGTCCGGCAACAATGTAACAATAGACAATGTGTGGTTTAGAAATCTCAGTACTGTTACCGGTTGGGCAGGATTGAGTAATTCGGTAATAAAGAACTGCCGTATGAGAGGAATTTATGCCGATGCAATACATTTCGGAGATGTGCCTCAGATTAATAACATTGCGATAAACAATCATATACGCGGATGCGGCGACGATGGCATTGCCATTGTTATACGTCAGGATTATTGTGACAGCAACGGCAGAATAGCGCAGAATCTGGTTGCGAGATATAATACAATTTCAAGCACATATTGGGGCAGAGGAATGAGTATAGTTGGCGGAAGTGATATTGTTTATGCGGATAATATTGTAAGCTCGGCATATCTTGCGGGACTTATCATAACGACAGAAACACTGGGAGAATCACGTTCCACAGCCATAAACAACGTTAAAATACAGCATAATGATATATACCGCTGCGGTCACAACGGTCACAATCATGCGTCGATTCATTTCTGGATGCACGCAAGCCCGCTTAGTAATCTTGTGATAGATGCGAATGAAATAAGTGAAGGTTCAACCAGAGGAATTGCGATTGACGGAGCGAGCTATGGAGACGAAGGAGGAAGAACGCAGTTCAACTATAACAATGTACATGATAACCTTGACGACAACTTCCGTAACTTTGATCCGATGAAAATGCAGCCTACGTTTGATTCAAATATAGGAATATAAAGAGTAAAAAGGAATAGTATGACAAACAAAAAAATTCTTGAACTTAGTCAGAAAATAGAGAAGAAACTCAGAGCAATGAGTCTTTTGAAAAGACTCATTGCTTTAGTTACTTTTTTAATAATTGTGCCGACAGTAAGCATTAATATAGTATTATTGTTTCAATACGAAAAAAATATCAAAGAAGAAACAAGCGTTTATGCATCGCAGTATATACAGAGTGTATCGGAAATAACAAAGCAGAGACTGGTGATGTTTGATAATATAGCACAGAATATAAGCGCAAATGAAGAACTAAAGATGTGGCTATTGCAGCATCACAGTGCTGTAATAGGCAGAGATTGGGAAAGAGCGGAAAAATATAAAAAGTATATAAATAATTATCTTTATAATACAACAGAAAATGAATATATATTGAATTTGGAAATAATAAATTCATATGATGAATTTAATCAGATAAATTATGAAAATTCACTTAAAGGCGGACGTGTAGCGGATAAGGAGGGACTGATTGCTTCAGATATATATAAAAAAGCAGTCAGTGCAAGCGGTATTACCTGTTGGTATGACCTGAAGAATACGGATGATATTATAATAAGCCAATTAAACGGCTATACATTTGATACAAATATAATGCTTATGAAAGCGATTCCCAATTCATGGGAGGAAGAACCACTGGGCATTATACTTATAAATATATCAACCAATTTATTCACAGATGATTTTCTGCCGAGCGACAATCTGTCGGAGAATCTGTTTCTTGTTTCGGACAGGGGCGGTATATCCACACTTACGGCACAGAGCCGTATAGAGCTTGATAACGATGAAATAAGGTATGTTACGGAGCATGGAGGAGAGAACGTATATTTAAAGAAAAATAACGAAAAATACAGGGTTTTTGTAAAAGAAATTACATCTACCGGTTTTTATGTTATACAAATGATAAAAGATAAAAATATGACCAAAACCATTGACAGCATACGCTGGATGGTGATTTTTGTAAACCTGCTTCTGGTAATACCCGGGGTTTTGTTATCGTATGTAATAGTAAAAAGTATAAACAATCCGCTGGAAAAACTTATGCGGTCGATGGATAAGTCCGGCAAGGATAATGAGATAGAAACAGGATATAAGGATGATGTTGGAGCAAAGGATGAAATAGCTTATCTCGGGGATAAATACAATTCAATGCTGTCAAGAATAGATGAATTGATACAGCGTGTTTATAAAATGCAGATTATTAATCAGGAGGAGGAAATACGGCGTAAGGAAGCGCAGCTTGAAGCACTGAGAATGCAGATAAATCCGCATTTTATATACAATATGCTGGAGGTTATCAGATGGAAAAGCATAGAGCAGAATGACGGAGAAAATCATGTAAGCAAGGTAATACAGGCATTTGCGGGAGTGCTCCGGCGTGTTACAAGGCAGACCGAAAAGCTGGTTACCATAGAAAAAGAAGTTGAACAGGCAGGAGATTATATTGACGTGCTAAATCTGATTTTTGATAAAAATATTGTATTCGGCACAGAGATTGATGACGAGGTGAAGAAATGCGAAACTGTAAACTTTGTTTTACAGCCGCTTATCGAAAATGCCGTCATACATGGCTTTAAAAACACAGATGACAATGCCATAACAATTAAGGCGGAACGCGAAAATGAAAAGCTTATAATTATAGTGAGTGATAACGGAATAGGGATGTCTGAAGAAAAGCTTGCGGAGCTGAGTAAAAATCTTGAATCGGGAGAGCGTAACGGAAAAAGTATCGGTTTATACAATACAAACGAAAGAATTAAGCTGATGTTCGGAGAAGAGTATGGATTATCTGTAAAAAGTAATGGAGACCGCGGTATAAGCGTTTTTATACGTATGCCGTTAGGGAAAAGGAGTGTACATGATGCTTAATGTAATGATTGTCGATGATGAAAAAACAATAAGGAACGGTTTGGCAAAATATGTAAAATGGGAAGAAATGGGGTGCGAGGTAAAAAGCGTTGCAGCCTCCGGTGAAGATGCACTTAAATGCCTTGGTAATACGGACATCGACATAATACTGACAGATATAGTTATGGATGGCATTTCCGGTCTGGAGCTTATAGATAAGGTGATGCGGGAATACCCCGATATAAAAACTATTATTCTATCAGGATATGATGAATTTGATTATGTAAAAAAAGCGATTGATTTGGGAGCCTACGCGTATTTGACAAAGCCAGTTAATCTTGAAGAATTGAGCGAATGCATTGAAAAAATGCGGAAAAAAATTCTTGAGGAGCGTGAGCTGAATGTTATAAAGAACGAACGGGATTTATTCAAAGAGGAATGTTTTTTGAATAAAATAGTGCATGGTGCATATGAATCGCGCCGTGAAATTTTTGCCGCGCTGGGGCAAATGGGTATTGAAGCGGAAGAAACAGATACGCGTTTTATAAGAGTTCATCTTGACAAAGAGAACATAGGCGGAGATGAAAAGATAGGGCTTATAAGCGAGATACATGCGGGAATTTTGACCGGCAGAGGCTTTTGCTTTGACAGCGGAATAAAGGAAATAACAGTGGTTATACCGGGTGCGGAATATAAAAAATATGTGAATGCGGTATCTGAATTAATAGACCGCCGTGTAGGGAAGGACTCTTATTATATTTCTGTAAGTCAGAACGTAACGTCATTTGAGCAGTGGCAGAAAGCATTTATAAACGCGGGAAAGACTCTTGAATACAGACTGATAAAAAAAGGACAGAATATACTTTATTTTGATGAGCTGAATGAATATTTAAAAGGCATGGAACTGCTTACAGATGCTTCGGAACAAAAAATATATGAGCTTTTGACCGAAAAAATGGTTAAGGAGCTCCATAAGTATACAGCGGAGCTGATGGAAAAGTGCGGAAATAAATTTACATGGGATATGTGTATCGAAATAATTCTGACTATAAATAAATTTATAAGTGAGAATATTGGTGCCGGTTCGGATTTCCAGCAGGTTACCCTTTCGGTAATAAGGAGTATTTTGTATAAAGTATCCGAAAATGCTGTTATTGATGAATTGAAAGATTATATAAATCAAGCGGTAGAAATAATTAATAATAATGAAAATATGCAGGAGCATACGCTTGTGTCTAAAATGAAAAAGTATATTACGGAGAATTACAGCGAGCATATAACACTCGAGAGTATTTCAAAAGCAGTTTACGCTCATCCGGTATATTTAAGCAAGCTTTTCAGAGAAGAAACAGGAATGAATTTTATTGATTATCTGACAAAGGTAAGAATAGATAAAGCGAAGGAGTTGCTCAGAAACAGCTCATATAAAATATATGATATTTCTTATATGGTAGGATATGAAAGCTCGAAGCATTTCAGTACTGTTTTTAAAGAATTGACGGGATATACGCCAAAGGAATATAAAAGAGTATCAGATGTTTAAATATCGAACCATTTTTATTGAATTTTTGGGTTTAAAAGTTGTTTGGTAAGTGCTACAATGTAAACAGCATGGAAAGGAAAGAGGATTAAAGTTGAAACGAAGTTTTGGAGCGCTGGTTTTAATACTTTTATGGACGGTATTAAGCGGATGTAATTTATCGGATAACACATATGCGGGGGATCCGGCCGATAACAAAAGTGTCCAAATTGTCGATTGGATAGGTAATTCCGGGAATTACAGTACTTTTATGGAAGACATGAACCGTGAATTTGAACGAAGAAATAAAAATATTATATTAAAAAAAGTAGTTCATAACGGAGACAGGGTTGCAGACTTTGAGATAGCTCAGGCAAATAAAAACGCTCCGGATATGATAATCTTATCTTATCCTATGTTAAGCAGATATGCGGATAAAAATATGCTTGAGCCTCTGAACGATTACATGAGCGCATGGGAGGAAGCCGGAGCGTTTAAGTCGGATATATTGGAAAATTGTACAGTAGACGGCAGGATTTACGGAGTTCCCGGTGACTGTTACTATATGGGGATGGTGTACAATAAAAAACTATTCAGAGAAGCAAATCTGGAAGAACCGCCCAAAAACTGGGACGAGCTTCTGGAATATGCAAAAATTCTTACGGATTCCGGGAAAAATCAAGTAGGATTCGGGCTTTTGACCGGAGAATGGGTAGACTGGTGGTTTGAGTTCTTTGTATGGCAGGCTGGCGGTGAATTGACTTATAAGGGAGAAAAAGGGGAAATAATATGTAATTTCACAGATGAAGCTGTTATAAAAGCCGCAGAGCTGTACAGACGCTTAAAAACAGAGAGGGTAATCTGCCCGGAGCTGGATATAACAAATGCGGAATTACAGAAGCGGTTTGCGAAGGGAAAAGTAGGAATAACATTCGGAGCGATTGGAGACATAAATGTTTTTACAGAAGCGGGAATGAATAAAGAAGATATCGGGTACGCTGTGTTTCCCGTAGGTCCCGCAGGTAAAAATCCATCGCAGTTCGGCGGTAATATGTACAGCATTAACGCGCAGTCGCCGCCGCATGTAAAGGAAGCGGCATTCAAATATATTTCTTACTTGAGGAGCAAGGAATACCTTAAAAAGCAGCGAGATTCAAATGAGGAAAATAATACTGCAAGCTCATATGTATCTGTCAGAAACGATATTGATTTGAAGCAGACAATAGCGGATAAAAATATATTGGATGTACTTAACAGCGCTCAAAATAATTATAAGATGGAATATTACGGGAAAGGCATTGTAGGAGAGTATCTTAACGAAGCGCTGAATAATATTTTAAAAGATGATAATTTGGATATATATGAAGAATTAAAGACAGCACAGGAAAAGGCAGAAAAAGCAAGCAGGGAGTGATATCGTTGAGAAAATTAACATTTATACAAGCTGTGGCAGTTTTGTTTATCATGCTGCAGTCGGTTTGCACAGCTGAGGCCGCCGATTGGAATTGGAAAAGCGATGAAAGCCTTATGCTTTGGACATATGCCGATACCGGAATAGAAAATATAGACGGTGTTGGAAAATGGCGCGACCATTCTCGAAAAGAGAATCATATGACAGCCGTGGGAAGCCCGGAGGTTAAAGAAAACGCATTGAACGGTCACCGTGCAATGTTGCTGAATTCAAATGAAACAGAATATTTTTATGTTGATTTTGCTGAAAAATATGTGGGGAGCAGCACAATCTTCATTGTTGGAAATATGAAGAACCACCAGGCGTACAAAGGCATGTTTTCCACGTCAACGCCGAACTATAAGAAAACGCATAATACGTTTGAAACATATCTTCTCAACAATAACATTGAAAGTGCGTCTATGAACAGCAGTTCAGGAGATATAAATAAGGATCGGCAGTTTAATAATGTCGGATTTGAATTCAATGTATATAAAAATTTTATATCAAGATATGAAAACATAGAAAATAACGGAAGCTGGTCATCGACAAGTCTTAAAACATATTACAGCTTGTATGATGAAGAAACAGATCGGACTATGCTTGATATGAAAGCGAATTTCGGAAACAGGGCATATAACAGTGAAGCTCGTTTTAATACATATGCAGGTTTTACGCTGGGGTCACGCTGGGAGTTTAAGAGTGAAACGCCTGATGCGGAGTTCGCCGAAGTAATCATATTTGCAAGAGCGTTATCTGAGGAGGAAATACTCGGGGTAAGCGAATATATTTCCGAAAAGTATTTTAAACCGGCAGATAAAAGCAAGAAAGGCGTAAGCTTCTCGGACAGTGTTATGTGGCTTAAAGGAAATTCATATCCGGCCGATATAAATGTCAATGGATTTATGGAAATACCCGACTATTCGGGGAAAGGAAATTCACCCGAATTGATTTCGGCAGATCAAATGCCGGAATATATTGAAAATTACAGAAACAGTTTTGGAGCGTATATTTTTAAAGGCGGAGATATTGCGCGCGTTGCGGCGGCAGAAATGCCGGCAGGAGAAAGCACGGTTTTTCTGGCGGCGGATTTTAGTAAATCGGAAGATGGAAATATATTATCTTTAGGAGAGAATGGTATAGGATTTGAAAAATCGGAAAATAAGATTTATCTGAAAACAGGCGGAAAAAGAGAAACAATCGGAGAATGCGGAGAGTTTGCGGTATATGCCGCCCGCGTGAAAAATAACGGAGAAGCGGTAAGCGTACAAGGTTATATAAACGGTGAGTGCCGTACTTTAAGCGAGCATAGGGACGGCTGGAGGGACAATGGAATATTCACAATCGGCGGAACAGATTTTATTCTTGCCGAAGCGGTGGTTTTTCCGTATGCTCTGACTGATGCCGAAATGAGCAGTGTCTCCGAGAGACTTGTCCAAAAGTATTCCGAGACATTGGAAGTTAAGGGTATAAGTTACCTGTATACAGATGAAAACGGCGAATTATGTGAAATTATAAGCGGCGGCGGAACTGTTAAAACAGTGTTTGATATAAAAAACAACTCTGATGAAAATATAACTGACGCCAAAATTATTACCGCTGTATATGACGGCAGATTGCTGTATTCTGTTTCTGTTTCAAATGGGTTTACGCTTGCGGAAGGCGCAGAAACGGCTATTGCAGTTGAAAAAGCGGCAGATTTGCCGGACGATATAAGAGATACAGAAATAAAACATATATTTTGGAGCAGTTTTACAAATATGATTCCGCTCAAACAGGGATATGAGCGCATTATTAATATATATTAAGGTGGAAAGGATTGAAAGATATGATTAAGAAGATAGTGTCAATATGCTTTATATGCATGTTTTGCGGAATATATGCGCACGCAGAGGATATAGAAGTCCCGTCGATACTTACAGACCCCGAAAACGGGCCGTATGTATGGGTAAGCGCGGATACTGGAATTGAGAGAATTGATGAAAAGCTTGTGTGGAGGGATAAATCGGGAAACGGAAATCACATGACCGTTTACGGAGCGCCTAAGGTTAAAGACCGCGCGGTAAATCAAAGACCGGCAATGGAACTGACACAGGCATCTACAGAGCAGTGTTTTTCTGTAGATTTTCCGGAAACATATGTCGGCGATTCGACTGTGTTTATTGTTGCAAATATGAAACAGTACGGAGAATATAAAGGGCTGTTCTCAACGAACACACCCAATAAGAAGAAAGTTCTCAATACGTTTGAAGCATATTTTCTTAACAATCAGATAGAAACAGGCTCGCTTAATGCAAATTCAAGCGACATTAATAAGGATTATTTATTTAATAAAAGCGATGGAGATCTATTCGGAAAATATCATAACTTTATAATTACAGAATGGGGTAATTATACGGACGGAGTATGGAAATCGACAAATTTCAGATCGTATTACGGTTCTTACGATAAAGCGTCGGATAAGACTTCCTTAAAGAGAATGGTTAATTCGACAAACAGAAACAACGGATTGAGTGTAGGTATGTTTAATACATATGTGGGCTTGTCGTTGGGAGCGAGATGGGATTTCAGCGGAACGACACCTGAAAGTGAGTATGCGGAAGCAATAATGTTTACAAGAGCATTGTCAGAAAGCGAAATTCTTGAGGTTTCAGAATACCTTTCGGAAAAATATTTTAAGCCTTTTCCTCCGACAGACGGAATTGAGTTTGAGATAGACGCCGAAAGAAATGACGGCGAAAGCGAATCAAATGTTACAGTCAGCATGAATCAGATTGAAGGTTCTGTATTTGACAGTGATTATTATGTTATAGCTCAGCTTTATGAAGATAAAGCAAGAACAATGCCAAAGGGAATGATTGTAAAAAAATCTACCGACGAGTTGACTTTTACTTTTGATAAATCATTGTATTCAACTATTATGGCATTATCCGCATTCGGAGCGGCCGATGAAAACAATATCGGCTTAAATATTGCGCATCCGATAGAAAGGTAATCAGAGGGGTGTTAGTGTGAAAAAGATAATTTCTTTGTTTTTGGCTATGATGCTTGTTGCAGGCGTGTTTATACAGACTCCTGTATTGGCAGCTGAATGTAATTTAGATGAAATTTCTGATGTGCAGCAGGGCGAAAGTATTATTGTGAACGGCACAGCGCAGGGAGCAAATTATTACGTGATTCTGTATCTGAAAAATCCGAACGGCGAAGCTGTAATGACGGATGTTCTGCCGGTGAATAACGGTAATTTCGTTAAAAAGATTGTTATTCCTTTTTCATGGGGCGCGGGTGTTTATACAGCCGTAGCAGGTTTTGGAACGACAACTTCGGTGAGACAATTTAATGTTACTTCTGTTGGTGAATTTGTCGGAATAGATGATTTGAGCTACAGTATAGACCAATATTCCGATTTGACATTGCCGGATAAAATTACCGCGGAGTATGAAAATTCGGAGGCTGTGTTTGAAAATCCGTCATATATATGGGAAAACGAACTGAATACGAATAAAGCCGGAAATTATACGGCAACCGGTAAAATTACGGATATGTATGGTACGGAGAGAACATTTAATGTTTTTGTATATGTAAGACCCGTAAAAATAGAAAAGATTTTAACAAAGCTTGCCGATGTTGAAGTTGAAGAAGGCGGCAGTATTGTTCTGCCCGAATATGTCACGGTATCTCTTTCAAACAACAAAAGCAAAGCGCTGAAAGTAAATTGGACACCCAATCCTGACAGCGTAGATACTACTCTGGGAAATGAAATAACATTTACGGGTAAAATTGATGAATATGACGGTAATATTACCTTAAAATCAACTGTTATTCCGTATTCGGAGGATATTCCGAGATATGGGCTTTTCCTGTGGAGCGAAGCGGATTATTCGGATATACAGGCTGACGAGCAGGGCAGGGTAAGTACATGGAAGGACAAATCAGGAAAAGGAAATGATTTACAGTCGATTTCAGATTCCAACAGTCCTCAAATAGAAGAAAATTCTGTAAACGGTCATATGTCGCTGGCATTTAAGAATGCTGCAATGAAAACAAAAGCTACAGAAAAGTACAGCGGAGAGAGCACGGTATTTATTGTATCAAAGCTGAATTCGGCATCCAAAAACGGAGGTATTTTTACAACAAGCACAGAGGGGGCTCAGGAAAGCGACATAGATTTGCAGGTAAAAGACGGCATGGTTGTGGCTGCTTCAAACAGCGGTCTCGGAAGCAGTGAGAGTACGGTATGGTACGGCGGAACGGCTCCGAATACTTCGTCATTTCATATTGCGGGTATGAGGGTAAATGAAGAAAAGCGTGAAGGCGTTTGGAACAAAAGTATTATAGATACATACTATGATACTTCGGCTTCGTCGGCAGCATATTCAACATCAAACGGTTCCTGTGCGTATAACACACATTACGGCTATGTCATAGGCGGAAGAGGAACGGGAAACAAGAACTTTTCGGATATAAATGTATGTGAGGTGATTGTTTACCGCAGAGCACTGACAGATTCGGAAATAAACAGGGTAAGAGGCTACCTTAATGACAAATATTTAGTAAAGAGTAAATATAATGTCTCGGCATTTGCGGCGGTGAGCGGTGAAAATCTCATAGTACGTTCAAATATTACAAACGGTTCGTCAAAGCAGGTAGATGATGCCGAACTGATACAGATAGTCGGCAGCGGAGAAATAGCCGATATGTATCTGTTGTCGGATATTAAAGAATTAGGTTCTTTAAGCGGAACAAGTGTACGAAACAGTGTTGCGTGGTCGGGAGAAGCACCGGAAGCAAAAGCTATATTGTTTAAGGATTTTGAGAGTATGACGCCTATGGCGGTTTCGGATTTTGACGGATATATTTCAGACGCGGAAGGAACGGAAAAAATCGGTATCGGCGGTGTCACGGTAATGAATGATACTGTGCAGGTAAGCGGAAATTTACCGTCGGGAAGCAATAAAAAGGTATTGCTTGTAACTGCGGATACTGCGGAAAATATAACTTCTGACAATATATATAATGCCGGAATGACCGAAACAGATGAAAGCGGAGATTTTACATACACCTTTAAACTCCCCGATTCAGATAAAAACGGCTCTGTTATAAATAAAAAAATGTATTTGCTGGTCGGAGGGGAATTAAGCAAAAGAGCTGATATAAAAGATTTTGGATATGCCGGAAAAACATTGAGAGAACAGATATTTAATTCTCTTAAAACAGCAACACAGTCATCAGTGTCAGAAATGCTTAAAGAAGGTTCTGATAAAAGAAATGCACTCAATTCTCTGGGAATACAAATAGACGTGTATGATATGCTGGATACAAAGGGGAAAGAGGATTATATATCCAATTTACTTCGCGCGGCATCCGGAATATCCGGCAGCGGTGAGAACGCAATAGCAGAATTTGCGGCACAGATGCAGAAATCATATCCGATTATAGAGCTTAACAGTTCGGCTTCGGCGGCGGATACATTAAAAACTCTTGAAAAATATCCTCAGGAACTGGGATATAAGCCGGAAGGCACTGAGAGAAACGGATTTATCTCGAATTATGTTTTCGCAAATATGCCGTATTCAAGCATGGATAGTTATAATGCAGTTTATGCGAAAGCGGATATATTCTACAATATTAATAATTCAAACTATGTTGATTTTTCGGAACTTATATCGGACAATGAAGCGTTGATGAGTGCTTCGGCTCAGTACAGCTATTATAAAACGGTTTCGGCAAATGAAAAGCAAAGTATAAATAAGTACATTATAACTCAAATCAGTAAAAGTAAAATTTATACAGCAAATGCTTTATGCGATTTAATGGATAATGCGGTAATAAGCTACAGAAATTCATTGAATAAAGTATCTGCCGGCGGCGGAGGAGCCGGTGGCGGCGGAAAGAACTCTGTATCAGCGCCGTCAGTCCTTGGATTAAATCCGCAGAACGATACATCGTCCGATACTTTTGCGGGATTTACGGATTTGCAGAATGTGGTATGGGCACAGGAAGCAATTAATGTGCTGAAAGCTAAAAATATCGTGAATGGAAAAACAGAATCGGAATTCTATCCTATGGATACTGTTACAAGGGAAGAATTTGTGAAAATGCTTACAGCGGCATGCAATATCAGCCCGGAGGGCGAATGTGAATTTGATGATTGTGATAAATCGCAGTGGTATTATCCGTATATTGCGGCGGCTGTTAAGAGCGGTATTGTAAATGGAATAAGCGAAACAGAATTTGGAATAGGCCGTCAGATTACACGTGCGCAAATGGCTGTAATGTGTGAAAGAGCAGTCACAGCTCTCGGAATGAAGCTTGACGAAGTGAATGATGCGGCAGAGTTTGCAGATTCGGAGCTTATACCGGGATATGCGGAGGAAAGTATACGTGTAATGCAGCGCGCCGGAATTATAAACGGAAGAGACGGAGGAATATTTGATCCGCTTGGATTTGCGACAAGAGCTGAAGCGGCAAAGGTAATATACTCTGTTTTAAAGAAGATGTAAGGGAGGAAAACTATTATGAAGCAAAGAATTGTCGTATTTGCGCTTGCTGTCATCGGCTTGCTGTCATCGGCGGCCGGAGTTTATGCAAAGAATGATACGGAGTTTTCCATTGAAACAGTACGGGCATATGATTTTCTGGAAGCACTGAACATATACGAATCTGACAGGACAGATACGAACAGGGAAATAACACGAAGTGATTTGATTGAAATTATAGGACATATTATCAGTTATGAAACGGCGGTCAATGAAGAGGGTATATCTGACTTTTTCGATGATGTCAGCAACCCCGAAATTTCGGATATTGTAGACTTCTTATACCAAACCGGTGTTGTATCGGGAACGGGAGAAAGAATTTTTGAGCCTGACTCACCGGCAAAAACGGAACAGCTTATAACGTATTTGGTAAAACTTCTCGGTTATGACAGATATGCATCAGCTTCGGGCGGTTATCCGAAAGGCTATATGGTTTGCGCGGACGCGTTAAAACTGCTGAAAGGGTCTTCGGCGGTAATTAACGGAAATCTGCGGGAAAAGGATATGGCGGTTATAGTATCAAACGCTTTAAAAGTAAATACAGCGCGTGATATTCTTGAATATTCGCTTGAACCGAGCCGGTCGGAAACGCTTCTTACGAAGTGGCAGGACATATATTCAGGTACGGGTGTTGTAATCGACGACGGGATAACTTCTGTTACCGGCGCAAGCACAATCGACGTTAATATGGTAAAAATTAATGATGATGTGATGAATAACGGAGAATATACTCCTTCCGATTATATTGGGCAGAGCGTCAACTATTTTTACCGTGAGGAGCCGTTATCGGTAGGCACGCTGGTATATATAGAAGCAGAAGATAAAAGGCAGCAAACGGTTGTAATAAAAGCTGACGAGATAGATGCAACAGAGAGGTACAAAATATACTATTATCCCGAAAATAAAGGTTCAAAATCGCGGTATGTGAGGATTTCGCCTGTAGCGACAGTCATTTACAACGGAAAATCGTATTTGCAGTATACAGCTGAGGATTTAAAGATAAACTCCGGAAATATAACGCTTATCGACACCGAGGATGACGGTGAATATGATATTGTGTATATTAAAGAATATAAATCAATCATATTTGATTCTTATAAAGAATTTGACGGTAAAGCTACACTTGTAGATGCATATGCATCATATAGAAATATTGAATATAATACTGAGGAGACAAGCGTGCGCATTGTGCGTGAAGGTGAAGTTGTTACACCCGATAAGCTTCAGAAATGGGATGTTTTGAATATTGTCGCATCCAGACCGGATGAAAGCGGCAGAAATTTACTGGATATAGACGTAACAATTGAGCCGGTCGGCGGTCAGATTACATCAGTATGTGATGACGAGGTTGAGGTAAGCGGAATTCAATATGAAATCTCAAGAGATTATCTCGAAGTCTCAAAGGAGACGAAATACGCTCCTGAGCTTTTAAGCGGAAGAGCGGGTATATTGCTTTTGGATATTGACGGCAAGATTGGAGGCTTCCGCGAAATATCGCAGTATGAATATATTTATGCGACAAAATTAATGGTTGACGAGGAAGCAGATCCCGTTGTTGTAACGCTTAGAGGATATATATGGGATAAGGGATTTGTTGATTTGCAGTTTGCCGAAAGGGTAACGATAAATGAAACGAGGGATAAACTGCCCGATGTGCTTAGAAAGGACGATAATTTTGTAACCGCTGTTGAAACGTCTGACATAGGGAATAAATACATAATCAAACCGCAGCTTCTCAGAATCCGTCTTAACGGTGCCGGCTGTATCGCGAAGCTTGAAACAGCTGTAGATATGACAGATAAAACAGATATTAAAGCTCGCAGTCAGGCGGAGGCGAACGATACGTTCAGAAAATGTACGGAAAATGATGATTTACCTTACAGAGGAGCAGGTTCATTCTCGGGTAAAGTGTATCCGAATTCAAGAACGCGCGTAATTGTTGTTCCGAAAGATGATGCGAGTCTTACAAAAATATATGAGTCAAGGGACGGTATGTCATTCGGATACGACCAGTCATATGACATTATTACATATAATGAAAGTTTATATAATGTTCCCGAATATATTATTGTGAATAAATCCGGAGCGTCAGGTTCGGAGGGCGATGATGATACCTTGAAAAAGTCGTCGTTCTATATCCATGATAATTTCAAATTCATTCTTAACGAGGATGAGGAAGCCGAAAGCGCACTTTACGGCTTGCAGAATGGAGAAAAGGTTACGAAGAGTCTCGTGGAAGACTTTACGGTAATTAATGAACCATACAGTATCGGGCCGGATGATTTGGAATTTGGAACGGTAGTTCAGGTTGGTGAAGACGCAGAGGGAAACGTAAACTTTATCAGACGCTGGTACACGCCTTCTCAGGGATTTGTTAAGAGCGGAACGTCGGATGATTACCGTCAGAATTGGCGTTCGCTTATTTCGGGACAGGTCAAGAGTGTAAGCAGCGACGGAAATTACATTATTGTTGATGACGGTAAGCAATATACTTACGATCTTGGCAGTGCAACAATTACTATATGTGATCTTGAGAATAAGGAGGTTTATCCGGGACAGAAAACGGAAATAAGCGTTGATGACCAGGTGGCAATAAGAATAAGAGAAACAAGAGTTCATGAAGTGGTTGTATATAAAAATTTAAAGTAATGGTATCTGCGGAAGAAATGAGGTTTGATAAGATGAGTAAAGTCAGAACATTTGCAGCCGGAATTGCAGTCGGGGCTATCATAGCTGCCGGAGCGGCAACGGCTCAGAATCAGCTGCGGATTTTCGTGAACGGCAGCGAACTTGCAGACAGCGGCGCGTATATTGATGACGGAAAAACATACATTCCGTTGAGAGCGGTATCGGAAGCGCTGGGCGCGGATGTGGAGTGGAACGGAGAGGAATATTCGGTTTCGGTGACATCGAAAAGTATATCAAAATTAAAGCTTGAAAGCAATGAAATTCTTGCAGACCCTGCCGGGAACGGACAGGAATTTGAACTGGTTCTTGAGGCTGTGGCTAATTCGTGGAATGACAGTATTGTCAGTGACTCGATTTATGATAAGCTGTCCGGGCAGACAAAAACAACGGTTGAACAGATTTTAGCCTACAAATTTGAATTCGGCGCTGTGCCGGAAGTTCTCAATAAGGCTTTTTCAGAGTATTGGACGGAGGAAATGAACAGCTCTATCTTATACAAAAATCTTACGGATGTTTTTGATGTGGAAAATAGCGGAAGTGGTTTTGCACTGAAAGAAAAAAGCAGTAATTAAAGAAATATTTTATATTTCTTAAAATTAAAATTAAAAGAAGGAAGGAATAAAAAATGGCAAAAACAAAAAAAATGTTAGCAGCGCTGTTAAGCGCGGCGATGTCTTTGTCGGTATTTCCGGCAGGTCTTTCTGCAAGCGCGGAGAGTGATGTTACTTCGATTTTAAGCGCTGAGAATCCGGCACTTGCAGTGTGGGTAAAGGCGCAGGACGGCGTAAAGAACGGTGTCTGGAAAAACAACGGAAATCGCGGTGACTTAAAGGTTGCGGCAGCAAGTGACAAACAGACTCCCGAAATAGACGAGGAAGCAATAAACGGCTATCCGGCTGTAAAATTGAGAGACTCTATCGGAGATGCGACATTTTACACACTTAAATACGAAGAGGAATATATTGGAGACAGTACTGTATTTATGGTTACAAGACTGAATCAAATGGAAGACTATAAAGGTCTGTACAGTACGGGAGACGGTGTGACGCGCAAGACTTACGGAACATACGAAAATCAGCTTTGGCGCTGGGGAAAGAGCGATACGTATTGTTACAATACGGATGGAGGCGAAGCAAATCGTGACAGAGCTTCGTCTTCAGATAATGACACATATCCCACAGGACAGTTTATGAATTATTCCTACAGGGTAAGACAGGACGGAGATAAGGTAAAGGCAAAATACCAGTATGTAGACGCAAACAATGCAAATCAGAGCGGGGAATGGGACAGAGGCAACGTTGCCGATAATGCATTCCTTAAACATACAGGATTTGTTTTGGGCGCAAGAGATGATTATGATACATCGAGCTGGTCAACTCCTTACATGGATGTTGCGGAAGTAATTGTTGTTCTTGGAACAATGAGTGATGACGATGTGACTGCGGTAAGGAATTACCTCGATACAAAGTATTACGGAAGCGGCTATGACCCGTTCGCGCCTCTCGATTATTCAACGCAGAAGCTGCCGGATCAGGTTGATCCCAATGAAATGCCGCTTGCAAACGACAGCCGTATAGCGCTGTGGATTGACGGAGACAGCTTTGATGCTGCCGCTGCAAAATGGTACGATAAATCCGCAGCAGGCAATGATATGGATATAGAGGGTAATATTTCAGCAAGAGTATCCGATGAACTTAACGGTAAGAAAGTAGTTCATTTCCCGGGAGATAACCAAAGCGCGGCTTCTGTAAAGCTTCCGGAGATTTACAGAGGAAGCTCAATGATTTACTTTGTATATAAGCCATACAAGGTTAACAGTGCAGAAGCTCCCGACGGATATAATTATTCATACAAAGGCGTATATACAACCGATTATCTTCCCAGACACGGAAGCCAGCTCGGACGCTGCGGCGGTATAGACGTTCGTCATGGCAGTGATGGTGTTGAACTGGGCTTCCAGTCGGCTACAAAGGGACAGAGTCTCGGAGATACTCCTGATGTTGCGTATACGAATGAGGCAAACGGAGTATTTGCATGGAATCCGGGAAGAACCGATGTCAGCAATGGCGGGTCGTCATATTACGGATATACCAGAGGCTTCCTTGATTTTGAGCTGGAAACTCTCGTAGGCAGCGATTCAACTACAATGAATATTGATTTTAAAGACGGAGAAGGTTCAATTCCGAACATAAATACGGGTGAAGAAGACAAAAGAGGTCTTAATAAAAATCCGAAGGTTTCATGGGATACGACAGGCGATAAAGCAAAGGCAGACATTCATTACGGATACACTATAGGTAACCGTTGGGATACTAACGGAACTGCTTTGCTTATGGACGTTGCGGAAATGATAGTTGTTCAGGGAGAGCTTACAGCGAAGGAAAAGAACAGTATTTCGGAATATCTCAAAAATAAATATTATACAGCTTCAGGCTCAGTATCCGTTCCGGAGCTGTTTATGGCAAAAGATATGACTCTCCATTACATTAACGCAGACGGCGAAGCGGCTACAAACGGTGTATCTGAAGCAGTTCTGATGAATGTAAAGGGGACTCTTACCAATAAATACAGAGATTTTGATTCAAATGCTACTGCAATAGCAGCTGTATATGAAAATGGCGCACTTTATGCATTAAATATGGTTGATGTTACGGGTATTTCAGCTGCCGGAGGGAAATTTGAAATAAACAATTTAATGCTTCCGGCTGATAAGTCAAATCTTACAGTTAAGATTATGGCATGGTCGAATATGTCAGATATGTCAAATGGATACGTTCCGGAAATGAATGCTGTTACGGCAAATATCAGCGTGAAATAAAATATTGCAGATGGCAGGGGCGGTGGTTAACAGCGCCGCCCCGTATGTTGCTGCTATGCATAGGAAAAAGGGGTATGTGCGATGAAAATAGCTATAGGGTGCGATCATGTAGGCTATCAGCTCAAGCTGCATATTATAAAATATCTGCAAAGTCAGGGACATGAGGTCGTTGATTTCGGTACCGGCAGCGAAGAGCGGACGGATTATCCGATATACGGCAAAAAGGTTGCATGCTCCGTGGCAAACGGAGAAACGGAACGCGGAATATTGATTTGCGGAACAGGCGTAGGAATATCTCTTGCTGCCAATAAAGTGAAGGGAATACGCGCTGTAGTATGCAGTGAGCCATACAGTGCAAAGCTGTCAAGACAGCATAATAACAGTAATATAGTTGCATTCGGAGCGCGCGTTATAGGAAGTGCGACAGCCGAGATGATTGTTGATGAATTCCTAAACGCGGAATACGAAGGCGGCAGACATCAGAGAAGAATCGATATGATTTCAGCGATAGAAGCGGGGGAGTTTTAATGCGCAGGATTGGGATTGACGTCGGGGGAACAAAGATTAATATCGGTGTTCTTGACGAATATAACAATATATGCGGCAGAGTTGAAGCAAAGCTTCCGCCGGATAAAAGCGCGGAAGGGATAGCGGAATTTATAGGAAAACTGTTAAAGACTCATTTTTCCGAAATGCCAATATCATGCGCCGGTGTTGGTATTCCGGGAACTGTGGATTCCACGGGAAGAATTGCGCGTAAGGTTCCCAATATTGGCTGGGACAATGTAAATTTTGCAGATATTCTTGAAAAACACATAGGAATACCCGTAACACTTATTCAGGATTCGAGAGCCGCAGCGTTCGGTGAGTACATGGCTGGCGCGGGACAGAACAGAAATGTGCTGGTATGTGTTACTCTCGGAACAGGAATAGGAACCGGTATAGTCATAAACGGCAGTATATTTGACGGCGGCTTGGGCGCGTCGGGCGAAATAGGTCATTTGCCGTCGGGAGATGAGGGCAGAGAATGCGGCTGCGGAAAAAAGGACTGCATGGAATGTTACGCTGCGGGGAAAGGAATTGAATTATCTGCAAAAAAGGTGTTCGGAGAAGAGCTTTCCTGTAATGAAGTTTTTGAATTGGCAAATAACGGAGATATAAGGGCAGGAAAAATAATAGAGGATGCGGTGCAGCGCCTTGGAAAAGCGATGATTTCAATTATCAATCTGCTGTCGCCTGATGCATTGCTGTTCAGCGGAGGTATTAGCAGACAAAAGGAATTGTTCGTAAATCCGCTCATAGATTATATAGAAAAACACTGTTATTCGACAAACGGCGAGCTTCCGTTTATAGGAGCGGCAAAGCTCGGTCCTGATGCTCCGATGGTCGGAGCGGCACTTGCGGCAAAATGCAGAGCCAAATCAAAAGGCAAGATTTCGGCATCGATGATGTGCGCGGATATGCTGCATATGGAAGAAGATGTCAGGGAACTGGAGAAAAATGATGTGCAAATGCTTCATTTTGATGTCATGGACGGGCATTTTGTGCCAAATCTTATGCTTCCGGCTGAAATGATTAATCAGATAAAGAAAATTACGGATATTCCGTTTGATATACATATAATGGCGGAAAATCCGGAGCAATACATCGAAAAATATAATGTGTGCAAAGACGATATTATATCGGTTCATTATGAAAGTACGCCGCATATACAAAAAGCGCTGTCGTCAATAAAGCAAAAAGGCGCGAAAGCCGCGGTGGCAATTAATCCCGGGACTCCGATTGAGAGCATAAGGGAAATACTGGATGATATAGACATGGTACTGGTAATGACCGTAAATCCTGGTTTTGCAGGTCAGAAGCTTGTACCGCAGTGCATAGAAAAAATAACAAGAATGAGAAGATTCCTTGACGGTTTGGGATATACAAACATAGAAATTGAAGTTGACGGAAATTGCAGCTTTGAAAACATTCCGAAAATGATGAACGCAGGTGCGGATATTTTTGTTGCAGGCAGCTCAAGTGTGTTCGATCCTAAGCTCGGAATTGAAAAAGCCATGGTAAAACTCAGAGAAATAATAGAGCCGTAAGCTCTTAAAAATTAAAAATATAACTAAAAGCAAGATGTCCCCCGCCTCTATAGGCGGCGGGTTTCACTTACTTTTTTCAGTGGGGGCACAATCCCCCACTGAAACGTTGAATGACGGGGCTTTGCCCCTTATTGAAGAAAGAAAAGGAGTTTGATGAAAATGAAATTCAAAAAAAAGATTGCATTGGGGTTAGCAGCGCTTATGATGATGGGAGCACTCGTAGGCTGCAGCGGAACGCAAACGGCGCAGAATGGAAAACAGGCTGACGGCAAGGTAAGCATAACCATTGCTGACTGGCCGGACGAAACAGACCCCAACGGTAAAGAAATAAATGAAGGCTATTTAAAGCAGATGAACGAAAAGTATCCTGATATTAATATTATTACCGATACAACCGTTTATGCTGACGCGCAGGTTTTCCAGATGAAAGCCGCAGCAAATCAGCTGCCTACAATGTACAATTCTCATTTTACGGAAATTAAGCAGACCGCGAAAAGCGGATATGCCGCAGACTTAACTGATGTAATGAAGAAGAATGGTATTCTTGATGCTTTAAATCCCGCTTTGTTAGATGTAATAAAGGGAGATGACGGCAAAATTTATGCATATCCGATAAACGCCTATTTGCAGGGACTTACAGTCAATAAAAAGCTCTTCACAGAAGCTGGACTGGTTAATGAAGACGGAAGCATTAAACTGCCTTCAACTTATGAGGAAATGGCAGAATATGCTAAAATTATAAAAGATAAAACCGGAGTTGCCGGATATGCTATTTCAACAACAGAAAATTACGGCGGCTGGCATTTTATGAATATAGCATGGAGCTATGGCGTTAATTTCATGGAGCAGATGGAAGACGGAAAGTGGAAAGCGACATTTAATTCACCTGAGTGTGTGCAGGCGCTTCAGTTTATAAAAGATTTAAAGTGGAAGTATGACGTACTCCCGCAGGAAACTGTAATTAATCAGACGGATTTGCATAAAATGTTTGCGTCAAACCGTGTAGCTATGATTATAGAAACGCCGTCAAGCGATTATTCACAGAAATATGGTATGTCTATAGATGATATAGTAGTTGCGAAAATGCCCGGAGGTCCTGCCGGAAGATATGTACAGATGGGCGGTTCGATTAAAATGTTTGACCCGAAAGCTACTCCCGAACAGCTTGATGCATCAATGAAATGGCTTGCGCTTACAGGATATTCGCCCGAATTCGGAGAAGAAGAAATTGAAAACACAAAGAAGTCGTTACAGAACACTGTAGAGCAGAAAGGTCTTGTTCTGCCGCAGTCGGCGCTGCCTCTTTGGACAAATCCCGAAAGAATAGCAAAAGAAGCGGAAGTGCGCGCGGATTATGTAAATGTTGATCCGGCAAATTATGCTGATTATTTTGACCTTTCAGGTATAACAATCAGACCGGAGGAACCGGTAGACTGTCAGCAGTTATACGCCGTTTTGGACGGGTGTATTCAAGAGGTTATAACAAACAAGGATGCTGATTGTGAAGCCCTGATTGCAAAGGCTTGCAGCGATTTTCAGGTAAATCATCTCGATAAGCACTAATGAGTATGAGAGCGCTGTCTGCTGCAGCGCTCTCATAAATAAAATTTATGAGAGGATTTTATTATGTCTGACAAAATAAATAAAAGAAAAATCAGCAGTATAATCAAGCATAACGCGTCCGGTTGGGCATTGCTTATTCCATCGCTGATATTATTTGTTATGATTGTTTGGAGACCTATACTGATAGGTATAACATATTCGACTTTCAGATTGCAGGGATTTACCCCGGTGGAGTTTGTAGGATTAAAGAATTTTTCAGATGTATTAACCGATACAAATTTTATACAAACGTTAAAAAATACCGTTGCTTATGTATTCTGGTCGCTCGTAATAGGTTTTCCGCTTCCGTTTATATGTGCGGTTATGCTAAACGAACTGGTGCATATGCAGGGATATTTCAAGGTGACAACCTATTTGCCTGTTATTATTCCCAGTATTGCAACCTGCCTTATATGGCGTTTGGTCTATATGGACGGAGAGGGCGGACTCCTTAATATGATGCTGTATTATTTGGGCATTAGTCCTATGGGGTGGCTGTCAAATAAAAATATGGTTATTCCGCTTATTATAGTTGCAATGTCATGGAATACATTCGGTTCAACACTGATTATGTATTTTGCTTCATTACAGGGAATAAATCAGGAATTATATGAAGCGGCGCGTCTTGACGGGGCGGGATTTTTCAACAGAATACGGTTTGTGCTTCTTCCGCATATGAAAGGAATGCTTCTGTTAATGCTTATAAGACAGATTATCGGAGTATTTAATGTAACCGAGCAGCCTCTTACTATGACCGGCGGCGGACCCAATAATGCGTCTATGTCTTTGGGACTTACAAACTATTTCTATGCGTTTAAGTACGGTCAATATGATAAATCGCTGGCGTTAGGCGTTATTACCTTCCTGATGCTTTTGGTTCTTACATTTATCTATTTCGGACTTGATAAGCGTATAGAAGAGTAGGAGGGACTTATGGTGGAAAAGAGCGTAAAAGAAAAAAGAATAAGCCGTTTTTCGGATAAAACAAGCGGGCTGCTGAATTTTTCCGATATGAAAAAAATAAGATTTAAGTTCTTATATGCGGCTATGTTTTTGATTATGTTTATCATAAGCCTTGTATGTCTTGTACCTACTGTATGGGTAGGATTGTCCGGGTTTAAAACGGTGAGCGAAATGTATGCCGTGCCGCCGACCCTTTTGCCGAAAAGCTTTGATTTCGGCAAGATAATCGAGGTATGGAAAAAAGTAAGCGTTGCCAGATATTTCGGTAACTCAGTAATGCTTATTATAGGTTGTCTTGCGACGGATATAATTATTAACGGATTAACAGGATATGTTCTTTCGAGGCTAAAGCCGATGGGGTCAAAAATTATGGAAACAGCAGTATTTTGGTCAATGCTGCTTCCCGGAATAAGTATGGTACCGTTATATATGACTTTTGTCGATGTGCCGCTTATTCATGTAAATTTGATAGGGAGCTATGCCCCGATATGGTTTATGGCGGGAGCGAATGCCTTTAATGTATTGCTGTTTCGGAATTTCTTCAACAGCATATCCATGTCATATCTTGAAGCGGCACGTCTTGACGGGTGTACAGATATTGGATTTTTTGGGAGAATTATATTGCCGCTGAGCAAGCCCATTATAATGGTTGTGGCAATATTCAGCATCACGGGAACGTGGGGCAATTTTATGTGGCCGTATCTTATTCTCGGAAACACGGCAAAAGAACCTATCGCTGTTATGCTTTATAAGTTAAGCACCAGCAAAAACATACAGGATAACGAATATATGTTGATTATGATGATTTCAATAATACCTATGATTATTGTGTATGCATTTTTCTCAAAACATATTATAGGAGGCCTTACTGTAGGCGGAGTAAAAGGATAAATAAAAAATGCTCTTTAAATTGACAATTTATCGGTTGTAATATAAGCGATAATACTGTTAAGGGTTAAAAGAGCATTTTATATATCGGAAATAAAAACGCCTAAGGCGAAATGGAGGATTAAAATGGAATTAAAAAACTGGACATTTTATTATAGGGATTATCAACCGTTAGCTTGTACCGCGCCATGCTCGATGTACGGCATTCTGCTTGAAAATAACATAATTGAAGACCCGTTTTGGCGCGATAATGAAGAAAAATATCTGCCGTTTTCGGACTATCCCTGTGAATTCAGATGTGATTTTGAAATAGAAAACAAGTCAAAATTTTCCGAGCTTATATTTCGCGGTTTGGATACAATATGTGATATTTATCTTAATGGATGCCTTCTTGACAGTGTGAAAAATATGCATCGGACATTTGCATATGATGTTGCGGACCTTATTGTTATCGGAAAAAATACAGTAAGACTGGTATTTTCTTCGCCGACAGAATATTTTAAGCAAATGGAGGAAAAACATCATTTGTACGTTTCGGACGCGACTTTGCAGGGCGCCTCGCATCTTAGAAAGGCTCTATGCATGTCGGGCTGGGATTGGGGCCCTATGCTGCCTGATATGGGGATTTTTCAGCCGGTTGAATTAAAAAGCTATGATGTGGATTATATAGATAATTTTGAAATACATCAGGTACACAGAGAAGGAAAGGTTATACTGAAATTTTCTGTTTTAACAAAACATAAAAACGCTGATTGCGATATATCGGTATCGGCTGACAATAAAACGGTAAGACTTGAGCACGGCATAGGTGAGATTGTAATTGAAAATCCCGAATTGTGGTGGCCGAGAGGGTATGGAAAACAGTCTCTTTACGAGATATGCGCTGAACTTGCATATAACGGCAAGGTTACGGACAGAATTACAAAACGGGTAGGTCTGCGCACCGTAACCGTGAGCACAAAGCCGGACGAATGCGGAAATGAATTTTGTATAGTGGTAAACGGTGTGAAAATTTTTGCTATGGGTGCAAATTATATTCCACAGGATAATATTTTATCAAGGGTAACGCCGGAAAAGATTAAAGAAATAATAGACAGTTGTGTATTTGCGAATTATAATTCACTTAGAGTATGGGGCGGCGGGTATTACCCGAGCGATTATTTTTATGACCTTTGCGATGAAAACGGAATTCTTTTATGGCAAGATATGATGATTGCCTGCGCGAACATATGGCTGATTGATTCTGTCAAGGAAAATCTTATTGCGGAATTTACGGAGCAGCTCAAGCGTTTTGCGCATCATGCGTGTCTGGGAATTATCGGCGGAAATAATGAGATGGAGGTTGCTGTTATCGAGTGGAACGCCGCAAATAACAGTGAGCTTGTAAGGCATGATTATCTTGAGCTTTATGAAAGAATTCTTCCTGAATTATGCGAAAAATATGCACCTGAAGCATTCTATTGGCCTTCATCACCGTCGAGCGGGGGCGGATTTGATAATCCGGGAGATTACACCCGCGGCGACCAGCATTGCTGGGAAGTGTGGCATGGAAACAAGCCGTATGAGGAATACGGAAATCATAAAATGAGATTTTGTTCCGAATTTGGATTTGAAAGTTTTCCATCGATGAAAACAATAAAAGAGTTTGCGCTGCCCGAGGATTGCAACCCATTCTCAAAAGTTATGGAATGTCATCAGAAAAGTCCGAACGGGAACACAAAAATTATAACGTATATGGCGGATAAATATTTATATCCGTCGGATTTTGAAAATGTTATTTATGCTTCACAGATAAATCAGGCAGAAGCAATAAAGTACGGCGTCGAGCATTTCAGACGAAACAGAGAGTTTTGCAAAGGCGCTATTTATTGGCAGATAAATGATTGCTGGCCGGCAATATCTTGGTCGAGCGTTGACTGGTTTGGAAGATATAAGGCGCTGCATTATGAAGCAAGAAGATTTTTTGCCCCGGTACTTTGCTCATGTACGTATGAAAATAATATGATGACGGTAAACGTTGCAAACGAAACAATGAGCGATTTTCACGGGAGCGTAAGAATGTTCATATGCAGAAATGATTTTACTGTTGTTGAGAAAAAGGAAGCGGAGGTTTGTATTAAAGCTTTGACTTCAGAAAATATCGGGGGTATGTCTGATAAAATTGTTACCGATAAAACTAATATGTATTTTTATGCTGAACTGTATGATGATAAAAATACACTGATAATGCGCAGAATGATGCTGTTTGACAAGCCAAAGTATTATAAATGGGAAGACCCTGCTATTATGTCTGAGGTTATTCAAAAAGAAGAGGATTTGGTACAAATCAGACTCAAATCCAAATGCCTTGCAAAGGGCGTAGAAGTTGACTTTGAAAATGCAGATGTCATATTATCCGATAATTATGTGGATATAGTAAACGGGGATCCGGTTGTTCTGGAAGCGAGAACAAATATTGCCGCAGATGATTTGCATAAGCAGCTGACTTTGAAATCTGTATATAACCTACGCGCAGATGTCCCCCGCCTCTAAGGTGGCGGGTTCCATTTCAGAATTTCAGTGGGAGCCCAAATCTCCCACTGACGCTTCGGAGCTAACGCTCCCTGCGCTGGTTGCAATCTGTCGCAAGCTCTGCTCCTTGCGAGCAAAGCAGGAGCGTTGCTCCGATTTAAATATATCGGAGAGTTAAAACTAAGTTTTGTCTTTACAGCATTTAATTGGACGTTGACATAATAAAAGACCTGCTAAAGAAAGTCAAGAGAAATTTTAAAAATTTTTTATGACAAGAAAATGCACACCAATTAGACCGGCATTAAAAGTGTCGGTCTGATTTTTTGTAATTTGG
>JAGBHE010000070.1 GCA_017935675.1 Clostridia bacterium | reverse complement strand
TTAACATATCAAAAAATGCCATTGTATTTTCCTCCTTATAAAGTTAATGGTATTGTTTCTTCACTTGTATTGAAATCTTCATCGGCAAGGAGACCGTCACGCTTACAGTTTACCTTCAAGGCTTCCATTTCAACGGAAAGGTCAAGCATATCATCCTCAAAAAGATTTGCGTGCTGCTTTTCCAGAGCCGTCTTAATGTCTGCAAGGCAGCTTATTGTGCTTTCCGTAACATTCTGTGCCGGGATGCCGCTTTTTTCAAGCATCAGATACTTTGAAATTATTTTCCCGAAAGTAGGAAGATAGTAGTTGAAAAACTGTCTTGCCTCCGGTATGTCTTCGGGCTGTTCTCTGAGCGTTCTTAAAATTTTATCCACGCTTTTGCAGATTACTTCGCTCTCGGTGCGTATCTGCTGATTTTTAATGCACATACCGTTTCGTCTTAAATCCATAAGCTGTGTGCGTCCTTTGGAGAGAACGGCACTCGCTTCATCCGATAAGCCGGTTTTCTTTTTGTCCTTCGCTGTGCTTTTTGAACACGCTATAACGATTATAACGATTGCCACGATTAAAACAACCAAAACAATTCCGGCTATAAGCAGAAGCTTGCCGAGAGAAGGAAAAAACTTACGGGCGACAAAAAATGCAGCGATACAGGCAACGATGCCAAGCAGTCCGCCTATGCCGGATGAAGAATTATTGTTACTCATAAGTTATCACTTCCTTTATTTATTCTCTGATTTCAAGTAATTTTGCTTTCAGCTCGGATTCAATGCGGACAAGCTCGGTTTCTGCCGCACGGCGTTTCGCACGGCCTTCATCCTGAATTTTAAGAACCTCGTCAAGAGTAGAGATAAGCTGCTGATTTGTGTGCTGAACGGTTTCAAGGTCAACAATACCTCTTTCGCTTTCTCTTGCAATATCAACAGTTCCTTGCTTTAATGCGTCCGCATTCTTTTTAAGCAATTCATTTGTCATATCCGTAACTGCACGCTGGGCTTCCATTGCTTCCTTTGAATGAGCCATTCCCAGTGCAAGCACCATCTGATTTTTCCACAGGGGAATAGTGTTGTTGATGGTGGACTGGATTTTCTCGCTCATAAGCGTGTTGTTGTTCTGAATAAGTCTTATCTGCGGAGCCATCTGTATGCTGATGGTTCGGGTAAGCTCAAGGTCATAAAGCTTCTTTTCAAAACGCTCACACATCTGAGCATAGTCATTTGCCGCCTGTGCATCATTCGCTTCGCCGGAGGCTTCTGCTTTTCGCTTTAACTCCGGAATTGTTACCGCACGCTCTGCTTCAAGCTTCTTTTTACCCGCCAGAATATACATAGTCAATTCTTTGAAATATGTAAGATTGGCGGCATACATCTTATCAAGCATTATAATATCCTTCAAAAGCTGATTCTGATGTCCTTCAAGCTCTGCCACAATTTTATCAATGTTTATCTCGGCTTTATCGTAGCGAGCCTTTAACTTTGCAATTTTATTTCCTGCTTTTTTGAAGAATCCCAAAAATCCGCCGTCATCTTCTTCATCGACAGAAAAACCCTTCAGCTCTGTAACGAGGTCTGCAATCATATCTCCGGTTTCGCCCAAATCCTTTGTGCGTACACCCTCCAGTGCCGTATCCGAAAATGCGGCAATCTTCTTTTGACAAGCTGCTCCGTACTGGAGAATAATGACCGAATCATTCAGGTCAATTTTCTCTGAAAAAGAGTCAACCTGTGCCTGTTCTTCGGGGGATAACTTTTGTTCTTCGAGATAATGCTCCGTGATATCCTTCTGTTCGGGAATAACGGGAGCCTGCGCCTGAGATTCAAGAGTGAGTTCGGGAGTTCCGAGTTCCAAATTTATTCCGTTTTCATTCATGGTTATTTTCCTCCAGTCTTTATAACAAGGTCGCCTTCCAAAACGCCTAAAAGTCCTACATCAAGTATCAGCCAGCCCAGCCTGTTTTCTTTGATTTTTCTTGTATATCTCAAATTGGCGGCAATCGTATCATTGAAATTATCATACATATCATGCTTTTTATAAGCATCCGGGTCAAAAACAAACGCTTCGAGGACTGTTGTTTCAATTATATTTCCGCCCATATCAAGCTTGACTTTATCGTTTTTCCTGAAAATTCCCTCCTCAACCTTGCCGAAAACCACCATTTTGTTCTTTAGCTTTCTTGCTCTTACAATTCCTACCTGAAGGGGATGAGGTTCAATAGCAAAGGGAACTTTGATTCTGAAAAGTCCGCAGGCTTCGCTTCCGTAAGCTGAAAGATTTTCTTTATCCGAATTTTC
Organism: Clostridia bacterium; assembly: GCA_017935675.1. Lineage (GTDB taxonomy): Bacteria > Bacillota > Clostridia > UBA1381 > UBA1381 > RGIG9115. Next base: position 315 of record JAGBHE010000070.1, on the reverse strand, counting down.
TTTCTGCTCGAAAAACCATTTAATATCTTCAGCCGTATAGCTTTCGGAAATAAGAGAGGTAAATTTTTTCCACTGTGGCTCTTTCCTTACTTCCTTGCTTGCCCATTTTTTGTCCTCAATCAAATCCTTAAAATGCTTATGACATTTTCCGCATAAAACACCGTCAATTAAATGTCTGTCTTTTGAGTTAATGCTCCAGAAGCCGTCGTAAAAGTATCCTAATTTCCTGCCGCAGACTCCGCAAAGCGTACCGCGTTCAATATATTTACATTCTTCAATACATTCAACGTATTTTCTTGTTAGTTTTCCCATAAC
>JAGBHE010000069.1 GCA_017935675.1 Clostridia bacterium | reverse complement strand
TTTTAATCGACAAGTTTCGCACTGTTTATTTTTCAATGTACAACTCTGTCTTAAAGACAGCTTATTAATTTTACCACATAATTTAATTCTTGTCAAGTACTTTCTGAAAAAAAATTAATTTTTTTCGGAAAAGTATTTAAACAGGAAAATTATGCATCGCCGTCATGTTGACGACTAATTTAGTATACCACACCAATCCCGATGTGTCAACACTTTTTTTCGTTTTTTTTCATTATTGACTATTTTGTACAACCTAATCGCTTTTTTTCTCTTTTTCCTTTATTCAAATAGTTTAATAATTGTTTTATCTACTTACATTATGCCCGCCTAAAACAAAAAATATAAAAAATTTTCCGAAAAACTCTTGCTTTTTTTTAATAACCATGTTATAATTTTATCAGGACCAATGAGGGTTCAGGATTTTTTCCTGAGCCCTTTTTTATTTTTTATCGTCAGGAGGCTTTGAAATGAATAAAAACAGCACGCTGACTCCGGTTCTCGGAAGTTATCTTGAAGCAATATATCTTAAGGGCATCAAAGGTTATTCTGTTCGCACAACCGATGTTGCAAATGAGCTCGGCATATCAAAATCCGGGGTCAACAGAGCCGTAAATGTTCTGAAGTCTATGGGTTTGGTATCGCACCAAAGCTATGGTGGTATCGTAATAACAAATGAAGGACGCGATACGGCAAAGCGGCTCTTGAAAAAAAATGAGCTTGTAAAGCAATTCCTGATTTGTTCACTTAAGCTGGACGAATCCGAAGCTGCCGAGGAAGCAAAGCGGCTTGAGCATATAATCGGTCAAAAAACACTTAATGAGATGGAGACCTATGTAAGCATTAATGCGGGCTGATAATTTTAGCGGAGCTGTTGATTTCAGTAACAGCTCTGTTTTTTTTCAAAAGCTGAACATCTGATATATTATTTACAATCCCGAGTTTGACACCTAAGAGAGTAAAAAAGTCCAATGAACCGCGTAGCTATCCAATGCGGCTTTTAGTGATTTTTTTACTTTCCAGGTGTCAAACTCGGGTGTATTATCAACCAATAAAATAATACAGTTTTTTTGCATAAACACATATTCCCATATAGGAAAAATAACTTTATTTTTATTTCTTATACCCCTTGATAAATTTCCTATAATGTGATATACTATACATGAAATACTTAAAAGGAGTTCTATATGTATGAAATATTTATCAGTATCCCATTTTGCAAAAAAGTGGAATTTAACTGATCGTAGTGTGCGAAAGTATTGCGCAGATGGTAAAATTCCAGGGGCCTTTTTGACAGGAAAAACATGGAATATACCAGAAGATAGTGAAAAACCTCTTCGCATAAAGAGAAAATCAAAGAAACCTAAAACTTTGCTTGATATATTAAAGGAACAAAAGGAATGCAAACTTTCAGGAGGTATTTATCATCGAATACAGATAGACCTAACATATAACTCGAATCATATTGAAGGTAGTCGTCTTACTCATGATCAAACACGATACATTTTTGAAACCAATACAATTGGCATAACAGATCAAAGCGTAAATGTTGACGATATTATAGAAACTGCTAATCATTTTAAATGTATAGATTCTATTATTGATAATGCCCGTTATGAATTGTCAGAAAAATATATAAAAGAATTGCATCATATTTTAAAAAACGGTACTAGCGATAGCCGAAAAGATTGGTTCGCAGTTGGAGAATATAAAAAATTACCAAATGAAGTGGGTGGAATGGATACAGTTCTTCCAGAAAAAGTTCATGAAGAAATCAGAAAACTATTAAACTCATACCATGCAAAAAAAGAAATTACCATCGATGAAATAATAGATTTTCATGTTAAATTTGAGCGTATTCACCCTTTTCAAGATGGAAATGGTCGTGTAGGCAGGCTTATAATGTTTAAAGAATGTTTAAAGCACAACATTATCCCATTTATAATAGATGAAGAACACAAACTATACTATTATCGTGGACTTAAAGAATGGGAAATAGAAAAAGGTTACCTTCGAGATACATGTTTATCAGCTCAGGATGATTTTTTTAGAATAATGAAATATTTTAGAATTGATGGAAAGACGGTATTGACTTATTAAGAGCCTATCCGTAATTAACATAGTGCATATTGCGAAGTTGGATTTTTCGTCAGATTGTTCAAAAAATCCGACGCATACTGGCGTATGCTGAGGACTTTTTTGGGCGATATGACGGAAAATCAGCAAGCAAGCGCAGGAAGCGTCAGCGGGAGATTCAATAAGGGGCAAAGCCTCGTCATTCAACGTTTCAGCGGGGGATTGTACCCTAAAAAAAGTAAGTGGAACCCGCCGCCGAAAAAGCCGGGGGACATCTGCGCGTAGGTTATAATGATGGCATGAAAATTAAATTAACTAAAACCTACAATGACATTCTTAAATACATATAAATATGAATAGTACACAAAGCTGCAATATCAGTAAAATGGTGTTGCAGTTTTTTTTCAAAAACTATTGACATTTATATTCTACCGTGGTAGAATATAAATAAACTACAAATGTAGAATATGTATTTTCGGGAGGTATTTATGATGAAAAACATAAGCATTGGAGAAGCAGAACTTGAAATTATGAAAGTTATCTGGAAAGCAAAGGAACCCATAACTTCTCTTGATATCGGAAAAGAGGTTGAAGATAAGGGATGGAAAAAGACAACTATTGCCACATTCCTTACAAGACTTGTAGAAAAAGGTGCTTTGTCTGCGGACAAGCAAGGCAAACTGTATTATTACACACCTTTAATTACAGAAAAGGAATACAGAAAATCACAGACCAAAAATCTTATTAAGACCTTATATAATGGTTCTGTCAGAGATTTTGCAGTATCATTCTTTGAAGAACAGAAATTATCAGATAAGGACATTCAGGAACTCAAAGCAATATTTGAAGATAAGGGGGAATAATCTATGTCACAAATATTTACATCAATCCTTCTTACTTCTGCAATAGGCGCAGCTCTTGCTCTGATATTATCTTTGTTACAGCCTGTAACAAGGAAAGTCTTTTCGGGTGGTTGGCATTATTATATGTGGTTAGTTGTACTTATGGTAATGGTCTTGCCTATAAGATTAACCTTACCTGAAAAAACCGTAACCACACCACATATTTCTGAAACAGTAACAATTACAGATAATCAGGCTGAAAATATTGAAACACCTATAATTATAGAAACACAACCAGAACAGGTTATAAATGAAGAGCCTACACAGTCTGAAAAGGTATCAACAGTTCAGGCTATAAAGGACTTTTTGAGTGGTAAAGTTCTTCTGTTCTCTTTTACCTGGTTAATAGGTGCAGCTCTCTTATTCCTGGCAAAGATTGTAAGTTATCTGGTGTTCCTGATTAAAATACATAAACATTCAGAACTTATATCTTGTCCGGAAATAAAGGCATATACAAACAGAAAAATTAAAACAAGGGTAAGTGATACAATCTGTTCACCCCTTATGATAGGCTTAATCAGACCTACACTTTTATTACCTAAAACCGATATAACACCGGAACAATTACAGAATGTTCTGGCTCATGAGATGACGCATCTTAAAAGGAACGATATTCTTTATAAATGGTTTGTCATCATTGTAAAATGTATTCACTGGTTTAATCCTGCAATCTATCTTATCAGCAAACAGATTAATATTGATTGTGAAATCTCTTGTGATTTGGCAGTAGTAAAGAAAATGAACGAACAGCAGGAAAAGGGATATGTAGAAACCATATTATCACTTTTAACGCATAATAATATAAAGGCTATCCCCCTGACCACAGGAATGACAGGAAATAAGAAAACACTTAAAAGGAGGTTCACAATGATTAAGAACAAAGTCAAAATCAGTAAAAAAACAGTTATTATATCCATTGTACTTGCAATTGTAATATTGTGTGGTACGGTATTGGCAAGTGGTTTATTAAATGGCAAATTTCTTAATGAATATAAAAACGAATTATTAGCTGTCAGCACCGATGCGAGAGAAAATGACAACTTTAATTTTCTTGTTTTAGGTGTTGATGAAAACAACAGAGCAGATACAATTATGCTTTTGTCCTTCGAGAATGGCAATGTAACAGGAACATCAATACCAAGAGATACAGCCTTTATTTCCAGGGGATTAGACAGAAAGGTAAAGTTAAGTGAAATCTTAAACAGCGAGAATGGAAATCAAAAAGTAATTGATGCAGTTAGAGATACATTGTCTGTTCCAATTACTTATTATGCAAAAGTAAATCTTTCTGCAGTTAAAGAGATTGTAGATAGTGTGGGCGGAATTGATATTGATGTACCAATGGATATGGAATATGATGATCCGCATAAGAACTTACATATAAAACTAAAACAAGGAAGACAAACGCTGAATGGCGAAGCTGCATGTGGCTTATTGCAGTTCAGACGTTCTAACAATGGAACAGGATACTCTCAAGGCGATATGACAAGGATAGAGGTCGGACAACAGGTTATATCAGAGTTTATAAAGCAAAAATTAAACAAAGAATTTATTGATAAGTCACCGGACATCTTCAAAATTCTTGCTGATAATCTTGAAACAAACTATCCAATTTCTAATCTGGTGAATGACATAAAACTTCTTGAAAAAATGAAATCAAACATAAAGTTTCGTACAATAGAGGGGAATTTGGCTGCGGATGATACAGGCGTTTTGTTTTATGCTGTTGATTTCAATAACAGCTCTGTTTTTTTCAAAAGCTGAACATCTGATATATTATTTACAATTTACCCCTTGAAAACTTTCATATATCATGTTATAATATTAAATATTAAAATTTAAAGGAGACGTTCCAAAATGTCCGAAATAGCAGTCATAGGCGGCGGGGCCTCCGGACTTACCGCGGCAATAAGTGCAGCGGAACTGGGCGCAGATGTAACTGTTTATGAAAAAAACGACCGTGTCGGGAAGAAGCTTCTTGCCACCGGAAACGGCAGGTGCAATCTGTCAAATATCAACGCCGGAATTGAAAATTATCACGGCAATGATACTTCATTTATGAAACCGGCGCTTAACACCTTCTGGTATGATGAAACTATTGATTTTTTTGAAAACCTCGGTCTTCTGACAAAAGCAGATGATGACGGCAGAGTATATCCGTACAGTGACCGTTCATCATCCGTAGTCGATATTCTTCGTCTCAGCCTTGACAAAAGCGGTGTCAATGTTGTATGCGGCTTTGAGGTAAGCTCAATTATAAAAAGAAAAAATGTCTTTGAAATCGTGTCCTATGACGGCGAACACAGATTTGCAGACAGAATAATAATATCAGCCGGCGGAAGAGCGGCACCGGGGCTTGGCGGCGGCAGCAGCGGCTATGAAATTCTCCGCAGTTTCGGGCATCATATAACAGAGCTCCGCCCGTCAATTGTACAGCTTAAGACCGATACTGAACCGATTACGGGGCTCAAGGGTGTAAAATGCCGGGCCATGGTAAAAATGCCCGGAAAATCTGCTGTAGGCGAACTTCTGTTTACAGATTACGGCATTTCAGGCCCTCCGGTATTTTTACTTTCTTCCTATTATAATAATGCCGATGAAAAAAAACTTTCTATTGACTTCTTTTATGATTATGAGGAAGGCAGTCTGTTCAGGCTTCTTATGAAAAAAGCCGCCGGTACAGATGCTCCGGAAAATCTCTTCACCGGAATACTTCATAAAAACATAGGACGTGCAATTTTAAAGCAGAGCGGCTGCCCGCAGCTTAATAACAGCGGGCTTAAAAAAATATGCCGTACGGCAAAGGACTTTAAACTGACGGTAACCGGCACCATGTCGTGGAATAACGCGCAGGTAACCGCCGGCGGCGTAAGAACAGAAGAAATAGACCCTGTCAGCTTTATGTCAAAGAAATGCTCCGGTTTATATGTTACCGGGGAAATACTTGATATTGACGGCGACTGCGGCGGTTATAATCTTCAATGGGCATGGAGCAGCGGTCATATTGCCGGAACCCATGCCGCACTAAATTAATTCTGAAAGGAAGCTATAAAAATGTCAAAACCCATAAAATACTCCGTACCCAAACAGATAAGAAGTCTTACCTTTACACATCTTTGCTGTGATTTTGTTATGACCTTTCTTGCCTTTACGTTTCTGGGTCTTGCAGATAAGCATATTGCCGTAAAAATCATACTGAACATAATTCTGATTGCAATTTATTTTATGTGGATATTTGCATCCGCATACGAATGTGCCACCTCAGACCATAAACACTATACCCCTCTGACTCCGTATCCCGCAAAAGGCGCATTGCTCAGTACGGGAATTATTATATTGACAGCAGCTGTATGGATTTATTATTTTCTCGCCTGGAAGCTTATGCCCATGGGAGAAACCTTTGTGCTGCCCACCTTCATTTCAACAGTGCTTTACATATTTATAACCTCTCCGTTTTTCGGATTGGTAAATGTGTCCGGAGGCTCGGCGAATATTATCGGTCAGATATGTACTCTTATCATACCCTTTGCCGCTTGCACCTTCGGTTATTTTTGCGGGTATAAAAAATGGGATTATACAAAATATATGAAGGTATTAATGTTTGAAAAAAAGAAGTAAGAAAAATGATAATATAACTTAATACTGCTGATGTTGACTTATGTAATGCTTTCGTTTATAATATCTTTGATAGGGTGGATTTTTGTACACACCCTCGGCACAGTATTTCATGTACGGGCAATGCCTGATACGTGTGTTCTGAAAGGAAGGAAAAGCAATGAAATGTCCCAACTGTAATACTGAAAATGATTCTGATGCTTTAAATTGCATAAATTGCGGCGAGCCCCTTAATACGGAAAATATTGAAGCAGAATCACCGGATGACAGAAATGCAAGGCTTGAAGAAATCAAGGCGCGCAGATTACGTAAAAAACAAAAGCAGAAAAGAAATAAAATAATACTCATATGTATAATTGCAGCTGCCGTAATAACGGGAGCATGCTTCGGGATTTACTGGGTAAGATCATCTGTCCTTGACAGGACAACAACAGACAATACGCCGGAGGTATTAACTCCGCCGCCGTCTGAAGCACCCTCTGAGGTAATTTCCGAAACGCCGGCAGCCGAGACTGAAACTCCGACAGCAACCGTTGAAGCAGCTCTCAGTACCCCATCACCTGTTCCCGGCTGGCAAACATCAGCACCGGCAAATACCCCGGCAGCCACACAGCCCGGTAAAAAAGCCTCCGCCGGTACAAGTTCAACCAAAGCTCCTGCAAAAACCGCAAAACCCGCAGCAGCAAAAACGAAGAAGCCGGCATCACAAAGCAGTACCAAAGGAACTGCGAAGCCTGTTACATCATCGCCCGGGTTTACGGCGGGCTCAATTGCTGTAAGTGAGGTTCCGCAGGGTCAGGCAATGGTTTCCCAGCTTATAAAAGCAGACGGATACAGAACCGTTCCCACCTCCGGTCAGCAGATTCTGAGCTTCAGCATAGGCAACTCGGTTTATTTTGCTTATCCGCCATCAAGCGGTCTTTCCGGTAACGGTACAGGCTACTACTCTGTTGATGCATCACCTACAGCTGATGTTTTTTACGGACTTCCCGTATATCAGCTTACAAGTGCTGTTGCATATTCAACAGATGATTATATAATTCCGAACTCTTCATCTGTGCTGCTTACGGAAAACGATTTAAAGGGTCTGACTAAAAGCCAGCTCACTCTTGCAAGAAATGAGATTTTTGCCCGTCACGGAAGAACCTTCAAGAAGCAAGAGCTGCAAAAATTCTTTGAATCCAAGTCATGGTACAAGGTAAACCCAAGCTATAACTACAGCAATGATTACCTTAATCTCAGCAGTATTGAAAAAACGAACGCCAAATTCATTCTGGCATATGAAAATAAATAATTAAAGAGGATGCTGCATTGTGATTGAATCCCCTTAGAACAGGCACATGAAATAACAAAAATGTTTTATGCCTGCGCTAAGGGGATTTATATCATTAAAGAGTGGCAGCCTTTTTTTATGTAACGCTGTCAGCCTCCTGTCATATTATAATTGTAAGAACTATGTATCGGAGGTTATTAAAATGAACAGCAATGAAATATATGCATTTACACTGACTCTTATGGCAGGGCTTGCCACTGTTGCCGGAAGCCTTATTGCTTTTTTCGCAAAAAAGACAAATACCCGCCTGCTTGCCGGCTCTCTCGGATTTTCGGCAGGAGTTATGATATACGTATCAATGGCAGAGCTTTTTATAAAATCAAAGGAATACCTGACTTCATCACTTGGTGTTATACATGGGAACGCCGCTGCCGCTGCTGCATTTTTTGCCGGGATTATAATAATCGGCATGATTGACTATTTTGTTCCTTCAGCTGAAAGTGATATCGGGAGCCTGAACAGTCCGCAGCGCTCGAAAAAGCTTCGTAAAATGGGAATTCTCATGGCAGCGGCTATGGCGGTTCATAATCTTCCGGAGGGGCTTGTGACCTTTACCTCATCACTGCGTGATGTACGGGTAGGCGCCATGATAGCTTTGGCTATTGCAATACATAATATACCCGAGGGAATAACAACCTCGCTCCCGATTTTTTTTGCAACCGGCAGCAGAAAAAGAGCCTTTTCCATATCATTTTTTTCAGGAATAACAGAGCCCTTAGGCGCTGTTTTAGGCTATACAATAATGAAGCCGTATCTGAGCGACGAACTTCTCGGTGTGCTTTTCGGGATCATTTCGGGAATTATGATATTTATATCAATAGAGGAGCTTTTGCCGATGGCAAGAGAATATGAAAAAAGTAAATTTACGATTTTAAGCGTCATCGCCGGTATGCTTATTATGGCTGTCAGCCTTATCGTGATATAACCTACGCGGCTCCGGTCTTTGACACAGACCAAAAATCAAGAGGGGTGCTTAATAACGAAGCACCCCTCAATCTATATTAAGCAACAACAAGCTTAAAAGCCACGTTGCTGCCTTCCCCGGGAATCAAATGCTCTTTATAGGTAATTCCCGTCTGATTCAGTTCATCTATAAAATATTTAAAATTATCTGCCGTAAAATAATAGTAGCTGTTATCTTCACTGAATACATATTTCTCCAGTATCTCATCAACTGCATCCTTATCCTTTGCTGAAATAAGAATTGAACCGCTGCCGATTCCGTATTCATGCACTCCTGAACGATTATCCTTGATTTGTGCAATCTCAACTCCTTCAAGCGAAGAAAGAGTAGCGGGATTTGCAATAATATTGCCTGTTCTCGGGTTTTCAAGAAGAGCAAACTCAGCTGCAAGGTTTCTTTCCTTTACAGGCAAATCCTCAACATTAACACCGGTAGTTTTATATTGCCTCTCAACCGTGGACGCGAGAACCACATGATCACGCGGGTCCATATATGAAGGTATCATCGTTTCTGCGGCGTCAGCTGCAGTATCCTGCTCCGGTTCGACAGATACCTCCGGTGCGATACTCGCCTGCTGAACAGGCGCAGTTGTTTTTTCAGGCTGCGGAACAGCCGTCGGCTGCTGAGAAGCAGCAGGTGCTGATACAGGCGCAGTTGGGGTAGAAGAAGCTTTGCGTGCTGTATCGGGTTTAAACTGCGATGAAGGCACATCGCTGTAAGCCGATGCCGTCTCTGACGGAAGCACATATTCCGTCACGGGATTCTCTGTCGGATAAACAGACTCCGGCGTACTTTCATCCGCATTATCAGACTGCGGTGCTTGTGTGTGCAGACTTGCTTCAAACGGAAGAGTGGTTTCATCAACTCTCGTACCGTCAATAAGCTTCATACCGTCTGCGCCGAGAACGGCGGCAAGCACAAGACAGGCGGCTGCGGCGGAATATCTTCTGTATCCCGGTCTCAGAAGCCTTCTGCTGTTTTTCTTCTTAAGCTCGTTGTCAAGACGGTTGTTAATCTGTCTGCTGAAATCGGCAGGAGGCGTTATCCTTGGCATTGAACACATAGCTGCTTTAACTGAACATGCAAGCTCATATTCCGCCCTGCATTTTTCACATGACTTTATATGCTGCTCAAAAAGCGCCGCTTCCTGCTCTGTGCAGTCACCGTAAGCATATAAATCAATGTTTTCATAAAACATGTCATTCAAAGCTATAGCCTCCCCTCATTATAATGCAAAATGCAAAATGTAGAATGTAGAATGTAGAATTATGGTTGAAAAACTGCGTTTTTCTTAGTATATAAAGGAAAGTTCGCAAGAGTTTTTTACATAAATTCCGAATTATGCATTCTGCATTCCGAATTGCGATTGCAAAATGCAATCACCTGGTAAGTGTTAAGGTTGAATTACACAACTGTTACACTTTCATTTTTTTAGACGAATTTCCTAATGAAAAAGTTCCCTGTTTTCAGAAATTTTTTTTCTCAGCGCCTGCCGTGCTCTGTTCAGTCTTGATTTAACGGTGCCGGTAGGACATTTCAGAATACGTGCGATTTCATCATAGGACATTCCCTCAATATCACAAAACACAAGAACCGTTTTATAATCCTCGCTGAGACTGTTGATAGCAAGCTTGATCTCCTCCTGAAGCTCCGCTTTTTCAATCCGCTCCTCAGGCGTATCATTGCTGTCAGCTATGGTGATAATTTCATTGTCCTCATCATCAGTATTATCAATGCTCACGGTTTTAGCCGTTCTCTGCCGTTTTCTAAGATAATCCTTGCATATATTAGCCGCTATTCTGTAAATCCAGGTGGACAGGGAAGAATTTTCCCTGAATCCGTCGATACTTTTATATATTTTAATAAAGACCTCCTGCGACGCGTCAAGAGCATCCTCTCTGTCAGACAACATTCCGTATGCGATGTTTATAACCTTCGACTGGTATATTTTTATCAGCTCATCAAATGCCTCTCTGTCACCCTTTTTCAAAAGACTGACAAGCTCTTGTTCGGACAATGAATCACCCCCTCATCTTCTGAATATGTGTAATGTTAACTGTAAATATTATACTACGAATGTTGTTTTGTGTCAATGAAAACCGTCAAATTATTAAATTTTTTTTATAACTATGCCCTTCACGCCGTGGGAATGTGGTGAACCTATTATCCGGCGGAAATAAAATCTCATGGCAAACGCCAAGTAACAGGTCAACGCCCTTTACTGAAGCTTTGTGCCGGGATAATACTTACTCAGTATTTCCTCATAGCTCTTTCCGCTGTTCCCAAGGTAATTTGCTCCGTACTGACTCATTCCGACGCCGTGACCGTTTCCCTTTACGGTCATTATAATCGTGTTATCCTGTCTTTCTATTTCCGCATTTGTTGATCTGAGTCCGAATATCTCCCTGAATTGCGTACCCTTTATCTGCACACCGCCTACCTTGAGTGATATAATTCCTCCCGCCTCGCTTCTGACAATATCCGAAAACAGACCGAGACTCCAGTCAACGCCCGAAACCGCCTGCTCAATTTTTTCGCAGTACTCGGTTATATCACAGGAAAACTCGGATGAATATCTCGGCGAAAGCTCATCTCCTTCGCTTTCCACATTCTGCAGATATGCCACATCCGTTCCCCAGACATCCTCTGCCTTTTCCGTCATTCCTGAGGAAGTTGAATGAAAAACGGCGGTAATCGGTTCATCCTCATATGTCAGGACTTTGCCCGCCGTATCTGTAACCGCCCTTGATATTTTGTCCCAGTACTCGTCTCTTTTATCCTCCTCCCAGAGATTTTTTCTTTCTTCTTCGCTCATCCACGCCTTGCAGTGATTGTAATCGGTGCAGACATCCGCCCCTTTATGCTCGGGAATATTTTCTTTTTTCTGTGATTTTGAAATAAGATATGTACGGGCGGCAACTGCCTGCGCCTTAAGTGCCTCAAAGGAAAAATCCGCCGGCATTTCCGCAGCAACAACCTCCTTCAGATATTGAGAGGTATCCATTTCCTTTACAGCGTCCTCCTTTGTAACATAAACATTAATTTTTTCCTTAAATTCACCGTTTGCCGTCGGACATTTAAAAAATCCGCCGGTAAGAAGCACTGCAATCAGCGGAATTATAAGAACAACTGCCAATATGTATAATATAACCGCCGCAATTTTTTTCATACTCCATCAGCTCGCTTTCATTGATATATAATAATGATATGATAAAAAAAGCAAAAAAATAAGAACACTCTGCAAAAAATGAAGTTTCGCAAAATGTCCTTACTTCTCACCCTTGTGCGAAGGTGAAATTGTCATGCTGTGCGAACATGACAGCTTTAATAAAATATTAAAGGGAAGGTATATTGTGTAAATCTAAAATTTACATAGTTATTATAACACATTTATACAATTAATATATTAATAATTCTTTAATAAATTGTTAATTATCTTGCAGATAATACCTTATTTTCATATTCCTTAACGCTTTCAAACCATTCCGGTCCTGCCGGCACACCGCTTCGGGTGCAGAACTCAGCCCACACATCTCCTATCGGGAAGGTTTTTATTTCCTCCTGAAGCATCATAAGCTCTGTAAAACGTCTTTCCTCCTGAAGCTTGGAAAGCTCCTTGTTCGGACGGAGCATAGCCCAGAGAAGAGCCTTCTGCATATTTCTCATACCGATTGTCCATGCTGCGATTCTGTTTATGCTTGCATCGAAAAAGTCAAGAGCAAGGAGTACTCTGTCTGTACCGTTGCATACAATTTCCTTTGCAATTTCTCTTGTTTCGTCATCAAACAATACAACATGGTCACTGTCCCATCTTACGGAACGTGTTACGTGAAGCGCAACCTTGTCGGAGAATAACAGCATTGATGAAATTTTATCGTAAACCATTTCCGTCGGATGATAATGACCGTTGTCCAAAAGGCAGAGTATCCCGTTCTTAGCCGCATAATTCATATAGAACTCATGAGAACCTACAGTGTAGCTTTCCATTCCGATACCGAATACCTTCGACTCAACGGCTATGTATACCTTTGACTTGTCATAATCAATTGACAAAATCTCATCAAGCGACTTCTTAAGCCGCGCTCTCGGAGCGGTGCGGTCAGCCGGAATATCCTTCAAACCGTCGGGAATCCAGATGTTCACAAGGCTGGGCGTTCCCAGCTCGTTGGCAAAATACTCTGCAATTTTGATGCATGCCTGACCGTGACGCACCCAGAACGCACGGATTTCTTCAACCTCGCTTGACAGCGTTGCATCTGCTGCTTTCGGATGTGAGAAGAATGTGGGGTTAAAATCAAGACCTAAGTTTCTTTCCTTTGCGAATTCAACCCACTTTGCAAAATGCTCAGGCTTAAGCTGGTCACGGTCAACCTCTATGCCGCCGGTTACTGCGTAGGAGGCATGAAGATTAATTCTGTGAGTACCGCCAATCAGTGACAGTGCCTTATCAATGTCCGCCATAAGCTCCTCCGGAGTTGTTGCCTTTCCGGGATAATTGCCCGTAGCCTGGATTCCGCCGGAAAGCTCGCCTGCATTCTCAAAGCCGCTTACATCATCACCCTGCCAGCAATGCATTGAGATAGGGAGCTTCAGAAGCTCCTCAATTGCCGCGTCTGTATCAACACCGATGCCGGCATAGATTTTTTTTGCTTGTTCATATCTTTCAGACATTAAAAAAACTCCCTTCATTTTAAATATAAGTTAATTTAATTTTATCATATCCGGGAAAAAAGTAAAGGTCTTTATTTAATAAATATGTGTCTTCTTTTGCAGAATTATTTGTTTGCATTTCTATACTCCTGCGGTGTCATTCCGTACTTTTCTTTAAATATCCTGTAAAAAAAGCTTCTGTTTTCATAGCCGACACTGACCGATATTGCCGCAATATCCATACCGGTATGAGTCAGAAGATACACCGCCTGATTAAGCCTTTTTGTCCTGAGCAGACTGTTATATGTGCTTCCCGTGTACTGCTTTATAAGACGGCTCATTATATAAACGCTTTGATTAAGCTGCTCTGCAAGCTCGGTCAAAGAGGCGTCGGAATAATTATCCTCAATATATCTGAGCGCCTTCAGAAGAAGCTTTTTCTCATAATCACCGCGGCCGCTTCTGATGGTATTAGTGTAATTCATAAGCTGCAGAAATAAAAGACTCATTGTGCTTTCAAGTATATGCCTGCCGAAGGGCTGAGGGTTAAACCTGGTCCAGAGCATATTTTCAACAAGATTCTGAACGGGAACAAGCCCTGTTACCTTATAATGAAGATACTCCGAAAAATTATTTGCCCGTGTCAGACAGTTCACGAGAAAATCACCGACAACGCTTTCTTCACCGAGAAATGAAATATTCGTGCTGAAAAATTCAGGCAAAATAATAAAATTCACTGCAATATCATTTTCTCCTGCCGGAAGTATTTCCTGCACGCTGTTTTGGCTGAGCAGAAGAATTTCACCTTCGGATAAAACAATTGTTTTATCATTTACTATGTGCGTGGTCTGACCTGCGCACATATATATCATTTCTATGTAGTTGTGTTTATGCTTAGGGAACCTGACAAACCTTGTATGAGGTCTTATTTCAATAAGCTTTCCCTTTTCAAGCAGCTTTGCGCTGTCAATAACAAAATCCGGACTTTCGGTGTAAATATCCTTTTCAATGCCGCCGCAGCCGCTGCGGATACGCTGCTCCTCGTCCGTTACGGCCTTCAGCCTTTGAAGTATATTCGGGCTCAGCAAAATTTTTCGCCTCCTATGCAAAAAAGAAGCCCTTCGGCTTCCTTTTTATCTAAATATCCTACTCTGCGAAGTTTGATTCAATAAGCTCTACAAGACTGTTTGCAGCGCTTTCCTCATCTGCACCGTCTGCAAGTATATTAACAGAAGTACCCTTTGTAATCCCAAGCGACAAAACACCGAGTAGACTCTTGGCATTTACTTTGCGAGCATCCTTTTCAATCCAGATGCTTGACTTAAATTCGTTTGCCCTCTGAATAAAAAATGTTGCCGGTCTTGCATGCAATCCCACTTGATTTTTGACTACGACCTCTTTAGAAAACATACTTCCCAATGCCCCCCTAAATATATTTTAAACATATTATTCATAAAACATGTCCGATTTAACGCAGCTAAACACATTAAAAACGTAGATATAATAATAGCATACTATATTATGCGCCGCTCGTCAATGTTTTTTTCGGGCAAATTTTAATTTTCAGTAAAGAACACAAATTTAATTTTTTGTATTCTGTTTTTTTTCGGTGTTTTTACCAAGCTTTATTTTAAAGCCTTCTTTAAGCTTTTGACGCACCTGCGCATCTATCATAGCGGTAAAATCAGGATGCTCAATCATGTACTTTTTCACGTTGTCACGCCCCTGACCGAGTCTTTCTCCCTCATAGCTGAACCATGCTCCGCTTTTGTTGATTATGTCCATCGTCACCGCAACATCAAGGATATTACCTTCCTTCGAGATGCCTTCTCCGTACAATATGTCAAATTCCGCTTCTTTAAACGGCGGTGCGACCTTGTTCTTTACAACCTTTACTCTTGTCCGGTTTCCGATTGGCTCGGTGCCGTTTTTTATTACCTCTGCCTTTCTCACGTCAAGCCGCACTGACGAGAAATATTTAAGAGCGCGGCCGCCGGGCGTTGTTTCCGGATTTCCGTACATTACGCCGACTTTTTCTCTGAGCTGGTTAATAAAAATAACCGATGTACCTGTTTTTGAGGTTATACCTGTAAGCTTTCTGAGCGCCTGAGACATAAGCCTTGCCAGCAGACCCACGTGCGCATCTCCCATTTCACCCTCAATTTCCGCTTTTGGTACAAGCGCCGCAACGGAATCGACAACAATAATGTCAATAGCGCCGCTCCTTACCAGAGCATCGGCAATATCAAGGGCCTGCTCACCGGTATCGGGCTGTGCGACTATAAGATTATCGATATCAACACCAAGCTTTTTTGCATAAACAGGGTCAAGAGCATGCTCCGCGTCGATAAACGCCGCTTCTCCGCCCATTTTCTGAGCCTCGGCAACAACATGAAGTGCAACGGTTGTTTTACCTGAGGACTCCGGGCCGTAAATCTCAATTACACGTCCTCTCGGAATACCGCCTACACCCAAAGCCACATCAAGGGTAAGAGAACCGGTTGGTATTGCGTCAACCGTAACCGTAGGTGCGTCACCCAGCTTCATAATACTGCCTGCACCAAAGTTTTTCTTTATATTTTTTATAGCTTCTTCAATGGCCTTTTCCTTTTCAGGATCCTTTTTCACTGCGTCCTTTTCCGTTGCAGCCTCCGTGGAAGCCGCCTCCGGTGCCGGCTCGCGGCCAATCTGCTCCTGCTGTATATTATCCATTACGTTTTTTCCTTTCACAACTTCATATAATATCGAACCCGACTCTTCAATCTTCAGTAATATATAGTTATATTATACTATAAATCAATGCAAATTGCAAGGTTTTTTCCCAAACTTTTTTTATTTTATTAATTATATTTGCATTCGCCGCTTTTTTTTCATATTTCTTATTGTATTTAACATTAATCTGTGATATAATAATTACAATTAATGAACAAAATCCTGACGGATTTTGAACTGTTGTAATTATTGTATCGGTGTGAAGCAAATCCGATTGGCGGCTTTGCACTTATGATATAATATTAAGTGTATTCCGAATCAAATAATTTATGTTTTTCATACTTTAAGGCAAAATTTTAATGGAAATCATATTGATTATGTGGTACAATAGTTATATATATTATGCATACCGGAGGAGATCAATATGTTTACCGAAAAAAAAATACGGCCGGAAACCATCATTCAATTCGGAGAGGGAGGATTTCTCCGCGGCTTTGCCGACTGGATGATACAAAAGGCTGACGACTGTGGAAAAATGAACGCAGGCGTTGTTGTCGTTCAGCCCATAGAAAAGGGCATGTGCGATATGCTCACTGCTCAGAACTGCAATTATACCCATATAATAAGGGGAACTCAGGGAGTTGAAAAAACTGTTATCGACGTTATCACAAGGTGCGTTAAGCCCTATGAAGACTATAACGCATTTCTTGCCCTTGCGGCAAATCCGGAAACGAAATTTGTTATTTCAAACACAACAGAAGCCGGAATTTCCTTTGACGAAAATGACAAACTAAGCGACGCTCCGCCCAAGTCCTTTCCCGGAAAGGTGACCGCACTGCTTTATGAAAGATTCAAAACAGGTCTTCCGGGTTTTATTTTCATTCCCTGTGAGCTTATAGATAAAAACGGGGAAAGGCTTAAGGAAATAATACTGAAATATGCGCAGCTTTGGCAGCTTGGCGATGACTTCAGAAATTATGTAGAAGCTGAAAACCATTTCTGCAGCTCACTTGTTGACAGAATAAATACAGGATATCCCAAAGACGACATGCCGGACCTTGGCTATAAGGACAACCTTATCAATACCTCGGAATATTTTCATCTGTGGGTAATTGAGGGCGATAAAAAGCTTGAAGCCGAGCTTCCGCTTCGTGAAGCAGGACTTAATGTAATATGGACGGATAATCTTGAACCATACCGCACCCGCAAGGTAAGAATACTGAACGGAGCACACACAGCCCTTGTGCCATATGCCATGCTGAGAGGCTTTAAAACGGTAAAAGAATGTGTTGATGACGGGGAAATGCTTGCATATTTAAAAAACTGCATTTATAATGAAATCATCCCAACCCTCGACCTTCCGGAAAAGGAGCTTAAGGAATATGCGGACAATGTGCTTGAACGGTTTGCAAACCCATATATAAAGCATTATCTTTCATCTATAGCCTTAAATTCCTTCAGCAAGTTTAAGGTAAGAGTTATGCCATCAATTATTGAATATAAAAAACGGTTCGGAAAATACCCGGAAACACTGATGAAGGCTTTTGATGCCTTTTATGAGTTTTATAAAACAGATATGGCAAATGACACGCCTGAGGCAATTGAGCTTGTAAGAAGCTCAAGCAAGGAGGAAGTATGGAAAAAACTCTGCGAATAAATCCTTGTGACAATGTTGCGGTACAGCTGGCAGACGGGCATAAAATTGCCCTGTGCGACATAAAAAAAGGAGAGAATGTCATAAAATACGGCTTCCCCATAGGTCATGCGTCTGAGGATATAAAAAAAGGTGACAAGGTACATACTCATAACCTTAAAACAAATCTCAGCGGCAAAATAAATTACAGCTACGAGCCTGAATTTACCGAAATCCCGCGGAAAACCGACATTCCGGAATTTTCCGGATATGTGCGCAGGAACGGAGATGTGGGAATACGCAATGATATCTGGATAATCAACACTGTAGGCTGTATAAACAAGACCGCGGAGGCAATTGCTAAGGCGACAGGCGCAAAATTTTTTCCTCATCCCTTCGGATGTTCACAGCTTGGCGGAGATATGGAAATAACACAGAAGATCCTGAAAGGAATGGTCAATCATCCAAACGCCGGCGGGGTACTTGTTCTGGGGCTTGGCTGCGAAAATAATAATATAGATGTTTTCCGCGGCATCTTAGGTGGGTATGACAGGGAAAGGGTAAAATTTCTGAACTGTCAGGAATGCGGTGACGAGATAAAAAGCGGTATTGAAGCAGTTGCTGAGCTTAAACGCTATACCTCCGGCCTCAAGCGTGAAAGCATTCCTGTTTCAAAGCTCAAAATCGGGCTTAAATGCGGAGGCTCAGATGCCTACAGCGGCATAACGGCAAATCCCCTTGTAGGCAGGCTTTCCGATTTGCTCATATCCTATGGAGGAAGCAGTATTCTGACAGAGGTTCCCGAAATGTTCGGTGCGGAGCAGCTTCTTATGAAAAGATGCAGAAATAAAGAGATTTTCAATAAAACAGTCAGCCTGATAAATGATTTTAAGGAATACTTTATAAGACACAATCAGGTAATTTATGAAAATCCCTCGCCGGGGAACAAGGCAGGAGGCATAACAACCCTTGAGGAAAAATCCCTGGGCTGTGTGCAAAAGGGAGGAAGCGGCGTTATTGCGGATGTCCTGAACTATGGTGACACACTTACGGCTCCGGGGCTTAATCTTCTGTGCGGACCCGGAAATGATATGGTTGCAGTTACGAACCTGGCAGCATGCGGCGTTCATATGATATTGTTTACTACCGGGCGCGGAACGCCGTTCGGCGGCCCTGTACCCACGGTAAAAATTTCAACTAATTCAGCTCTTTCCGAAAGGAAAAGAAACTGGATAGATTTCAACGCAGGGGAAATACTTAACGGTAAGGAGCTTACCAATGAGCTGTTTGATTTCTGTATTAAGGTTGCCGGCGGCAAAAAAACAAAAAATGAAATCAACGGCTTTGAAGAAATATCAATTTTTAAGGACGGTGTTACACTATGAGCTTTATAAACAAAGACTTCCTGCTGCAGTCAGAAGCAGCAAAGCATCTTTATCATGACTATGCGGAAAAGATGCCTATAATCGACTACCATTGCCATCTCAGCCCTCAGCTGATTGCAGAAGACTATTCTTTTTCAAACATCGGTGAACTGTTGCTTGGCGGCGACCATTACAAATGGCGCGTTATGCGTTCAAACGGGATAGATGAAAAATATATCACGGGAGATGCGCCGGATTACGAAAAATTTGAAAGGTTCGCGGAATGCCTGCCATACTGCGTAGGTAATCCCATGCTGCACTGGACGCAGCTGGAGCTTAAGAGATATTTCGGGATAGACGAAATACTCTGCAAGGAAACAGCCAAAGCTATCTGGGATAAGTGCAACGCTCAGCTCCAAGCCCCTGAATTCAGTGTCCGCGGACTTATAAGGAAATCCAATGTAAAGGTTATCTGTACCACCGATGACCCCAAGGACAGCCTTGAATATCACAAAAAAATAGCCGAAAGCGGCTTTGAAACAAAGGTTATTCCGGCATTCAGACCTGATAAGGCAGTTGATATAGAAAAGGACACTTTCCTCCCATATATTGAAGAAATAGGCGTAAAAACCTATGATGAGCTGCTTGCATGGCTTGAATCCAGAATATTATTCTTCCATGAAAACGGCTGCCGCGTTTCAGACCATGCCCTTGAATATGTTCCTTACGGCAGCGGATGCCCCGAAAAGGCGTTCGAGAAAAGACTCCGCGGCGAAAGCCTTACCGTTGAGGAAACAGACAGCTTTAAAACCGCAGTTATAAAACACTGTGCCGTGCTTTATACAAGGCTTGACTGGACAATGCAGCTTCATATCGGCGCCCTCAGAAACAATAACAGTGCAATGTTTAAAAAGCTCGGCCCCGATACCGGATTTGACACTATAAATGATTTATGTATAGCAGAAAAACTCAGCAAATTTATGGATTTTCTTGAAAAGGACGGTGTTCTTCCAAAAACGATATTATATACCCTTAATCCTAAGGATAACTATGTTCTCGGCGCAATGCTCGGCTGCTTCCAGAAGGCACCTGTACCCGGAAAAATACAGTTCGGTTCCGGCTGGTGGTTCAATGACCAAAAGGACGGAATGGAAACTCAGATGAAAGCCCTTGGAAATCTCGGCTTGCTCGGAAGATTTGTCGGTATGCTTACCGACAGCAGAAGCTTCGTATCATACACACGCCATGAATATTTCAGACGTGTTCTCTGTAACCTTATCGGCAGCTGGGTAGAAGAAGGTCAGTACCCGAATGATGATGCTATGCTTGAAATGATAATCAAAGGAATCTGCTATAATAACGCAGATAAATATTTCGGCTTTTAATTTTACTTTGATATAGAATATAGAAAAATCAGCCTTTAATACTTTTATAGTTTAGAGGCTGATTTTTATTTAATGTATTATATGTTTTAATCCACATTTTATGTAAAAATCGCCTTATTTACTGCCGATAATATATATTATATCAATCAGGAAGATATGGAGAACGGATTTAAGACAATTATCACAGATATGGGACTTAAAGCAGCTCTCGATACTCCCACAGACTACCAAGTCCGCGTAGGCGGAGCAAATCTCGCTG
>JAGBHE010000009.1 GCA_017935675.1 Clostridia bacterium | reverse complement strand
CTTATAAATATTTTCTCCTCTTTTTGACACTTTTTCTTCTCCTTTTGACCAACTTTTTACGGCTTATAGATTTTAAACAAAGAAAACAAAAATTAAAAATGCTGAAAAAAGCTTGATTTTTTGGTTTATATATGTTATAATAAAATCAGATAAAATTTTCAGCATATATTAAAAAAGTCAGTATTTAAGCCATTTTCAGCACTTTCCCGATTAATGATTAATCGGGAAAGTGCTTTATACTATTATTATAACATATTGTCAGGTGGAAGTATTGTCAACTTTTAAAAACACAAGGGGACGGTTCTCTTGTGTTTTTCCCTTGTGTTCTGAATTATGGAATTTGGGATGGAAAAAAACAGTTCCCACATCGGGCATACAATAAAAATATTTGATTTTACGTTTTTTTTGGTAGTTTTGCGGATTGACTTTATTTGGGATATGTGATATAGTGTAAATAATTCATACAAAGTGTCGGTTATACCGCAAAGGGCTTTCGGGTCAAGGTATAGTCGGTGAAGAGGGAATGGGGTGAGAATCCCCTGCGGTAATGCTGTCGCCGTATGTATCAAATGTTTTTATATCCGTCGGTGAAAGCCGGTCATTGGGAATCTGAGAAGACAGGGTATAAAAATGCGAAGCGATGAGCTTTATATGATATGAGCCGGAAGACCTGCTTTGGTATTGTCTTGTGAGTATTTGTTCACATGAACAATGTTTCTGTCTGCACCAAAGCCGGCGGATTATGATGTAATCACAGGAAACACAGCTGTGGTAATTTTATAAAAAAATTACCGCGGCTTTTTATTTGCCGCGGCAAGCGAAAGGATTGAAGTAAAATGAAATCAAAAAGGATTCTGAGCTTACTGCTGTCGTTTGTTATGGTACTAAGCACAGCGCCGGCGGTTGTTTTGGCGGGGGATACGGTTCAAAGTGTAAATGTTAATCTCACCGCACAGGCAGAAGGAGCTTTTTTGTGTGCTCCTCAGTTTAATGCTTCCGTAAGCAGCAATACTGCTGAAAGCTACGGCTTTACGGACAGCATAACAGACGGTGTATCTGCCGTTGATGCGCTTGTCAGGCTGCACGAAATAAAATTCGGCGATGCCTTTACAAAAGATACTGCAAAAAACTATCTTGTTTTGGACGCTTCAGGGTATATTTCGAAGCTGTTTGCGGTTGAGACGACAGCCAGCGGTTTTACATATAACGGAGCGGTTCCAAATGACGGAACAGAGAGCACTTGGGGAGGCTATAACGGCACAACAGTGACAACACAGGAAATTTCAGACGGTGATACTGTCGAATTCTTTATGTATCAGGATACAAAGGGCTGGTCGGATGAGCTTGCATGGCTGAACTGTGACGGAAATGATGTTACTGAAATTACACTTGCACCAAAGGCATCTGTAAAGCTGAATCTTAAAACATTTCCATATATGATGGGCTATGAGTATATCGATGCCGACGCCATCCATGCAGTCGGTTCGACTGTCTCGGGTGCACAGCTTGCATGGGTTGATACGGAAACGGGGAATCTTGAAGCTATTGCGTCTGCCGTAACAAATTCAAACGGAGATGTAAGCATTACTATGCCCGAAGCAGAAGGTACATATTACCTTACGGCATATATTCCGGACAATGCAGAGGGCGAACCGCTTATTATGTCGCTTACAAAGGTTATGGTAAGTGCAGACACACTGCAGACAAATACGGCACCTATTGCAGCAAAGGAAAGCGATTCGGGAGAAATTACGCTTGGCGATACCTACAGTGTGGATTTGTCGGAAATTTTTACCGATGCAGATGAAGCGGACACGCTCAGCTACAAGGTTTCAATAAATGACACGGAAGAGGTTCTTGCAGAAGAGGTTTATACTTTTACACCGGATGAAGCCGGCGAATATAAATTGGTGTTTACGGCAAATGACGGTACGGCGGACAGTCCTGCCTATACTGTGAGCTTGTCTGTGAAGCCCGGCATGCATAAGCCGGAATCCATCACAATAGAACATGACGCGTCAAATGTTATAGACGGAAAGGTCATAATTAAAAAGGGTGATAAGTTTAAGCTGACCGCTTATGATGAAAACGGCGCGGAAACACCTGTTATATGGAAAAACACGTCATATGGCGGCGGCGGTGTTGCGATTGATGAAAACACAGGTGAAATAGAAGTCACCTCTGACGTATATTCAGGCGGTACTTCATACCTTTATTTTACGGCAACCTCCGCCCTTGACGAGTCCGTCACAAAAAAAATAACAATTCAGGCAACCGGATATATGCTTAATGCATATCAGAAGTCCCAGACAGTGGCACTGTCCGCAGACGGACAGACAGCAAAAACAGCTTCACTTACTGCAGGCTTCAACGGACATAACATCTGGAGCTTTGATATTCCCGAAGGTGTAGCTGAGCTTAAAGAGGAAGCGGGAAATAAAAATTCTGTTAAATTTAATGTTTACAGACCGGGTACATTTACTGCCTCCTTTAAGCTTGACATTAACGAGGCTATTACCGACACAGCTTCTTTCACCGTAACCGGCGTTGCCGTTGAAGATAATGAAGGCAGCAGAGGAAAGACATATCTTGGTGTAAGTACGGAAAATCAAAACCCGACTGTTCAGCTTACGGCTTATGCTGCCGAAGGGAGAACGATAAGCAGTTGGGAAAGCGCAGATGAGAATATAGCAACAGTTGACGAGAATGGTCTTGTTACCGCAAAAGGAATAGGCAGCACTATTATAACAGCTACCGACAGCGAAGGTGCAAAGGGCGGTATAAAGGCTGTAATTGAAAGCGAAGAAATACCGTACTTTGAAAGCCTTGAATTTGCCGCAACTGCATTTAATTCAGGCACATGGGTTAAGGATTCAACCTTTGCTCCCACAAAAACAGAGTACGACTTGCCTATAAAGAACTATTCAACAAGCAGCCTGATGCTTCAGGCATCAACCTTGTATGATACGGATAAATATACTGCTGTTGCAGAGTACACTGACGTGTACGGTGAAAATCAAAGCATTGCAGTAAACAGCGGCAAAGCAACAACGCTTGCAAATCAGCCTTTTGACAGCTCTGTTATGACAATTACCCTTTCGGATAAGAATAATGCTGAGAAAAAAACGGTATATACATTTAATGTATCAAGACCCCGTGATACGTCGAAGGAGATTAAGAGAAACGGCATTACTCTTACGCCCGGCGGCAGAGATCTTTCACAAACAGCCTATAACGGTGTTGCCGAAGGTACAATGCGCAAGGCTGATGAAAACGGAAATCTCACCTCCGGCACGGGTGTAAGCGGTACACAGAATTATTACCGCACATTTATTTACGATACTGCCGAGGGCTTTAAGCTGAAGCTTTCTTCTTCAACTGCCTATGCTCATATTCGTTACAGCACAGACGGAGGCTCTGAATGGAAAGAGACCGAACAGGGCGGCGGTGTTACAGACACAATTACATTGCCGGAAACCGGTGTGTCCGAAATAATCATCCGTATTATTGATGATGATGCATATGCGGAAAATATAAAAGCCGGAAAAGACGGTTTCTTTGAAGCCGAACCTAATGAATACAAGCTTTGGGTTGACAGGGTTACCCTTTCATCTCCCAAAATGCTTACAGCAGAAGTAACCGGCGGCGATTGGTATCCTTCTTTCAGCCCTGATTTATACTCATATTGGGTAGTAACCGGGCATGACGAAGCCGCTCCTGTTCTTACATATACCACGACAGAAGGATGCACGGTAAAAATCGGTGCGGCAGAGCAGATTCCGGACGCTGACGGGAAATATACACTTGAGCTCGGAACAAGTCAGAAAAGTATTACCGTAACAAGTGAAGACGGTAATTTTACCAATACATATAAATTTGCATATAAAAAGAAATCTGCGCTTGATGTCCCCGACAAGGTTGTAGATTATCTGTGTATGGGTTCTCAGTACACCAATGCCGGATACGGAATCAATCCGGAGCAGACTCTCGGCGGCAGCTTTAAGTCACTCGGTAACTTCGGCGGTTATATCACTTACTACTATGAGAACCCAATTACCGATAATCCCAATAACAAATACGGGATGGACTTCTATGTTATAGGCAACAGCATGGAAAGCAATATAGACAGCATGGCAGAGCTCGGACAGGTATATGTATCCGAGGACGGGAACACATGGTATGCTTTGGCAGGTTCAGAGCATTACGAGGATAAGGCGATATGGGATTATACCATTACCTATACAAAGGGTGAGGACGGAAAAGCATACTGGACGGATAATCAGGGAAATTCCATAGATTATACAGCAAAGAACTGGCCGGGTGCAGCCTTCTACTATATGAACAATGCGGCAAGCAGCGATACTTACACCTTTACCGGTATTGTTTTTAAAAGCCAGCTTGGAAGCATTATGGGCGACAGCACCTC
The DNA here is from genome assembly GCA_017935675.1 of Clostridia bacterium. Lineage (GTDB taxonomy): Bacteria > Bacillota > Clostridia > UBA1381 > UBA1381 > RGIG9115. The sequence continues at coordinate 13,211 of JAGBHE010000009.1, read as the reverse complement.
AACAGGCTCCTTTGCCGCAAGCGCAAGATTCGGTTATGCAGATTATTATGCTTCAAATTTGTCAGGTGTTAAACTCACAGATGTAAACTCATATGTTGAAAACCCGAGCAAAGCAAACGGTTTTGATGTAGCCTGGGCAGTAGATGAAAGCGGCACGCCGATTGACGTCAGCGATAAAAAGTTCCACTATATTAAGGTGGCAACGGCTTCAAATATATATGCCGGAGGCTTTGCCGAAAAATCTACCGAGGTAGCTTATGTTGTCCGCACAACTCCGCAGGAGGCGGAGGTCGGGAAAACGGGTGCTCCCGCAGGCGTTACAATTTCCGACGGGGCAGACAGCAAAACCGTAAGCTTTACGGAAGATCAGAGCGTATATCCGGTTAACCTTGACAGCATGAAATATGTTTCTGTAGCAGTAAACGGTACAGCCGATGACGATAATATCTATGTAAACAATCAAAGGGTTGCGTCAGGCTCTGCTGCGGAGGGCTTTAAGGTGACAAAGGAAAACGGCGAAACCTTGGTCCGCGTAATTGTTCAAAGCGGTGACAAAGAACCTGTAATTTATCTTTTGAAGCTGACAAGCAGTGCAACCGAAAGCAATGAGCTTATTGAAAGCATTAAGATCAACGCCAGCGGAACAGTAAGAGAAGCGTCAACAAAGAACGGCACACAGTACTCGGCAAGCGTTGGACACCGTATCGGCAGCATCTCAATTGCTCCCGTTACCGGACCGGATGTAAAGCTTACCGTAAACGGCGGAGAACCGCTTGATTCTTATGAGCTTAGCTATGGCGTGAATACCTTTGAAATAACCGCGGAAGCTGCTGACGGAAAACGCGAAACAATTACGTTGACAGTAACAAGGGACAGCGCTCCCGTATCAGGCGGGAAAAATATTACTGTCAGCTTTACACTTTACGGTGATGAAAAACACGGAGCCTCCGAGGTTCATACATACAAAAACGATAAGAGCAAGCTGCCTGTTTGGATTTCTCAGAAATCATTTACCGTGGATTCCGGCGCAGCCGTGATTGATGTATTTGAAAAAGCGCTTACCGAAGCAGGTCTTACCTGGAAAAATGGCGACGGAAACTATATTACCGAAATTGACGGGCTTGCGGAATTCAGCAACGGCTCACTTTCCGGCTGGCTTTATACCCTTAACGGCAAGTACCCCGGCCTCGGTGTTGCGGAACAGACGCTCAGAAACGGAGACAAAATTGTTTTCCATTATACAGACGATTATACACAGGAGCAGGGTTCTGAAAAATGGACTTCATCTTCCGGCGGCGGCTCATCTTCAGGCTCTTATACAGTTAAATTTGAAACAAACGGCGGAAGCGCGGTAAAAAGTCAGAGCCTTAATAAAAACGGTGTGGTTAAAGAGCCTTCCGCTCCGTCAAGGGATGGCTATGTGTTTGAAGGCTGGTACACTGACAGGGAACTGACAAAGAAATATGATTTTGCGGCAAAGGTAACAAGAAGTTTTACACTTTATGCCAAATGGACGGAGGATACAAAGAAACCGGCAAACACAGACAAGGCTTTAACATCATTTACGGACGTAGAAGCAGGCTCCTGGTATGAGGAAGCGGTTTCTTACGCCGCGGAGAACAATCTGTTCAAGGGCGTTTCCGAAACAGAATTTGTCCCCGGCGGCAGTATGACGAGAGCAATGCTTGTAACGGTTCTCTACCGTCTTGAAAATGAGCCTGATGCAGGTACATCATCATTTGCAGACGTGGAGTCGGGCAGTTATTATGAAAAGGCTGTTGCCTGGGCAGGTGAAAACGGTATTGTAAAAGGTATTTCAGATACGGAATTTGCCCCCGATGCAAATGTAACCCGTGAGCAGATTGCCGCGATTATTTACAGATATGCAGACTTCAAGGGTATTGAGGCCGCACACGGCGAGCAGTCCAAAACTGTATATGATGATAACGATAAGATTTCCGACTGGGCGGCAGACGCAGCTGCTTTCTGCAGCGCAGCGGGCATTATGATCGGAAATGACAAAAATGAGTTTAATCCTCAGGGCTTTGCAACAAGAGCCGAGGTCGCAAAAATATTTATGGTTTTATCAGGCAAGGTAAAAGATTAAGAATGTCCCCCGTTTTTTCGGGAGACGTTCGGGAACAGAGGTGTATTATGAAAAGAAAAACAGCTTCATTTTTAGGTTTACTTCTTATTTTCAGCAGTATCACCGTATCGGCGGCAGACAGTGACACAGTTAATGCCATTGTATCGGACGCGGCAGAATACGTATATAAGACCACAGGGAATCCGCAGGTGGGTTCAACGGGCGGTGAATGGGCTGTTATCGGGCTTGCACGCAGCGGTGCGGAAGTTCCCGCAGAGTACTTTGAAAACTATTATCAGACAGTCGAAAAATATGTTAAAGACTGCCGCGGCGTACTGCATGACAGAAAATACACCGAATATTCAAGGGTGATTCTTGCACTGACGGCCATCGGTAAAAATCCGGCAGATGTGGCAGGATATAACCTTTTGAAACCTCTCGGAGATTACGAAAAAACAATATGGCAGGGTATAAACGGTCCGATATGGGCTTTGCTTGCCCTTGACAGCGGCAGTTATGAAATACCCGGGAATGCCGGGACCTTGGCAACAAGAGAAATGTATATAAATAATATTCTTGAAAACCGGACTGCAGATGGAGGCTGGACAATTTCGGGTGATGTGGCCGATCCTGATATTACGGGCATGGCGCTTCAGGCACTTGCCAAATATCAGGATAATGAGTCTGTAAAGGCGGCGACGGAAAAAGCGCTTTTGCGCATGTCTGAAATTCAATGCGAAAACGGAGGATTTTCGAGCCGGGGCACGGAAAACTCAGAAAGCTGTGTTCAGATGATAACTGCGCTTTGCGAGCTTGGAATACCTATTGATGATGAACGGTTTGTAAAGAACGGAAATACAATGCTTGATAATCTTCTGACATATTATACAGAGGGAAAGGGATTTAAGCATACTCATGAAGAAAGCGGTTCAAATCAGATGGCAACCGAGCAGGGATTATACTGTATGGCAGCCATAAAAAGAGCTATAGAAGGCAAAAGCAGCTTATACCGCATGAGCGATGCGGCAAGGTCTGATAATACCGCAAGTCCCGTATCGGGTCTTGCAGGCAAAAATCCCGATGTCCGCGGAACGGATATTGTATCACCCGGGAAAACCTTTGCAGACATCAGCGGACATTTGAGCCGGACTGCAATAGAAGCGCTTTCTGCACGAAATATAATAAACGGGAAATCGGAAAACTCTTTTGAGCCTGACAGTACCATGACAAGAGCTGAGTTTGCAGCAATTGTTGTAAGAGGCTTGGGGCTTCCGATAAAAAGCGATGCCGGATTTGCCGATGTAACGGAAAACGATTGGTTTTATGAATATGTAAATACCGCTTACTTTTACAATATTACAAGCGGCATATCTGAAACAGAGTTTAATCCGAACGGTACAATTACCCGTGAAGAGGCAGCCGTAATGGTTACAAGAGCCGCTGAGCTTTGCGGTGCGGATACTGAAATTGACGCTTTTGCAGCACGTGATATTCTTGCCGGGTTTTTCGACTATGTAAAGGCGTCTGATTGGGCGATCGGCTCACTTGCTTTTTGCTATGACAAAGGAATACTTCCCGATGATGCAGAGGAGATTAAACCGAAAGAAGCTGTAACAAGGGCTGAAATTGCACAGATGCTGTTTAATATGCTGTCACTTTCAAACCTTATTCAGGGAGAAAAATAAATGAAAAAGCATAAAAACAAAATAATTGCGGGAATAGTTATTGCATTTGTTTTGATATTTGTCTACTGGTGGGGCGGAAACAGCGCAGGTCTCAGGGGATGGAGCCCTGAAGAAGCCGAAAACACACAGACTGCTGAGGTGCAGACGGAAAAACCCACCTGTACTGTATCACCGACGGCTGTTCCCGAAGCAACACCTTCGCAAATGCCGGCTGCCGGGCAGCAGGAGGTCAGCGATACTCCTGTAAAGGAAGCAGCTGAGACTGCAGCTGCGGAAAGCAAGCCGCAGAATACGCCTGCAGCCGCGGAGGAAAAGCCTGCGCCGGCAGACACAGGCAGCATTGTCTATTCCGAAAGCAGCGGTATGGAGATAAACGAGACTGCGGAAAAGGATCGGTACGAGACGGACCCCGTTCCCGACGGCAAGCCGGCTCCCATTGAGCCGCAGGACGCTGTTATCTCAGATAAGGAGCTTACCTGCACACTGTCGGTCAGATGTGATACCATTTTGCAGAATATTTCATGGCTTGATGCTGAAAAGGCTGAAATCGTACCGGAGGACGGTGTGATTCTTGCAGAGAAAACCGTTACCTTTTATGAGGGCGAAAGCGTCTTTAATTTGCTTGTCCGTGAAATGAAGCGGAATAAAATACATTTGGAGTTTGTAAACACTCCCATCCATAACAGCGCGTATATAGAAGGTATTGCAAATCTTTATGAATTTGACTGCGGCGAGCTTTCGGGCTGGATGTATAAGGTAAACGGTTGGTTCCCGAATTACGGCTGTTCACGATATCAGCTGAAAGCCGGAGATAAGGTTGAATGGGTATATACGTGCGATTTGGGCTCAGATGTGGGCGGAGGCTACGGAGCAAGGAACGGAATGTGAAAAATGAATGAATTTAAGACTTATCATCCGATTGTTAATTTTATATATTTTGTACTTGTAATCGGATTTTCCTGTGTTTTTATGCACCCTGTTTGTCTTGCTGTTTCCCTCGTGTGCGGATTTACATATTCCGTAATGCTTAAAGGGAAAAGGACTGCGCGGACCAATTTGCTTTATATGCTGCCGATGATGCTTGCAATGGCGCTTATAAACCCGGCCTTTAACCATGAGGGGGTAACAATAATCGAATATTTACCGAGCGGCAATCCGCTGACCCTTGAATCAATATTATACGGCTTTTCGGCGGCAGTCAGACTCATAAGCGTTATCTGCTGGTTTTCCTGCTGCAATGAAATCATGACAAGTGATAAATTTATCTGCTTGTTCGGCAGGGTGATACCGTCATTGTCGCTGATACTTTCCATGACGCTTCGCTTTGTTCCGAAATTTACGGCACAGCTTAAAATTGTCACAAATGCACAGCGCTGTATAGGCCGTGATATTACATGCGGAAGCATCATAAAACGGGCGAAGCACGGGCTTACCATTCTTTCAATTATGGTAACCTGGGCTTTGGAAAATTCCATTGAAACGGCTGACAGCATGAAATCACGGGGCTACGGTCTTCCGGGCAGAACCGCATTTTCAATTTTCAGCTTTGATAAAAGGGATAAAATTGCCTTGTCATGGCTTGTGCTTTCAAGCGTCTATATTCTTGTCGGCAGCCGCGTGGGCAGTATGTATTTCAGATTTTTTCCGGGAATTAAGGCCGGCGGGTTTTCCGCATACAGCCTCAGCGTGTTTATTGCGTATTTTTTACTTTGCGCGGGTCCTGTTATAATTGAGCTTTGGGAGGCGAGAAAATGGAATGCTATAAAATCGAAAATTTAAGCTTTACATATCCGGGCAGAGAAAATAAAGCACTTGATGATATAAGCCTGACCGTCAGCAGGGGAGATTTTATAACCCTGTGCGGCAAATCCGGCTGCGGAAAAACCACGCTTCTGCGGCTTTTAAAGCCTTCAATCGCTCCCTTCGGAGCTTTGGACGGAAATATATATTTTAATAACAGAACTTTATCTGAGCTTGATACAAGAGAGCAAGCGTCGGAAATCGGGTTTGTAATGCAAAGTCCCGATAATCAGCTTGTAACGGATAAGGTGTGGCACGAATTGGCCTTCGGCTTAGAAAGCCTTGGTGTTTCCACGTCTGAAATCAGAGCGAGAGTGTCGGAAATGGCAGCTTTTTTTGGTATCGGAGCCTGGTTTCATAAAAAGGTGACCGAGCTTTCGGGAGGTCAAAAGCAGCTTCTGAATTTGGCTTCGGTTATGGTTATGCAGCCGTCTGTCCTGATACTTGACGAGCCTGCAAGTCAGCTTGACCCAATAGCGGCACAGGAATTTTTAAGTACCCTGAAAAAAATAAACCGTGAGCTTGGCACAACGGTTATTTTATCCGAGCATCGCTTAGAAGAGGCTTTTCCTTTGTCGGACAGAGTAATTGTTTTGGACAGCGGCAAAATCACAGCCGACAGTACGCCTTTAAAGGTCGGAGGAATATTAAAAGATGCAAATCACGATATGTATCATGCTCTGCCTGTTCCCGTTCGGGTTTACGGCGCTGTGGACGGCGGTTCGGAGTGCCCTTTGACGGTTCGCGACGGCAGGTGCTGGCTTGAAAAATATTCCGAAACAAATCCGCTGAGCAGCAGCCTTGTACCTGAGGCAGCTCGGAAAAGCGTGCCGGATAAGCCGGTGATTGAAGTAAAGGACGCATGGTTCAGATATGAAAAGGATTTGCCAGATGTAATCAAGGGATTAAATGTTAAGGTAGGCAGGGGTGAGCTGTTTGCCGTTGTCGGCGGCAACGGAGCAGGTAAAACAACAATGCTGTCGCTGATTTCCGGTCTTAACACGCCCTACAGAGGCGAGATTTTAATAAACGGAGAGAATATTTCAAAAATCCCGGGACTGTACAACGGCGTTTTAGGTGTGCTTCCTCAGAATCCGCAGGCATTGTTTGTGAAAAAGACGGTTCGTCTTGATTTGCTTGAAATGCTGTCGGATATAAAAATACCTGCGGGGGAAAAGGAACAAAGGATAAAAAACATAGCCGCTGTTTGCCGGATAGAAGCTTTGCTTGAAAGTCATCCCTATGATCTGTCGGGGGGAGAACAGCAGCGTGCGGCACTTGCAAAGGTACTTCTGCGTTCTCACGAAATTTTGCTGTTAGATGAGCCGACAAAGGGGATGGACGCGCATTTTAAAGAAATATTTGCGGATATTTTGCAGGACCTGAGAAAAAGCGGCGTAACCGTTGTTATGGTATCCCATGACATAGAATTCTGTGCGCAATACGCTGACCGCTGTGCAATGTTTTTTGACGGCAATATCACATCAACAGGTGTTCCGAGAGAGTTTTTTGCCGGCAAAGCCTTTTACACAACAAGCGCAAACAGAATGGCAAGAACAAGACTTCCTAAAGCCGTCCTTGCAGATGATATTATACTTGCCTGCGGCGGCAAAATAAAGAAAAGAGAGAGGACAGAGCCGCCGGTGCTTGCATTGCCGGATAATAACAGCGTGGCAAAAAAGCCTAAGCCGAAAATAAAAAAAATTAAAATTGTTCCGGGAATTATTTTTGCGGTTTTATTTATACTTACCTGTGTGTACGGAATGGATTTATATAAAGATTGGCGGAGCTGTGTTGTTCAGTTTATAACAATACTGGAGCTTTCCCTGAGTCTTGCCTGTCTTTTGCCTCAAAAAGAATTCGGCATAGAGCTTCCAATGCAGCCGAAAAGCGGACGAAAGCTGACAAAGCGGACTGCCGCGGCGGCGCTGCTTATACTCCTTGCAATACCGCTGACAATTTATATAGGCGTGTTTTATCTTAAGGACAAAAAATATTATTTTATAAGCCTCCTTATCATGCTTGAAGCAATTCTGCCGTTTTGTATGGTGTTTGAGGCAAGAAAACCTCAGGCGAGAGAGCTTGTTATTATAAGTGTGTTATGTGCAATTGCGGTTTCGGGCAGAGCTGCGTTCTATATGCTTCCGCAGTTTAAGCCTGTGGCAGCTCTTGTGATAATAGCCGGAGTATGCTTAGGCGGTGAAACAGGCTTTCTGGTGGGAGCCGTGACAGGCTTTGTTTCAAATATCTTTTTCGGTCAGGGCCCGTGGACGCCATGGCAGATGTTTGCATTCGGCTTAATCGGATTTTTTGCCGGAATACTTTTCCGAAAGGGTTTTCTTAGGAAAACAAAAGCCTCACTCTGCATTTTCGGCGGGCTTGCAGCATTAATAATATACGGCGGTATTATGAATCCCGCATCGGTAATTATGAGTCAGGCAAAACCGACCTCCGGTATGTTCATTTCCGCATATCTGATGGGAATCCCGTTTGACCTTATACATGCCGCGTCCACTGCCTTTTTCATGTGGTTTATGTCAGAGCCTATGATTGATAAGCTGGAGAGAATTAAAGTTAAGTACGGATAAAACCAGAACAATAATATCGACAGCAAAAACTGAAACGACGGTAATTTTACGTCATTTCTTAGCATTGCGAGCAAGGGGAAGCTGGATATATTTGCGGTACTTATGTAAGTTTTATAGGGAATGCATTGTTATGAAATAATACAAATATTTTGGGAGGATAAATACGATGTTTGAGTTAAATTCAATATATAACCCTATAACGGCATTACCGAATGTGAGCAGTAATGCCTATACGGAAATCCGCCCTTGTATTGCGCTGCAGCCATATATACGGTGTTTTTGGGGTACAAAAGTGCAAATGAAAAACTATGAAATACCGGTCAGACCTGTTATTCCGGACACTTGTATGGATATAATTTTTAATGTGAACTACACTAAAAATACTTATAACGGAAAATTCTGTCCATTAGATGAACATACTTATTATTCTCCTGTCAGCAATAACAGTGATAAAGTTTCAATCTTTGCTATAAGATTTTACGCTTGGAGTGCTGTTTTATTTGCTGACAGCTCTATAAAAAACAATAATAAATCATATATTGATGTTGATGATTTATTTCATGGATTAAAAAATGAGTTGGCGCCGGTTTTATGCGGCGCATATTTTCTCAAGGACAAGATTGAAGCCGCAGAAAAAATCCTTATAAAAAAGATAAATATGAATAGATTTAATCATAAAATGATGAACGGTCTTTTTTATATTATCAGGAATAACGGAAATATAAAAATATCAGATATGTGTTCTTATACGGGAGTTTCAAAGAAAACCTTGGAAAGAATTTTTAACGAAAATATGGGAGTTTCACCGAAAACTATACAATCACTCATGAGATATCAGCTTTTGTGGCAGGATATATATTTACATAAACGTTTTAATGTTTTTGATGCAGTGCTGAAATACGGCTATTTTGACCAATCTCACTTGCTGAACGATTTTAAGCGCAGACATTCTATGACTCCGAAGGAAGCCCTGATTTTAATTTCAAAATAATGTCCCTTTTTTACAATACAACATAAATCTTTTCTGCTATAATAAATGAAAAACGGAAGGAGTACATTTAGTATATTGTGTTAATGCGGTAAAGTGCGGCGAAAAGGTTTTAGATAAAATATTACAAGGAACAAAAATAATGATTATGGCGGTGATAGTAAAAATGAACAGAGAAATGATGGCTTACTGCGGTACATACTGCGAAGAATGTAAGTGGAAGGACAAAACAAATTGTAAAGGCTGTAAAGCAAATAAAGGTAATATGTTCTGGGGTGAATGTGATAAAGCGGTATGCTGTATAGAAAAAAAGCTTGAGCATTGCGGTGAATGTGCGCAGATGCCGTGCAGTAAACTTTTAGAATTATTTAATGACCCCGAACACGGGGATAAGGGAACGAGACTGACGAACCTGAAAAATTGGAATAAAATCAAATAAATTTTTTCAGATAGGCGAATCACAGAAAATATATAACTGTAATATTTTCTTGTAATATTAGGGGGCGGTTCAAGGGTTTGATATTTTAAAATCACGACTTTTTAAGCAGTCTCGAACCGTCCCATTGTGTTACAATGTTTGCCTATGCTTATTTTTAAAATCAACTGTTTCTTTTTTTACATTATCATCTTTTATAATATGAAAAACATTTATTCCATATCCCTGAACTGAAAACATATTATCACAAAAAGATATAACTTCACCGTTTTCTGTTTCAGCCCATGCTGCACAATTGTCTTTTACAACAATTTTTATTAATGTGTCAACCGGCACTTCAACTTCATATTCTTTTGAACCCAAACGCAGTATTGCACTTCTGTTTTTAGCAGAACTATTATACCAATCAACTGCAAGCAGATAAAAATGTCTTTCTCCGTTTGGCTTATCATATACGGTAAACTGAATATCGTCTCCACACAAAATAAAGCTTGTTTCTTTTGAATTATTCTCTGAAACTATATTTCTGATTGTGTTTTCATAAATTTCCTTTACTGCGTTTTCACCGGGATAAAGATTTGCATTTATAAACCAGACAACACCTTTACCCATCAAGATTTTTATGAGCAGCGGATATCCGCTGTCGCTGACTTCCATAACTTCTCCATACTTTATCTTTTCAAACATTTTAATCTGCGTACCTTTAAAAGTATCACTCAGCAAAGGCAATGAGCTGTCAAAAATCTGCTCAGTAAACTCATGATTTATAAATGTGTGGTTACTGCTTTCAACAGCATCTCTGTCAGTTGCAACAGATAAATGAGGTAATCCCATAACGATTACGCCGCCGGCTTTTACATAAGAATAAAGCTTATCCATATCCTCCGGCTCTGCTTTATTATAGCCAACAAAAAACATTGATTTATAGCTGAATTTATCTATATCGCTTTCAATCGGCAGCACATCAACATTTCCCATCGGAGTTCCCGAATAATATCCTAAGGGTTCTTTTGGAGGAAAATATTCATAAATTATAGAAGTAGCCTTATTCCCCGGATAGAAAATACGCATAAGCTCCCAGCTTTTTTCTGCATCTGCTTCTTCCATCAATGTCCCGAAAACATTATCTCCGCCAAAGCTTCTGAAAGCATCATATCTTCCGGATACAAACGCCGACGAAACATAATATTTTCCGCTTCTCGAATGAGTATTTACATATCTTACAAAATCCTGTTGCTGTTTTAAATGACTTAAGCAGCATTGTCCGTTACGGCTGAAGGAATTATAATACTCCTCAATATGCCATAACCCCTCTTCTGTATTAATCTGATTTATTCCCTGCATATATGAAATATATAATGCAAGTCTGAAACGCCTGTAATGGTCTTCATTATCATGAGGCGCTGTTGACCATTGCATAGCAAGATGAGTAGTGATATTTTCCAGATTATATCCATATGCTGTCCCGCGCAAAAAAGCAAGAACAGTTTCCGTCGGCCCGTACATTATCTCTGCCCCAAGAACAGTATATCCTGCCTGTGCAAAATATTTGAACAATGTACTCGGACCTGTATGTCTTGACGCATCATTTTTCATAAGGCTCAGATTATTTACTAAATTCTCAGCCGCCGTACGCATATCTCTTGTCTGATTTTTGGGGCTTCTATACATATAAACTGTATTATCATCAAAGGTATACATTCTTTGATTTGTACTGCCTAAAAGCTTAAAAGACCACTCAGCGGCCTGCAATCCTGAAAAGCTTTTTATCTCACGAAAGTCCCAATAAGCATAAGCCCCGTCAAGCTCATGACGCTGCCTTCCAAGAAAATCCTCGCCATCAAGCATTTTATAGTCAGGATTAGCATCTATCCCCGGCAGTTCACGACCGTCAATCATATGTGCATACTTTATATTCATTCCGTTTAATACATTTACAACAAATTCCCATGCAGAAGCATTAAGTGTTCTTCCTCCCGACCATCTGTAACATGGCCTTACAGTAAGTGCATTACCTACGTTATTTGCAATATACCATGAAATATAAGCTTCAACATCTTCAATTTCATTTTGGTTTATGTAAACCATATCGCCACTTGAAACATATACATTATCTGCTTCTTTAAATGCTATTTGTCTTACATTAAGATTATGCTCACAGCTTCCCGATTTAAGCATGAATTTTACATCGTTACCCTTTGAAACAGGCATAGCCTTAAATACATTATATCCTGCTCTGTAAAATTTTTGGGAATCGCCTGTGATTTTTCCTGAAGGGCAATAAAAATCAACTGTCATATTGGGTTTCTTTGTTTTAACAAGTATATTAATATTTTCGCCTTCAACTGCATCCCTCATCATTCCGACAACTGTTAATTCATCATCAGGATATGAAAATATACCCGCCTCAACAATAGCAAACGGTAATGCCTCTCTGTAATCCGAAATAAGCTTTACAGCGATTTTATTCTCACCGGTTCTTAATAACCCCTGAGGGATGTTCTTCTCTATATCTGAATAACGATGGCATCTTTCAAAAAGCTCACCGCTATAAAACACCTCACTATTTACGGAAATCTCAAATTCCGGCCATTCTTTTCTTGATAAATTAAGTCCTATCCACTTCATTTTATCATATCCGTAAAACGGTGCAAAATCCGGTAATACATTATATCCGTTCGATGAAAGAAGAAATGGATTTTCAAAAAACAAATCTCCCTTATAATTTTCACCTTCAATGTAAACCACAACTGAAGCAATTCTATCCGCAGGCAGCTTCAAAGCAATTGAATACTCTTTAAAATCATATGTCCCTTGCTCTATGTTAATAATTTTGACTTCATCAGGCTTTATAAAGCAATTATTATTCATTGTATCTTCATGAACATATCTGATTTCAAAAATCATTCTCACATATCCACTTATTTGGAGATTTTTTGTCTTAACAAAAACACCTGCTTTCCAGTCATCTGTATTTGCTTTAAGAGGCAAGTACGCCAGCTTACAAGGAAAAACAATCTTATTTCTTGCCGCCTTAACGTAAGAAAGCGGTTCCTTACAGGACAAATTAAGACAATAGGCATTACAGCTTGAATTTTTATAATCAAGCGCATCATCAATACTATGATAAAAAAGTGTACATTCAGCTTCATTTTTAAAATAATAGAACACCTTGGTTTCGCCCTTAAAAAACAAACGAAATGCTCTGTTTTTCACATCATTCTCTTCAAGCATTAAACTGAATTCAGCAGCTTCTCCGGGTTTTATTATTAGTTCATCACCTTTGTAAAGTTCAGCATAGCTCTCATACATCGCTTATATTTCCTCCTTATCTTTTGCCTTCATTTTAAGAATTATATACTTAATTTTCATTTTTGTCAACAGAAAAAGCGAAAGTTTACGATTTGCACGATTTTCAAAGCTTTGTGCATTTTTTTTAAATGCAATAAAACCTATTGAAAAATATCGGATTATGGTGTATAATGTTATTTGTCGGAGCCCCGAGTTTGACACCTGGAAAGCAAAAAAAATACTAAAAGCCGCATAAAGGCTTAATTTTTTTGTCAAATTTTTAAATTTAGTATTGCGTTCTTTTGCGTTATGTGATATAATAGATGTATATGGAGGT
>JAGBHE010000068.1 GCA_017935675.1 Clostridia bacterium | reverse complement strand
GAAGCGGAATGAATGGATGGTAAAAAATGCAGATGTTATTGTTGCATATATATCACATGATTGGGGCGGTGCCGCGAAAACGCTGAGTTATGCCAGTCATAAGAAAAAAAGAATAATTAATATATTTGCGGAATAACAAAATATGAACACAAGAGAACCGTCCCCTTGTGTTCCAAAAAAAACAGCCCGTTAAGATGCAAATCTAACGGACTGTTTTCCGGTTTAATGAGGGGTATCATCCCGTCATTACAATCTGTAATTATTGAATTGCTTCAAGAACAACTGTTCCTATATCAGCTGTTTCAGACGCCTTAACGGTTACGGGCTTTTCAACCTCATTGTAGCCTTCACTGCTTATGGTAACAGTGTAATCACCCTCCGGCACGTTGACAGAGAAGGTACAGTCATCCTTTGTAAGAACAGACATTACAACCTTTCCGCTTCCATCGGCAACCTCAATCTTAGCGTCATTTCTGACAACCTTATTTGAAATTGTTTCAAAAACGTTTACAAGCTTTGACGGATCGTCTACCTCATAATAGCCTGCATTCTGGGTTTTTTCCATTATTTTTCTGCATTCATCCTTATATGAATCATAGACGCTATGGAAAAACCCGAGAGAATATACTTTATAATCGTCATGAAGCTCCTCGGCAGCTTCAACAGCGCCGTTTGCATAACCGTCGTAAAATTCGCCGTTTGTTGAATATCTACCCTCGTTCGGGAGCCCGTCTGACATAAGTACTACGCTTTTAACGGTACAATCGTTGTCGGGAGCGGACTTAAGAAGGTTATCTGCATATTCAAGTCCCTCGGATATATTCGTGCAGCCATACGTATTAAAGCCGTTGATTGACGCTTCAAGCGCTGATAAATCATCCGAGAAATTGCTTATAACCTCTGCTGTATCTGCATATGCTACAATTGCAACATTGCTTTTTCCGGCAACATTAAGCGCATTTTTGCAGAACAGCTTCGCCGCCTCCTTTGCCGAGTCCAGAGGCTGACCGCCCATGCTTCCCGAAACGTCCATTACCAAAACCGTGTACAGCTCAAGTGCCGATGAAACGTCAGCATTTTTTTCAACCTTACCCTTAATCTCACCATTTTCCGCCTCTGCCGGCTCAGGGTCCGGCTCAACAGGTGCAGGAGCTGCGGGATCCTTTACAATAACGACAATGTTTTCATCCTTAAGCTCGTCATTGTTAAATACTATAACAACAATTCCTGCTCCGACTCCGGTAACCTTTTGCTTGTTAATCGTGATAATACCCTCGGCACCATCCGTATAAGGATTAAGCTTTGAGGTGTAATCCTCTGTTGAGCCGTCAGAATATGAAGCTGTCGCCGATATTTCAAAGCTTTCTCCTACATTCAGTTCAACCATGGTGTCAGGCTGAACCTTTATGCCTGTCAGGGTTTTGTTTGTCTCCTCCAAAGCGCCGACGAAGGTTGCTCTGTACAAAAGCGTTGCAAACTGCGCTCTTGTAAGAGGATCCTGTGCGCCGATTGTACCGTCGCTGTAGCCGGATACAAGTCCGTTTGAAACAGCAACCGCCATATGTGCACGGCAGACTGCAGAAATTGAATTCTGATCTGAGAACATATTAAGCACCGATAAATCTGCATTTGTAACCTTCTGGTCATAATTCAGAGCATTTACAAGGGCATACACCGTATCCTCACGTGTTATGGGCATGTCAGGCTGAAACTTTGACTGACTGTCCATTGATGTACGTTTCGGGAAAAGATCTTTTCCCGCCTCAATAAATGTAGCATACCACTCGGTAGGTGAAACATCGTAATATGAGGTTGTCGCCACAGAATCAGGAAGCGGCTCTCCCATAAAAGTAACGAATACCTTCATTGCCTCAGCTCTCGTAATGCTGCCGTCAGGTCTGAAGCTTCCGTCGGGATATCCTGAAAACCATTTTGTTGCACTGCAGCGTTCTACTGCCTTAAAAGCCCAATGTGATGACGGAACATCTGAGTATGTTCCGTCAGATACAGTCTGACTCGAAGCCGGGGTTTCAACCTGCGTGGATGCGCCGGGCTTGGATACGGCGGGTGTGCTTACAGAGCTTCCGCTTCCTCCCCATTCTTCGCCGTATTCAAGAGCCGATACACCGTTTGCTGCTGCTATTGTCATAGAAAAAGCAGCAATTAAAGCCATAATTCTCTTTTTCATTTCTTTCTCCATTCCGGCGCACAGCGCGCCTGTTTTATTGTTCAACATTTACAGTCACTACCCGTTCGGAAACAGCAGGATTATTGAAAATTATCCTGCCCGTTCCGCTTTTAAGCCCGTAAATCCTGTTTTTTACCACCTTTAATATTTCGTTATCCTCAGTATAAATATTAAGATTATTTGTATAATCTATCCTCTTTCCGTCCGTGTAAACAAGCTCTGCGCGAATCTCCGTTCTTCCACCGCAGGCAACCGTAACAGAAGAACCAACCGTAAGCTCAATATGATCTGCTGCGGCAGTTGTCGGAACGCGATTCGGACCGATTGAATATAATCTGTCAAGAAGTGTTGCAAACTGCGCACGTGTAAGCTCTGCTCCGGGGCGAAGGGTCGCATCGCTGAAGCCTGCTGCTATACCATAATACACAGCCACCTCGGCGGCTTTGCTGATATTTTCATTAAGATCCTGCTTATCGGAAAACCCGTCAAGAATATCAGGTTTAACACAGCCCTCAAGCGTATCATATCCATATGCTTTAACAAGAAGGTACATTGCATCCTCTCTCGTTATGCTGATTGCGGGCTTAAATTCCGAGCCGTAGGTGGGATAAAACAAATTTCCAGCCGCCTCAACATACGGAGCGTACCATGACTGTGTATCAACATCCGCATAGCTGCTTTGAATGGGAGGAACGGTACGGAGCTTAAGAAAATTTGAAACAGCCTTAGCAGCCTCAGCTCTCGTTATAATATCATTTGGCTTGAATGTACGGTCGGAATATCCTGTAAACCATCCGTATCTTGTTGCGCTGCATATTGCGTCATATCCCCAAAACCCTTCATCAACATCAGTATATGTAACAGATGCACGTATAATCGAATCATCATTGCTCCATTCATTTGCGTGCACGTTAATACCGAACAGTACTGCAGCAATACATACCAATAACACCTTTTTCATAGCAGAAAACACCGCCTCTCTAATCAGCGTAAAGCACTGTTATTTTTATTCTGCGGCTTCATCTTCAGGCTCCTGTGATTCTGTTGTCTCACCCTCATCTGTATCTTCTTCGCCGTTATCCGCAGACGGTGCAGGTGTTGCCTCCGGCATAGGCGCAGGCGTTGCTGCCGGTGCAGGTGCGGGCGCAGGCGTTGTCACAGGTGTGGGTGCCGGTGTTGCCACAGGCGCAGGAGGCTCTGAAACAACAATAACAACCTGCTTATCCTTAACCGTATCGTTATTGAATTTCAAAACAACCGTACCGGCCTTGACAGCTGTTATTTTATTTCTGTTAATATTCAAAACGCTGTCATCGCCATCAGTGTATGGATTAAGCTGAAGCGAATAATCCTCTTCCGAACCATCGGAGTATTTGGCAACAGCTTTAAATTCAACTGTATCTCCCACCTTAAGCTCTGAAACAACTGACGGCTCAATTGTTACACTCTGAAGCACCTTATTTGTTTCTTCAAGAGCTCCGATAAAGGTTGCTCTGTACAAAAGTGTAGCAAACTGAGCTCTCGTAAGAGGATCCTGTGCGCCGATTGTACCGTCGCTGTAGCCGGATACAAGCCCGTTTGAAACAGCAACCGCCATATGTGCGCGGCAGATTGCAGAAATGGAATTTTTATCGGAGAACATATTAAGCACAGATTCATCCGCATTAGTTACCTTTGTATCATAATTAAGCGCATTTACAAGAGCATAAACCGTGTCCTCGCGCGTTACCGGCATATCGGGCTGAAATTTTGCCTGACTGTCCATCGATGTACGCTTCGGGAAAAGATCCTTACCTGCTTCAACATATGCGGCATACCATTCAGTCGGCTTTACATCATAATATGAGGTTGATGTAAGTCCTGTCGGTAAAGGCTCTCCCATAAAGGTTACGAACACCTTTATAGCCTCCGCTCTCGTTATACTTCCGTTTGGCCTGAAGGTTTCGTCAGGATATCCTTCAAACCATTTTGTAGCACTGCAACGCTCTACTGCTTTATAAGCCCAGTGTGTTTCGGGAACATCCCTGTAGCTTTCTGCCGAAACAAGTGTCATAGCAGAAAACGCAGCTGCTGCAATAGCAAAAGCTGAAATAAGTGAAATAATTTTTTTCATTTTTTCTGAACTCCTTTCATCAATGCCGTTTGGGAAAAGAGAAGCAAGCAGATTGCCGCGGGAAGCGACTCAGGCGTATGTTTATACTTCACGTCGCTGATGGCGACAAGATGCGCCGCTTATCTTTTTCCAAACTTATAACTCCCTTCAGTTATTACTAATTTCTATATCTCCGCCTGAATATGAACCGGAGCTTCCTACAAGCTTAATGCTGTTCAGTCTGAAATCGCCGGTGCTGAATGACTCACCGTCATTTAATGTAAACTTAAACTTTGCAAAGGTTCCCGATTCAGCTTTGATGCCTGATGAGCCTGAACATACGTACCTGACTCCGCCGCGTGATTTCTGATATGCCGCCGCTCCACCGAAATATGCAATTGAGCTTCCTGAGCTGTAGGTGTATTTTCCGCTGTCAAATGCCAGCACGAACTGAGCAGAGGTCATATCCGCTGATGCAAAGCCGTCATATGAAACCGTTACCGTCACAGTGCTCCCGGATACCGACGAATCAGCAGTCATGGAAATATTATTTACAGCTGCATGCGTAACAGGTTCGGGCAATGGTTCCGGTGTTGGTTTTGCTGTGGGTTCCGGTGTTGGTTCCGGCGTCGGTGCAGGTGTTGGCTCAGGTGTTGGCTTTGGTGTCGGTTTTTCTGTCGGTTTCGCTGTCGGTTCCGCTGTTGGTTCCGGCGTTGATACTGATGCCGACGTCGGTGCAGGTGTCGGTGCAGCACTCATTCTGAAAATTTCTATTGACTTTTCTGTGGTCTTGTTATGGCTGTTTACCGCCGAAAAAGTAAACGAATTTGCACCTGCATTCAGCGGAAGGTTTATTTTAAAAGCTCCGTCCTTATCAGTCATCACACCTGTTCCGTTGCATGATAACGCCACCATAGAGCCTGACGGGTCCTTAACATTTCCCGACATAACAATTGATGACTCATAGACAACCGGCTCATATGATGCAAAATTTAATACAGGAGCTTCACTGTTATCCTTCACTATAACAACAAGACTTTTATCCGCAAGGTGCGTATTGTTAAAACGAACAATAACAGTTCCTTCCTTCACGGCAGTAATCTTGTTTTTATTAAAAGCAACTATGTTATCATTGCTTTCCGTATAAGGATTAATATTATCGGAATAATCCTCTGTGCTGCCGTCAGAATATGTCATAACAGAGCTTAGAATAAGCTCTTCACCAACCTGCAGCTCCTGCATAACATCCGGGGCAACAGTGACATTCTTCGGAATAGCAGAGTCTGTATACTTAAAGCCAATCTCACTTGCTCTGCCGAGAAGCGTAGCAAATTCTGCTCTTGTAAGAGGGTCCTGACCGCCGATTGTACCGTCTGCATGCCCTGACACAAATTTATTTGATACAGCAACAGAAACGTACGGGAGTACATTGGAGCTGAGGCTGTTTTTGTCAGAAAACATGTTAAGCACAGACTGGTCAGCGAACTCAACCTCATCTGTATACCCAAGTGCTACAACTATTGCGTATATAATATCTTCTCTGGTAACCGGCATATCCGGCTGAAATTTAAGCTGCCCGTCCAGCGACTGTCTTTTCGGGAAAAGCTCTTTTCCTGCCTCAATGTATGGTGCATACCATTCACCGGGTGCCACATCATAATAAGTCGATTCAGTAACAGTACTGAGCGGCTCGCCCAAAAAAGCAACAAAAACCTTCATAGCCTCCGCTCTTGTTATTGAACCGTCCGGGCGAAAGGTTCCGTCCGGATATCCGGAAAACCATTTTTTTGCTGCACATCTTTCAATTGCGCTGTAAGCCCAATGTATCTCATATACATCACTAAAGGTCTCGGCCGAAGCATGTATCGGCAAAAGTGCACATATGGACAATGATGCAGATACTGCCAATGCAGCGGCTCTTTTTAATAAGCTCATCTGATTCTCCCTCCTGATTTTAATTTGTTTTTTTCTTTAACAAGCGTCTGATAACTGCTGCCGCCTGAGCTCTTGTTGTTTTTCCGTCCGGGTCAAACCGGTTTTCATAACCCTGCATAATTCCCGCTCCGGCAATTCTGTAAACATTTTCTTTAGCCCATGACGGTATATGTTCGTCATCAGAGAATACTTCAACCGTTTTCTCCGACGCTTCGATTCCGCAGTACGTGAGCACTCTGTCAGCAATCACAGCCAGCTCAGCACGCGTCATCTGCTCCTGCGGCCTGAATACCTCACCGTCACCATTTACTATTCCGGCTGTATATGCAAGCATTATATACCTTCTGTACCAGGAATCCTCCGGGACATCCGCAAAAACATTCGGTTCTGCCACCTTAAGCTCAAGCAGTACGGAAACAAGCTTTGTAAATTCGGCCCTTGTTATAAAGCGCTCCGGCTCAAAGGTATTTTCCGACACGCCGTTTATAATCCCAAGTCCGAACAAAAGCTCTATATCTGCCGCAGCCCAATGTTCTGAAATATCCGAAAAAACATGTTTTTCCGCAGTACCGGCAACAGGTATAATGCTCGTATTATTTCTGTCTTTTGGCTTATGAGAAGTATTATCTGCCGTGGTATTAGTTTGGGGAGTAGCCGGAGGCGTCTTATCCGCCTCCGGCAGGTTTATATTAAAATACTGATATGTTTCACCGCAGCTGACTGTACTGTTATTCATATCAACAATTTTAATATTCTTAGCTCTTATTTCTGATTTTGTGTAGGTATTATCAGGATTTAGTTTGAAAACAGCTTTTAGAAGCACTCCGCCCTGCTTTGTAGGATCAACATAGGCCGCAGAAAAATCAATTTTCCCGTCCCGATTAGTATCAACCTCTCCGGTCAGACCGTCAAGAATCACTTCACCGGCTTCAGCGCTCTCAAGAATCAGTACATTTTTATTGTATGAAATACTGCCCTGAATCCCCCGAAGCGGGCTCCTGAAATCGGTCTCAACAGTAACCTCAAGCACAGAACTGTTTTCAGATAACACCGTCTTATCAAGCTTTATTACAAATCCGGCAGGCTCCTCAGCCGCATATGCATAAGTGATACCCGCCAGCAGAAAGCAGGCTGTTATAAAAAGTATTATTTTTTTCATGGCGAAAACAACACGTCCTCATAAGGCTGCATGCTGTCATTCCATATAAAGCATTTCACTTCGGCTGCCGTCAATGCCTTTTCGTAGGATATATCGGCAGAGCCTGTGATTTCTTTTCCTTCAACACTTATCATATCACCTGCTGCATTATACTGAGCTATGTAAAGTGTAAGCTTCTCATCGCATGGCTTATTCTGCGTAAGCTTCACAGCTTCGTCGCCCGCCGCACATTCAAATACCGGCAAAGCCTCGTAAAGCTCTTCATATTTTTTTTCGGCGTCAACAAGCTGCGGATAATTGCTCACCCGGCTTTGCAGGTTCAAGGGAAGCGCATCATAAAGCTTTCTTGCGTGCAGAATCAAATCTCTGTCCGACAAATCGACCTCACCTATAGCCGATATGGCGTTTATAGCCTCCTCTGCCGGTTCTGAAGGATACAATGATATCGGAGCTATGTCATACGTTATATAATCATCTGAGGTAAACTCCGAAAAATATATTTCCGGACGTATGAGTGCCGCAGTGCTCTTTGCAGCAAATGATGCGGTAAACAGCCCTCCGTTTCCGCTATAGCCGTCCCTGTAATTAATCATTCCCTGAATAACACCGTCTGAGGTCTGCTTAACCGCTTTAACGACTGCACTGTCAAGCACATCTCCGGCAGTTATTCCGACAAGCTCCAAAATAGTGCTGTCAAATATGAGCTTAAACTGCATTCCTTTAAAATCCGAAACATCCGACAGCATAAAGCTGTACTCAAATACTTCACCGGGAATTACAATATCCACTGAGGGTGAAGCGCTGATAACAGCTCTTTGCCCTCCGTAAACAAATACCTCTTCGACCTCTTTATAATAATCTGCGTCAATATATCCGCTGCCGTCAGCAGATACCTTAGTCCGGAGAACGGACATATCGGCATATCCATCTGCCGCATTTTCCTTTACCCGGAAGGTCAGCCTTGCAAGCTCGCCTCCTGTTGTTGATGCTGCTTCTGAAAATACGCATGCAAGCCCAACTGTCCCGTCAACATCAGTTTCAAAAGCGGCATCTGCCATAGCCATAACCGAAAGCTGCTCCGCAGAAACCAGCTCAAGCTTTGAAATATCATATTTTAGTGCTGTCTGAAGCCCTCTCCAGTTTTCAATGCCGTTTATATAAGCAGTGTATGAGATTGTTTCGCCGGCTCCCGCCATCAGCTTATCGGGTATAAATTTTATTTCAACCCTTTCCGATTTAAGAAGACTGACAGGCACCTGAGAGACCGTATATGAAATGTCTGTCACGCCTGAGGCATTTGCTGCTTTAAATCCGCTTATTCTGATTGGCATACAGGACTGATTTGTGCCCTCAATATGCTTCACCCTGAATGTTACAGCTGCAAGCTCACCGGATACGGCTGTATCCTCCTTGCTGTAAAAAACAAATCCGACCTTATTTCCCTCATCTTTTTTAATTATCGGATAAGCGCCGGTAATTTCCGACTTCAAAAACTCATAGCGGCTGCTGTCGTATTCCACAGCAAACTGCATTCCTCTCAGTTCAAGCTCGGACATACTGATTTTATATGTAACCGTATCACCTGTGCAAAGCTCTGTTTTATCGGGTGTTATACTGAATTCAGTATTATATTCACTGACAGTGCACACCTCATCAATTGAATATCCGACTGCGGTGTCATTTCCGGAGCCATCAACTGCAAGTAATTTACTTACTGACATACCGATTACGCCATCAGAACAATTATCGGATACATTCATGGTGAAGGAAGCAATCACGCCTGTATAATCAACAGGCTCTTCCACTGCGAATGCAAAGCCAAGCATCCCGTCAGACTCCGTAAATCTGCCGGCGTCTGTAAAAAGACCTGCTGTCAGACTGACTGAGTCCTTTACATATGACAGCTTTTCGGCATCATATGAAAGACCGAGCTGAAATCCACGCATATCACTAAGACTGTCAGCCGAAATTGTAAAGGTCACAGCTTCGCCTTTTTTTACAAACGCCTTGTCTGCCGTAATACTTATACTGCCTTCAGCGGCCGCCGAGGACGGCAGGCCGCACAAAAGCATACTGAGCATTATCACAGCGGAAATCATGGATATAAATCTTTTATTCAATGTTATAACCTCTCTTTCAGCCTTAAAATCAATTATTAAAATCCAGAAGGTCGATAACAGCGGCTATATCATGGAAATCAATCTTTTCCTCAGACACCTCGTTTTCCTTAATAAGATTTCCTCTGAGGAACTGCTTTTCATCCTCCTGCGTTTCAATATCTTTCAAACCGAAAGCATAGTCAACCATAAGTATTACGTCGTTAATATCAACAACATCATCGCCGTTTACATCGCCCGGACGGCCTCCGAGCTCTCCGTATTCCTCAGCCAGCATAGCCATTTTTACAAGAATGGCAGTAAGCTTTTCATAGGTAGCTCCGCCGTCATCTGCCTGAACTCTTGCCTGGTTTTCGGAAAGAAGCGCGTCATATGCAGCCTTAATGCTTTCAACAGCACCGATATATTTTGCATATGTTATTGTCTCCGGAGACGGAAGCGCCTTAATTGAAGCGATGATACCTCCAACTCTTTCAAAATCTATGTTCTTAACCAGCCACTGAAGGCTTGAATAATTAAGTACGCTGCTCTTTAATTCATCATCAAGTGCAAAATAAAGACTGCATACATTTTTTGTTTCTTCAATAAGAATGGCCTTTTCTTCCTCATTGATATTTACAATTTCATTTCCGTCTTCATCGGTCGTTATCTCAATAACCTCTTTTGAATCCTCATACAAAACCTCAATCGCCTGCATTACGCCAATATATGCATACTTATCCTTAAAGTCTGCCAGAGCATTTCCATAGCTTTCAATATATCCGTTATACATCAGATACTGATAAGCATCCGTGTCGGCTATAGCATCAATTGAAGCATTTACAACATCACTCGCAGCTATAACATCATTATAACCGCTTATAAGCTTTACAAACTCATAATCATACGGATCGGCTTTAAGCTCTGTATCAGCAAGAGTTCCGCACATTTCGGTTATATCGGCAAGAACCTCCTGAGCCCCTTCCTTTGCTGCGTAAATCTTATTATATCTGCTCTTTAATACACCCAGTCTAATGATTGAGTCATATGCATATTTCTCCTGAGCGTCATTAAGCCCTGAAAGAAGTGCGTCACATTCGGCTATTGCGGCCGACGCGGCATCAAGGTCAGTTGTATATGTTATTGTTCCGATTGCATCAACAAGGGCGGCAAAGCTGTCGGCGATTGACTTATCATAGTTATTTACATATGTCTCATACTTTGAATACTGCGTAAGCATATTAAACAGTATTGCAGCGTCATTGCCTCTTTTATCTTCTCCCTCATAGGATATTGTATCAACAAGAGCGTCAATTTCCGCTCTTAAAGCCTCAAGCTCATTCACAAACTCAGTACCTGTAAGCTCATCAAGTGAAATTATGCGCTTATCAAGCTTTTCAGCATCAAGAGCGAGATTTTTCTCCTTTACCAATTTAGCAATTGACATTGAAATTGCCGCATAGCCGTTTTCGGGTGCTTCGATATAATCCTTAAGCGTATCAGACGCAGCTTCAAGACGGCTGTACAAAAGCTCTTCCTCAGCGGCAAGTCTGTCAATTTCGGTGCTGAGCTGTGACGGAACGAGAACAGGAGTATTATCATCTTCATATACATAAGTATAAAGCTGTGCATATTCCTTAATGGGATAATTTATCGGGGCAACATCTTCCGCCCACTTTGCAAAGTCATCAAACAGCTTATAATCGGATCTTATCCGGGCAAGCTTTTCCTTTGCAGCCTCAGCCACATGTGAGTATGACGGCGCGTCATTGGCTTCAAGAGCCGCCAGGCTGCTTTCTGCCGCGATAAGCTTAGCATACCATTCCTCCGTCAGTACAGCAGCATCTGCAGCGTCAATCTCATCCATAACAGCAATAGCGGCAGGCCATTGAGTATTAAGTATAACATCAAGCTCCGTGTATCTGTCAGTATTATCCGCGCTGTTTATTATACCTGATGAAATGTAATATTTCACCATGTCATCAAAGGCGTCATACTGTTCCTTAAGAGTCTTAAGCCTGTTCTGACAGTCATATACTCCGGCAAAATCGTTTTCAAGGTATTCCTGCTCCTTATCAAGAGCATATACAATATCATACAGCTCATTAATAGCCAAAGCCCAGTTCTCGGCAGCAGCAACAACATCCGGGTCTGCACAGAACAAAGGAAGCAGAGTTGTTTTAACAGTATTCCAGTCTGCAAGCATTGCTGCGGAAATATAAGGCTCACTGATATCCGTAAAGCCCTCGGAGGAATACTTTGCTCTGTAGGCTGTAGTCAGCTTCACATAGCTTGCTTCATCGGTTTCCATTTCTCCGTAAAGCTTAACAAACAGCTCCTTCACATCATCGGTGCTGATATCCGGATTTACTGCTATGATTTCATCAAGCTTTGCAATGGCTTCATCATATGTTCCGGCTTGCGCTATAGCCTCAATTTCCGAAGCGGACAGCATAAGACCGAACTTGTAAATATCCTCCTTGCAGGCTGCAGATACCTCACGCAGCTTAACTATATCATCATTATGGCTCTTAAACGCCGTAAGCCTTACATCCGCTCCCGCTCTCTCCTGAGCAAGCTCGGCATTCTTAGCTGCCGCTTCGCTTTCGGAAAGCATAGTATTATAGTAATATTCAAGGATTGTAACAGAACCGTCTTCAATAACAACAACAGGATTAATGCTCTTATATGTTTCATCAAAATTCCTGATATCATCATCGATGCTCCAGTACTTGTCAGAATCGTCCTTCGTTCCTTCATCTCCGGAAACTGTATATCCGGACATATAGTCAAGACCGTATTCATCAATAGAATCACAAAGCGCCGAATATTTATTGACCTCGTCAAGTGCCAGACCGGCAAGGTCGGAAATCTTGCTTTCAAGCATGGCGCATTTTTCAATATACTGATTGTAATGAACAGGGTCATATTTGTTCAGATAATCAATAATTGCCTTGGGAACAGAATCTCTTTCTGTCTTAGCATTATTTACAGCGTCAATGTATTCCTTAGTAAGAACAGCGTCTCCAAGCTCCAGTGAAAGTATATTTCTTGTCTTTGCATCAACGAGATTCATCATAGCCTCATATACGGCGTCACAATAATCACTCTGAGCCTTATAAGTCTCTTTTGATGTGTCACTGAGCTTTTCATACGCTTCCTCGGCAGCGGCTCTGTACTCATAAAGATAAATATATAAATTCGAGCCGTCCTCAGCATCATCAAATCTCTCATTAAAATCAGGCGCTGCCGGATCGCCGTATTCAGCTATTATCATATCCACCGCAAGCTGATACCGTGCACAGAGATACTCCTCAATTGCAGTTGCCGCCTCACCGGTAACATTACCTGATGCAAAATCATTATAATATACCGACAAGCTGAGATTATTTACCGGCGAACTGTAATAACCGCTTTCAAATTCGTTAAGCGCTTCCTCTTTTCCCTGAATATTATCCGTATCGCTTTCAAGAACCGTATCGCGTATCACATTCCATGCCGAAACAAATTCCGCAGCAGTAACCTGCTTGAAGCCCTCAACAGCAGTTTCCGCCGCTTCAAGCACCGCAAGCTCAGCGGAAAGGTCTGACATTTTTTCGTTAAATCCGGCTTCATCCAACACACCATTCTTTGTATATGCCGCTTTCATAAGCCCGTAATACTTATCATATGCTTGTCTTGCGTCCGTAATATACTTACCCTTATCAAGATAATTTTCCTGCAAAACCTCGCCTATAGTATTAATCTTGTCTTTGATCGCAGCCACATCGATAGACTCAAAGCCCGAATACTTATTTTCGGCATTTACAAGAAGCTGATATGTTTTATTTCCTATAACTGCCTTCGTTCTGAAGCTTGCGTTGTCATATGCACTGCGAACTGCCTCAATCTGCTGTTTATAGCCGGTATAGTTTTCTCCGGTCATCGCAGCACTGTCAATTGCATTTATCGCATTAATGATATTCTCGGCATTTTCATAATCAGCCAAAGTCTTTTCCCATGCAACATCATCATAAAATGATGAAAGCTTCGTATACGCTTCATCGTTGACAGTCATTTTTTCCGAATATGTCAAAGCGTTGTACGCTGACACAGCACTTTGTCTTGCTGCTGACAGGGACTGCGATCTATAATTGTTAAGTGTAACATCTGGCACAGCCATAATAGCGTCTTCAGCTTTTTTTACCGCATCGCGGTCAATAAGAGATACTTCAATTGAGGGAGCCGCATAAGTTGTACTTTCTTTCGCGGCAACCTTGATTTCTGAAGCGCTGTTCAGATATACCGCAAATGTTATGGTGCTTTTACCTTCTGCCTTTGCCGCCTTGATGGTCTTTCCGAGGCCTGATATTTCAATCTGCTCTCCTGTTACGGTACCTGCTGCAACTGCGTCCTGATCTGTAATATTATCTTCTTCTGTTCCCTGTTCCTTAACGCGGTCAATTATGAGAGGCTTTCCCTCCCACACTGCTGTTTTTTCATCAAATCCGTTCTGAGCTTCAAATACGCTGACTTCCGCTCCTTCTGCCGCTGCGGCATTCTCTGCAATAGTGAGCTTAAGAGCCGCATCGTCAAGCTCATTCACATTTATACCGGAAATATCAAAGGTCAGGTACGCAATATTAATTTCCTCTGTACCGTCATTATAATAGTTAATTCCTGCCGGTATTTTGCCTGTTGACGAGCCAAGCACTGCGTATTCCATTTCTCCCTTCGGATTCGCGGAATTGTTGTGTACATATGTATCTGCCGAAGCTCCGATACTGTCTCCGGGCGTTGCCGCCAAAACCGACGGCATTCCGGCAAAAGCCGAGCCTGTCATAGCAACAGCCATTGCACCGGATACAACCCTTTGTTTTTCATGCCTCTTCATAGATAACCCTCCATTTAAATTATTTGTTAAAATTTTTTTAACGTCGTTTTATTTCCGGCTGTTTTGTGAAATAATAAAATGAGAACAATATTTCACCATATCGCAAACTTAGGTTAATTTGCGGTATTTGATGCTTTTGTTTAGTATAAATGAAGAATTCTCAGCCTGTCTGACCAGAAATATGACCAGAAACAGCTTTTGAATAAACTCTTTCAGCCAGCGTCTCCATGCTCTTTCTCTTTTGCTCATCAGATGAATGTGCATACTGTTTCATTGTCACTGTGCAATCGGCATGTCCGAGTATTTCACTCAGGGTTTTAATGTCCATTCCTGTTTCAAGCGCTCTTGCGGCAAAGGTGTGGCGTGTGGCATGAAAGTTTGCATGCTTTATTCCGGTACGTTTTAAAAGGGATGTAAAATAATACTGATATGCCCTTGGTTCCACAGGTTCGCTATGGCTCCCGAAAATATAGCCGCTTTGCCTTTTAGATGCGATTTTATAATCGTAAAGCTTTTCTGCAAGGAAAGAAGGTAATGGTATGTCTCTGATCGAATGTACGCTTTTAGGCTCCTGTACTATAATGCCTGTCTTTTTCCCCTCCGCTTCGGTACTTATTCTCTGAACGGTTCTTCTGACAGAAAGCACGGAGGCTGTAAAATTAATATCCTCCCATCTGAGACCGCACAGCTCCCCTATACGAATACCCGTATATAAGCAAATTGTAACACCGATTCCGTATTCCTCCGCGCTTTCCTTTACAGCCCTTTCCAAATCTTCCTGCTCCGACAGAGAAAACACTCTGACGGGTTCTTTTTTCCCTCTTTGGGGAAGCTTAATACCGCTCCAGACATTGTTCACAAGCATTTCCTTTTTAGCTGCTTCAAGACCGGATTTAAAAAAAACAAAAAGAGACTTAAGTGTTGATGATGATAATCCGTTTCGGCTTTCAAGAAAGCTAATGATATTATCTTCACATAGCCTGCTTATATATAAGCCGCTGAAAAATGGATATATATGATTACTGCAATACCTTCTGTAAACAGCATAGGTTGAAGGCTTAACATATTCTTTTCTCGTGCTCATCCATCGTTCAAACCAATCTGTCAGGGTAAGCGTTGATGGATTTACTTTGCCGGAATACATCATTGAAATTGCCTCTGACCTTCTGCGGCTCACTTCACTATAGGAATGTGCATAAACCGAGCTGTATTTTGCCTTGCCGTTTATATCATATCCCTTTATAAATCTTGCTTCCCATCGTCCGTCCTTTCTTTTAAAAATATTTTCTCCTCTTCTTGACATAAAAAACACTCCTTTTCATAAAATTGACCAGAATTTTGACGAAGAATAAAAATATTATACCTATTTCAGAAACCTTGAACAAAAAAAATTACAGTTTCTTTACAAATTTTGTTTATAAAATTAATCATAAATTATTGATTTTTTTTTAAACTTATGATATAATATTTTAAAATTCATTATTTTTATTATATCACAAATTAACCTAAATTTGTGATATTTTTTTGCATTCTTATGTCAAAAAAAGCGTACAAATAAGTTATCAGACACTTATTTATACGCTTTTATTATTTATTACTGAACAGCAAAAACCTTAACCCAATGCTCGGGCATGTCAATCCAGTATATTCCGTCAGGAGAGGTTCTGTGTTCCTCACCGAGAACGCTTTTTATTTCCCTTGCTCCGAATCTTCCGGCATCAAGGCGGATTTTTTCAAATTCCGATGAAAAGTTTGCAATAATAATATATTTTTCAGCCTCTGTGTATCTTATAAATCCAAACACCGGGCCTATGGCATATACCGGCTCAAACTCGCCGCGCTTCAGGGCACCGGTTTCATTTCTCAGCCTGACCCATACCTTATACTGCTCCGCAAAAACATTATTCTCCGTTCTGCTCCAGTCAAAGCTTCCCCGGCAGAACGGGTCGGCAAAGCCTTCCATTCCGATTTCATCACCGTAATATATGCAGGGCACTCCCGGCAGGGTCATCTGCAAAGCAGCAACAAGCAGCGCTCTTTTTGACGCAAGCTCATACGCCTCGCCAAGCAAGCGGAACTCAGCCTGCTCATCCTTATCGGCAGGCTTTGGGACACCGCCCATAAGTGTAAAAATGCGCTCAACATCATGGCTTGATACCATGTTAAGGCAAGCGTTAAACGCCTGAGGCGGATAATTTTCCTTAAGACTCATAAGCCTTTTTGAAAATTCAGGCGCGTCTATACGCATAAGGGCAGCATCAATCACTGCACTCCGAAGCGGATAATTCATGACGGAATCCAGCTCATCTCCGAGAAAATAACCGCGCCTTTCTCCGTAGCTTATCTTATTCGAGGCGTCCTCCCAGACCTCTCCTATCATAACAGCCTCGGGATAAACCGCTTTCGCGTTCTCTCTTAAAAGCCGTACAAAGAAATCGGGAAGCTCGTCAACAACATCAAGCCGCCATCCGGACGCGCCGAGTCTCAGCCATTTTTTGATTATGGAGTTTTCTCCGCATGCAATGTAATCCTGAAAGCTTTTGCTGGTTTCCTCCGTGTGAGGAAGCGTCTTCATTCCCCACCAGCACTCGTAATCATCGCGGGTCTTTCCGAATCTGAACCAGTCCCTGTAAGGTGAGCTTTCACTCTGATATGCACCTATACTGTCATATTCTCCGTTTTTGTTGAAATATTTTGAATTGCTTCCGGTGTGATTAAACACTCCGTCAAGTATTATACGAATTCCAAGCTTCCCCGCCTCACTGCATAATCGTGAAAAATCCTCCTCTGTTCCGAGAATCGGGTCAATCGTTTCATAATCTCCCGTATCATACCTGTGATTGGAATATGCCTTGAAAACAGGATTCAGATATATAACCGAAACACCAAGCTCCTTAAGATACGGAAGCTTTTCCATTATCCCCTTAAGATTTCCGCCGAAGAAATCGTTTGAAAGATAATCTCCGCCGAACTGCTCAGACTTATAATACGGCATTTCACCCCACTCGTGTTTTATTATACCGTTGCGGTTTAAACAAAAATCACCGTTCTGATTCCCGTTGAAAAATCTATCCGGGAAAATCTGATATGCAACCGACTCCCTGAACCATTCAGGCGTTTTATATTCCTTATCGTAAACTGTTATCTGATATCTGCATACCGGGACCTCCTCGCTGCTTTCACCCGTGCCGCCGAGACACAGCGGATTATTTCCGTAATAAACAGTGCCTCCGTCATATTCAAGCACAAAATAATACCACATAAGCTGAGGCTGACTCGGCATAATGACCGTGCAGCTGTAAATGCTTGCTCCCACCGCCTCAAATACAAACGCCATATCAAGCGTTTGTTCATCTCCTGCATCCTCTGATATTATGCATCTTACCGAATGAGGTATTCCCGCACCGGAAACGGACAAACGAAGCGTAACCTCCGTGCCGCAGGTAACAGCGCCGAAGGGAAGTCTGTAAAATGACAGCTGAGAATTATGTTCTAAAAACAATTGAATCATTCCTCTTATTAAATAACAGCGCACCGTAATATAATGCCGGCACGCTGTTATTAAAATTTTTTCAGAATCTTATTTTATCGGTGTAAGCCTCCATATTTTTTCATTGTATTCGGAAATTGTTCTGTCGCTTGAGAAAAATCCCGACATTGCCGTGTTCATTATAGCCTTTTCAAGCCATTTATCCCTGTCCTTGTAGAGCTGAGACAGCTTATTCTGAGCCTCCATATACGCCTCAAAATCACGTATAACCATATAGTTGTCAGCATATCCGTAATCGCCGAACATAAGCGTCTGGTACAAATCCCTGAAAATTTGTCTTGAGCCCTCAATATAAGGACAGTCAAGGAGCTGATCTATGACAAGCTTTAAATCCCTGTTCTGAGCATAGATATTCTGCACCTCGGAATTATCATTATAGCGCAGTCTTGCGGCAACCTCGTCTGCCTTAAGTCCGAATATACAAATGTTTTCCTCGCCAACCTGCTCAAGCATCTCAATATTGGCGCCATCAAGCGTGCCGATTGTAATAGCGCCGTTCAGCATAAATTTCATATTACCCGTTCCCGACGCTTCCTTTCCGGCAGTTGAAATCTGCTCGGAAATATCTGCCGCAACAACAAGCCTTTCTGCTATGGAAACGCTGTAATTTTCGAGGAAAACAACCTTGATTTTACCGCCGATACGCGGGTCGTTGTTTACCGCGTCAGCAATCGTGCTTATAAGCTTAATGATGAGCTTAGCCCTTGTATAGCCGGGAGCAGCCTTCGCCGCAAAAATATAGGTCTTCGGATAAAAATCCATGTCCGGATTTTCCACAAGCCTGTTGTACTCAGCCATTATATGCATTACGTTCATAAGCTGACGCTTATACTCGTGAAGACGCTTGCTCTGAACGTCAAATATTGAATCCGGATTTACATCTATATGGTTCTGCTCTTTTATAAATTCAGCAAGCTTAACCTTATTTGCGCGCTTTATAGCATCAAATTCCGCAGCAAACTTTTTATCCTTTGCATACGGCGCAAGCTTCTTAAGCTCCATGGAATCCTTAAGCCACTTTTTCCCTATTGTTTTTGTAATAAGCGCCGCAAGGTCCGGATTGCAGTTTGAAATCCAGCGGCGAAAGGTTATTCCGTTTGTTATCGCAAAAAATCTGCCCTTGTTGAGCCTGTAGTAATCCGCGAAAATATCGTCAACGAGAATTTTTGTATGAAGCTTTGAAACACCGTTCACCGCAAAGCAGGTCGCAAGGCACATGTTTGCCATAAATACCTGATTATCCGCTATTATGGCCATATACTTATGCTTCGCAGGGTCGTTGGGATAAACAACGTTAAGGTATTCCATAAGACGTCTGTTCATTTCCTCGGCAATCATATAAATTCTCGGCAGCACCTTCTTAAACATGTCAATCGGCCATTTTTCCAAAGCTTCGCTGAGAACCGTATGATTCGTATATGCAAAAACATGTGTTACAATATCCCATGCTTCCTCCCAGCCGAGACCCTCATTATCCATGAGAATTCTCATAAGCTCAGGTATTGCAAGCGTAGGATGAGTGTCATTAATATGAAGAACAACCTTCTCGGGAAGACGTTTGAAATCCCTTCCGTTTCTTTCCTTGAACTCACGGATTATCCACTGAAGCGTAGCCGAAACGAGAAAATACTGCTGCTTAAGTCTCAGCTCCTTGCCCTCGTTGTGGTTATCCTCCGGATAAAGCACCTTTGAAATAACCTCCGCAAGCTGTCTTTCTTCAACTGCCCGGGTATAATTCCCGCTGTTAAACTCACGCATATTCATTATATCGGGGGATTTCGCACTCCAAAGCCTCAGCTTATTGACTATCTTTGAATCATAGCCGCAAAGGGGCACATCATACGGCATCGCAAGTATAGTATGGCTGTTTTCGTATCTGAAAGAAAATCTTCCGTCATACCAATCCGTATAGACCTGACCGCCGAATTTGACCTCAACGGTTTCCTCAGGTCTCGGTATCTCCCAGACATTTCCGTCCTCAAGCCACGGGTCGGGAAGCTCAATCTGATAGCCGTCAACTATTTTCTGCTTGAAAAGTCCATACTCATATCTTATTGTACAGCCGTAAGCAGGAAGATCAAGTGTTGTAAGCGAATCAATAAAGCAGGCTGCAAGTCTGCCTAAACCGCCGTTTCCAAGTCCCGCATCATTCTCAAGCTCAACAATATCGTTTATATCATATCCAAGATCCTCTAATGTGTTTTTATACTCATCAGTAAGCATAAGATTCAGCACATTTGTTGAGAAAAGACGTCCCATAAGGAACTCAAAGGAAAGGTAATAAAGCTTTTTATTCCCGTCACGCTTTACAATTTTATGGGACTTAGACCATTTTTCCATGATTCTGTCACGGGCGGTAAGCGCGCATGCCGTATATATCATTTTAGGCGTAGCCTCATCCATGGACTTACCGAAATGACGTTCCACCTTTCCCACTATTTCTTTTTTCAGCGCTTCCTCACTTTGAGTAAGCTTATGTTTTTTTGTTTCTGCCAAAATATTCATTCCCTTCAATGTTAAGCTCTGGGGCATTCGCCCGAAAAATCTATGATAAAATAAGCCGCATACGCGGATTACGTTCCGGCGTTATTGTTTTTTTGACTTTGTTGTCCCCTTAACCGTTTTATTTTCAAACGCTGGTGCCAAAACGCTCATGCCTGTTACGTTTTCATAAAGAGCAATATACTTTTCGGCGGAGGTATTCCACGAATAATCGCATTTCATTCCTGCCTTGACAAGCTTTTTCCACTCAGCCTTTCTGTTATAATAAATTTCCATAGCGTAATAAATTACGTGCATCATATCGGAGGAATCATAGTTTACAAAGGAAAATCCGTTGCCCTCGCCCGTATATTCATTATACGCCATTACAGTATCCTTAAGACCGCCGGTTTCTCTGACAATCGGAACGGTTCCGTATCTGAGACTGATCAGCTGAGAAAGACCGCAGGGCTCAAACCTTGACGGCATAAGGAATGCGTCACAGGCTGCATAAATCTTATGAGACATCTCGTTCGAAAAGTAAATACAAGCCGCCACAGCTTCGGGGCACTTCCACGCGTAGTGGCGGAAAAGATTTTCATATTTTTCATCGCCCGTACCGAGAATTACAAGCTGAACGCCGCCCGCGGTAAGACGATCCATAGCGCATGCAACAAGGTCAAAGCCCTTCTGGTCGGTAAGACGGGAAACTACGCCTATAAGCATTTTATCCGGATTTACCTCAAGCCCCAGCTCCTCCTGAAGCCTCACCTTATTTTTAACCTTTTCTGTAAAAATATTCTTTATGCTGTAATTATTATATATATAAGGATCGGTTTCGCTGTTCCAATCCGTGTATGAAATTCCGTTTACAATTCCCCAAAGGTCGTTTCGGCGCGCTGAAATTATACCGTTGAGCCCCTCGCCGTATTCCTGTGTCTGAATTTCTTCGGCGTATGTTTCACTTACGGTTGTTATTCTGTCCGCGTATACAAGCCCGCCCTTGAGTAGATTGGCATCCTTGTAATACTCTAACTTATCCGAGGTATAGTAATAATCGGAAATACCCATAATATCCTTTATCTCATCAAGTCCCCAGCGCCCTTGAAACCGAAGATTATGCACCGTCATAATGGTTTTTATCCCGCGGTAGAAGGGGTTGTCGTAAAAGGTATCAAGCAATACAGGAACCGGACCCGTCTGCCAATCGTTACAGTGTATGACATCAGGCCGGAAATCAATGGTCGGAAGTATTGACAGCACCGCCTTTGAAAAGAACACAAACTTTTCCGCGTCAAGATGGATATAGTCATATGGCTTATCGCCGCTGAAATAAAACTTATTGTCAATGAAATAATAAGTTACTCCATCCTCGACAAGCTTCATTATCCCGCAGTATTGATTTCTCCATGCCACCCTGATATACATGCAGTCAACAAACTCCATGCGGTCAACATATTGCTGCGGTATGCATTTGTAAAGAGGCAGCACCACTCTTGTATCAACATTTTTTTCACAAAGAATTTTCGGAAGCGAACCGGCAACGTCACCGAGACCTCCGGTTTTAACGAACGGCGCAGCCTCTGAGGCTGCAAATAAAACCTTCATATAACCAATCCTCCTTTATTTTTGGGGGTTCACCGATTAATCAGCTGTTCCCTAAGAGCCTATCCGTAATTAAAATAGTGCATATTGCGAAGTCGGATTTTTCGTCAGATTGTTCAAAAAATCCGACGCATACTGGCGTATGCTGAGGACTTTTTTGGGCGATATGACGGAAAATCAGCAAGCAAGATGTGCT
>JAGBHE010000067.1 GCA_017935675.1 Clostridia bacterium | reverse complement strand
CTACCTTTCCGGCAGCTATCGAATAACAATATTATACACCAAGTGTATGAGTAAAATCTACTGTAAAATGAAGTGGAATTGAGTGTAAGACTAATTTCTACTTCTACCCCTCGGGAGTGGAATTTAACTTTTCACTTCAGCGAATAAAAAAAATATGAAAAAATTATAAAATTTGTATTGACAAATGTAATCAATAGTGGTATAATATAACCTATAAAACAGGTAGGCATTATAGGAATTGTGGAGGCGCTTTAAATAACAATATTATATCGCCCCGCGGCAGAAAGATGGAGGAGTATTATGAAAATTTATGAAAGAATCACCGATTTAATCGGGGGGACACCGCTTCTGGAGTTAAAGAACTATGAGCAGGATAAAAATTTATCTGCAACAATCCTTGCAAAGCTTGAATATTTTAATCCTGCCGGCAGTGCTAAGGACAGAATTGCAAGAGCTATGATTGATGATGCCGAAGCAACGGGGCTTTTAAAGCCGGGCGCTGTTATTATTGAGCCTACAAGCGGAAATACGGGCATCGGTCTTGCTTCCGTTGCAGCTTCAAGAGGATATAAAATTATACTTACAATGCCGGAAACCATGAGCGTTGAGCGCCGAAACCTTTTGAAAGCATATGGCGCCGAGATTGTCCTGACCGAAGGCTCGAAGGGAATGAAGGGTGCTATTGAAAAAGCTCAGGAGTTATCGGAACAAACGCCGGGAAGCTTAATTCCGAGCCAGTTTACAAATCCGGCTAATCCGGCAGCACACCGCAGCACTACAGGACCTGAAATCTGGGATGACACAGACGGAAAGGTTGATATCTTTGTTGCGGGAGTAGGCACGGGCGGCACGGTATCCGGTGTCGGCGAATATCTGAAATCGAAAAATCCCGATATAAAGGTTGTAGCGGTTGAGCCCGCCGGCTCTCCCGTTTTGTCAAAGGGCACGCCGGGACCTCATAAAATCCAGGGTATAGGCGCAGGATTTGTTCCCGATACATTGAATACGGAAATTTATGATGAAATCATTGCCGTGAAAGACGAGGACGCTTTTGAAACAGGCAGATTCCTTGCTAAAAAAGAAGGCGTTCTTGTGGGTATTTCATCCGGAGCAGCAGTATTCGCGGCGGCCGAGCTTGCAAAAAGACCTGAAAATAAGGGTAAGCTTATTGTTGTCCTCCTGCCGGATACGGGAGAAAGATATTTGTCAACTCCGATGTTTTCGGAATGATTTTTAATTTAAGGCATTCCGCTCAGGAATGCCTTTATTGCGCGGCTTTTTAAATTATATAATCGTTTGAATAGCTGTCTTTCTGTCTGTCTAAAATATCCTGAAGCGTTATGCTGTCAAGATAATTCTTTATAATGTCATTTAATCCTTCCCAGATGAAAAGCGTCGGACACGATGCACTTCGTACGCACTGATTAGGGGTCTGCTCCAAACATGCAACGGGAGCAAGGCTGCCCTCCGTAATGCGCAGAATCATACCGACAGTGCATTTGTCCGGTGATTTTGCCAGCTTATATCCCCCCTGAAATCCGCGGTTTGTCTGCAAAAAATCAGATTTGTTGAGAATAGTTACAATCTGTTCTAAATATTTCTTGGAAATTCCCTGACGCTCAGCAATTTCTTTCAGCGCAATATAGCCGCTGCCGCTGTGCTCGGCAAGGTCCAAAAGCATGCGTATGGCATATCTTCCCTTTGTGGAAATCTTCATTTACAAACACCTCATTTCATAATACTATAATAACATATATTTAATAGGTTTTCAAGATGAAAAATAATTTTATTTCAAAAAATTTTAAAAAATATGTAGTTCGCTGCCGCCTGAGATAAAACCGGGCTGCATATTGAATAAATAAACCTGACAAATAAAGATAAAATTTGGCACAATCACTGTTGACAGTTATTTTTATGTTTGGTATAATAAATATGATAATAATAACAAAGGCGTTTTTTGTAACTGACGGATAAGCGGAGCACCGCACGGAGCGGAAAACGTTGAAATTTGTCGACCGTCTGGGCAGTTCTATTCGTATTATACGCAATAGGTCTGCCCTTTTTAAATGGGAAATGGAAAATGGAAAATTCGTAAGAATTATTACATTTATTAAAGTGAGGTAATGAGAATTGAAAAAGGTAGCACTTATAATGGGCAGTGACTCCGATCTGCCGGTTGTGGAAAAAGGCATTAACGTTCTGAAGGAATACGGAGTTCCTTTTGAGGTGCATGTTTATTCTGCACACCGTACCCCGGAGGAAGCGAGAAAATTTGCCGCAGACGCTCGTGAAAACGGATTCGGGGTGATTATCGCCGCGGCGGGAAAGGCGGCTCATCTCGCCGGCGCTCTTGCAGCCAATACTACTCTTCCCGTAATCGGGATACCTGTTAAGGCATCGGTTCTTGACGGAATGGACGCGCTGCTTTCAACTGTTCAGATGCCGAAGGGAATCCCTGTGGCTACAGTTGCCATTGACGGTGCTGATAACGCAGCTCTGCTGGCTGTTGAGATTCTTGCCGTGACTGATGAGGAGCTTGCTTCAAAGCTTGCTTCAAAGCGCAGCTTGGCATCGGCGGCAGTGCTTGAACGGGATGCCGCAATAGCCGCAAAGTATAACCAAACTATCTGATAATCAGGCGGCTGCCTGAAGAAGACAAAACTTGAAAGGATATGATTTTTTATGGAAAAAACTACTCAGATGTATGAAGGAAAAGCAAAAAAAGTGTTCGCGACAAGCGATCCGGAGCTTTGTATTGTATCTTACAAGGACGATGCAACAGCCTTTAACGGTCTTAAGAAGGGAACAATACTCGGAAAGGGCGCTATTAACAATCGTGTTACAAATCATCTTATGCGTCTGCTTGAGAAAAACGGCATTCCGACACATTATGTTGAAGAATTGAACGACAGGGAAACCGTTGTTAAAAGAGTATCCATTGTACCTCTTGAGGTTATTGTCCGCAACATTGCGGCAGGCTCTCTTGCAAAGCGCCTCGGTCTTGAAGAGGGCGTTAAGATGAAGAAAACGGTTCTCGAATACTGCTATAAGGATGATGACCTCGGAGACCCGATGGTAAACGAGTACCATATACTTGCAATGGAATACTGCACCAAAGAGGAGCTTGATTTAATAGCAAGCTATTCACTCAAAATAAACGAGGTTCTTTCTGAGTATCTTAAGGAAGTGAACATAGAACTGATAGATTTTAAGCTTGAATTCGGAAAAACATCTGACGGTAAGATTGTTCTTGCTGATGAAATATCTCCGGATACATGCAGATTTTGGGATGCAGCTACTCATGAAAAGCTTGACAAGGACAGGTTCAGACGTGATCTCGGCGGCGTAGAGGACGCATACAAGGAGATACTGAAAAGACTGCTCGGTGAATAATTAGGGAGCCTTTTGGAAAGTCATTTGATGAAACGGAGCTGATAGCATATGAGCAATATTCATGAGGAGTGCGGCGTTTTCGGGGTTTTTGCAAACAATAATACCGATGTGGCGTCAACGGTGTATTACGGGCTGTTTGCCCTGCAGCACAGAGGTCAGGAAAGCTGCGGTATAGTTGTAAACGATGACGGGCTTTTTAATTATTACAAGGATACCGGTCTTGTAAATGAGGTGTTCACCTCTGAGGTGATGGACGGTCTCGGCACCGGAAATATGGCTGTCGGTCATGTGCGCTACGGCACAACCGGAAACAATGACAGACTCAATTCCCAGCCTATAGTAGTCAATCACATCAAAGGAAGAATGGCTCTTGCCCATAACGGCAATCTCGTCAACTCATATGAGCTTCGTTCGGAGCTTGAGCTTCAGGGCTCGATTTTCCACACAACAAGCGATACGGAGGTTATTTCGTATATCATTACGAAGGAGCGGCTTGCTGCCCCGTCAATAGAGCAGGCGGTCAATCAGGCTATGAACCGTATACGGGGCGCATATTCACTTGTTATCATGTCTCCGTCAAAGCTTATTGCCGCAAGAGACGAAAACGGGTTCAGACCACTTTGCTACGGTGTTACGGAGGACGGAAGCTTCATTGTTGCATCCGAAACCTGCGCTCTTGACGCTGTCGGCGCAAAATTTGTTCGCGATGTGCTTCCCGGTGAAATTGTTGTATTTGATAAAAACGGAGTGCGTTCAATAACCGACCACTGCGGGAAAGCGCCTCAGACAACCTGCATATTTGAATATATTTATTTTGCCCGTCCCGACTCGGTAATTGACGGAGTAAGCGTACACAGTGCGCGTATAAAGGCGGGGTCATGTCTTGCGATGGAGCATCCTGTTTATGCTGATGTGGTAATCGGTGTTCCAGATTCGGGGATTGACGCGGCAATCGGATATTCAAGACAGTCCGGAATTCCTTACGGTATAGGATTTATAAAGAATAAATACATAGCGCGTACCTTCATATCCCCCGGGCAGAAGTCCCGTGAGGACAAGGTGCGAATAAAGCTTAATCCGATTTCGGAAACGGTAAAGGGCAAAAGGGTTATTCTTATAGATGATTCCATTGTCCGCGGCACAACCAGTGCAAGAATAGTAAAGCTTTTGAGAGATGCCGGCGCAACGGAGGTGCATATGCGCGTTTCCGCTCCGCCGTTCACAAATCCATGCTTTTACGGCACGGACATAGATTCAAAAGAAGGGCTTATTGCCTGCAATAATTCAATTGAGGATATCTGCCGGATAATCGGCGCGGATTCTCTCGGATATCTGAATGTAAAGCATCTTTGCATGCTTGTCGGAAAGCCGGAGAAATGCGGCTACTGCCATGCGTGCTTCAGCTCGGAATATCCGACTGAGCTGCCGGTTAATACCGAAAAAAACAGGTTTGAAAAGAAAATAAACGATAACGGGGCTAAGGGAACCGCTGATTAATCAGTAATTCCCTAAGGGTTGATGATCATGAAAGGAACGGGTAGAATTAATGAAAAGTTTCAGTGAAAGCTATAAGGAGGCAGGAGTTGATATAACTGCCGGATATAAGGCGGTTGAGCTTATGAAGGAGCACATTAAAAGAACGGGAGCTGCTTCTGTAATAGGCGGCTTCGGCGGCCTTTTTGAGCTTGATATGACAGGGATTAAGAAGCCGGTTTTGGTCAGCGGTACCGACGGCGTGGGAACAAAGCTTAAAATGGCTTTTTTGCTTGATAAGCATGACACGGTGGGAATTGACTGCGTGGCTATGTGCGTGAACGATATAATATGCTGCGGTGCAAAGCCTCTTTTCTTTCTTGATTATATTGCCTGCGGCAAGAATTTTCCTGAAAAGATTGCTTCAATAGTCTCCGGCGTGGCTGAGGGCTGTGTTCAGTCGGGCTGCTCGCTTATCGGAGGCGAAACTGCTGAAATGCCCGGATTTTATCCTGAGGACGAATACGACCTTGCCGGATTTTCTGTAGGCGTTGTTGACAAGGACAGGGTTTTGGATAACTCTGCCATTGCAGAAGGAGATATTGTTATTGCCCTTCCGTCAAGTGGTGTTCATTCAAACGGATTTTCGCTTGTAAGACGGGTTTTCAATGTGGGCGGGAGCAATAAGATTTTTGAAAGCTTTAACGGAAGTACAATAGGTGAAACACTTCTGACGCCGACAAAAATATATGTAAAGCCGATGCTTGCCCTGTTTAATGAAATAACTGTCAAGGCGGTATCACATATTACCGGCGGAGGCTTTTATGAAAATATTCCGCGCAGTATTCCGAGCGGCTTCGGTGCAAAAATTGAAAAAGCTGCTGTCAGGGTTCTTCCGGTGTTTGACCTTATCAGGGAGACAGGAGGAATACCGGAACGCGATATGTTCAATACCTTTAATATGGGAGTCGGCATGAGCGTTACCGTTTCAAAAAATGACGCAGACAAGGCTCTTGAAATTTTAAGGGCAAACGGAGAGGACGCATATATTATCGGTGAAATAATCCG
The DNA here is from genome assembly GCA_017935675.1 of Clostridia bacterium. Lineage (GTDB taxonomy): Bacteria > Bacillota > Clostridia > UBA1381 > UBA1381 > RGIG9115. The sequence goes on along the minus strand of JAGBHE010000067.1, from coordinate 135,575 downwards.
CTCCGAGGACGGTGTTGTAATATGCTGAGAACAAGAATTGCCGTTTTTGTCTCCGGAGGCGGAACAAATCTTCAGGCGCTTATTGATTCTGAGGAGTTAAGAAGCGGGGAAATTGTTCTCGTTGTGTCCGACAAAGAGGAGGCATATGCTCTTAAACGAGCGGAGAAGGCAGGTATAAAAACTGCTGTTGTGAAAAAAAAGGGAGTCAGTCAGGCGGATTTTGAAGCGGGACTTATTTCAGCACTTGATGAAAACCGCATTGATTTTATTATACTTGCCGGGTTTATGTGTATTTTAAGCGCTGATTTTACTTCAAGGTATCCGCGGCGGATAATTAATGTGCATCCGTCCCTTATTCCGTCTTTCTGCGGAAAGGGCTTTTACGGGCTTCATGTTCATGAAGCAGCCCTTGCATACGGAGTAAAGGTCACCGGAGCAACGGTGCATTATGTAAATGAAATTCCGGACGGAGGGGAGATTATTCTCCAGAAGGCAGTTTGTATAGAGGACGGCGACACCCCGGAGGTTTTACAAAGGCGCGTGATGGAACAGGCTGAGTGGAAGCTTTTGCCGAAAGCAGCTGAAATTGTTTCAAAGCGGATAGCAGATGAAAAAAATAACGTCGAAAGGAAGAATTGAAAATGGATGTTTACAAGCAGGAGCCAATAGGAAAGATAATTTCCGGCAACCCGTATGTCGGCAGAGGGATTGTTATCGGAGAAACTCCGGACGGTAAAAATGCCGCTGTCGCATATTTTATAATGGGAAGAAGCGAAAATTCGAGAAACAGAGTGTTCGTTGAAAACGGAGATGAGGTTATAATTCATCCTTTTGACGAATCAAAGGTTCAGGACCCGTCATTGATAATATATTCGCCGATCAGAAAGCTGGGCGAGTATCTTATTGTTACAAACGGAGATCAGACAGATACCGTTTATGACTTCCTTAAGGACGGAAAAAGCTTTGAGGCGGCGCTTGAAACCCGTGAATTTGAGCCGGACAAGCCTAATTTCACGCCGAGAATAAGCGGTGTTCTTGATTTTTCTTCATCGGGGCTGGCTTATAAGATGAACATTTTAAAAAGTGCCGATAAAGACGGAAGTGCCTGCAGCAGATTTAATTTTTCATATAAGGCATTGCCGGGCACGGGTCATTTCCTTCACACCTACGTTACCGACGGAAACCCGATTCCAACCTTTATGGGTGAGCCGGAGCGTGCCCAAATACCGTGTGATATTGACGAATTTACAAATGATATCTGGAACAATCTTGATACGAAAAACAGAATTTCTCTTTATGTGCGTTTTGTATCCCTTGAGGATGGAACAGTGCAGAACAGAATGATTAATGTTAATGCTTAAGGAGGGTATGAAATTGAAAGAGTTTGAACTGAAATACGGCTGTAACCCGAATCAGAAGCCGGCAAAGATATATATGGAAAACGGTGCGGAGCTTCCTATTGAAATTTTAAACGGACGTCCGGGCTATATCAATTTTCTTGACGCTCTTAACAGCTGGCAGCTTGTCAGCGAGATAAAAAGGGCGGTCGGTATGGTGTGCGCTGCGTCCTTTAAGCACGTAAGCCCGACCTCGGCGGCTGTAGGTAAAATACTTGATGATAAACTTAAGAAGGCTTGCTTTGTTGATGATATTGCAGATCTTGATTCTTCTCCCCTTGCCTGCGCATATGCAAGAGCAAGAGGTACGGACAGAATGTCCTCCTTCGGAGATTTTATCGCACTTTCCGACGAATGCGATGCCGTTACGGCGCGTCTTATAAAGCGTGAGGTGTCAGACGGTGTTATCGCTCCCGGATATTCCGATGAGGCTCTTGAAATTTTAAAAAGCAAAAGAAAAGGAAGCTATAATATCATTAAAATTGATGAATCCTATGTTCCGCAGAGCATTGAAAAGAAACAGGTTTACGGAATAACCTTTGAGCAGGGAAGAAACGATATAATGATAGACGAAGCCATGCTCGGAGAAATAGTAACTGACAATAAGGAGCTTTCAGAGGCTGCAAAGACGGATTTGATTATTGCCCTTATCACACTTAAATACACCCAGTCCAATTCCGTATGCTATGCAAAGGATGGGCAGGCAATCGGAGTCGGCGCAGGACAGCAGTCGCGTATTCACTGCACACGTCTTGCCGGCAATAAGGCTGATATCTGGCATCTGCGCCAGCATGAAAAGGTTCTCGGACTGCCGTTCCTTGACAGTGTAAAGCGCCCCGACAGAGATAATGCAATAGATATTTATATTTCGGACGACAGCGAGGAGGTTCTTGCGGACGGTGTATGGCAGACCTTGTTCAGCACAAGACCCGAGGAGCTTACACGTGCCGAAAAGAAAGAATATCTCTCAACAATCAGCGGCGTGGCTCTTGGCAGCGATGCATTTTTCCCGTTCGGAGATAATATTGAAAGAGCTGCGAAAAGCGGTGTGACATATGTTGCTCAGCCCGGCGGTTCTATCCGCGACGATAATGTTATTGAAACCTGCAATAAGTATGGTATGGTTATGGCGTTTACACACGCAAGGCTTTTCCATCATTAAAAGTATACCCCCTACCACGTTTGTGACAGGGGGTTTGCTTTGCCGGTTTTGTCCGGATAAAGAAGCAGCTTAAGAGAGGCATTCAGCCACGGTATATTATATGCGTAATATGCCGAATTTGTTAATATTGTGTTGACATATATACAATATTAGGATATAATAAATACATGCATTCAAAAAGAAATCGGAGGTACAGAATATTGAAGGTTATGGTAGTCGGCGGTGGCGGCCGTGAACATGCCATTATAAAGAAAATTAAGGAAAGCCCGCTTGTTGATGAAATTTATGCGCTCCCGGGAAACGGCGGTATAGCAAAAGACGCGGTATGTGTTCCCGTAAAGGCAACCGATATTGATGGTATAACACGATTTGCTTCTGAAAATAAAATTGATTTTGCGGTTGTTGCGCCGGACGACCCTCTTGTTCTCGGTGCGGTTGATGCTCTTGAGGGGCTTGGAATAAAGTGCTTTGGACCTAAAGCAAACGCGGCTGTTATTGAGGGAAGCAAGGTATTTTCAAAAAATCTTATGCAGAAATACGGAATCCCGACTGCGGAATATCGTGTGTTTACGGAGCTTGAGGAAGCTCTTGAATACCTGAAGGACGCGCCGGTTCCAACCGTTATAAAGGCGGACGGGCTTGCGCTCGGAAAGGGCGTTATTATCGCGGAGACACGTGAGGCTGCTTTTGAGGCGGTGCGCTCAATGATGGAGGACAAGATTTTCGGTGAAAGCGGAAGCCGTGTTGTTATAGAGGAATTTCTCACGGGACCGGAGGTTTCGGTTTTGTCATTTACAGACGGTAAAACCGTTGTGCCGATGGTTTCATCAATGGACCATAAGCGCGCTCTTGACGGAGACAAGGGTCTTAACACAGGAGGAATGGGAACTGTTGCACCGAATCCGTATTACACGGAGAAAATTGCTTCAGAGTGTATGGAAAAGATATTTCTGCCTACAATAAACGCCATGAACGCTGAAGGCAGACCGTTTTCCGGCTGCTTGTATTTCGGGCTTATGCTAACGGAAGACGGACCGAAGGTTATAGAATATAACTGCCGCTTCGGTGACCCTGAAACTCAGGTGGTGCTTCCGCTTCTTGAAAGTGACCTTTTTGATATTTTCCTCCATGTTGCGGAGGGCACTCTTGCAGAGGCAGAGGTGAAATTCTCGGACGGCAGTGCCTGCTGCGTTGTAATGGCATCTGATGGGTATCCGAAGAAATACGAAACAGGCTATGAAATAACCATGCCGGCAGATAAAAATATCTATGTTGCCGGAGCAAGACTTGAGGACGGAAAGCTTCTCACATCGGGAGGCAGAGTACTTGGAGTGACCGAGACTGCACCGACTCTTGAGCAGGCAGTCGGCGCAGCCTATGAAACGGTAAAAACTGTTAGCTTTGAAAACGCTTATTACAGGAAGGATATCGGGAAAAAAGCCCTTGACGCGGTGCGCGGCTGAGAGAAAGGAACGGATAAATATATGGTTTACAGAATTTTTGTTGAAAAGAAGAAGAATCTGGCTATGGAAGCGAAGGCGCTCAAAAAGGATATAAACGAGCTGCTCCGTATAAAGGGGCTTACAGGACTTCGCATTGTAAACAGATACGATGTAGAGGGGATTGACAGAGAACTTTTTGATTATGCCTGCAAAACGGTGTTTTCCGAACCTCAGCTTGATGATATGTATGAAACTCCCGATTTCGGTGGCTGTGTGTTTGCGGTTGAATATCTCCCCGGACAGTTTGACCAGCGCGCGGCATCAGCGGCAGAGTGCATACAGATAATTTCAAAGGGTGAGCGCCCGGTTGTAAGAACAGCGAAGGTATATATACTTGAGGGCAAGATTACCGATGAAGAAATTGAGGCGGTAAAAAAATATGTTATTAATCCGGTTGAAGCACGTGAGGCAGAGCTTGGCGTCCCGGAAACACTCAGAACCGAATATGAAATCCCTCGCAGTGTAAAAACTCTTGACGGCTTCTGTAATATGACTGATGATGAGCTTGCGGAATTTATAAATGAATACGGTCTTGCTATGGATCTTGATGACATATGCTTTTGCCGCAGCTATTTTCAGTCTGAAAAGCGTGATCCGACCATTACGGAGATTCGTATGATTGATACCTATTGGTCGGACCATTGCAGACATACAACCTTTCTTACAACTCTTGAAAACGTAACCTTTGAGGATCCTGTGATTGAGGCGGAGTACAGTAAATATCTGAAAACGCGTGAGGCTGTGGGCAGAACAAAGCCGGTAAATCTTATGGATATTGCGACTATTGCAACAAGGTTTCTGAAGCACAGCGGTCAGCTTGCCGGGCTTGATGAATCTGAAGAAATAAATGCATGTACTGTTAAAATAGATGTGAACGTAAACGGAAGCACAGAAAAATGGCTGCTTTTGTTCAAGAATGAAACCCATAACCATCCGACGGAAATTGAGCCCTTCGGAGGCGCGGCAACCTGTATAGGCGGCGCAATCCGCGATCCCTTGTCAGGCAGAAGCTACGTTTATGCAGCAATGCGTGTCACAGGAGCTGCCGACCCGAGGAAAAGCGTCTCTGAGACTATGAGCGGTAAGCTTCCCCAGAGAAAAATTGTGACGGGAGCTGCCGACGGCTACAGCTCTTACGGAAACCAGATAGGACTTGCTACGGGACTTGTTGATGAAATATATCATGACGGATATGTGGCAAAGCGTATGGAAATCGGTGCTGTTATAGCGGCGGCTCCTGCCGAAAACGTAAGACGTGAAAAGCCTGAGGACGGCGATATTGTCATTCTTCTCGGCGGCAGAACGGGACGTGACGGCTGCGGCGGCGCAACAGGCTCGTCAAAATCGCACAGCGCTCAGTCTCTTGAAAGCTGCGGTGCCGAGGTGCAGAAGGGAAATGCACCGGAGGAACGCAAGCTGCAGAGACTGTTCAGAAATCCGGAGGCGTCAAGGCTTATAAAGAGATGTAACGACTTCGGAGCAGGCGGTGTATCGGTTGCAATCGGTGAGCTTGCCGACGGACTTGAAATTAATCTTGACCTTGTGCCTAAAAAATATGACGGGCTTGACGGAACAGAGCTTGCAATAAGCGAATCACAGGAAAGAATGGCTGTTGTAGTAGCTGCGGAGGACGCGGAACGCTTCTGTGAGCTTGCGGATGCGGAAAACCTTGAAACAAGCCGTGTTGCCGTTGTCAAGGACAAGCCTTACCTTGTAATGAGCTGGAACGGAAATACGATAGTAAATATCAGCCGCGAATTTCTGAATTCAAACGGAGCGCCGAAGCATGTTGATGTTGAAGCGGCAGGAACAGCAGACTTTGCAAGAGAGGTAACGGACGATTTTGAAGGGCAGTTCAAAGCTTTGGCAGGGGATCTTAACGTTTGTTCAAAGCGTGGCCTTTCCGAGGAGTTTGACTCAACCATCGGTGCGGGAACAGTGCTTATGCCCTTTGGCGGAAAGTATCAGAGAACACCTATCCAGGCAATGGTGCACAAGGTATCTGTGGAGCACGGAGATACTGATACCTGCTCGTTTATGGCGTATGGCTACAATCCGTTTATAACCGAAAAAAGCCCATATTCCGGCGCTTATTTGGCGGTTGTTGAGTCGGTATCAAAGCTTATTGCGGCAGGCGCTGACTTTTCACAGGTTTATCTCACCTTCCAAGAATACTTTGAAAAGCCGGGCAAGGATCCGAAGCGTTTCGGAAAGCCCCTGTCAGCTCTTCTCGGAGCGTTCAGGGCACAGATGGGACTTGGCATAGCGTCAATCGGAGGAAAGGATTCAATGAGCGGAACCTTTGAAAACATTGATGTTCCGCCGACGCTTGTATCCTTTGCCGTTACGGTTGACAATATAAAAAATGTTGTAAGTCCGGAATTTAAATCGGCGGGCTCGAAGGTTATTCTGCTTAAGCCGGAGCTTGATGAAACAGGTCTTCCCACAGAGCAGTCGCTGATTAAGGTTTACAATACCGTAAGCAGACTGGTGCGCGAGGGCGCAGTGTCAGCTTGCTGGACCCCTTGCTATGGCGGAGTTGCCGAGGGCGTGTTCAAGATGGGTATCGGAAACGGAATAGGCTTCCGTTTTGATGATAATATAAGCTATGAGGATATATTCGGTTACAGCTACGGGGCATTTATCATAGAGCTTTCGGGTGACTGCGGCGAGGGAATACCTCTTGGAGTCACAACTGCGGAAAAAACAATAGTCTGCAAAGCATCAAGCGTAAGCCTTGATGAGCTTTCGGATATATATGAAGGTGTTCTTGAAGGCGTTTACAGATGCAATATTGAAGCTGCGGAGGAAAAAATTCCGGCTTACAGCTTTGATGCGAAAAAGGCCTTTTCAGCACCTGTACGCTGTGCAAAACCGAAGATGCTTATACCGGTATTTCCGGGAACAAACTGTGAATATGACACGGCAAAGGCGGCGGAGGCTGCCGGAATTGACGCGGAAATATTTGTAATTAATAATCAGACCCCCGAAAAGGTGGCACGGAGTGTTGAGCAGTTTGCTTCAAAAATCAACGATGCACAGATAATCTTTATTCCCGGCGGTTTTTCGGGCGGCGATGAGCCGGAGGGCTCGGGAAAGCTTATAACCGCGTTCTTCAGAAACGGTGAGATAAAGGAGGCTGTTGCCGGACTTCTTGATTCGCGGGGAGGACTGATGGCAGGAATATGCAACGGCTTCCAGGCGCTTATAAAGCTTGGTCTTGTTCCGTTCGGAAAGATAATTGACACTGACGAGAGCTGTCCGACTCTTTCATTTAACACTATTTCAAGGCATCAGTCAAAGCTTGTCAGCACAAGAATATGCTCAAATAATTCTCCGTGGCTGTCCGAAACGAAAGCAGGAGAAATATACAAGGTTCCGATTTCTCACGGAGAGGGAAGATTCATTGCATCGGATGAGCTTATTAAAAAGCTTGCGGAAAACGGTCAGATAATAACTCAGTATGTTGACGAATCCGGAATGCCGACAATGGATATCCAGTATAATCCTAACGGCTCAGCTCATGCCATCGAGGGAATTATGTCCCCTGACGGCAGGATTATCGGAAAAATGGGACACTCCGAGCGTATCGGCTGCGGTCTTTACAAAAATGTACCCGGCAGCTTTGATATAGGCTTGTTCAGAGGCGCGGCAAAGTATTTTAAATAATTAAAAGCGGAGGAAATTATAATTATGGAAGAGTTAATTGCAAAGGATTTGCTTTCTATAGGCGCAGTGTTCCTGCGTCCCGATGAGCCCTTTATCTGGGCGAGCGGAATTAAAAGTCCCGTGTACTGCGATAACAGACTTACGCTTACTGCACCGGCAGTAAGAAATGATGTTGAAAACGGTCTTGCCGAGATAATCAGAAGGGAATACCCGGATTGCGAAATTCTTATGGGAACCAGCACGGCAGGAATAGCTCATGCCGCAATAGTCGGTCATATTCTCGGAATGCCGATGGGATATGTCCGTTCAGGCGCAAAGGATCACGGCAGGGGCAACAGAATTGAAGGAAAGCTTGAAAAGGGGCAGAAAACTGTTGTTGTTGAGGATCTTATTTCCACCGGAGGAAGCGTTATCGAGGTTGTTGATGCACTGCGCGAGGCAGGAGCAGAGGTGCTCGGCATAGCAAGTATTTTCACCTACGGAATGAAAAAGGGACTTGAACGCCTTGCGGCTGCAGGTGTTAAAAATGTGAGCCTTTCAAATTTTGATGCAGTTGCACGGGTTGGGGCAGAGCTTGGATATATCAAAGATGAGGATATACAAAAGCTGCTTTCCTTCCGCGACAATCCATCGGATGAAAGCTGGATAAAATAAATCGTATTACAGATTTGAGAGCCGCCCGGAGGCGGCATGGAGGATTTTTATGAGAAGCCTGATTGATATTATCGATCTTACACCTGAGGAAATAGACGGGCTTATTAACACAGCTGAGGATATAATTGAGAACCCGGAAAAATATAATGAAAAATGCAGACACAAAAAGCTTGCGACCTTGTTTTTTGAGCCGTCTACAAGAACACGGCTGTCCTTTGAGGCGGCGATGCTGGAGCTGGGGGGAAGCGTTATAGGCTTTTCCGAATCTTCATCAAGCTCAGCGGCAAAGGGAGAAAGTGTTTCGGACACAGTCCGCACCGTGTCCTGCTATGCCGATATAATTGCTATGCGCCACCCGAAGGAGGGAGCGCCGATGATTGCTTCAATGCGTTCTGAGGTGCCGATTATAAATGCCGGAGACGGCGGACATAACCATCCCACGCAGACACTTGCCGATTTGCTTACAATAAAGCGTGAAAAAGGGCGGTTTGATAATCTCACAATTGGCTTCTGCGGAGATTTGAAGTTCGGAAGAACAGTTCACTCGCTTATATCGGCAATGGTAAGGTATGAAAATGTTAAGTTTGTTTTTATATCGCCTCAGGAGCTTAAAATACCCGATTATATAAAGTCTGAGGTGCTTGAGCCGAATAAAATTTCTTTCTCGGAGACGGAAAGTCTTGAGGAGGTTATGCCTGAGCTTGACATACTTTATATGACGCGTGTTCAGCGTGAAAGATTTTTTAACGAAGCGGACTATATAAGGCTGAAGGACAGCTATGTACTCACCAATGAAAAGCTGACTCCCGCAAAGCCTGATATGTGTGTTCTTCACCCGCTGCCGAGAGTAAACGAGATTTCCGTTGATGTGGATGATAATCCACGTGCGTGTTATTTTAAGCAGGTTCGTAACGGAAAGTATATCAGAATGGCTTTGATTTTAAAGCTTCTGGAAATTGAATAGGAGGCGGGCTGCATGAATATTGATTCTATCAGAAACGGTATAGTCATTGACCATATTGAGGCGGGGAAGGGTATGGATATATATCATTTTCTGAGGCTTGACGAGCTTGACTGCTCTGTGGCGATAATAAAAAATGCTGCAAGCCGGAAAATGGGGAAAAAGGATATAATAAAGATTGACTCGGCTCTCGATATTGATCTTGACGCACTGGGATATATAGATCCCGATGTTTCCGTAAACATAATAGAAAACGGCGAGCTTGTCAGGAAAATGCATGTTGAGCTTCCGGAGAAGATAACAAATATAATAAAATGTAACAATCCGCGCTGCATAACCTCGGTTGAGCAGGAAATTCCGCATATTTTTAAGCTTACCGACAGAAGCCGCGGCGTGTACAGATGCATATACTGTGAATCTGTTCCCAAGCATAAGATGTGACGGGAATATGTAAGCAGAGCATAAAAAGAGACTGTTATTGCAGAATGCAACAGTTTCTTTTTTTTTGTGAAATGAATGACATGCTTTAAATAAATATAATGTATGAAATTTGTTAAGTATTTAGAAAAAGTATAAAAAATCATAAAGTTTTTATGAAATTTAAGTAAAAACTATTGATTTTTTAAATATTTTTGGGTATAATATTAATGGGAGGATGATATATTATGATCGAAAGACCGTATTATATGGATATTTTAAAAAAATACCGTAATATTCCTTTGGTAAAGATACTTGCCGGGATTCGCCGCTCCGGTAAGTCAACTGTTTTGGAAATGTTACAGAAGGATTTGATACAGAGCGGTATTTCGACGGATCACATTATAAATGTGCGTTATACATCTGAGGATTTGGATGATGGTATGACCGATAAGGATATGTATAGAGCAATTAAGGATAAAATGACTGATGACGGGCGATATTATCTTTTGCTGGACGAGGTTCAGGAAATCATAGGATGGGAAAAAGCTGTTAACAGTCTGCTGGAAAATGCGAATACCGATATATATGTTACAGGTTCAAATTCTAAGCTGATGTCAAGTGAAATTTCCACATACCTGACCGGACGGTATATATCTATACCTGTATATACTCTGTCATTTAAAGAGTATATCGAATTTAAAAAGGGAAGTAACCGTTCGCAAAAAGAGCTTTTGAATGAGTATATCAGGTTGGGAGGATTTCCGATAGTTGCTGTCGGAAACTTTGATGAACGTTCGGCTTATCAGATTGTAGAGGGAATATATAATTCTGTTATCACAAATGATATTGCAAAGCGGCATAACATAACGAAGCCTGACTTGTTCAACCGTGTTGTAAAATATATTGTTGAAAATGTCGGAAAAACATTTTCAGCTAATGCAATTGTAAGGTTTTTGAAAAGTGAGGGGCGTTCTCTTTCGGTGGAGGCTGTTTACAATTATTTGGAGTGGCTTGAAAAAGCTTTAGTAATATATCGTTGCAGGAGATATGATTTGCAGGGCAAGGCTGTTTTAAAAACACAGGAAAAGTTTTATCTTGCAGATCCTTCTCTGAAATACTGTATAATGGGCTTTAATCCGAAGTCGATTGCTGCAATGCTTGAAAACATTGTATATTTTGAGCTTCGCAGGAAAGGATATGAAGTTTATATAGGTAAAAACGATACAAAAGAAATTGACTTTGTGGCAGTGTGCAGAGATGAACGCATTTATGTTCAGGTATGCCGCAGGCTGCCCGAAGAATCTGACCGGGAAATTTCAAATCTTCTTGAAATCAAGGACCACTATCCGAAGTATGTTGTAACGACGGACGACATGGCAGTCGGTAACATTAACGGCGTAAAAATTATTCATCTGAGGGAATTTTTGCTTTGTGAGGATTATTAAAAAGGAAATTTATGAGAGCAAATTTAATGATCTAATTCATTGAATTGCTCTTTTTTTTTACGCTGTTTCATGCTGACGAAAAAATAAATAAATTTGTATAAATTAAACCACAAAATCCCACAATAATTAAAAGTTATCCACATTAAAATGCTCAGGAAATTTACATGAATTTTAAAAACTTTGTGTATAATTACTAAATGAATATTAATAAATTAGTTGGAATGCGACAAAAAATATTAATAAACCACAACCAATTGACACAATTTGGGATTCTGTGATATGATTTAAATAAATCGTGGAGGGTAAATAAAATGTTAGCTGCTGAAAGATATAAGCTTATACGAAAAAAGCTTGAAGAGAACGGGGCGGTGTCGAACGAGGAGCTTATCAAGGCTTTTCAGATGTCTGATGAAACCGTCAGACGTGATTTAATTAAGATGGAGAAATCAGGATTTTGCACCAGGGTGCATGGAGGTGCGGTCCGAAACGGAGAATTTGTTCAGTCGAGTATTATTTCATATCGAAGCGGGAAAAATGAGCAATTAAAAATTGAGCTTGCCAAAAAGGCGGTGAAATTTGTTCGCGAAGGGGATATTATAAGTATTGATTCCGGAAGTACAACTGCAGCCTTTTCGGAGGAATTAAAAGAAAATTTTAGTAATTTAACTATTGTTACTTATTCATTGAGTGTATTTGAAATTCTAAAAAAAAGATTTAAGGTTATATTGTGCGGCGGGCTGTATGATGATAACGAAAATGCTTTTTACGGAAGTGTTGCCATTTCGGAAATGTTAAGTCTGCATACTCAAAAAGCTTTTCTGGCACCGTCTGCAATATCGATTAAGGCAGGAATTCGTGATTATCAAGGTGATTTGATACTTGTACAAAAAGCGATGTACGATAATTCAGATAAAGTATTTTTTTTAGCTGACAGTTCAAAGTTTGAAAGAAACGCATTATACAAAATAGCGGATATCAAAAGAGAGCACGTATTTATTTCGGATAACAGTTTATCAAGCGATATAAAGAAAATATATTCAGACAATGGTATAAAAATATATTAAGAGCTTATCCGTAAATTAAATTAAGCACATCTTGCTTGCTGATTTTCCGTCATATCGCACAAAAAAGTCCTCAGCATACGCCAGTATGCGTCGGATTTTTTGAACAATCTGACGAAAAATCCGACTTCGCAATATGCACTATTTTAATTACGGATAGGCTCTAAGAAAGGAATGACTGATTTATGAAAAAGAAATTACAGAGGGTTGCGGCAGGAGCGCTTATCGTGTCATCAATAGCTGCATTATGCGGCTGCGGACAAAAGACTTCCGACAAGGACGAACAGGGAAGAACGGTTATATCTGTAGGAGGATGGCCGCTGTCTGAAGGAAAATCACTTGATGCCATGAATCAGCGAAAAGAAACATTTGAAAAAGAGAATCCGGATGTTTTCGTTAAAGGCGATTCATGGTCATTTTCAATCGATACATTTTACGCAAAAGCAGCGGGCGGAACTTTACCGACAGTTTATTCAACAAACTTTACGGAGCTTGCGCAAATTATTTCATCCGGATATTCTGCGGATTTGACTGACGTTTTGAAAAAACGGGGATATGACGGTAAATTTAATCCGGCAATTCTTGATCTTGCTTCAAAGGACGGAAAGGTTTATTCATTCCCGACAAGTGCGTATATATTAGGTCTTGGATATAATACAGAGCTGTTTGAACAAGCCGGACTTATGGAAGCTGACGGAACACCGAAGCAGCCGAAGGATTGGGATGAGGTTGCCGAATTTGCAAAAATCATAAAAGAGAAGACAGGCAAAGCCGGTATCGTATTTCCGACAGCCGGTAATCAGGGGGGATGGATGTTTACGCCGCTTGCTTATTCATATGGTGTAGAGTTTGTAAAAAAAGGTGAAGACGGAAAATGGACAGCTGCATTTAATACACCCGAATGTGTTGAAGCCCTTCAATGGGTTAAGGATTTAAAATGGAAGCATAATGTTGTTCCCGAAAACGTAACGATTGACGCAGATAAGTATTATGAATTGTTCTCAACGGGTCAGGCAGCGATGATGATTGCGCCGGGAAATTACAGTGATTATGTAATTCAATATGGTATGACGCCTGATCAGCTGGGAATTATGGCTTATCCTGCCGGCCCCAAGCGTCATGTAACTCTTGTCGGCGGAGAGCTTCAGTCTGTAACGAGCAAAGCGACAGACGATCAGGTTGATGCCGCAGTCCGCTGGATTGAAACGAAATGTAATTATCAGGCGACAGACGCTTTCAAGCAAACAACACAAAACAACATAGAAAAGAAGCTTTCGGATAATGTTATTGTTGGTATAAAGGGTATGAGTGTATGGAACAGGGATACAGAATCGGTAGCATACGAAAATGATTTGATCGATCAGAAGTGTAATATTAATCCTAACCACGTTAAATTATACAATGATTTTGTACAAAATCCCTGTGAACTTCAGGCGGAGGTACCCGTTTGTGCTCAGGAGCTTTATAAAATTCTCGATAACTGTATAACCTCCGTATTTTCGGATGAAAATGCTGACTGTGCAGCTATTATAGAAAAGGCTTGCAAGGATTTTCAGATGGATTATCTTGATAATGTTGATTATTGATTAACATAATGCTAAGGGAGTAGTGAAGTTGAAAATATCGGTAAAAAATAATAAAACAAAACGTATTTTTGGGAAACAGATTGTGCCGTGGCTGTTGATTTGTCCGCTCATTATTGTATTGTATCTTGCGGTCTGGAGACCGACGGTAATCGGTGCATTTTGGTCATTCTTTAAAATGAATGCATATAATCCGGGAAGATTTGTCGGACTTGAAAACTATAAGCTTGTTATATCAAATTCGCAGTTTTTTCTGATATTGTGCAATACCATGATGTACGTATTCTGGTCGCTTGTAATCGGATTTATTCCGCCGCTTGCAATAGCGATTATGATAAATGAAATGGTGCACCTCAAAAGTCAGATGAGAGTTGTAATGTATCTTCCTGCCGTGATACCCGGTATAGCGGCAATGCTTATCTGGGCAAGAATGTACGATCCGAGCAGCTCGGGACTTTTAAATATGCTTCTCGCGCGTTTTGGGATAGATGCGTTCGGGTGGCTTGACAATCCTAAGTTTACCATCATAGGTATTGTATTATACATGACCTGGTCCGGCTTTGCAGGAACAATGCTGTTATATTATGCAACTGTTCAGGGCATTTCTTCCGAATTATATGAAGCTGCCCTGATAGACGGCGCGGGACCCTTAAGAAGGTGCTGGCATGTGACGCTGCCGCAAATGTCAGGTATATTATTACTTAACTTGGTAAGGCAGATAATAGGTGTATTTCAGGTTATGGAGCAGCCGCTGGCTATGACCGACGGAGGACCGAACGGGGCTTCGGCATCGCTTTCTTATCAGTTGTATTTGTATGGGTTTAAAAGCAGCGGTCAAAGAACCGGTCAGGCGATGGCCCTCGGCGTAATAATATTTCTGATTTTATTGGTGTTAACGTGTTTCTATTTTTGGCTTAACAGAAAAGTGGAAAATAACTTTTAAGGAAGATTTATAATGAAAAGATTTAAAACAAAGGCGCCGGGTATTCTGAGCTCGGCGGAATTAAAAACATCATACGGGAAATTTTTGTACTGGTTATTTTTTGCGTTGCTTTTAATTGTATGTGCAGTTTCGCTTATTCCCGCAATCTGGACGGTTGTGTCTGCTTTTAAACCAACTCAGGAAATATACAGCAGCGAGGTTACATTTTTCCCTAAGGAAATGAGCTTTGAAATTTTTAAAACAAGATTAATTGAATCATGGTCCACTCTGCAGCTTCAAAATGCAGTTATCAACACCTTGGTTTTATCAATCGGAGAGCTTTTTATGACATTGGCATTTGACGGTCTCGGCGGCTATGTTTTATCAAAGCTGAAGCCAAAGGGTATTAAATTTATTTTTGCATTAGTTGTCTGGACAATGATGATGCCGAGTCAGATAAGAATGGTTCCGAACTATATTTCGTGGCTGCACTTTCCCTTTGCCTATGATATCGGCGGAGTAAGCATTATGAATACATACTGGCCTATGTGGATAAGCGCTGCGGCAAATACCTTTAATGTGGTGCTCTTTAAAAACAGCTTTGATATGCTTTCCGATTCTTATGTAGAGGCTGCAAAGCTTGACGGATGCACGGATATCGGTATTTTGTTAAGAATAATGTTCCCCCTTTCAATGCCAATTGTAATCTATGTTTCAATTATGACATTGAGCGGTTCATGGTCGAATTTCTTCACGCCTATGCTTGTGCTGAATCCGGAAAAATACACAGTGCCTGTCAGGGTGCTGAAATTAAAGAGCAGTACAAGTGTTCAGCTTAATACTTATTTTATGTGTATGGTATTTGCATCTGTTCCGCCGTTTATTATATTTGTCCTGTTCCAGAAGTATATCATGGGCGGAGTAAATATCGGCGGTGTCAAAGGATAACAAATATTAAAGCTGCTTTTATATGAAAGGAGTTAGTGATTATAAGTATGATTTTTATTAAGAAAATTGTTGCCTGCATAACAGTATTATCCTGTCTGGCGGGTGTGACCCCTATAATGTCGGCTGAAAATGATGACAATACAGCTTATATAGATTTTACTGAGGGAAAATCATCAAAAATCATTGCAAGAATGGGTTCGGGTGATACGGTTTTGGCAGAACGCGACGGAAGAAAGGGCTTGCAGCTTACTGACGCAAACGGTGACCTGGCGTCATCAAGCATTTACATTGAGCTTGATGACTCTTTTGCGGGAGATTCGGGAGACGGAAACATTTTTGAAGTGGAAGTTGACTATTATGATGAAGGAAATTCGCTTTTTAATTTCCTTTATAATTCATGGGACAGGGATTCATATTTTGCCGGTACCGTCATTGCCGAAAGTATAGGCGCCTTTGGCAAAAATACAAGCATAAAACAATGGAAAACGGCAGTCTTTCGCGTGCAGGACGGTAAATTTGAAAATAATAAATCAGCTCCCGATATGATAGTTTCGGCAAGTGCGACAAATAAAAACACTATTCAGGAAACCACGATAAACGAATTTGGCCAAAATTATACCGCATATTATTTAAATACATACGGAAGAACCTCAACCCAGGACCCGATTGTAATCGGCGGGATAAGGATCAGGAAAACAGAAAATAAAAATCCCTTTTCCGTAAAGGCAAGCTATGATTTCCCGGCATATACAATCTTTGATGATGATCCTGCAAAAATAAATTACACTCTTACCAATACAAAAAATCTGGCGTATGAATTAAATGCCGGGTATAAAATTTTAGACAGCGACGGCAATGTTGTTACGGAAAAAAATGATACGATCAAGGTTGAGCCTCTGGAAACAAAGGAATTCAGCGTGGATTTGGGAGCGATAAAAAAATACGGTGAATTAACCTTCAGGGCAGTCTTTTCCTGTGATGGCATTGAAAATATAACAGATATGCCGCTATGTCACTGCCGCGAAGCAAAGGAAGCCAATCAAAGGCTTGGTGCAAATGTTCACTTTGAAGGTGCAGACCGATACCCGCAGGATTTTGACGGTGAATATGAATTATTAAAAAGAGGTGGATTTTCTTCAGTGCGTGACAGCCTTCGCTGGTATCAGGTAGAACCCACAAGAGGCTCATATGCATTGACTCCAATGCAGAAAAAAGAGCAGGAATATCAAAAAAAATATGGGCTTGATTTTTTGGGAATAATAAACATTGACACATTGCTCACGGGAGAACAGTCATCACCGGAAACGCTTGAAAAATTTAAAGATTACTGCACGTATATGGCAAAAGAATATAAAGGCCTGGGCGAGTATTTTGAAGCGGATAATGAGTGGAACTTGCATAAGGATGCAAACAGCGGGGTGGAGGATTATATTGATTTGTTAAAGGCAACCTATGAAGGTGTAAAGCGGGGAGACCCTGATGCAAAGCTTATGGGCGTTGACTGGGGCGGATACATAATGAAGGATTTCAGAACGCTTTGTGAAACGGGATGTCTTGATTATATGGATGCTTTTTCATATCACGTTTATTTTACAACACGCGGACCGGCAGACGGCGCAACATTTACGCAGGGTGAAGCTGTCAGAAATTTGCTGAAGGAATTCGGCCATGAGGATATGCCGTTGTTCCTGACTGAAAACGGCTGGACCGATATGTTTGACAGCGGTATAACGTTAGAGGATGAGGCGCAGTGGCATGCGCAGCTTATAATGCAGAATTCGGCGTGGAAAACCTTTGACAGAATTTATCCCTACGAATTTGCAGACTCGGGTGAACAAAAGAAGGAAAGAGAATCGTGCTATGGCATAGTAGATTCAGCTTATTCAACATACCCTTCAAAGCCAAAGCCGGCATATATCACAACCGCAATGGCTAACTGGGCTTTGAGCGGAGCAGAATTTCAGGAAGCTTTAGACGGCATGACAGCGGTTTCGGAATTGTATGCTTATAAATACTCAAGAAAAAATGATGATGGCCTCGGGAATAATATGATTGTTCTCTGGACAACAAAAGACAGGGAGCAGCTTGGCTTAAAGCTTGGTACGGATCGGTGCAAAATGTATGATATGTACGGCAATGAATGTGACCTTCAGGCAACAAACGGCGTTTTTTCCTTTGCGCTTACATACAGACCTATATATCTTATAGGTGATTTTGATACTATAACAAAAGCCGCACCTCAGGTTGTTGTAAACGACCTGACCTTCAGCGGCGCTTCGTCAGATACAGTTATTCAGAATATACAAATTGAGGGTGCGGACGGTGCAAAAATTGTTCCGACGGGACGTCAGGTATTTGAAATAGAAGAGAACAACGATATTAAAGACGGAAAGTCAAGATATGTTCTGAAAACTCCTGCAAATACCTTGTTTAACCGCCGAGCCGAATATGATATTGTAAAGGACGGAGCTGTATTATATCATGGAGATATAAGAATAAACAGCGCGGATACGATTTCCATAAATGTTGAGCACAAAATGCTTGACACAAAACTGCCGAACAGATGGGTGCTTGATATTTCGGTTACAAATAACAGAAACAGTTCTGTTGTCAGCGGCAATATTAAAATAAATTCACCGTCGGGATTTACAAAGCTGATGTCAGGGACATTTAAAGATTTAGCTCCTCAGGAGACAAAGAAATTCAAATTCTTTATGCCTGAAATAGTAACAAAGGAAATGCGCCTGTTTGATATGTCCGTTAATTTAACAACAGGCGAGTCCCTTGGATATACGGAAAAAATGTTCTTTACGGTTGTTCCGTACGCTTATGAAAAGCCTGTTGTGGACGGCAAGGCGGAGGCAGGTGAATACGGAAGTGATACGTGGTTTGATATAAAAGCCGGAGAGGCGACGGGACAGTATACAAAGCAGATGTACGCATCACTTTATGACAGCGGGAAAATGCATCTCGGAGATGAAGATTTATCGGCAAAGGCAACAATGAAATATGATGAGGAAAATATATGGTTCTTTATCGATGTAACAGATGATACCTTTGTTAATAATAATTCTGATTCAATGTCATGGGACGGCGACAGTATTCAGCTTGGTATAACAGATGGGTACGTTACAGGCGGCGGTCAATTCTGTGAAATGACAATAGCTCTCACACCGGAAGGACCGCAGGCATACCGTACTTTAACCAACAGCGCGGATTGCCCCATCGGTATGGTTGAGGACAAGGAGCTTGTGATAGTCAGAGACGGAAATCATACAAGATATGAGCTTCGTTTGCCGTGGAATCAGGTACTTGCAGATGCTTCAAATGTTAAACCGGGATATAAGCCGAAATTTGCACTTCTTCTGAATGAGGACGACGGATTGGGAAGAAATTCGTATCTTGAGTATTCCCAGGTGCTTGGCGCCATAGGTACTTATAAGGACGTAAGCATGTTCTCGGATATGACTTTGGCGAAGTAAGGGAGGATAAATATAAATGAAATCAGGTAAATTTGCTGCGGCGATATTGATGATTGCAGCTTTTTCAGGTATTTCTGCAAGTGCGGAGATACAGAAGGTTGAATATTCAATTTCTGACGGTATCGTAACCGTTACCGGAAATATGAATGAGGGCGAAACGGCGTTTTTAAATGTTATAAAAAGCGGAGAAGGAGATTTCGCAGAAAAGCTTGTTTATCAGACAGCGAAAGCTTATGCTGACGGCGGCAGCTATAGCGAGAGCTTCAGGATTCCGGAGGATTATTTTAATGACGCTGATGAGGAACGAAAAATAACAGTTAAAGAAAGCATAAACGGAACCGTTTCGGAATACTCATTTGCCATGGCAGAGGTTAGTGCGCTTGAAGGATTAAAAACAGCCTCCGACAAGGTGCAGTATTTAAAAGATAACAGATACCGGATAGGATTATATCTGAACGGAATAGACGCCGCTCCGGATTACAGCGCCATAGCGGCAGGCATGACAGCTTCGGATTACGAACAGAATCCGGATGGGCTTTGCGAGGAGCTTCAGAGAAAAATGCTTTATCGCTATATTCAAAACGGAAATGTGTATAATTTATTTGAGTTCAGAGAATTGCTGGAAATTGACACATTTGATTCAACCGGAAAGGTGTTTACAGATGATGTATTTAAAGAAATTAATCAGATAAACGCAACCTTGAGGCTGAAAAATAAAAGCTTCAGTACGAAGCAGGAGCTGGAAAAAGCGTTAAATGAGGCATGCGTACTGGCAATTGTAAAAAATCCTGACGGGTACGGAAATGTTAAAAAAGCAATGGAGTATTTTGCGGCGGATATCGGTATAGATAAAAACAGCGGCAGTCAAAGAATTTATACTATGCTTCAGAATAATGATTATTCGAGCTATGCGGAATTAAAGGCTGCATTTGATAAGCTTGTGAGTAACAGTAAGCCGGGCGGCTCTAACGGAGGCGGAGGCGGCGGCAGCGGGAGCGGCTCTTCAAACAGAATCACCAACGTTCCCTATACAATAGACGGAGCGCACACAGCAGAGACCGTAGTTGATAATGCAGTTAAAGGGTTCTCTGATATGGCCGGATACGAATGGGCAGCTGAAGCTGTAGAAAATCTTAAAAATAAAAATATTATATCCGGAAAAGAACCGGGGAAATTCTACCCGCGGGATAAAATAACACGCTCTGAATTTATAAAAATTGCAGTTATTGCATTTGGCATTAAAGACGGCAGCGCTGAGCTTAAATTTAACGATGTTGATGAATCGCGCTGGGATTATCCGTATATTAATGCAGCATACAGTGCAGGTCTTATAAAGGGTATTTCCGATGAATACTTCGGATGCACGCAGCCTATTTCAAGACAGGATATTGCAGTAATAATAAATCGCGTGAAAAAC
This sequence comes from Clostridia bacterium, assembly GCA_017935675.1. GTDB lineage: Bacteria > Bacillota > Clostridia > UBA1381 > UBA1381 > RGIG9115. The sequence continues at coordinate 114,952 of JAGBHE010000067.1, read as the reverse complement.
ATAGAAGGTGGGGAACTTGCCGAGAGATTTGCAGACGACAGACTCATAGCGGAATACGCTTATGACGCGGTCTATGATTTGAGATATAAAGGCATAATAAACGGAAATGAAAGCAATATGTTCAATCCGGTTGAAAATGCAACTCGTGCGGAATCAGCAGTAATTGTTTATTTGGCAGTTAGATAGAAATTATTTGTGATTTTTATTTTGGAGGTAATAATTGATGAAAAAAATAAATGCTATATTTTTGTTAATTGCATTATTAATTAACATAACTGCTTTTTCCGGCGTTCAGGCACAAGATATTGCTCAGGAAAACACAGAAAATCCGTATGCTGAAGAACAGGAAGTGTTGGTTGCTCTTGATATAATGAGTAAAAATTCAGAGGGTGAAATCGATAATTCAAAAGAGATTACCAGGGCTGAGTTTGTTGACACGGCAGCAAAATTTATTAATGTAAATCCGGCGGAGGCGGCATCATACAGTTATTTTTATGATGTTCCCGTAGATTCATGGTATACAAATTCACTTAATATTTTAACCGACCTTAAAATAATAAGCCAGAACGAAGAAAAGAAGTTTTATCCTGACAGAGTAATCACGGTGGATGAGGCAACAAAAATGATTGTCTGCCTGCTCGGATACCGCATTTTTGCAGAGCAAAGGGGAGGATATCCTTCCGGTTACCGGGCAATAGCGTCAGAGCTCGGTCTTAAGAATAAGCTCCCATCGGGGACGGCACTTACAAACGCTCATATGACAGCGCTGCTGTATAATGCCATTGACATTGAGATGGCAGACATCCAATTGGAAGGAGGCAGCATAAATGTTTCAAAAGACGGCAAGCGTATACTTGAAGCCAACAGAAATATTTATAAAACCGACGGAGTAATTGAAAGCGTATACGGTTTATCGGCATATGGTGACAACGTTGCAGAACGCTTTGATGTATCTATCGGCGGTAACCTTTATACAACCGATGAATATGAAAGGGTACGTGATAATTTCGGCAGAAGAGTGCGTTTTTACTATCAGGAGAATGAAGATGATGAACTGACTCTTGTCTATTTTGAACCGTATTATGATGACGATACGGTCATGATTTTAAGCGATGATTTTGAAGGGTACGAGCAAAGCTCAAACACAGTTTCATATACGGCTGCGGGCAGAAGCAAGCGCGCGGTGCTGAGCAGCGATATGGTGGTTTTAAAAAACGGCGCAATTGTATCTTCAAATGCGTCAGAGGCTTTTAACATAGTAAACGGAGAAATAAAGCTTGTTGACTCAAATGACGACAATAAATATGATATTTGCTGTATTTACGATTTTAAAACGGTTGTTGCAAACAATGTAAGCACAGATGACAGGGTATTTACATATAAGCTTGTTTCAGACCCTGCAACCGAGGCTGAAAAAGAAAACTATAATGGTGTGTTTGATTTTTCGGAAAACAGCGTGGATTATTTAACGGTTTATTCTTCTGTCGGAACGGTAGTGGATTTTGCGGCAATTACACAAAATACGGTTCTTGATATTGCAGTTTCCGATGATAATAAATATGCAACCATTTATATAAATTCGGAAATTATAGAAGGTACGTTAAGCGGAATTTCCGTAACAGATAAAGAATTGGAAGTGGCCGGCGAAAATTATGATTTTTACAACGGCGTACAGGATATATATTATCTTAAGCTGGGAGACAGCGGTAAGTTCAAGCTTAACAGATACGGGAAAATCTCATATTTTGAAAAAATCGCCAATGCGGGAGAAGTTAATCCGGCAGTATATATTGTTAATGTAAATTACAATACGGATGAAGAAGGATACATGATAAAGTATTATGATTCAACCGGTACATTTTATACTAAAAAAGTAAGTGAAAACATTAAGCTTGACGGAGCAAAAATTACTCTTGATTTATATGAGGTTCTTTCAAAGCTTAAGCGCACTGTTGTTATTTTAAAAGTAAACAGCAAGGACGAAATAATCAGCATTGATTCCGGGGATAAAGCAAACAATGAAGATGACTCATCACTTATATCCCTTATTTCCTTTGACGGAAACGGGATAAAGTGGAACTCGGCAACAAAGATGTTCGGAAAAAATGTTGTTTGCTCATCAGATGCGGTTGTATTTGTAGTGCCGCCGATTCTCTCTGAATATGAAGCTTTTGCGGATGATGAGCAATCTTATTCCATAGGCTCATTGTCAGACTTCATTTCAAATGAGTTAAATGATGTTGATTGCTATAAATACGGAGCGTCCTCTTATTGCAATATAATAGTGCTTTATAAATATAAGTATCAGAACCCGTACAGAAACAGATTTATGATGGTTACAAGCGTAAGCGAAGCTTTAGGTGCGAATGATGAGAGTATCACAAAAATATCAGGTTATCAGAGCGGTGAGCTTGTATCGTACGATGTGTCAAACACATATAAAGTAGGAACTACACCTGATTGTGATATTGTTATCGGTAAGGGTGATATAATTACAGTCGGAAAGAAGGATAATGAAGGACTTGTCGGTAATATAGAAGTGCATTTTGATGTTTCAAGGAACTGGAGCGGGCTGAATCAGATTTGCCTCGGAGGATATATGTTTGACAGTTACTCAAACAGAAATTATGACGCTTTATATTATTGGTTAAACGTATTTACGGATTTACAGGCAAATACAAGATTTATTGCCGGATGCCCGACAGAGATTGACGGTAATCTGATTAAATTTAAATATCCGGAGGTTGAAGGCGGCAGAGACAGCGCCGGTGCGTACAAATGGAGAATGTGGCATCTTCCTTCCGACTTTGACAGCTTTGACGAAATAGCTATTGTAAAGTCAACAACTCCTATTATAGTTTATGACGCGGAAGCAGACACGATAGAAAAGGGTTCGGTTACGGATATTTGTACAGCTGATTCATACGATTGTCCTTCTCAGATATTGTTTGACATGCGCTGGGGTGAGGTAATATGCTTATTTGTTATAAACAACAATGAGGCTGCATGGACAAAGCCTGACGTTATTGAATAACAGCGGTTTTGGGAAAGGAGAATACGGTTATGTTAAAAAAAATAATAGCAATTGCGGTAATTATTGTTATGCTCGGCTCAAACGTGTATGCATATAACGGAGTATCGTCATGGGCGGAGAGCACGCTGGATAAAGCAGCCGATGAAAAATTAGTTCCGGACAGCCTTTTAAATTCAAACGTATCTGATATGATAAAAAAAGGAGAATGTGCTTCGCTTTGCGTAAGGTTTTATGAAACAGTTTCGGGAAAAACTGCCGAATCCGCCGCGAATCCTTTTAAGGACGAGGTGAGTGATGATGTTTTAAAAGCGGCAGCTCTTGGTATTGTCGGAACCTTCAGCGGAGATGAGTTTGGCGAAAATTCCGTTGCGTCTCGTGAGGAGATTGCCGATATGATGGCAAAAACATATGCTGCGGTTACCGGAACAGAGGCGGTATTATCTGATAAAACTGTCTTTGCTGATGATGATTTAATCTCCGGCTGGGCAAAAGAAAGCGTATATTTTATTCAGGATAAAGGTATTATCCACATCATAGGCAGCAATAAGTTTGCGCCGCGCAACACAAGCGAGGAGCAGATAAGATTAAATTATGCAAATATGTCCATTCAAAAGGCTTTGATTTCTTTTGTGAGAATGTATGACATGACAGGCGGCAGTGATGACGGCGGTGATAAAAATCCGGAAGATAATATAGGGAAAATCTGCCTGAGCATGATTCCGAAAATCGATTTCGGTACAGCGGAAGAACCTGTGGTGGGTAAGGACAGCGCTTCCATTAAGGTTCAAAGTGTAAGTCAGCAGGATTATTATGACTATGTTGAAAAGGCAAAGACTTCATTCCGTGAGGTTATATATATTCTTGAGGGTCAGAATTACAAAGCCCGGGAAGGAGAATATACAATCAATATAGTATATGCGAACGGTGTTTTAACTGTTGAAGTTTTTAAGGGCTGACAGTTGATTATAAATAAATAAAAAAGGAGAGAAAAAGATGAAAACATTAAAAAAAGCTTTGTCGGGTATTTTAGCTGCTGCAATGGCGGTTGCTTCTTTAACTGCGGCTTCATTTGCCGCAACAGAGGCATACGACAAAAACGGTGACTTTGCGGTAAACGGCGCTTTCCCGGAAACGGGAAAGATCCTGGACTGGCAGTTCTATGCCCAGCCTTCGGGGATGTCAAATCAATGGGTTGATTTATCATCAAAGGGCATCACAATTGAGAACTATAAATGGGCGGATAATACTTTTAAAGACAATCCCAACTTTAATTTTTCCATTGACGGCAAAACAGTTGATGGAGCTGATATCTGGAAGGGCGCTTCAACAATAAAGACAGGTATTCTTCAGCTCGATTCTTATGTATATGTTCCGGAATTGATAAATCCCGATTCGGAAGCCTATACGCAATTATTCTCTATTTGGGGAATCAATTATGATAAAACATGGTATAAAGAGCAGGGCAGCCTTTATTCAGTTATCATGAATGATAATCAGAGTCCGTATATCGGGTTTACTGTAGACGGTCATCATTCCGCTGCAACAAATGTAGATGCGGAGTACGCTTATGCCGTACCGATGGATACCAAAAGGTGGTATAAGCTTTCCGCAGTAATAAATTATGATGAAAAGACACTTGATTATTTTATAGATGATGAGTATGTTTGCTCCCACAGAAATTTTGCCGGTAACAGTCATTATTATGAAATGGGCGCTTTGTATTACAGTAAATCAGGTAATCCGTCAACAAATAATACCCATGTATATGTAACAGGTGTGAAAGCAACAAGAGTATCGCCTGTATTAACCGCCAAGGCTGAGATTACAGGCGAAAATACAATCAATGTTATGTTTGACAGCGGTGTTTCCGGAGACAGCATAACAAATAATACATTCGCTGTAACGTCAAGCCAAGGTGCCGCATACAACATCAATTCTGTCACGTTAAAAGACAGCAAGAATGCAGTTATAACAATTGACGGCACTATCGGCGCGCAGGAAGCGGTTACTGTAATCTGCAATGAAAATATACGTGCAAAAAACACTGCTAAGCTTTTAAAGGGAAATGCGATTATAGCTTTGCCGGCATCAAAAGCCAGCGTTTTAAATATGGATTTTGATAACATATCCTTGCCGACCGATTATGAGTCATCCTGGCAGTTTACGGATTTTTACTGCGAATATCAACCGCAACCCGACTATACAGCCAATTATGCTTCGGATTTCATCAATGCAAAGAAGTATAATGATTTAAATAATGATCATTATTATCTGAAATATAGCTTCCGTCAGTTCAGCCTGAGAAGCTCTGTATCCGGCAAAGGAAAAGCGCTTGATTTTCACCGTGATTCAGACATCAGAAGAGCGAATGCTTGGGGACCCAACAGAACAATGGGCTTGATTATTCCCTTTGATAATAATCAAAGTGTTGAAAGCGGAAAAATATCAATAGAATTTGATGCCGGAAAAATCGGTGTGGTAAATTCGGATTCTTACACAATAGGTCTCCATGACGCCAATAATGAGATTACAAAGTATGATCTTGAAAACGCATGGTCAAACTCAACAGCATTGTTTGGCTTTGGTGATTACTGGGAGACAGAAACCATAATTTATGCGCCGAGGGGCAGATCAAGCTCATATTCATACTATTACGGACAATCCAACCCAGCAGACAAGGTCTTATGGCCGGAAAATTGGGCTAATGTTAAAAATAATAACGAGGTAAGACATTATAAGGTTGAACTGGATCTTGACACAAAAACGTATGATATATATCAAAACGATGAACTGATCGGCAGCGCATTGTCACTTCCCGAAACAGAAAACGCACCGAAATATGATGCGTTTGTAGTGGGCAGCGGTCTTGACAAAAGAGATGCTATGACAGATGCGACAAGTTCATTCTATCTTGATAATGTAAAAATCACAAAGCTTACAAATCTTGATTTAGAGCTTAAAGCAATTGAAAATGCCGACGGTACCGATTTTGGCGGCACAGTTGCCGATAAGAAGGTAGTGTTTAGCTTTAACAAGGATATTAAGTCTTTAAATGCATCGGTAGGCAATACCGAAATTGTTCCGGTGATTTCCGGAGGCAAAGTAACAATACCATTTGATGCAGTAAAATTTACGGGAAATGCAACACTGACTCTTTCAGATATTAAGGCGGCGGACGGAAGTGTTATGGAAAGCTTCAGTGTTCTTGTAACAGCTCCAAAGGCTGAAATGAAGGGCTTCTTCAGCGAAAGCCCGGCAGGATACGTTCTCAATCTTGATGACGGCGGGTATGAAGGTGATTATACTGTTTTTGCAGCAAGCTATAACAGTGCCGGCAAGATGATAAGTGTTTATGCGGCTGAAGGGAATTCAACCGGAATTTATCCGCTGCCGGAAGATTTTGATCCGGCAGGTTCAATGAAAGGATTTGTATTTGATAAAAACCTTATCCCGTTAATTAACACAATTGTTGAATTTGAATAATAAAATGTAATCTGAATATATTGCTTTATTCGTCTGTGATTTTGCAGACGAATAAAGCAATAAAGGTTTTTTTCAGTATAGGGAGATTAATATGAATGTTTTAACCAAGCGAATATTTGCGGTATTTACCGCAATCGGTTCTTTAATAACTGCCTTTAGCGCGTCAGCTACATATGTTTCGGTGGACGGAGTTATTCCCGAAAGCGGTGTTTTGTTCAGTGATGATTATGAGGCTTTTGACAAATCGAAATATGCGTCGGTATACAACTCCGGCGTAATCAAGCTTGAGGATATGGGGAATGTAATGGCAACAAAGCCAGAACTAAAAAACAAAGTTGCTGATGCAGGTTTTTATATAAATTTGAATACTTTGGGATATGACAGTGATTATACTACCTGTATCCGCAAAGGACAGATAGTAATTTCCCAGGATGTATACGTCCCGTCGCATAATGAGAACGGCGAATTTATAGAATATGATGATTCAATATCAACATATTCACAGTACATTATGAATTATGGCCTTATAGAAGGCGCAAAGCCCGGTACTTACGGTACGGCTGAGTGGTCAAGGTCAGGCGGAATTATGTTTGCCGTACACTACTCGAATGAGAATCCGTGGATTTCTTTTAATAAAATACATACAAGCTCCGTGTCTAACAGAGAAACGGGGTATGTGGTAGATATCGAACCGGATACCTGGCATAATGTAGAATGCTGTATAGATTATGATAATCTGAAATTAAGCTATTACTGTGACGGAGAATATGTAGGTGATTATGCCGGTGCCGACGCAAAAACCGCAATATCGGACATATACGGTATTTTCCAGCTTCAGATGAATGCAACCGGTACGTTTGATGAAGCAAGCGGGCATCCGCAAATATATTTTGACAATTATAATATAAAAATTTTGAAAACCGATTCCTTTGAAATAGAAGTCGACGGGTATGGCAGTAATTATGTGGATTTAAGGAGTAATTACAGCATCGATAAGGAATATCTTCAGAAGCTTCGGGCTGATTCGGTTAAGCTTATTGCCGGTGAGGAGGAGTTCCCGGCAACGTTTTATGAGCTTGTTTCTACAGATGTAATCAGATTTTATTTTGATACGGAAATTATTTCGAACGGTATTTATAATGCTGTCATATGTAATAAAACCGATAGCAGCACATACATAAGATCCATCTACGGTAATGCATTCGGTTCGGTTAAACCGGGCACTGAGCTGAGTTTTATTCCTCAGGAGGCAGAACAGGAGGAATACGTAGATTTAATCAATCTGTCCTTTGACAATGATGAGGATTTTGCGACAGAAGAAGCATCGGCGGAGTTTTCAAAATATACATATGTAAGAAGCAGGATAGATGAGGATTATGACTTCGTTGAAGACGCCGGAAATACATACAAATATTGCAGCGCAGAAGATGATTTAAAGGGCGGCAGGCTTTTGAAGCTTGATTTGCTTGATTCTGAGGGCGCAGGAACAGACCCGGACGGGGTACTCCGCGCTATGAGTGCGGTCAGATTTCCTTTTGAAAACGTTCAGTCGGTATCAAGCGGCAATATCTATGTTGATTTTGACGCTGCTATATGCGATAATGCAAACGGCGGCAACAAGCAGACCTTGAGGCTGCTTTTCGGCTTGGATAATGCTTTAACCGGGGAGCAGGCATATATTTTCAGAAATACGGAGGATAAAACTGCTGAAAGATGGTCAAATTCAAGCTGTTTCTTCGGTCTTTCGTATTGGACAAATAAAATACATGCGCTTACGTATGCAAATCAAATCTACAGAACGAGAATGTGTGACTGGCAAAGAGAAAATAACGGTGCTAAAACAGATAATCAGGTAATGCTTATTAACGACGGTGAGCTGCATCATTATTCGCTGAATATTGATATAACAAATAAAAAATACGAGTTTTCGGTTGACGGCGGTACGCCTACAAGGGTTGATTACCTGCCCGGCGGAGAAACTGCTGTAAAATATAATGCATTTGTTATGACCCTTGTAGACCCTAATATATTAAAAAACGGTATGGCTGAAATTGATAATCTGAAGGTCAGCATGCCAAGCTCAAAAACTCCGAATATTGAAAGCATTAAATTTTATGACTTGAATAACAAAGAAATACCGTATTCGAGAGAAATGACCTCCGCAACATCAAAAATCAGCATTAAATTCAATCAGCCTGTTGCTGCGGATAAAACAAATTTTGTTATTGACGGTATGAATGAAAATGATTATACAGTTACATACGGTGTTGACAGCGATGGCAATAATTTAAAGAATGTTATTGATATGAATCTGATTAACTGTTTAAATCAGGATTCAAAATATATGTTAAAGGTTTTATCGGGAACGGAGATGTCTGACAGCGGCGCTGCCTTCGGCAGAGATTTCACAGTCGGATTTACGAGAGCAGATGACGGCGGTATTAATTATATTCTTCCGGTAATAAATATGAAAGCATATAAAGCCGAAGCACATGTAATGAACTTTACAAATAATGCTGTAAGCGGCTGCGTAACTGTTGTCGGATATACTGAAACAGACGGCGTGTCTGAGCTTTGCGGCGTTAAGTATAATACCTTTGTGGTTGAGCCCTATAAAGTATTGAATGTTATTTCAGGCAGCAATGCCGATATTACATCTTTATTGGACGCCGGGGCGGAAAGGATAGCCGTATATGTATTCGATAATACCGATAATTTTAAACTGAATACATGTAATTTTGTTGATACAGATGAATAAGCTTATACAGGATACAATTTAAATTCAATAAGGGGCAATGCCCCTTATTGAAATATCATAAGACATTTGGAGGAATGGTGTGAAAATAAAAGGTATTATTTTTGACAAGGACGGAACACTTTTTAAATTCAAGGATTTCTGGATTCCCATAGCGGAAAAGGCAGCTGAATTTGTTATTGAAACATTAAATGCTCCCGAATGTCTGAAAGAAGAAATGCTGAACGAAATCGGCATTAATGAAGGAATTAACGGCGTGATTTGTTACGGCACTTATGACCAGATTGCAAACGGATTTGCACGTGTTTTAAAAAAGCATCGTATTGATTGCGGAGATATTTCAGATATAACTATGGAAGGCTTTCATAGATATTTTAATTTCGGAAAAATCGTTCCGCCCTGCACAAACCTTGAAAATCTATTTTCAAGATTTAAAGAAAAAAGACTGAAAATATTTTTGGCGACAACAGATGATATGTTTCTTACCAGAAAGTGCCTCAAAAAGCTTGGCATATTGGAGTATTTTGATGATATTTACACCGATGACGGAATACATAAATGCAAACCCGATCCATATTATATTAATCTGATAGTTCATAATTACAATGTAAAGCAGGATGAGCTTGTTATGGTGGGCGACACAATGACGGATATTAATTTTGCGCATAACGGAAACATTAAGGCAATCGGTGTGGCGTCAAATGAAGCGGACAAAAATACTTTGAAAACAGATGCTGAGGTTGTAATTGATAATATTTCACAGCTTGCTGAGGTTTTAGATGAAATTTAAATTGCATAAATATATAATTCCATCTGTTATATCGATGGTTATTGTCGGAACAAATGCAAATATTGACGGAATATTTATCGGCAGACTGCTTGGTGATGACGGCTTGGCGGCAATAAATATAGTCTGGCCGATATTGGCTTTTATAGCAGCTGTCGGTACAGGCACAGGGGTCGGCGGCGCGGTTATATTAAATGAGCTTCGCGGCAAAGGCAAGGCTGTGCAGGCGGAAAAAATCAAAAATACCACTATGTGCCTGATGATTATAATAAGCGCATTTATAACGGCATTGTTTTTGCTTTCGTATTCCGGAATGCTGAGGTTAATGGGTGCTTCCGGCAATGTTCTTGTATTGTCTGAGGAATATGCGTTTGTCATAATCTGCGGCGCGGTAAGCCAGATTATCGGCGCCGGTATTTTAGTGCTTCTCAGAAATGACGGTAAGTCATATAACGGTATGTTTTTTTCCGTTATCGGAGTTGTGCTTCACGTGGGTTTGGATTTTACTTTGGCAAAACGTTTCGGAATGCGCGGAGTTGCCATGGCAACCCTTATATCACAATCGGTTATTGCCGTGCTTGGATTGCTGACGATAAAAACGGATAAAGCAGCCGGAGTGGATTTTTCGGGGATCCCGGATATTATCCGGGGAAGCATAGCGCCGTTCGGTATTAATTTTGTTCCGTCGCTTGTTTTAATGTTCACAAACTGTTTTGCATTAAAATGCGGAGGGGTTTCGGCTGTAAGCGCGTATGCGTTAATGTGCTATGTGATTTATACATTTGATTATATTTTTCAGGGCGTGTGCGATGGCGTACAGCCTGTGATAAGCTATTGCCGCGGCTCAAGGGATATTAAGCAGGAGCGCAGGGCTTTAAAGTGCTCCGGGATTATTCTTCTGGTCATGTCCGTTATTTTTGCATTGATTACACCCATAATAATAAAAGTAATTACGGGATTTTTTGATATTTCGGACGAGGCGGAAAAAATGTTCCGGACGGGGCTGGTTATATTTATGCTTTCATATCCTTTTAAAGCTGCTGTAAAATATGTTTGCTCATATTATTATGCGGTGAAAAATACTGTAATTTCAAATATCCTTGTGTTTATTGATCCGCTGCTTATAACACCGCTGCTGCTTGCGGTTTTATCGGAATTAATGGGAATAAACGGTGTATGGCTGGCTATGCCTGTATCGCAGTTTGTTATGACCGGGATCAGCATGGTTATATTTTTAAGGAATGTACTAATAAAATGATGGGATGTGTTTTTATGAAAAAATTGTGTAATTTTTCGGCTCTGATTTTAATAATATGCTTGCTGAGCGGGTTAATTCAAGTACCGGTATGTGCTGCGGATGAAAACAGAAATATGGCGGGAGTGTGGCTGAATAATAACCCATGGCATGAAAGAAACGGTATTGCGGCAGAATTTGAGGAGGGCTCCGGCAGCTATGAAATCCTGAGCGATTTGGGCTGCAAGCTGGGTCTTAACGGCGACGGCGGAAATATAGGCTTTAAAATCAACGCTGACATAGCTTTCCCGGAAAAATCAACCTGGAAGTTTAAAAATGCCAAGAGATGGTGTACGTTTTATGCGGATATTTGCTATTGGGATGAAGGCATGGGCGGATTTTACTTTCAATACGATTCTTATAACGGCATAAAAAATGTATTTATACAATGTGAAAACTCAAAGACATGGAAATACGCAAGAATCAAATTGTATGATGCAAGATTTAACGGGAATGACAACGGTTATGATTGCAGAATAGTCACTCATGATAAAGATCTTTTCCCGTATGCAGAAGGACATGCTTCTCCCGTTCCGGTATATATTTATTGGCTGAAGCTTTACAGTGATAATTGCTATTCGGGATTTAATGTAACAGCTGAAACCGGAAAGCCGGGCAATGTATTTTATGAGGGCGATGAGATTAAATTTGATTTTGCGTTTAATAATTTTGATTTGGTGCAATACGATAATATGCGTGTAAAATACAGCGTGTATAAGCCCGAAGCAAAGGACGAATACCTGCAATGGGAAGAAACCATAGATAAAAGCAACAAAGGGCAGGAGGCTGTGGCATATTCGGAGCAAACACCGATTCGGGAAAAAAATCAGACAGCTGTTTTCTCCGCGCGAAATGCTTATGATACGGTAACGTTTGAAAACCTGAAGTTCGGCACATATGTGTTAAAAACGGATATAACTGCTGATTATTCAGGTACTGCCGATAAAATGCAGATGAGCATTCTTACGGATTTTTCATATTCAAAAAAAGCGGAGCCTAATCCGCACTATGGTGCAAATGCCCATTATGATGATTATTACTACGAAAATAATGTTTTATACTTTTTATATAATGAACAGGATATAGATAACCAGATATCATTAGCCAAAAATGCCGGATTTGGTAAAATGCGTTCAACCCTGCGCTGGATAGATGTACAGGCACGGGCCGGCGGTCCGTACTCAATGCCGGATATTTTAGTTTATGCGTATAAGGCTTTGTCTGAGAACGGAATGAGCGGTCTTTGTAACCTTATGGCGGAGAACCGCAACGGCTACGGTGACTATTGGGATGGGAGCGACATCCTGGGAGATACTCCGGAGGAGCTTGAAAGCTTTGCCGAATATTCCGCATTCGTTGCTTCAAAGCTAAAGCCATACACAAAATATTATGCTATTTTAAATGAATTTGATTTAAAAATAAAACCCGGTGTTACAGGCTTAAGCGGTGATGGCTATGATATGCCCTCCGATAAAGCTTATGCGGATATAGTAAAAGCAAGCTCGGACGCTATAAAGGCGGTACAGCCGGAGGCATGGATTGACGCAGGACAAATAGCGGAAGACCCGGCGTGGCAGTTTGACGCCCGTTGGTTCGGCAAATATACTTGGGATACAAGATTTTTAAAGCAGGTCGATACTTCAAAATTTGACTCGGTAAGCTATCACAGATACGATTCACTCATGTCTTACGGTCCGGAAGGAACTGATTTGCTGGGATTTACCACCTTCGGAAAATCGCAGCTGGAAAAATACGCTCCGAATGCGAAGCTATGGGTGACGGAGGTTGGCTGGCCTGCGAGAGACAGAGCGCTTAACTATAACGGAGCTTCTGCCTTCAGAAATACAAATTATGAGACTCAGGCGGCGTTTATGGCAAGACTTCTTGCAATGTACGCAAGCAATGACCCTGTTGACATGCTTATGTTTTATGAATTTCAGGACGACAGAGAGGACCCGTTCTCATTTGAAGAGAATTTCGGTATTATTCATTCGATGTTCTACAGAACGCCGTGGGCGGCAAAACCGTCATATGTTGCGGTTGCTGCTTTTAACAGCTTAACAGGCAAAACCGTTAAGTCAGAGAGCTTAGCTGTTACTCCCGCCTACGGTCAGTCATATAATTCATATTCACCTGTAGTATATAAGCTTACAAATGACGAAGGACAGGAAACCTTCTGCGTATGGAGCACGGGTGCGGAAAAGAATTATACGGTTAACACAGGCAAGGACTATACCGTTGTATATGATTTGTTCGGAAATGTCATTGATACGGTTGACGGTGCAGAGGTGACTGTTACCGCGTCAACAGATATGAAATATGTTATAGGATACGATTATGCAAAAACCGAATTGTATGCTGAAATAAATAACAACAGGATTTCGGATATAAGTGCTGTAAAAAACGGTGATGAAATGGTAATTCATTATACGCAGGCAACGGCGGAAACACCGGACAGCTTGCTTATATGCGCCGCATATGCGGATGATAGGCTTGTCGAGGTTTTAAATATAAATACAGAGGAATATATCGGGAAAGAAAAGACAATGTCTGTTTTATTAGCCGATACAAGTAAATTCAATAAGATAAAGGTATTTGCATGGGACAATAGCTTCAGAGCAAAGCAAAGCAGCTTATTGCTTGAAAAATAGCAGAGGGAGACAAGCATGAGGGATATATCATATCTTACAGATAATTATGATGAAAAGATTGCTGAGATAAATAAATTTGATGCACCGCTTAATTTTGTTTTTATAACAGACCAGCATAACAGAATGAATGAATTTTCGGTAGCGGAAAATCGTGTGCCGGGGATGACAGAATTTGAATATGCTGTCGATGCAATAAATTCTATTCAGTATATTTTAGACAGATGTCCGAAAATCAGTATGGTTATAAACGGCGGAGATATGGGCAATGATTATAATCCCGACCCGCAGGAAATAATTAAGTCGCATAAAGAGGTTATGGAAGCGCTGTATAATTTATCGGTGCCTGTTCATACCTGCATCGGAAATCACGATAACGCGCTTGGACCTTGTACCGACGAGGGAAGAGATAACAGGGATTATGTGATTTTGCCTGAACGGATGCACGAGCTTTGTATGAAGTATAATCCGACGCCTGATAATTATTATTATATAGATTTGGAAGAGCAGAATTTCAGATTTGTTTTTTTGGATGTAAGCGACGGAAGATATAATCAGGATAAAAACGGGCAATATCAGGGCTGGATGTATGAAATCTCAAATAAACAAGCGGCTTGGTTTGAAACCGAGGCTTTAAATACCGACAGAAAAATCATAGTGTTTTGCCATGGACCGGTGAGCAACAAAGGAATTTACGGAACGGAAAATTATCCTCAGGGCATAAAACCGTATGATGATTTGATAAACGGACCGAGAGTGCATTATGCAATGGTTAATAACAAAAATGTTGTCTGCCATATTGCAGGTCATGTACATTATGACAATTTGCTATATGACGACGGAATATTGACTGTAACAACACAGTCGTCTTTGGCATGGGCATGGTGTCCGGCCTGCCCGGAGAGAAAGTGCAAAGCAATAACGGAAACAGCATTTGATGTTTTCTCAATAAAGGATAATGTCGTTAAAATAACGCGCTTCGGAGCCGGCGAAGACAGAGTCGGATGCTTGCAGAGGCTTTAAGCTTATCGGACAGTTCATTTCAGATTAAAATAAAAGCGTTTTATGTAAGCATTAAATCCGGCTCTCTTGATAATATAATTTAAATGTTTTTAGGGATAAAATCCGCATTTGAGATTTTATCCCTAAGCTTCTGCAGTGCAGCTGTCATAATTAATTCTGATATGGAGCGATACTTCCCATGTCATTTGATAAAATCGGTGGGGAGTATATTTGTATATTTTTTAAACAGTCGTCTGAAAGTTTTGGGATTTGTGTAGCCGACAGCTTCAGATACTTCAGTAATTAAAAGCTTATTTTCTTTTAAAAGCTCTTTTGATTTTTCTATTCTGTATTTATTGATATAATCGAGCAGTTTTTCTTCTTTTTCTCTCCTGAAAATATTAGACAGATAGCTTGGAGTGATATCAAGATAACTTGCAACCATAGAAACGCTTAAGTCATTATTTTGGTAATTGTTTTTTACAAATTCTATTGCTTCAGAGACAATGTCATTTGATTTGTGGTGATTGTACAATGCACATACTTCTTTTATCAGTTTTGAAATCCAGGCTTTAGCATAAGTTAAATCAGTCCATTTTAGAAATTTATGAAGCTCGGATATATATTCCGGAACCTTTGAGCATATATCACATGTTTTTAAAATCGTTGATACAATATCAAAGGTAACGTATTTCAGAATATCAGGATTACTTGTTGTGTGCATACTGTTATTTATTATTTTAAAAACAAGTTCTGATGCTTTTTCCGAATTCCCCTGAAGCAAGTAATTTTTTAACAGCCCTTCCTCTTCATAAGAAAATGTATATGATACTGAGTTTTCGTCTGTAATGTTTTTTTGAATAACCGTACATTTTCCGGATGTTGCTCTGTAATCAAGCAAATCAAGACATTCCAGGTACAAAGAAGGAATTTCATCAGTAGAATGACCTATATTACTTACTGAAACCGTAAGAAGAACTTTCAGATTTTCTTCCAAAAAGTCTCTGGCTTTTTTCAGGGCAGTAAGATAATCAGAATTTTCATTTTTCAAAATTATAATAAATACCGAAAGTCCTTCTGTTTCGGTGTGATATACCGCTGAACCGATTTTTTCAAGCAGCTCTTGGAACACTTGTTTTATTGCAAAGTAAACAAGTGTGTCATTTGTGATGGAATCATGAGTCAGGTCTGCAGACGTGAAGTATTCACCGTAATCCTCTATATAAACAGCGGAAATCACTATACTGCCATTATTTTGCTTCATATTATTTATTATTGAATCGTCAATTTTTGAATTTCTGTTTTTAAGGAGAGATGTTATACCATGCATTTTCAAAATATCTGATTGTTTATCTAATTTTGATGAAATTTCAGAGTTTTCTTTAAGTAATTTATCCATGGCATCTATCAGAAATTTAATTTCGTTTGGAGCAGAGTTCGCAGGGTTTATATGCTTTTTCAGAGTGTTGACGGCATTTTTCAATGGAGTATAGTTTTGTTTCAATGAATATACGGTAAGTATAAGAAATATAATTATTGAAATCAAAATAATAATTATGTTTATAGCGCCAAGCTGTTTTGCGGTTTTTGTCAAATGATCATATGGTATCGCGGAAATATATGTATAATTGCTGCTTGTATCTTTTTTATATTTAACAAGATATCGTGTGTTGTTTATGGTAACATATGAGTCTGTTTCAGGGTTAAAGTTTTTAAAAATTTTACGCTTATAAATTGTTGAGGAGTATAAAACAGGTGTGTCATATTCATCTAAAACCACATAATTATAGCCGTTAAACATAGGAGTTTCATCTTGTAGAAATAAAGTTTTAATTACAATACACATAGGATAATATGGATTGGAATTTGAAGTGGTGCCAAATGTCTTTGAATAAAATACAACGTTATTATTTCCCTGTGTCAGCTTTCTGCCCGGAGAACTAATGAGGAATGAGCGCCATGACAAAAGGGAAGTTGTATTTTTTAAATCTTTCTTTGAATTGTTATAATACTCGCCAAAAGAAGTTATTCCCGCAGTTGAAATAACCTTTTCAAATTTTGAAAGATATATACATGGTTGATCGGCAAAACCATAACTTTGTGATATTGCTTTTATTTGTTTGTAAAGATTGTTTATGGTAGTTTCCTTTTCAGGAGTGAGCGGAGCCTCCAGCTTCAGGACCTCCTTGGTTTCGGGGAGCTCTTCAATAATTTTTGTCAGCAAAATTGCTTCATTAAGAGTCGAATTTGTTTGACTGATAATATTATTAAGAAACATTTCACCCGATGAAATGAGATTTTCTTTAAATATATTGTTGTTATATATATATACAAATAAGCTTGATATTAAAGAAATACCGAATATAAGTAAATACGAAATTGTAAGAGATACCTTTATGCTATAATTCATTTTTTTCTTTTTCATTTTTTTTCACGTATTATAACCTACGCGCAGATGTCCCCCCGCCTCTTAGGCGGTGGACATCTGCGCTTGCTTGCAATCTGTCGCAAGCTTTGCTCCTTGCAAGCAAAGCAGAGCATTGCTCCGATTTAAAAACTACTTGCAAATGCGGCATAGTTGTAACGCATATCCTTTCTTAATTGTTATAAAACTATTAATATAATAACAGAAAAATTATATAAAATCAATATTTTTTAAGTATTTAATACCATGGGTAATTTTTTTGTCCCTTGTAATTTTGCAGATGAAAATATATAATAGAATCATAAAGTAAATTTAAATTAGGGAGTGAAAGCTTTGAATTTAAAAAATAATATGCTTGACAGGTGTATATCTTTTATAGCCGTTATATCTATCCTGATTACTACAGCGTATCAGACAGTATATGGTGCATGGGATGGGTATGTAAGTGATGAAGACGTTCTTACGGTTGTGGATATGAATATTCCTGCGAGAATATATTCTGCAGGTATTGGTATATCATCTGATAAAGTAAAGACATCGGATTTTACCGCTCACTGGAACAATTCGGTTTCAAAACAAAGTATTCTCTTTAAGGATTCAATACCGAGAGATTGGAGCGGATACAGCAAAATAGAATTTTGGATTTATTCTGCCCGAAAAATGCCGGGCGCAGGACTGACTCTTTTTGTAAACAGTGATCCTGAATGGGAATCGGGCACATCATCTCATCAAATTTGGTTTACAACTGAATTTGAGGGATGGAGACTTATGAGTATCCCGATAAACGAGATGGCTGTCTCAAGAGATGCGAGCTGGTCAAAGGTTGTTTCGGTCGGTTTTCACACAAATTGGATTAATCCTTTCAGAAATGAAAATTTAGATGTTTATATAGATTCAATAAGACTAATAAATGCAGATCCAAGAAATTCAATGTTCTCAAAAGAATGTATGGAAAGCGGAAATGAAATAATCAAAAATAATATTTTATTCAGAGTAAATTCATCCAATGTTATTGATAAAGGTGTAAAAACAAAAATAGTAACTGAAAAAACACAAGCCTGTGTTATTGAAGAAAACGGGGAATACTTTGTTCCTGCCAGTGTATTTAAAAAATGTATGGGAGCGGCTGTTGATGAGGGAACCGTATCTGTTGTTAAAAACAATACAGGTTATTCGGGATTTCCTAAAGTAATAAACGATATAGTATATGTTCCTCTTATTGAATGTGCGGAGAAGCTGGGTTATAAAACATATTCGGAGGATGGGCTTATAATAATCAGTGATAACGATATAGAAGCAATTAAGTCTGATGTTTTGTGCTATCTCGGTGTACAGGTTATGTATGAAGAATTTGATGCTGATGATATAACAATCGAGGATTTTGAAATCGCAAAGAAACAATGGAAAAAATCCTTGGTGTGTGATGAAAGCATTGATTTATCAAATGAGCTCATTAAGAACAGCATCAGCGAGATTTCAAAAAAAGCGAAAGATTCAATTAATAAACTCAATAAACCTCAATATAAAGCTGACAGCATAGGCAATTTGTTTGGAACAAAAGCCTTATCAACAACAGTTTGTGAAAACGGAAAGCTATATGATTCCATAAAGAGCATGGCTCTGGCTTATGGTACATACGGAAGCGATTATTATAAAAATGAGGACTTGCTTAAGGATATTTTGTATTGTCTTGAATGGGGATACAACAACGCATACGGATCAAATGTTTTAACAGGAACAGGTTATTTTAAAGGATATGGAGGCGGTTGGTTTGACTGGGTTGTTACATGTCCGACTGATATTGCGGAAATACTTGTTATAATTGAAGATGATATGAAAAAAATTTATTCGGAAAAAGAAGCTTCTGAGTTGATTAATAAATATCTTTCACCGACTTACAAAAACATAAAAAATTTATCGGGTTTAGACGGAAGCAACCTTCCGCTTACAGCGTATGGTGCAATAGGCGTTTATCTTATGGTGGGAGATGCACAAAATATATTCGACAGCCGTGATTATATACAGAGATCTATGCAATATGTAGAAAACCTTGATTTTATTTCGTATAATGAAACGGAGAAGACTGAAAATGGTTTTCACAAGGATGGCTCCTATGTGATGCATACAAGGCATGCCATGACGGGTGCCTATGGAGCGCATCAAATTGAATACATAGGAAAGGTTGTAAGTCTTTTAGGTAATACAAAGTTTGAAATGCATTCACCTCTTACAGATAACTTTTCCGAATGGATTATTAACGGTTATGATCCTGTCATGTATAAAGGCGGAGTTATGAGCATGGTAACGGGAAGAAGCCGCAAAACTCACCGCTATGTAGAAAAATATAACGGAATATCTATTCTTACAGGCATGCTTGACCTTATAGATTCCGGTGCGATAAATAAGAAGGACCTGCAAAAAGTTAAGGAAATTGTAAAATATCATATAAAAGAAAATTCATATACGAATTTATTTTCTTTATTCAAGCTGAAACATCTTGTTCTTATTCAGAGGCTTCTTTCAGATGACAGCATTGAACTGAAAAAGCATGATTACAGCAGAGTTTTCGGTTTTATGGATAAATTCATTCAACAGAGAGACAGTGAAGGATATGCAGTCGGAATATCTGCATCGTCTTCAAGAATATATAATTTTGAATCCTTGAACAGTGAAAACTGTAATGGTTGGTATCAGGGTGACGGAATGCTGTACATTTATAACAATCAGGATCAATTTGACCATAATTATTGGTATAATGTAAATCCATATCGCATGGCCGGAACTACAGTTGATACGCAGGAAAGAGAGCCTGAATATATAAGAGGCGGTTACGAATATCTGAGCAGTCAGGATTTCGTAGGCGGTGTTGAAACTGATGATGGCTATATGACAGCGGCAATGGCGCTGGAGTCTGACCATAATGAAACAGATTATGGTGCTCAGCCGTCGGATTTTGCAATATATGGCGGTTATAAGCCGGTTCATAAGAGCTCACTTACGGCAAAAAAATCATGGTTTTTATTTGATAATGAAGTAGTTGCCCTGGGAGCCGACATCGAAAGCCATGAAGGGGTAAATGTAGAAACAATTATTGAAAACAGAAAAACAAAAAAGACGGTTTCAACCATTGCGGGGGCAGATGTTGAAAAACTAAAAATTACTGCCGTTGAAGCAACGGGTACGGCAGAAGAGGAAAACAACGTACCTGAAAATGTATTTGATGAGGATTTGTCCGCTGTCTGGGCAGCTGAAAAGGATTCTACCCTGACAATTGATTTGGGTGAGGTTAAGCCTGTCGGTACAATGCTGATTGCTTTTTTCAACGGTAAAGGCAGAAAGATAAGCTTTGAACTGCAAAATTCCAAGGATAAAATCAATTGGACTCCAAAAGAGGCTTATACATCTGACGGCACAGATAATTATAACGAATTTGCAATTAATTCTGACGCAAGATACATAAGATTTATCGGTCACGGTGCTGATGTGAGTACCTGGAACAGTATTAAGGAAATTGAGGTTTACAAGGCGCTTGATAACGGACAGACAATAAGCCTGTCAAGCATACAGAATCTGAGCACGGAAAAAATCAAAGTTAACAGCTCATATTGGAATAATTTATTTAATGAGCCGCAATCAAAGGATAATGTAAAATATATGCATCTTGAAGATTACGGCGGTATATATTTCCCGAATGCTGTAACACTTTTTGCCAGAAGAGCACCATCTTCTCCGAGCTTTAATGAATTTTGGATTGACCACGGCGTAGATCCTAAAGGCGCAGAATATTCTTATGTAATTCTTCCAAACAGAACTGATGAGCAAACATCAATGTATGCTGCAAATCCGGATGTTGAAATTTTGGCAAACAATTCAAAAGTTCAGGCGGTACGGGATAAAAGCGCAAAATCAACGGGAATTGTGTTCTGGGAGGCGGGAACATTTGATGGAATTACCGTAACAAAGCCTTGCATAATAATGAAAAATGAAAAAGATGACGGTAGTTTTATACTTTTCATATCTGATCCTACTCATAAGGTTGGCAATATGAAAATTAGTATAAATACAGATTGTACGTATGTACAGTCTGATAAAAAATCAGAAACTGTTTGTATTGACGGAGTATGCACTTTTGATGTTAATTTTTCCAATACAAACGGAAAGACATTAAAATTTAAATTTGAAACGGAGGAAATGAACAATGAACAAGGTGGTAAAGAAGATGTCGGCAATAATGGCACTGGTGGTGAGCATCTTTAGCTGGCCTGTTGTAAGTGCGGAGTCGGTATCAGACGCAGTGATAGCAGATTTCACAAAAGAAGAAACATACAGCAGAGTATCAAATACTGCAAGACTTTCATATACCAGTATGGCAAAGCTCAGCAGTGACAAATGCGGAAAATATATATTGAACGGCGGAGGAACAGGTGTGGAATACTCTATTCCGGAAGCCTCAAGAGATTTTTCAAAATATGATACATTTAGTTTTTGGGCATATAATGATGGTTACAATGACGTGTTGACAGATGCAGATAAGCAATTTATTATAGTGTTGAAGAATGCATCGAGTACATGGAGAGGAAATATAGCATATAAAGAAATAAAGCTTGATTGGCATGGCTGGAAAAAGTTTAACATAAAGCTTTCGGATTTCGCTGTAAACGGAACATTCAACTGGTCTGATGTCAATTCAATAAATCTCAGACCTGATGTACTTAATGCTGTGGGCGTATCTGATTACTGGGATGAGGTGTATTTTGACAAAATGTGGATTTCAAATACTCAGCCGGGAACTGTATTACTTGATTTGGCAAGTGATGAGGATTATAATAAATATAAAGTTATATCTACAACAACTAATGCGTTTGTTAAGGATACTTCTTTATCATATTATAATGATAATGCCGGTCTGCTGAATGTGCCGATAGGCAAGTATGCGGTAATATATAATGATACATCAAACCTCATAGATATATCGGGAAGCAAATATATAAATATGGCAATATATTCAGATAAAAACACAAAACCCGATAATTCGGTTACTGATTTTACAAGAATAAAATATTATTTTTATAGTACAGACGGAGGATGGTATCAAACGTCTATTGATTTGAGCTGGGAAGGCTGGAAACTTGTTTCTGTGCCTGTTCAGGCTGTTGTGATCGGAGGCACATCGACAACGGTTCAATTCAAGGATTGTAAAACAATAAAAGGTTTTAGAATCATAATTGAAAAGAACCCTCAAAATGCAAAAGCATATTTTGACAGAATTTATTTGGCAAAGGACGCTCCGGCTGCTTTGGAAGCAAAAGGATTTTCTATTGCAGACGGTGAAGAAAATGTTACAGGTGACAGAAAAACCGTAAGTCTTTCATTTAATAATAAATTAAGTCCGTATGTTAATAAGTCAAATGTTGTAATTACAAAAAATTCTGAAATTATTTCAGAAGATTATCATGTAGGAACTTTTGATAACGAGTTAAAAATATACTTTGATAAGCTTGATTTAAATTCAGAATACAATATTTCTGTAAACAATGTTGTTGACATTTACTCACAGTCTATGACTTTTGCAGCTGACGTTACATTTAAAACAATCAATAAAGCCTTTGAAGCTGTTGATGATGTATATTTCAGCTCATCTCAGGGCGGTGAAAGAATTAATTCACTTAATGATGCGGAAAATGTATTTGTAAATTGCAAGATAAAGAATAATACCGGTTATTCTGAAATAATCAGGATGTATATAGCTTCATACGATGAAACGGGAAGAATTGTAAGTGTTAATATTGCAGACAAGATGATTTTTCCGGGAAAAACAGAAGAAGTAAAAGATTTATCTGTAAATGTGGGCAGCGGTAATGCAGTCAAGGTTAAAGCATTTGCATGGAATTTAAAGATGGTACCGGTATTTGATTTTATGAGCAGTATTGGCTCTGCCGGCTAAAAAGCTATATAGGGCTGCAAAGGAGTGCCGCTTTATGCGGTACAGCCTTTGTGCCCTGTTAAATTTTTAAAAATACGTAAAGAGACTGTATATTTGTTTTTATGGGAGAAAATTTATGAATGTTTTTTTTAGAAATGCTTCAACAGTTTTTGTACTTGCTTTTGTATTTTTGACAATTTCCTGTGAAGTTATATGGGCAGATGATAATGCACAAACACTTGTGGTAGCTGATTTTAATATTGATGATACTTATGATAATGTGCAGATGATTCAAAGATTGGGAAAGAATGAAAACGTATATCTTTCCGGTACCCAATCCGGAAAGTACATATTGAATGGCGGAGGCACCGGAGTAAGTTATTGCATTCCTGATGATATAAGAGATTTTTCTGATTATGATACATTTAATTTTTGGGCATACAATGATGGTTATAACGGAGTTGATTTTGATGCAGAAAAGGCGTTTTACATAGTTTTCAGAAGCGATGACAGCATGGCGTTCTTAAATAACATAGCTTATGCAGAAATAAAAATTGATTGGACTGGGTGGAAAAAGTTTTCTGTAAACTTGTCTGAAATAGATACAATCGGAACTGTTAATATGCATAACATAACAGATATCCAGCTGAGACCCGGCAAATTAAATGCTGTACCGGTAACTGATTATTGGGATGAAATATATTTTGATAAAATGTGGTTATCCGTGTCATATGACGGGCTGGTTATAGCAGACATGACATCCAAAAATGCGGTAAAAGGATATAAAACTCTTGGCGGCCAGGAAGCTTTTGAAATTGATAATACTGTAAATTATGTATCGGAATCAAGCGGCAGATGGCTATTTCCAAGACCTGCGGGGCAAGTGACAGTATTTTATAATAATGCGTCAGCCCCGTTTGATGTAAGAGATTATTCATGTGTCACCTTTAATATTCATTCAGATATGGATACTTCAGCAACCCCTTTACCTGAAAAGATATATGTATATGCTTATCCGACAGATGGAACCGGAGCATGGTTTCAATATCCGATAACAGTAGACTGGGTGGGATGGAAACATTTTTCCGTTCCCTTTGAGCAATTTGAGTTTAAGGGTACAGAAGCAGGAACCTGGAGTGATATTAAAGGTGTAAGACTGTATGCATTTAAAGAAAATCCTGATGTTGTACTGCACTTCGATAATATTGTATTCACTAATGAAATCCCTGATGAGCTTTGTCTTGTAAATACATCATTATACGATGGAGAAAAAGATGTTTCTGTGGATTGCAGAAAAATCACATTCACATTTAACAATAAGCTTGGTAATTACTTAAGCAGGGAATCTGTGACCATACTGAAGGACGGAGAACGGATTAATGATTTCATTTTTGGCAGCTATGGTAATGATTTGGAAATTTATTTAAATTCTCTTGATTATAACTCTGAGTATACAGTTGAAGCAAACGGAGTAATTGATATATACGGCTGCTCTTTAAACGGCGAAGCTAACATAACCTTCAAAACTGAAAGAACACAAACAGAAAAGGATTTTGTAGCTGAATTAAATGATACTTTATCCGGCACAGAGGTTATGGAATTAATAAAAAGCTATGAATTTGAGGATGTTTTTTTTGCTGATTCAAACGATGCTTTGCAGGAGCATACCGCTAATGTGATTTATGAAAATATTCCATATAAATCTTATGAGGAGGTTGAGGAAATTGCCCAAAAAGCTAAGGACTTACTAAGTGAACTTAACATTTGCGATGCAGCATCCTTGTTTAATTTTTTGACAAAGAATAAGGAATTTATATTAAACGACTGTCCTGAATTTGAAAAATACAAGCTTTTTTCTGCAAGAGATATAAATAAAGTAAACAAGCTTATAATACAGGAGGATAATTTTCTAAATTTTACAGAATTCGGAAAGAAATTTAAAAATACTGTTAGTTCATATAGCTCTGAAGGTGAGGAGGTTCAGCCGAAAAAAAAGCTTGGCGGCGGCGGTGGCGGCGGTTCAAAGGTTAAGGTTGTAAGCCCTCTGTCTGTGGGAATAAACAAAGAAATAACTAAGAGTGATTTATCTGATGAAGATAATAAAGAAGAATTTATTGCATTTATTGATTTAAGCGGTTTTGAATGGGCAAAAGAAGCTATTGAGGAGTTGTATAAAAGAGAAATAGTTTCAAAAAGCGAAGACTTGCGTTTCAGACCGGAACAAAATGTTACAAGAAGCGAGTTTTTAAAAATGCTTGTTGCGGCGCTGAATATGGCAGACAATAATGCCGAATGCAGTTTTACAGATGTAAGCAAAGACAGTTGGTATTATATTTATGCTGCATCTGCATATAAAAACGGCATAATCCAAGGCAATGACAGAAATATGTTCAGTCCGGAAGAATATATTATCCGTCAGGATGCAGCTTTGATAATATACAGAGCCTTGAAATTAAAAGTTAATACTTTTTCGGCAGAGGGCTCCAATAAATTAACAGACCTTGAAAATGTTTCTGATTATGCAAAGGAAGCTGTAGATAATATTGCTAAGGCAAAAATAATAAATGGAAATCAAGATGGTGCTTTTTGCCCGAAAGCCTTTACCACAAGAGCAGAAGCAGCTAAAATAATATGCGAATTAACAAGGATTGCAGGGGGTGTATGAATATGACATTAAAAAACAAAATAGCTGCATTGACTTTTGCTTTTTTTGTTATTAATCTGAATTTTTGCTGCTATGCCTCAGGAATAAATAACTTATCGGCTATGGACGAAGAAGTGTTCGATAAATTATATGCATTTAACATAATTGAAGAAGACTTTAAAGATAAAGAATTTTTAACACGAGGCGATATGGTTAAATATACGGTAAGAATGCTTGGAGACCGTTCTTTTTTGCAGGGTGAAAAAACACCGTTTACCGATTTGGATTCGGAGGATGAGAATACAAAGTATATTGCGGGCGCATATGCTTTGGGAATAGTAAACGGAATATCTGAAACACAATTTGCTCCGAATGCACCTGCCTCAAAAGAACAGGTTGCAAAGCTGATGCTTTATGTTTCGGGACACATGGGAATATTAAACTTGTCAGGCGGTAACTATAAAAGCTATTATGAAGCAGCATTAAAGTGTGGTATTTTCTCGGATATCGAAACACAAAATGATAATACAATTTCACCTTATGCAGCGGCAAAAACAATTTTTTGCGTTTTGAATGCAGATTCGGTAGAGCTCTCATCTTCGGATTACAAAAGTGAGTTTTCTATTGACAGAAGCATGTCGGTAATGGAAAATAATTTATATATCTATAAATCGACAGGTATAGTTGAATCAAACAGATTTACAAGCATATACGGCGGTAAATCTACTGATGAAAACCACGTAGAAATTGACGGAAATTTCTATTATACAGAAAAAAGCGGTGCACAGGATTTGCTGGGATATAAAGCAGAATTTTATTATAAGCTTGAAAATGCATATGATGAGCCGGAAATATTATATATTTCCCCCCAAAAAAACGCGAACCGCATAGTATTTGCCGATGCATTAAATATTGAAGAATGTGACGGTTATATGTTTAAATACTATGATGTGGATTCAAATAAATCAAAAACCGAAGCACTGACAAAACAAACCGTTTGTATAAGAAACAAAGTGCAGACTAAAATGAATAACTCAGTTTTAGAACCTGAAATAGGCAATGTAACAATCATTGATAATGACTCTGACGGAAAAGGTGACGTAGTTATTGTAAATGATTTTGAAGTGAAGATATTAGAGTATGTAAAAACCAATCCGTTAGAGCTTGGGGATGAAAGCAGCAGCGGTAATTTACTTAAGGATATAGAGCCTGAAGATGTCTTTGTGTATAAAAACGGAAACGAATCGGCACTTGAAGATTTAAAAAAAGATGATTTGCTGCTTATAATAAATGTCAAGCCCGATGCGGAAAAGACAAAATACATATATATTTATGCTTCCGATAAAAAGCTTTCCGGAACAATAAATACAATAGATAATGGTGAAAAAAGTATTGTGGTTGACGGCATTCGATATGATATGAACATTGCTGTTGACAGCAAATATCTTGGAAGCAACGGTGTTTTCTATATTGATTATTTTGGTAAAATATCAGGTTATAGCATTGATGCCGATCGTGTATATGGATTTTTAAAGCACTCGAACATAACAGATGATGACAATGTAGCGGTTCATATATTTACCGAAAATAACAGATGGGTTGATTTAAACCTGAAAAACAGAGTTAAATTTAACGGCACAATGACAAAGAAAGAAGCTTTGTATAACAGCGTTTTGTCAACATATGTCGGTATGATAACATATGTTGTAAATCAGGAGCAAATGGTGTATGAAATAAATACGCCCAAAGAGATGGAAAGATGGTCTGATGAGTATAAAGATGCAATAGAAAAGGATATATTTCGTCAGGCATATCATGTAAAGAATCAGTATTACCGTGAACATATAAGTGCTATAGGAACTCATATTCCGTACGGATTTTTTACCGGTAACACAAAGCTTTTCTCTGTTCCGTCACTTCAGGGGGACTTCGACAAGGATGACGTTTCAATTATTTCTCCTTCAGCATTCTGCGGTGAAGATATAATAGCAGCTGATATTTATATTTATGACACAGATGATGCCGGCAATATGGGTGCGTGTCTTTTGGTGGGATTTGAGCCGCCTTTTGATGAACGTTCAGATGCTGTGTTGGTGCTTGGCTCAGGAACAGCATATATCGGCGGTGAACAGCACCCATACATAAAAGCATATAATTCCGGAATGGAGAAAAAATATTATCTCAGAGGAAATGATATAGAAATCCCGCAAAACGGAAGTGTTGTGCTGATTCAGTCAGACTCACGCGGATATGTAACTGATTTTAAAGTTGTATATGATTCTGCTTTGGGGTTTGAACAGAAGAAGCTTGTTCAGGGACCTTTTGCTGTAAAAGGATTGTTTGAAGGGATTATAAAGGAAGTTTCTTTAAAAGACGGAAGATTTTTTGTTGACTGCAATTATTCGGGAGGACCGATAGGAGTTACAACTATTTTAAACCCTAATGTGTACGTATATAATTACAGCACAAAAAAGGCAAGAATAGGAGCATTGGATGATATATGCAGAGATAAATATTGCTTTGTTAAAGCAAGCAATCTGAGGGCTTTATCAATTATAGTTTTTGAAGAATAGGATGTATTATAAATGACAAAAAAAACAGTACAACAAAAAAATAATAATTCTTTTTTCCTGAACGTAAAAAAGGAGTTATACAATAACAGATATTTATACATACTTATGATTCCGGTGCTTTTGTATTATATTCTTTTTTGTTATGCTCCAATGACAGGTATTGTTATTGCGTTTAAAGATTATCAGATATCAGAAGGTATTTTGGGAAGTAAATGGGTAGGTTTAAAATATTTTAAAGAGTTTTTTAGCGGAATGTTTTTTACAAGAACCTTAAGAAACACAATTATGATTAGTGTATATGACATAGTGTTTGGTTTCCCGCTTCCTGTGATATTTGCGTTACTGTTAAATGAGATTAATAATCTTAAGTATAAAAAGATAGTTCAGACAGTAACATATCTTCCGCATTTTATATCAATGGTTGTTATTTGCGGTATGATAGTTGACTTTTTCAGCAGAGATGGTGTTATAACAAGATTATTGACGCTTTTCGGATTTGAAAACATAAATTATATGAGCGATGCACGCTATTTCAGATCAATTTATGTCGGAACCGGAATATGGCAGGGCTTTGGCTGGAACAGTATTATATACATAGCTGCTATTTCAGGTATAGACCAACAGCTTTATGAAGCGGCTGAAATTGACGGTGCAAAAAAAATCAGAAAGGTTTGGCATATAACCATTCCCGGCATTTCTGATACTATAATACTGATGCTTATACTCAGGCTGGGAAGCGTTTTAAGCATAGGTGCGGAAAAAGTTATTTTGTTGTACAATGCGGGTACATATGAAACTGCTGATATAATCTCTTCATATGTATATCGCACAGGCATAGGCGGAGCACGGTACAGCTACAGTTCAGCTGTCGGACTTTTTCAGTCTGTGGTTAACTTTATAATTTTAATTGCCGCAAATGGCATTTCAAAAAAAATTAAAGGTAATTCACTGTTTTAAGGAGTATTGGACATATGAAGATGAAAAAAAGCAAATCAGAAATTGTTTTTTTGATATTTAATTATATTTTTATGTTTTTTGCAATGATTGTGACCATTTATCCATTTTATTATGTTATAAATTGTTCACTTTCAAATAGCCTTGAGCTCATGGGAGCAAGGGGA
Source organism: Clostridia bacterium (assembly GCA_017935675.1). Lineage (GTDB taxonomy): Bacteria > Bacillota > Clostridia > UBA1381 > UBA1381 > RGIG9115. Next base: position 85,263 of record JAGBHE010000067.1, on the reverse strand, counting down.
ACTATGCTCCTGCCTAAAGGACTTAATTTTGAAGCATATAAGACAGTATTTAATAACCCTAACATCCTTTCCGGCTATAAAACGACGATTATTGTTTTAATTGCCGGTACATCGCTAAGCATATTAATGACAAGTATAGGTGCCTTTTTGCTTACAAGAAAAAAACTGAAGGTCAGGAAAGCATTATCGTATATGTTTATTTTTACAATGTACTTTTCGGGAGGAATGATACCGACATATTTATTCGTATATGATGTTTTGGGATTGGGAAATAACCTTTTTGCCCTTATTCTTCCGGGACTTATCAGTACATATAATCTTTTAATTATGAGAACAAATTTTGAGGCAATTCCTGAAAGTATTGAAGAATCAGCTATGATTGACGGCGCAAATGATATAGTAATTTTATTTAGGTTTGTTTTACCGCTTTCTGTATCAGTAATTGCAGTTATGGTTTTGTTTTACGGTGTTGCGTACTGGAATGCCTGGTTTAATGCTCTTTTGTATATCAGAGATAAAGATAAATTCCCTCTTCAGCTGGTTTTAAGGGAAATTTTATTGCTCAATTCGACCGAATCAATGATGAGCGACGGTGCCGGCACAGATAAATTTGTAATCGGTGAAAGCCTTAAATATGCAACTATTATAGTTGCTACAATTCCTATTCTTGTAATTTATCCCTTTATACAAAAATATTTTGTAAAAGGCGTTATGATAGGTGCAGTGAAAGGTTAAGAAACCGCTGATTAATAAAAAATATTTAAAAAGGAGTATGATAATTTATGAAAAAAGCAGTAGTATCAGTATTTTTATCAGCAGCAATAATTACATCTTTTGCTTCTTGCGGAAAAAAGCAAGGCGGGACAAGAGAAACAGATGAAAACACTTTATCTTATTGGGTAGCTATGCCGCCCAGTATAGTGTCACAGTTTAAATCTTTAAATGAGCTTCCGATGTATCAGGAGCTTGAAAAGAGAACAGGTGTTCATATTGATTTCATTCATCCGCCTACAGGTCAGGTTAATGAACAGTTTTCACTTATGCTTGCATCAAAGGATTATCCTGATATGATAGAAGCATCATGGGTGATATATCCCGGCGGTCAGGCAAAGGCAATAAAAGATAATGTTATTATTCCTCTTAATGATATAATGCCGAAATGTGCACCTGATGCTTGGGGAAAAATCACGGGTAACCCTTTGTTTGACAGACTTTCGAAGACTGATGACGGTGACTATTATATGTTTCCTTATCTTAACGACTCTAATTTCAGAATTTTCGGCGGATTAATGCTTAGAGCGGACTGGCTTAAAGAGCTTAACCTTTCTGTACCTACAACCATAGACGAATGGGAAACCGTTCTTACTGCTTTTAAAGAGAAAAAGGGCGCGACAGCTCCGTTTACTGCTCAGAGTGCACTTGTAAACGGTTCATACTCTGTAAATGCATTTAACGGTGCGTTTGATGTTGGTAAGAGAATTTATGTAGATGACGGCGAAGTGAAATTCGGACCGATGGAAGATTCATATAAGGATTGGCTTACTCTTATGAACAAATGGTATAAAACGGGACTTTTAGACGTTGATTACGCTACAAATGATTCTTCAGCCGTAATTTCAAAGATGTCAAACGGAGAGGCGGGAGCAACATTTGGTTTTGTAGGCGGAACACTTGGTCCGCTCCTTCAGATTATGGAAGATAAAGATCCGAATTTTGATCTTGTGGCAGCACCTTATCTTTCAAAAAATAATGATGGCAAGCCGGGGTTTGCTGCTCTTGAGTCCGATGTGGTGGATTCAGGTTCGCTTGTTATAACAACAGCTTGCAGCAATCCGGAGCTTGCTGCAAAATGGGCAAATAATTTCTATACGGAGGATGGTGAAAAGCTAAGATCATTTGGTGTGGAAAATGAATCATATACAGTAGATGAAGACAATCAAATAAAGTTTACGGATGAAATTCTTAATAATGAAAACGGCGTTAGTGTAGTGGAAATGGCTCAGCGTTATGCGAGAACAGCTGAAGCTTGCCCCGGGTATGGCAGTCAAAAAAATATGGAAAACTTATATGAGCAAATATATAAGTATGACAGGCAAATTGAAGCGTTTGGTCTTTGGAGCGAGGCTACAGACAGTGCAAGAGAACATCTTTTTCCGGCGATAACAGCTGTATCTGATGAGGCTGATGAATTTTCTGCTTTAAATATTGAGATTTGTACATATCTTGATGAAATGATATTTAAATTTGTAAATGGGACAGAACCGCTTGAAAACTTTGACCAATTCAGAGAAAACCTTAAAAAGCTGAATGTTGAAAGATATATTGAAATTCAGTCCAATGCATATAAAAAGTTTTTGGAAAGATAAAACGGGAGAAAATGTGATGAATATTCTTGAGTTAAAAGACAGTCTTATCAATAGCACAAGCCTTTGCTTAATGTATGATAAAAATACGCTTGACAGGGCTTTTGATTTGCTTAAGGATGCATATGTTTTTTATGGCGGAGCGAAAAAAGCCGTTATAAATGGTGACCTGATTGATGCAGATACGGAATATTGCAATGATAAGCTTTATATACAATCTGATTTTTTCAGCGATGAAATCACAAAAACAGTGATAAACAATAAAAGCTGCTGCTTTGCTGCCGACGCTTTAAAGAAAATGAATCTTAATGTTGTTGTTGACGGCAGAATCATAATTGCAAAAAAAGATGATTCGGTTTTATTTTTCAGAAGGAAGGGAAATATCGGTGTTAATGAGTTTTCGGAAATAGCCGCTTATATAGTAAATTTTGTGCCGGCGGGCGTGGATAATGATGATATTTGCCGAACGATTGCAAAAAGGTGGGCATATCAGATTGTAGGAGACGAAAATTCCAACGATATTTCCGATCCCGTAATAAATGAGGAAATCAGGTGCATTGAATTGTCTTCGGAGTATGCCATGGAGCTTTTTAATGATGAGCCTGAAAAAAATAATAATCAGCTTTTTAAGGGAGATTATATTCAAAATTTCATTGATATAAGCATGTCATGTTGGTATAAATACTTGATTTGTTTTACAAAAGCTTATGGAACATATGGCAGCAAATACTATAAGGATAGAGATTTGCTTAACAAAATTAAATTCGGTCTTAACTGGATGTATGAAAACAAATATGGACGAGGGCAGTTTTGCGATGATCCATGGGGCATGATCTCAAAACTCGGATGGTATGAATGGTCTATTGCTGCACCGGCTCAATTGTTTTCCATTATGATGATTCTATACGATGAACTTACTTTAAAAGAAAAGATAAATTATACAGCCTTTTTCGATACATTGATGGAAAAACCATATGGAGTGGGATATAACAAGCTGGATACAGGCAGATTGATGATAGGGTCAGCGGTGTTAAAAAATGATGTAAAACAGATTAAAAAGCTTCAAAATATGCTTGATGAAGTATTTGCATTTGTTGATAACAACAGGCCATTCAGCATTGAAACTTTTCTGGATGAGGAAAGAAGAGCCTATACCGAAACGAAGGGACAGGGATTTTATACTGATGGTTCATATCTTTATCACACTCTTCATGGGCTTAACGGAATGTATGGAGTGTCACATTTTGAAAAGACAGCAGATTACCTGAGCCTATTTCAAAAAACTTCTCTTGCGCCGATAACGCCTATGATTAACAATGTACCGTTGTGGATATATAATTCTTTTACACCGCTTTTATATCAAACGGCAATGTTCCGGACTTTTCAAGGACGTACTAATTTTCCTGACTGCTATATGATAGGAAAAAGAATTATATTGGCTATGCTTCAGATTTGTGATTATTTTGAAGAAGAGGATTCCAAAAAAATAAAAAGCATCATAAAATATTTTGTTTTAAGTAATAAAAACATTGATTTTTTTATGGTCAAATATCATAAGAAAGCTAATTTCTTTGATGGAATAAAACTTCCGTATATATCCAAGCTCAGAGAGATATTACATGATGATACAGCAGCCGACATAAATGAAGACGTAAGTAAATGTATGTATCATATTGATAAAATTGTACATAAGAGAAAAGATTGGGCATTTTGCATTTCAATGTCTTCATCAAGGATATTTAATTATGACAGTATTTGCTGTGAAGGTATGAAAAATTGGTATATGGGAGACGGAATGACGGAGTATCATATAAAGAATAGGTTCTTAAACGGAAGCCTCGATTATTGGAATTATATCAATTACTACAAATTACCGGGCGTAACCTTGGACAATCAAATACGTAAGGAGATTTCTATTGCACAAGGAAATGAATATTTAAGCCATCAGGATTTTGTCGGCGGTGCAACATTAAACAATCTTTATTCTGTTGGGGCAATGGCGCTTGAATCATATCACTCAGAAAAGGAAATAGGAAAGGAGTATCCGCCATCTATCGGCAACAAGAATCCGATACATAAATGTGATTTGACAGCAAGGAAATCATGGTTTATGTTTGATAACGAAGTTGTTTGTATAGGAACTGATATTAATGCATCAGATAATAATAACGCCGAGGTAATGACTGTTATTGATAATTATTTGACTGCGGATTTGAACAATGCATTTTCGGTTGATTCAAAAAAATATTTGGATTTTTTTTGCGGGAATGCTAAAACCTTTAAAATTAAGGATGGTGCGGGCTGCTATTTTCCGTTTGGTGAGAATATATGCGTTTCATTAGTTGATAATACATACAGCGGATGGAACGGAGGTCCTTCGGCGAAAAGGATGCAGACTCATGACAGTCTGCATTTTACCGAGGCATGGATCAGTCATGGCATAAATCCCATGAAAAGAAAGTATTGCTATTGCTTGCTGCCGGGTATAGATGAAGAAGGTTTAATAAAATACGGTGAAAATCCTGATGTTGAAGTAATCAGGTACGATAGCCGGGTTCATGCTGTTAAAAATAAATCCTTAAATATTTCAGGATATGTTTTTTGGGAAAAAACGGACTTTGACGGAATTAAAGTAAGCAGTCCGATGATAATTATTAAAAAGGAATTTAATAATACAATTGAGCTTGCTGTATCAGATCCTTCGCAAAAATTAAAAACCGAACATATTATTTTTGACGATAATTTAGAGCTGATTTCTTCTGATGAATGCCTATGTGCTTCTGTTGAAAATTCAAAGACTGTGCTAACAATAGATTTTGAATCCTCACGAGGCAGAAGTATTGAGGCAAGCTTTAAAGTTATGTGATTTATTAGATTATTTAGTGTATTGGATAATATATTTTTTGTTTTCTTTTAGGAGGAGTTTTTTTTGAAAATAGGCATTGCTTCAGTAACATTTAGAGAGTTGGGTATAAAAGAGATATTAGAGTATGCGAAAAAGGCCGGTTTAGATCTTATAGAATGGGGCAGCGATGTTCATGTAAAACCGGAGGAAAAAGAACAGGCTGCTTATGTTGCTCTTAAAACCGGTCAATCAGGGCTGTGTGTTTCTTCTTACGGTTCATATTACAGGCTTGGAATATATGAAAATTATGAGAAAGAATTTGCAAAATATTTAGAAACAGCAAAAATTCTCGGTGCTCCAATTATCAGAGTATGGGCGGGAACATTTGGCAGCAAAGAAGCCGGCGATAAATATTTCAAAAATATTGTAGAGGAAACAAAGTCAATTTGTGATATGGCAGGTAATATCAGTATTGCTTTTGAATTTCACGGAGGAACAGTTTGTGATAGTAAGGAAAGTGCTCTTAGACTTGTAAAGGAGGTTGGCAGGGTAAATTTCGGACTGTATTTTCAATTTGACCCGCTTGTAAGTTTAGAAGAAAATATAAATACACTTAATGCTTTTTTGCCGTATCTTAAAGTGGTACACGTATTTAATATTGATAAATATAATAATAGGTTTTCAATAGGTGAAAATGGCGGCGAAAAAATATGGCATTCTTTTGTAAGGGTTTTAAATAAATCCGAAAAAGATATTAATATGCTTTTTGAGTTTTTACAAAATCCATCACTGGAAAGCCTGAAAAAGGAGACTGAAATACTTAAAAAAATAATAAGCTCGGAGAAAAACTGATATGGATATAAATGATATAAAGTTAAACCTTATACAAGCAATTGACAAAAACCGTGACGAGATAATAAAAATTGGTGAAGAAATTTTAAAAAGACCTGAAATAGGGTACAGAGAGGAAAATACATCGCAAATTGTGAGAAACAAATTCTCAGAGCTTGAAATTGCGTTTACATATCCTCATGCTGTAACAGGTGTTAAGGGAAAAATCAAGGGGAAAAGCGATGGAGTTAATGTTTGCGTTTTAGGTGAGCTTGATGCTGTTAAGTGTAAAGGACACAGCTTCGCTGATGATAGCGGAGCAGCACATGCATGCGGTCATAATGTTCAGATCGCTTCTATGCTTGGAGTAGCGCAGGCAATTAAAGCAAGCGGTATGATGAATGAGCTTGATGGAAGCGTTACATTTTTTGCTGTTCCTGCAGAGGAATTTCTTGATATGGATTATCGGAAATCACTTCGTGACAGCGGAATAATTAAATATTTCGGAGGAAAGCAGCAGATAATTTATGAGGGTGGATTTGATGATGTTGATATGTCAATTATGTTTCATGCACAGCCGTCAGAGCCTTATGCGGCAGTCTATGCAAAGGGTCACAATCTCGGATTTTTAGCAAAAACCGTTATTTTTAAAGGCAGAGCAACTCACGGAAGCAAACCGTTTGATGGAATAAACGCTTTAAATGCTGCTGCAATAGCAATAATAGGTATCCATTCAAACAGGGAAACATTTCGCGAAGAAGATAAAATAAGAATTCATCCGATAATAACAAAAGGCGGAGATGCTGTAAATTCAGTTCCTGATGAAGTATGCGTTGATATGTATATACGCGGAGCATCTCTTGAGGCTGTTTACAGAGGAAACAAAGCTGTTGACAGAACGGTCAGGGGTGCGGCTGAAATTATTGGTGCAGAGGTTGAAATAGAAGATATCCCCGGATACTTGCCGATATGTGAATGTGAGGGATTGTCTGACATACTTGAAGAAAATGCAAAAATGTTTGTTGGCAGCAATATAAAATATGGAAATGAAATTGTCGGTTCGACAGACCTTGGTGATTTAAGTCATCTGATGCCTGTTATTCAGCCGTCTGTCGGAGGATTTCAAGGCGAGCTGCACAGTAAGCAGATGGAGGTTTGCGATAAAGAGAGTGCATATATTCTTTCAACAAAGATACTTGCGTGTACTGTTGCTGATTTATTGTATAACGGATGTGAAAAGGCGAAAAAGATAAAAGATGAATTTAACCCTAAACTTACAAAAGAAGAATATATTAAATATTTAAATAATGAAAGGCTTGAATACTATGTGGACTGAAGAGAAATTAAACGATATGCTTACAACACCATCATATAATCTGATTAGTGATATTGTAAAAATTAAAGGGAATATAATGATTCTTGGCGCAGGCGGGAAAATGGGACCAACGCTTGCTGTATTAACAAAAAATGCTGTAAAAAAAGCAGGGATTAAAAAAAAGGTTTTTGCTGTTTCAAGAGGAAGCGATGCAATTGCCAAAAAATATATGCTTGATAACGGTATAGAAGTAATATCAATGGATCTTCTGGATAAAGAAAAGCTTTATTCTCTGCCCGATGTTGAAAATATAATATACATGGCAGGGAAAAAATTCGGCACTGACGGTAACGAGTGGCAGACATGGGCTATGAATTCCACATTGCCTGCTTTTACTGTTGACAAATTTAAGAATTCAAACATCGTTGTATTTTCTTCAGGTAATATTTATCCGATTGTTAAACTGTCAGAAGGCGGATGCCGTGAGTGCGACAAAATAGGTCCTATCGGTGAATACACGATGAGCTGTTTGGCACGTGAGCGCGCATTTGAGTATGCCGCTAATACATACGGAACAAAGGTGCTTATATACAGACTTAATTTTGCGGTTGATCTTCGTTACGGCGTATTATACGATCTTGCTCATAAAATCTTAAATAATATTCCAATCAGCCTTTCAACTCCGTGTTTTAATTTTATTTGGCAGGGCAGTGCAAATGAAATTGCAATCCGTTCACTTTTGCACGCTTCATCTCCGATGAAAATAATGAATGTTACAGGTCCTGAAACGGTTTCAATAAAAAAAGCAGCCGCGGAGCTTGGCGAATATCTCGGCAAAGAGCCTGTTTTTGCAGACGAGCCGGGTTGTGATGCATACCTTAATGATGCTTCACTTGCAATGGAAACATTCGGTTATCCTTCGGTTTCGGCAAAAACACTTATCCGCTGGCAGGCCGAATATATTTTGGATGGCGGAAGAACTCTTGAAAAACCAACTCATTTTGAAGAGAGAAAAGGAAGCTATTAAAAAAGGAGATAATGATCATGGACAGACATTTAAAAGCCCTTGAAATATTGAAAAAAGGTACAATAATTCCCGCAACACCGCTTGTTTTGGATGATAAAAGAAATCTTGACGAACAAGGTCAGAGGCTGCTGATGAGATATTATTTGAATTGCGGTGTCGGAGGCATTGCAACAGCAGTTCATACAACGCAGTTTGAGATACGCAAACCTGAAATAAATTTGTTTGAGCCTGTTCTGAAAATTGTTTCTGATGAAATTGAAAGATATGAAAAAGAAAACGATGTTGTTTTGGTAAAAGTTACAGGAGCTTGCGGCAGAATTGAGCAGGCGGTAAAAGAAGCAAGGCTTGCAAAGAAATATGGATTTGATGCAGTTCTTTTAAGTCCCGGCGGACTTAATAATATGAGTGAAGATTATATGATTGAGAGAACAAAAGCCGTTGCTGAAATAATGCCGGTTATAGGCTTTTACCTGCAGACTGCCTGCGGCGGAAGACATTTTACATATGACTATTGGGAAAAGGTGTGCACTGTTTCAAATGTTGCTGCGATAAAATGTGCCTCCTTCAACAGATATTCAACCCTTGACGTTGTAAGAGCCGTCGCATCATCAGAAAGATGTGATGATATAACACTTTATACAGGAAATGACGATAATATAGTAATAGATTTACTTACAAAATATAAATTCGATTTGAATGGAAAAACAGTTGAAAAGGGATTTGACGGCGGTTTACTCGGACATTGGTCAGTGTGGACAAAAAAAGCGGTTGAACTGTTCCGAATGCTTAAGGAGGAAAAAGATAAATCAGAAATCAGTCCCGAGCTTTTGTCGCTTGCAGCAGCCGTAACGGATATAAACAGTGCATTTTTCGATACTGCACATAATTTTGCGGGATGCATAGCAGGACTCCATGAGGTGTTAAAAAAGCAGGGGCTTATGAAAAATACATTTTGTCTTAATCCTGATGAAAAAATGTCAGAGGGACAGAAAGAGGAAATCGAAAGAGTTTACAGGATGTATCCCGATTTAAATGATGACGATTTCATTTTCAATAATTTGAATGACTGGAAATATTAAACGGGCAAAAAATAATTGAGGTTATTTATGGAATTTGTAAATGGAATGTACAGTATCAGAGAAATATTTCGTATTGGAAGAGGACCATCAAGTTCACATACAATGGCACCGTCTAATGCCTGTTTAACGGCGATGAGAGAAGTGCCATATGCAGAACGCTTTGAGGTATATTTGTATGGGTCACTTGCAAAAACCGGTAAAGGGCACAGAACTGACTATGCAATAAAAAAAACTATAGGTGAGGATAAGGTTAAAATTTTTTTTGATGAGGGAAAAAATGACCTGCCACATCCAAATACAATGTGTATTTTAGCTTATAACGGTGAAGAAAAAATATATGAAAAAACATTTTTAAGTGTTGGTGGCGGTACAATAATAGTTTATGGGGAAAAGAACAAAAAGCAAAATTTGATTTATCGGGAAGCGCATTTTAGTGATATAGAAGCCGTTGTTAGAAAAAAAGGAATAGGTCTTGATGAATATGTATTCATGAATGAAGGAACTGAAATAAAAGAATACCTGTATAGGGTTTTAGAGCGAATGAGGGAAACCATTAATATAGGGATAAATTCAGAGGGAGTTATTCCGGGAGGGCTGAAAGTCAAAAGAAAGGCTAAAATATTATTTGACGAAGGAAATAAAAAGGCATTTGGGCATGAAAAAGAGATATATATGATGTCGGCGTTTGCATATGCTGCAAGCGAAGAGAATGCATGCGGTGAAATGATGGTAACAGCTCCAACCTGCGGAGCGTCGGGAGTGTTGCCGGCTGTACTTATGTTTAAGCAAATAGAGCGCGGCTACAGTGATGAAAGTTTGGTTTCTGCTATTGCAGTAGCAGGAATAATTGGGAATCTTATTAAGCACAATGCATCAATCAGCGGTGCGGAATGCGGCTGTCAGGCTGAACTTGGAAGCGCTTGTGCAATGGCGGCAGCAGCATTTGCATTTTTAAAAGGACTTAATCTTTCGCAGATTGAGTGTTCGGCAGAAATTGCATTAGAACATCATTTAGGTCTTACCTGTGATCCGATAAACGGACTTGTACAAATACCTTGTATTGAACGCAATGCTGCTTTTGCTATGAGAGCGGTTGATGCGGTAAGTCTTGCCGAAATGCTTCACGATAAGAGAAAAATTTCACTTGATTCAGTGATTGAAACAATGTACAACACAGGAAGAGACATTCCGTGTATATATAGAGAAACCTCAGAAGGAGGGCTCGCAAAATTAAAGATAGTATGTGATTGAAGGAGTATAAATTATGATAAAGATAGCTGTTGTAGGTTTAGGCATTATTTCTGAAGAACACCTTGATGCGATATATGAGTCTAATGATTTTCAGCTTGTTGCGGTCTGCGATGTAATTAAGGATAAAGCTAAAGAAGCAGCTGAAAAATATAAAACAAATTATTTCTTTGATTATCACGAAATACCGAAAATGACTGATGCAGAGGCGGTAATTATTAATCTTCCGCATTTCTTGCACTGCGAATCAACAGTATTTTTTTTGGAAAACGGACTGCATGTACTTGTTGAAAAGCCGATGGCTAATAACACGAAAGAAGCAGCACTTATGAATGAGGCGGCTGAAAAAAGCGGGAAAAAGCTTGCAATAGGACATATACAAAGATTTTTTAAGGCAAATACGAAGCTTAAAGAAATAATTGACTCAAGCGAGCTTGGCAAGCTTTGTATGAGCACAGAGCTCAGAACTGTTGATTATTTTAATGATCGCAGACCTAAATGGTTTTTGCAGAAAGAAAAATCCGGCGGGGGCATTGTAATAAATTACGGAGCACATGCGCTTGATAAATTATTTTATTTAATTGGAATTACCGATGTGGAAATTCATTCATTAATAGGAAATGTGAATAACGATTATGATGTGGAAGGACACGCACAGTTTTTTGTTAAGTTTAAGGATGGGCCCAGTTCTGCAATTACTTTTTCCGGATATAGCAGTGTTGGATATGAATGCATTTATTATTTCGAAAAAGGCTGCGCCAAGGTTACTGGTTCAAGTGAATTATTTATTAATAAGGATGGTACATGGGAATATATTGATGTTAAGGAAGATAATAAAGCTATGCATAGACAGCTTGCGGAGTTTAAGAAATATATTAATGGAGAACCATCTTTAATTGTTGATGGTGAATATGGATATAAGATAATTGCTGCAATTGAAAAGGTATATGAGGAACACTGAAAGAAGATTTATGCTTTTGAGTCTGCAAATCCGGATTTTTTCATGAATAAAGGACATGCCTTAAAACATTATCGGAGAAAAAACGGCATAGTGATAATATACGGCGGTTAATTCAGCCGTATTATATATTTGCCGGAGGGATTTTTGTGTTTGTGATTCATAAGCGTGTACTTATTATATTTTTTACAGTTGTTATTGCTTCGCTGCTGTGTGCTGCCGTGACATATATGCTTTCCGAGGCGGCAGAAGACGGGGCGAAGGAGAGAATTATAATCGACGCCGGGCACGGTGATCCCGACGGCGGTGCTGTCGGACAGCGCGGAACCCTTGAAAAGGATGTAAATCTTTCTATATCAATGAAGCTTGCCGAGGTGCTGGAGGGAAAGGGCTTCTCGGTTGTAATGACAAGAACGGGGGATAAGGGTATATATGATGACAGCTGTACAACAATAAGGGAAATGAAACGCAGTGATATGCGCGCCCGGCTTTCGATAATGAAAAACAGCGGAGCTGATTTGTTTGTAAGCATACATATGAATTCCTTCACAAATAAAAGCGCAAACGGACTTCATATTTTTTATTCAAAAAATCATGAGGAAATAGAGCCTCTTGCCGTATCGATACAAGACAGAGTAGCAAAGATAACCGGAGCTGCAACCCATGCCGTAAAGACGGCGGATGAAAGTCTGTTTCTTATGAAAAAACCTCCTGTTCCGGCAATTCTTGCAGAATGCGGATTTCTGTCAAATGAGCAGGAGGAACAAAAGCTTACCGACAGTGACTACCAGGCAAAGCTTGCATGGGCAATAGCCGAGGCGATAGAGGATTATTATTTATAACAGGAGTTTTTTGTGTACAGGCAAATATCCTTGCTTTTTCGCTGAATAAACTTAATGATAATTTATACACATATTAAGCTTTATTTGACTTCATTTATGTAAAAAAACACGGTTTTTATTGAAGTGATGCGATTTTTTCGGAAAAATTTGAAAAAAACTATTGATATTTTATTTTCATTGTGGTATAATGTAAGTACAGTTTGATAAGTGTTGACAAAAGAGTGGGCGAAAGCCCGCTCTTTTCTACAGTTTGAGAAATTTGATTTTTGCCGCGGTATTTATTTTTTCGCGGCGTATTGCTTTGATGAAAGGATGTGTCCGACGTTTTGACTGATTCGGTAAAGCTGGCTTTTGAAATCGGAGATGAGACTGCAAAAAAACTTGATTGTTTTCTTGTACATGCGGAATATGTGAAGGAGAATAAGGAGAACTTCCTGCGTCTTTTTATTGACAAGGAGGGCGGCGCCGGAATAGATGACTGCGAAAAATTCAGCGTTGAGTTCAGCAGCAGATATGACAAGCTTGACCCGATAAGTGAGCCGTATTGCCTTGAGGTTTCATCACCGGGGGTTGACAGAATTCTTAAGACGGAGCGTGAATTTACTTATTTTACGGGACGCGAGGTTTCCGTTAAGCTTTACCGTGCAATCGGCGGCATGAAGGAATTTGACGGTCTGTTAAAGGGTCTTGACGGCGATACTGTAACCGTTGAATGTGACGGTTCGGACATTTCGTTTGGGCTGCGCGAAGCTGTTTTCGTAAGGCTTGCGTTTAGATTTTAGAAGGGAATGGTTATTAAAAAATGAAGAAAAATGCTAAAAAACAGGAAAGGGAAACGCTTCTTCAGGCTATGAGTGTGCTCTGCAAGGAAAAGGGAATAGAAGAGGATGTAATATTCGACGCAATTGAAGCGGCGATGCTGGCAGGCTATAAGAAGAATTATGCCCAGTCTCAGAATGTTCAGGTCAGACTTGACAGAACTACCGGAATAATTAAGGTGTTTACTCAGAAGGAGGTTGTCGAGGATGACGCGGTTTTTGATCCTCAGATAGAGATTTCTATTCTTGATGCGAAAAAGCTTAATCCCGCGCTGGAGCTCGGGGACTTTGTTGATGTTGAGGTGACGCCGGATGATTTCGGAAGAATTACGGCAATGACGGCGAAGCAGGTTGTTACACAGAGAATCAGAGAGGCAGAGAGAGAAATAATATACCGTGAGTATAACGAAAAAATTAACGATATCATAACCGGCAGTATTCAGAAAATTGACAAAGGAAATGTTTTCATAGATATCGGAAAAACAGAAGCGATTCTGCCGGTTGGCGAACAGCCGCAGAATGAGAGGGATACGTATTATATTCATCAGAGTATAAGATGCTTTGTCAGCGAGGTTAAAAACGGAACAAAGGGAACGCAGATAATTCTGTCAAGAACTCATCCCGGGCTTGTAAGATGTCTTTTCCAGCGTGAGGTTCCTGAAATTGAACAAGGTATAGTTGAGATTAAAAACATCGCAAGGGAAGCAGGCTCAAGAACAAAAATTGCCGTTTATTCCGCTGACCCGAACGTTGACCCTCAGGGAGCATGCATAGGCCCGAAGGGAATGAGAGTTCAGAATATCGGCGATGAGCTGAAGGATGAAAAAATAGATATTGTAAAATACAGTGACGACCCTGTTGCGTATATTGCCGAAAGTCTCAGCCCCGCAAAGGTTCTTCGCACGGTTATTGATGAAGAAAATCACTCTGCACAGGTGGTTGTCCCCGCAGCGCAGCTGTCGCTTGCTATCGGAAAAAGCGGTCAGAATGTTCGTCTTGCTGCAAAGCTCACGGGCTGGAAGATTGATATCGTAACATCTGAAAGCGAGCTGAAGCCGCTGAAAAAGCCAGAATATGAAGAAGAGCTTTTTGACGAGGAAATTGATTTTGATGAAGGATTCCCCGAATATGAAGACGAGGGCAGGGCTGAACCCAGCATTTATGATGAGGTTGACGGTGACAGCGAATTTATTGACGATTTTGATGATGAGGAAGAACTGTCATATGAGGATGAATAATTATGAATAAGCATGTTCCGATGAGAATGTGTATGGCATGCCGGACCATGAAACCGAAGAGTGAGCTTATCAGGTTTGTAAATCTGAACGGCACAGCTGTAATTGACAGCAAAATGAAGCTTCAGCAAAGAGGCGCGTACTTGTGCAAATCCGAAGAGTGTGCGGCGCTGCTCCGAAAAAAGCACGGAATTGAGCGGCATCTCAAGGCAGAGGCTGCCGGTGTTTATGATGCGATTGACAGCTTCCTGAAATGAGCTTCGAAAATTTCTTTCGTTTGGGGGTAGACTTATATTGTATGGATAAGGTTCTCGGTATGATTGGACTGGCTAAAAGAGCCGGAGCAGTCAGCGCAGGCGGTTTTTTATGTACGGACGCTATAAAAAAACGTACAGCAAGGCTTGTAATTATAGCCGCGGATGCATCTGAAAAGTCAAAAAAGTCAATAATTGACTCGTGTATTTTTTACAAAATCCCATTTTTGGAATTTTCGGTTAAGGATGAGCTTGGAAGGTATTCCGGAGGCGGAGAGAAAAGCGTTATTTCAATAAACGACAGGAATTTTGCTGAGGCAATCATAAAAAAGATTGGTACGGCGCAGAGAAAGGATAGGTGATTTATTTGGCAGAAGCGAAATTAAATACGATGGCAATAGCCAAGGAACTCAAACTTAAGGGCAAAGAGGTAGTTGAAAAGCTTGCCGAATACGGTCAGGACATAAAAAGTGCAAACGCACAGATAACAGAGGAGCAGGCGGGGCTTATATTTGATATTTATACAAAGCAGAATGAGATTTCCGTTGAGGATTTTGCCGAGATACGTAAGGAAGCTTTGGCGGAAGCGGCAAGCAGACCGGCAGCTGAAGAAATCAGCGAGCCCGCGGAAGAAAAGAAGGCTGAAAATAAGGTCGAAAAGAAGCAGGAAGATAAAAAATCCGAAGCTAAAAAGGCTAAACATTCCAAAATTACAGAAGCTCCTGCACAAAATGTGAAGGAAGCGGCGCCTAAGAAGCGTGCGGGTGAGAAAAAACAGCCGGAGGTGCTTTCCGAAAGGGATGTCGCTCTTAAAAAGGCGCAGGAAAAGGTGGCAAAGGCAGCGGAAGCGCAGCGCGCGGCGGCAGCTGAGGAGGCAAAAAAGGCAGCGGAGGCTAAAAAAGCCGCAGAAGCTAAAAAAGCCGCAGAAGCTAAAAAGGCAGCCGAGGAGGCAAAGAAGACTGCTGAGAATGAAAAGAAGAGGTCTGAAGCAAAAGCCGCTGATAATAAAAAACTGCGCGAGGATCAGAAAAAGCCTAAAAGGGATAAGCATAAAAAGCGTCCCGCCCAGAAGCAGACCGGAACCAGAATTGAGCTTGTTCGCGGTGATGATGAAACTGAAGAGGAATTCGTTGTAAGGGCTGAGGAGCACAAGAGATATGTTGATACCAGAAGCTCAACGGTTGAAATTGAAAAACTTGAGTCAACTGAGCGTATTGAAGAGCTCGTTGGTGAGAAGAATATAAAATATACCTCCGGACGCGAGAAAAATAAAAATAAGCGTACAAAGCAGGTGCGTGAAAATGCTGACGCACGCGTTGAGCAGAAGAAGCAGAAGCCTGTCAAGGTTATAACCGAGGTTGAGGTTCCCGAAACCATAACTGTCGGAGATTTTGCCCAGAAGATTGGCAAGGGTGCAGGAGAGGTTGTTAAAAAGCTCATGATGCTCGGCGTTATGGCAACGATTACCCAGTCGATTGATTATGAAACCGCCGCACTTATCGGAGAGGACTTCGGAATTACCGTCAATAAGGAAATCGTGTTGACAAAGGAGGATATCCTTTTTGAACAGTCACAGACAGAGGATAAGCCTGAGGAGCTTGTTCCCCGTCCTCCGGTTGTTGTTGTTATGGGTCATGTTGACCACGGTAAAACATCTTTGCTTGACGCAATCCGTGACACATCTGTGACATCGACTGAGGCAGGAGGTATAACACAGCATATCGGTGCTTACAGCGTAAAGCTGAATGACAGGATGATAACCTTCCTGGATACACCGGGACATGAAGCGTTTACAACAATGAGAGCCCGTGGTGCGCAGGTTACCGATGTTGCGATACTTGTTGTCGCAGCTGATGACGGAATTATGCCCCAGACTGTTGAGGCTATAAATCACGCAAAGGCAGCAGGCGTAACAATTGTTGTTGCAATTAATAAAATAGATAAGGAAGGTGCAAATCCGGATAAGGTTCGTCAGATGCTTATGGAGCATGACCTTGTGCCGGAGGAATGGGGCGGAGACACTGTTTGTGTTGAGGTCAGTGCAAAGCAAAGAATAAATATAGACGGTTTGCTTGAAATGGTATTGCTTGTTGCGGATATGAAGGAGCTTAAGGCAAATCCGGCAAGAGAAGCCATGGGAGCAGTTATTGAAGCTCGTATAGATAAGGGCCGCGGACCTGTTGCTACGGTGCTTGTGCAGAACGGTACTCTTAATGTGGGAGATATTG
Source organism: Clostridia bacterium (assembly GCA_017935675.1). GTDB lineage: Bacteria > Bacillota > Clostridia > UBA1381 > UBA1381 > RGIG9115. The sequence continues at coordinate 68,220 of JAGBHE010000067.1, read as the reverse complement.
TTATTGCAGGTACTGCTGTCGGACATATAAGAGCTATGATAAATGACAAAGGCAGAAGGGTAAAAGCTGCCGGGCCGTCAACCCCTGTTGAGATTCTCGGGCTTTCGGAAGCGCCTTCGGGCGGTGACAAGTTCTTCGTTGTACAAAACGAGAAGCTTGCCCGTGAGGTGGCTGAAAAGAGAAAGCAGGAGATGCAGGAGGATAAGTTCAATAAGGTTGTAAAGGTAAGTCTTGATAACCTGTTCAGTCAGATAGACGAAGGCAATATGAAGGAGCTTGACGTTATAATAAAGGCAGATGTTCAGGGCTCGGTTGAGGCTGTAAAGCAATCAATTGAAAAGCTTTCAAACTCAGAGGTTCGCGTTCGCGCAATCCACGGTGGAGTAGGTGCTATAAACGAGTCGGATGTTATGCTTGCAAACGCATCAAATGCAATTATCGTAGGCTTTAATGTTCGTCCGGATGCAGGAGCGCTTTCAGCTGCGGAGAGAACAGATGTTGATATCAGACTGTACAGTGTAATTTATCAGGCTATTGAGGAGATTGAAGCCGCTATGAAGGGTATGCTTGATCCGGAATTCAAGGAGGTTGTAATCGGTCATGCAGAGGTTCGTCAGACCTTCAAGGTATCAGGTGTCGGTACAATTGCCGGATGCTATGTAACAGACGGTAAAATCCAGAGAAGCGCGGGGATACGCCTTGTGCGCAACGGAATTGTTGTTCATGAGGGTGAACTGTCGAGTCTTAAGAGATTCAAGGATGACGCCAAGGAGGTTACAGAGAATTTTGAGTGCGGAATAGGCATAGACAAATTCAACGATATCAAGGAAGGCGATGTAATCGAATGCTTCATAATGGAAGAAATCCAAAGATGAAAGGATTAACGTGAAAAATAAGCGGCGCATCTTACCTCCTTTCGGGACTCGGAGTATAAAAATACGCCGTCGTCCCTCAAGAAGGCAACCTGCTTGCTTCTTTTCCACGTTATGGATTTGAGCCGCCTAAAGGCGGCAGGGAGATTAATATGTCAAGAATTGATAAAATCAATGAGGAAGTGAGACGTGAGCTTGCGGCGGTAATCCGTGAGCTTAAGGACACGCGTATTCCGATGATGACCAGTGTTGTGGCTGTTAATGTCACTAAGGATCTCAGGTATGCAAAAGCATATATTTCGGTCATGGGAGACGAGAATACGAAAAAAAAGGCTATTGAAGGGCTTAAGAGTGCAGCAGGTTTTGTGAGGCATGAAATCGGGAAAAGAATTGAGCTTCGCTATACTCCTGAATTTGTGTTTGAGCTTGACCGTTCGATTGAACACGGAGCCCATATCAATGAGCTTCTGAAAGGCGGAGAGCATGGAAAAAAAGATTAAAGAGATAATTGAAAAAGCAAAAAGTGTTGTTGTGCTTTGTCATTTTAACTCCGATTGTGACGCTTTAGGAAGTGCTTATGCAGTAACGGAGCTTTTGAAAAATTTGGGTAAAAAAGCTGTATGCTGTCTTGAAGAGGAACCGGAGCGCAGGCTCCGGTTTCTCGGAGAGGATTACGTTGTATATTCCGGAAAAGCTGAGTATGAATGTGATCTTTGCATAGCAGTGGATTGCGGGAGTATTGACCGGCTGGGAAGCAGGGCTGAAATTTTCAGAAGTGCAAAGGTGACAATAAATATAGATCATCATAAAACAAATACATATTTTGCTGATGTGAATTATGTTGCCGGAGATCTTTCTGCTACAGCAGAGCTGCTTGCCGTAATATTCTCGGAATGCGGATATGATATAACCGACAGAATTGCAATGCTTTTGTATGCAGGTATAATGTCAGATTCGGGATGCTTTAAATATCCAAGCGCAACACCTGACACTCTGAGGGTGGTTGCCTGTCTTATGGAATATGATTTTGATCATGCCGAGGTTGCAAGGCTGCTTTTTGATTCACAGCCTATGGAGCTTGTGAAATTCAAGGGACACATAATGAATAATGTGCAAAGTATTGACGGAGGCAGAATATCTCTGATTGAAACTGACTCACGTATGCTTAAGAAATATGGTGTCAGCGAGTCGGACGCGGGAGACCTTATTAATATACCGCGCCAAATAGAGGGCGTGGAAATTGCGATTGAGGTAAAGGAGCGCAGCGGCTGTGTGCGTTTAAGTCTGCGTTCAAACGGTAAGGCAGAGGTTGACAGAATAGCGGGAAAATTCGGCGGCGGCGGACACCTTCGGGCTGCCGGAGCAACAATGACCGGTATGACGCCGGAGGAAGCGCGGGAGGCTGTTCTTGAAGCTGCCCGCGAGGAACTTAAAAGGATAGATAAATAGCCGGAGCGCGGCCGACAACTGCCGCTCCGGTTATCTTTGCTGGAGGTTTGTTTTGGAAATAAACGGAATTGTTTTGCTTGATAAGCCGCAGGGGCGCACGTCTCATGATATGGTGAACGCAATAAGGCGTCTTGCAGGGACGCGGCGCGTAGGACATACGGGAACGCTTGACCCGATTGCAACAGGAGTTTTGCCTATTGTAATCGGCAATGCAACAAAAGCGGCAGAGATTTTGACATGTGAAACAAAGGAATATGAAGCGGAGCTTATTTTCGGTGCCGCAACCGATACAGGCGACTGTGAAGGGGAGATTATAAAAAGCGGCAGAATTGATATTAGTGAGACGGAAATAGAAGCTGCCGCAGACAGCCTTAAAGGCAACATGCAGCAGATACCGCCGATGTACAGTGCGAAAAAGCACAATGGCAGAAAGCTTTATGAGCTTGCCCGCGAGGGAAAGACAGTAGAGCGGGAGCCTGTCAGGATTACGGTATATGACGTAAGTGTAATTTCTGTTAATCCGGCGGAGCATTCTGCGCGGATAAGGGTTTCCTGTTCAAAGGGAACATATATAAGAGCGCTTTGCGAGGAGCTTGGGGAAAGAATCGGGACCTGCGCTTACATGAGCGCTCTTCGCAGAACGGCAAGCGGCAGCTTTAAAATCTCAGAATGCCGGACATTATCCGAGCTTGCGCAAATGGCAGAAGAAGGGCGGTTTCAGGACAGTGTTATACCTGTAGATAAGCTTTTCGGCTATGAAAAAATTACTCTTTCCGATAAGCAGTCGCAAAGGATAAAAAACGGTGTTTTTGTGTCTCATCCGGGAATATCCGACGGTGAGCGTTACAGCGTTTATGCATCAGGCGGAGAATTTATCGCCCTTGCAGACTGTATAGACGGCAGACTTCATATATATAAGTCATTCTGGACATAAGAGATATAAGTTTGAATAAAATCACTCATCTCACCGATTTTTGCTCGGGGCGGTACACACGTACAGCACCGCTCGCTGCAAATCGGCAATCTGAGCGATTTTCTTTCAAACTTGGTTTTGTGAAAGGAGTTGATGAGCATAAAAATGAGTATATACTATCATCACGGCGACACAGTGGAATTCAGTCAAACCGTAGTTGCGCTCGGAACCTTTGACGGACTGCACCGGGCACATATGAAAATAATTAAAGCGGCGGAGAGATATGCCGTAAAAGCCGGCTTGAAATGGGGAGTGATGCTTTTTGACATTATTCCCGCAAATGCCGTTGGGGCAAGAAAAGCCGGGTTGCTTATGACAAATGATGAAAAAAAAGAAATATTGTCGGGTGCTGATTTTTTCTATACCGAGAGCTTTGACAGTGACTTTTACGGAAAAAGCCCGGAGGAATTTATAAATTATCTGAAATGTACTCTTCATGCGTCAGCAGTGTCTGTGGGGTATAATTATCGTTTCGGAAATAACGCTGCCGGAGATGTCCGGCTTCTTGAAGAGCTTTGCAAAAATGCAGGAATAAAAGTGTTGGTAACAGAGAAAACAGAGCTTGACGGGCAGGTTGTATCAAGCACTGTTATAAGAGAGCTTGTCGCAGAGGGCAGGGTAGATGAAGCCTCGGAATTTCTCGGCAGAAATTTCTTTATAACAGGCGATGTGGAAAGCGGGCTTCAGAACGGAAGAAAAATGGGGATACCCACTGCAAATATACATGCTGAAGGGAGACTGCTTCCGAAAAGCGGAGTATATTCCGGTTACTGTACCTTTGACGGTATAAGACGGAAGGCCATTATAAATGTGGGGAGCAACCCGACCTTCGGAGGAAGCAGTGTAACCATTGAGGGGCATATACTTGATTTTGACGGAGATATTTACGGCAAGGGAATAAAAGCGGAATTTGTCAGGCGCCTGCGGGATGAGCAGAAATTCAAAAGCTCCGAAGAGCTTGCAGCAAGAATAAAAAAAGATATAGAACAATGCAGAAAGGAATTGAAATGATATGGAAGGTTTTTCAGCGGTAATACTGGCAGCAGGTATGGGTACAAGGATGAAGTCACGTCATCCGAAGGTTTTGCATAAGCTGTGCGGAAAAAATTTAGCGTCTTATGTTGCCGACGCGGCGCGGGAGGCGGGCTGCGGTCAGATAATCACAGTTGTGGGACACTGTGCCGATGAGGTGAAAGCTGCCCTTGGAGATGGGATGGAGTATGCTCTTCAGGAGCAGATGCTCGGAACGGGTCATGCTGCCATGCAGGCAATTCCTCTTGTCAGGGAAAAATATACCTTTGTATTTAACGGCGATGCTCCGCTTTTGCGGCATGAAACCGTCAGAAAAGCCATTGAGGCTCATAAAGCCTCAGGAAACAGCGCGACTGTAATAACTGCTATGCTTCCGGACGCAGCCGGCTATGGCAGAATAGTAAGGAACGGTGACGGAGAAGTGACCGGAATTGTTGAGCAGAAGGATGCGTCTGAGGAAGAGCTGAAAATCTGTGAGGTTAATTCAGGTATGTATGTATTTAATACCGATGAGCTTAGAGAAGCTCTCGGAAAAATTACTCCGGATAATGCGCAGAAGGAGTATTATTTGACCGACACTATAGGAATAATAAGAAACAGCGGCGGAAAAACGGGAGCTTTTACTGTTGCTGATGCAGATGAAATACGCGGGATAAACGACAGAGCACAGCTTGCCGAGGCGGAAAGGCTTATGCAGATGCGGATAAACCGAAAGCATATGATGAACGGTGTAACTATCCATGCGCCGGAAACCGTGCTTATTTCACCGGAGGTTGTTATCGGAGCTGACAGCGAAATTTATCCTCAGGTTATTCTTGAAAAAGGAACGGTTATCGGAAACGGAGTTACTATCGGAAGCGGTTCAAGGCTGTCCGGTGCGGTTATACGTGATTCTGTTGATATTCAAAGCTCCGTTATACTTGATTCTGAGGTTCGTGAAAATACTCATGTGGGACCGTTTGCTTATATACGCCCGAACTGCGTTGTGGGAAGCGATGTTAAGGTCGGTGATTTTGTTGAGCTTAAAAACTCTAATATCGGCAACGGAACAAAAATTTCTCACCTTACATACGTGGGGGATGCTGATGTCGGGGAAAAATGCAATTTCGGCTGCGGAACGGTAACCGTTAATTATGACGGTAAGAAGAAATATCGAACTACTATCGGAAATAATGCGTTTATCGGCTGTAACTCAAACCTTGTTGCTCCCGTGACTCTTAAGGACGGAGCGTACACTGCCGCAGGCTCTACAATAACGGATGAAGTCCCTGAAAACACTTTGGCGATTGCAAGAGCAAGACAGGTAAATAAGGAAGAATGGAAGGACAGACGCAAAAAATAAGCAGACTGCCGCTTTTCTGGGGCAGCATGCACTTGAAAGGATGAATTATTAATGTATCTGATAGCCGGTCTGGGTAATCCCGGCGACCAGTATAATATGACGCGGCATAATATCGGTTTTTCCGTCATAGATTATATTGCTGCAGAAAACAAGGTAAAAGTAAAGAAGCTGAAATTCAAGGGCTTGTACGGTGAAACGGTTATCGGCGGCGAAAAGCTGCTGCTTGTAAAGCCTCAGACTTATATGAATCTCAGCGGTGAAAGCATAAGGGATTTTTGCGGCTTTTATAAAATACCGCCTGAAAACGTAATCATAATATGTGATGATATTTCCCTGCCGCCCGGGCGGCTCAGAATCCGCCGCAAGGGCTCGGCAGGAGGGCATAACGGTTTGAAATCCATAATTTATCAGCTTGCATCCGAGGATTTTATACGCATAAAAATAGGTGTAGGCAGTCCTGAGAATAAGGATTATGAGCTGGCGGATTACGTTCTCGGAAGATTTACGCGCGATGAAATTCCGGTGCTTGAGCAGGCAATACGAAATACCTACGGAGGTGTTGTTGAAATAATATCGAACGGAGTTGACAGCGCCATGAACAAGTACAATGGTTGATTTGTATGCTGTTTGTGAAGGGAGCGCAAGTTTATGAGATTTAGTGAAATTTTGAAGGACAGCAAGCCCTTTCGCGAGCTTTTGGAAAGAATACGCACAGCAAAGTTTCCGATAAGTGTAACCGGTGTCTGCGAGGCAGCACAGGGACATCTGATTTCCTCAGTGTGTGAAAACACCGGCAGCAGAGCAATTGTTGTCTGTTATACGGATATGGAAGCAGCGGAGCTTTTCAAGGAGCTGTCGCTTTATACTGAATATGCTTACAGGTTTCCGTCAAAGGAGCTGATTTTTTATGATGTTGACGCGGCGGGGCATGAAAGCGAACACAGGCGGATAAGAGCACTGAGTGCATGGGAAAACGGCGGCATAATTGTGACGTCCGTTGATGCGCTTATGCAGTATACGATTACTGCGGAACACTTTTTAAATGATAGGATAAGCTTCAGAACAGGAGAATGTCATAACCTTGAATCATTAAGGGAAAAGCTTTCTTCAATGGGATATTCTGCGGCAGCACAGGTCGATGGTATCGGCCTTTTTTCCGTGCGCGGAGGAATACTTGACGTGTTTTCGCCGAATATGAAGCTGCCTGTCAGAATAGAATTTTTTGATGATGAGGTTGACTCAATAAGGGTCTTTGACTGGGAAACACAGCGAAGCGTTGAGAATGTAACGGAGGCGACAGTGCTTCCTGCGAGAGAGCCTGTTATGAATGACAGCGAGCGGCAAAGACTTATTTCGGTGCTTTCAGAGCTGGCAGACACCTTCCCGGAGGATGATACGGTCAGAAATGAGCTTGTAAAGGCAGAGGACGGATTGATTTTCCCGTCAATTGATAAATATATAAGAAATATTTACGGACGCATGCCATCCCTGTGCGATTATATTGACGGCGCGGAGGTTTTTATAATAGACCCGGCGCGCATCCGGGAGCGGTTTTCAACATATGTTTATGATAAGGCAGAGTATATAACGGAGCTGATTGACAAGGGAGTACTTCATGGCGGCGGCAAGGAGTATTTCGGTGACGGAGAGGATATTTCCGCGGAGCTTATGCGGCAGAACACAGTGAGCATTGACGTTCTCGGCAAGGGTGAGATTGAGTTCAGAACACGCCAGACAGTGTCCTTTCACGGAAAGATAGAATACCTATATGATGACCTTGAAAAGCGCCGCGGTGAAAGCCTTACCGTTGCGATTTTATCGCAAAATGCGGATAAGGCGAAAAACCTGTGCGGCGTTCTTTCGGAAAAGGGTTACAGCTGCCGATTTGCGAAGGATATGCAGCTTGAAAAAAACATGATAAATGTTGTTCTCGGCTCGGCAAAGGCGGGCTTTGAATATCCGGAAGCAAGCTTCCTTCTCATTTCCGACCGTGAAATTTTTGACGGAAACGAGCGGAGAACAAGAAGGCGTGAAGATAATGCAAAGCGGATAAAATCATATAACGAAATAGACTGCGGCGATTATGTTGTTCACAGAGCCCACGGAATAGGCGTATATGACGGTATCCATAAGATGAGTGTAAACGGGATTACAAAGGATTATCTTAAGGTTCTTTATAAGGACAATGACGTGCTTTATGTGCCTGTTGATCAGCTTGATTTATTGTATAAGTATACCGGTGCAGGAGATAAGCCGATTAAGGTGAATAAGCTCGGCGGCAGGGAATGGGGGAAGACAAAGCAGAAGGTAAAAAAATCCACCGGGGAAATGGCAGCACAGCTTGTGGCGCTTTATGCGGAGCGTCAGAGAACAAGGGGATTTGCGTTTTCCAAGGACACTGTATGGCAGCGTGATTTTGAGGATTCATTTGTTTATACGGAAACCGAGGACCAGCTTCGCAGTATTGAAGAGGTCAAAGCCGATATGGAAAGCGAAAAGCCCATGGATAGGCTGCTTTGCGGAGATGTGGGCTTCGGAAAAACCGAGGTGGCGCTCAGAGCGGCGTTCAAGGCGGTTATGGACGGAAAGCAGGTGGCGTATCTTTGCCCCACGACAATTCTTGCCATGCAGCACTACAATACATTTTCGGACAGAATGAACAAATTTCCCATTAAGGTTGAAATGCTGTCGCGTTTCAGAACAAAGGCGCAGCAGAATGCAATACTTAAAAAGCTGAAAAAAGGCGAGATAGATATAATAATCGGAACACATCGGATTTTGCAGAAGGATCTTGAATTTTCCGATCTCGGCCTGCTCATAATAGACGAAGAGCAGCGTTTCGGCGTTGCTCATAAGGAAAAGCTTAAGGAGCTTAAGAAAAATATTGATGTTTTGTCCATGACGGCAACACCTATACCCCGAACATTGCATATGTCTATGATTTCCGTAAGAGATATGAGCGTTCTCACAATGCCGCCGCAGAACAGATATCCCATTCAGACATATGTTCTTGAAAACGATCCGGCGGTTATCGGTGACGCTATGCGCCTTGAGCTTGCAAGAGGCGGACAGGTGTTTTATCTTTTTAACCGTGTTCAGGGCATTTATAAAAAGGCGGAATGGATTCAGAGCATGTTTCCGGATAAAACCGTCAGGGTAGGTCACGGACAGATGGATGAAGGTCAGCTTGAGGACATAATGCATGATATGGTAACGGGAGAGACAGATATACTTGTTTGTACCACGATAATTGAAACGGGACTTGATATCCCGAACGCGAATACGATAATCATAGAAAACGCCGATCGGATGGGACTGTCTCAGCTATATCAGCTTCGCGGCCGCGTCGGGCGTTCAAACAGAAAAGCATATGCGTATCTTACCTATCAAAGGGATAAAATCATATCCGAGGTTGCACAGAAAAGATTGCAGGCGATCAAGGAATTTACGGAATTCGGCTCCGGCTTCAGAATAGCTCTTAAGGATTTGGAAATAAGGGGTGCCGGAGATATACTCGGCGCACAGCAGCATGGACATATGGACGCTGTAGGCTATGATCTGTACTGCAGGATTCTTCGTGAAAGCGTTAACGAGGCAATCGGAGCTGCGCCGGAGGAGGAAATAGAAACATCTATTGATATAAACATTGACGCATATCTGCCTGAACGTTATATATCCGATCCGTCTCAGCGTATAGATATTTATAAAAGAATTGCCATGATAGCAAACGATGAGGACAAAATGGAAATCGAGGACGAAATGACCGACAGGTACGGAGACATGCCAAGAGCAGCGCGCAATGTAGTGCTTGTGGCACTTCTGAAGGCAAAGGCAAGGCGTGCGGGAATTTCCGAGCTTGCCTCGCACGGCGATTTCCTCAGTATTAAATTTGCAAAGGCCGATATTGCCGTGCTTATCGGTCTTGTAAAAAGCGATCCGGCAAGATATAAGCTGATACCGGGCGATGTACCTCAGCTTCGTGTAAAGCTGCAGTCGAAAGGGGCTGTGCTGAATGAAGCTGATGAGCTTACAGAGCTTCTGATAAATGGCTGAGGCGGGCGGTTAATTCCGCCCGCCTTTAATATTGATTAATCGCACATGCAGGTTACAATCACAATAATGATGAGTACCCATAAAATCATGTCTAAATCAAAATTGCATCCGCCGTAGTTATTGTTGCATCCGCATCCTTCCATGACTTTGTGCCTCCTTTCATGTAATGTAGTATATACTATGCCGCGGTTTTGAAATTGGTAACTTGTACGGAAAAATTCGAATAAAAAAAGAATCGCAGGCAATAATATAGAAAAAGGAGCTGTTAGTGTGAATACAATGAAAATCGGAAAACAGACGGTAAAGCTTGAAAATCCGCCGTATATTATTCAGTCTGCGGCAGTTGTCGGAGTAAAGGAGGGTGAGGGACCTCTTCGCGATTCGTTTGATAAAATACTGCATGATGATACGTTCGGAATGGATACGTGGGAGGCTTCAGAGAGCAAAATGCAGCGGGAGGCTGCAACTCTCGCAATGGAAAAGGCAGGCTTGATGCCTGAGGATTTTGATTATTTGCTTGCCGGAGACCTCATGAATCAATGCGTGGCAACACATTACGGAATAAGGGATTTTAATATTCCCTTTCTCGGCTTATACGGCGCATGCTCTACAATGACGGAAAGCCTTTCTCTGGCATCAATGCTTATTTCGGCGGGCTATGGAAGATATGCCGCCGCAATGACCTCAAGCCATTTCTGCTCGGCGGAGAAGCAGTTTCGTTATCCTCTGGAATACGGAGGTCAGAGACCGCCTACAGCTCAGTGGACTGTGACAGGCTCAGGCTGTGCTATTGTTGCCGCTGAAGGAACAGGTCCGAGGGTGACGCATGTTACAACCGGAAAAATTGTTGATATGGGTGTGACTGATATAAACAATATGGGGAGCGCAATGGCGCCGGCAGCCATAGATACGCTTTCGGCACTGTTTCGTGATACGAAAACAGAGCCTTCCGAATATGACGCAGTGTTTACGGGAGATTTGGGGAAAACCGGAAGCGAGATACTTGTGGAGCAGCTCAAAGCCGAGGGCTTTGATATTTCCGGGATCCATAACGACTGCGGACTTATGATTTTTAATCTTGACGAGCAGGATGTTCATGCAGGCGGCAGCGGCTGCGGCTGTATGGGCAGTGTGCTTTGCGGTCATATTCTTAAGGAAATGCGCGGAGGAAAATATAAAAAAATCATTGCCATGGCAACAGGTGCGCTTATGAATCCCACAGTAGTGCTTCAGGGTGAGAGCATACCGGGAATTGCACATGCAGTAATAATTGAGGCACAGAAGGGAAGATAAATATGGATTATTTAAAAGCGTTTATAGTCGGCGGTCTTATATGCGTGGTCGGTCAGATTCTGATAGATAAAACGAAGCTCACTCCGGCACGGATACTTGTTACGTTTGTAATGCTTGGGGCGTTTATACAGCTGTTTGGATGGTATGAGCCTCTTGTAAAATTTGCCAAATGCGGCGCCACAGTGCCGCTCAGCGGTTTTGGTTATCTTCTCTGCAAGGGAGCGCAGAAGGCTGTTTCGGAAATGGGAGCAATCGGAATTTTCACGGGCGGTCTCACTGCCGCAGCAGGAGGTATAACCGCAGCGCTTGTATTCGGATTTCTTATGGCGCTGATTTTTAAGCCAAAATCAAAATCATAATATAACTAAAAGCAAAATGAGAGTAAAGTTAATAAACTAAATTTGATAAAACACAGAATGCCCGAATATGTAGGTAAATAACGCTTACACATTCGGGCTTTAATATTATTCAAAGAAAGGAAGTTGATTTCGATGAGAAAAATCACAAATGAGCTGATATTGAGCTTTAAAAAATATTTAATCGAGGAGGAAAAAAGCAAAAACACAATAGAAAAATATATCCGAGATATTGTGGCTTTTATGGTGTGGGTTGCAAATAGAGAGCTTTGCAAAGCAACCGTGTTGGAGTATAAAGCGGAGATTATTGAAAGTTATGCCCCGGCAAGTGTAAATTCTATGCTTTCGTCAATCAATAGTTTTTTTGATTATAACGAATGGCATGATTTAAAGGTAAAGGCATTAAAAATTCAAAGACAGATATTTGCAAACAAAGACAAAGAACTGACAAAAGCGGAATATGAACGCTTGCTTACAGCAGCTAATAATAAGAAAAATCAAAGACTTTACTACCTTATGCAAACAATTTGTAGTACGGGCATCCGTGTTAGTGAACTTCGGTATATTACCACATCAGCCGTGAAATCAGGACAAGCGGTAATAAACTGTAAAGGCAAAATGCGTATTGTTATATTGCCAAAGGAGCTTTGTAAAATGTTAAAGGGATATATCCGGGAAAACAACATTGAAAACGGCTCCGTGTTCGTGAGCCGTACCGGTAAGCCTTTAGACAGAAGCCATATTTGGAAAATGCTAAAAGCATTATGCGAAACTGCCGGAGTTTCAAAAGATAAGGTGTACCCACATAGTTTCAGACATCTTTTTGCGAGAACTTATTATAGCTTGCAAAAGGACATCGTAAGACTTGCAGACATCTTGGGACACAGCAGTATTAATACTACCCGTATCTATACAATCGAAAGCGGCATAATTCACCGCAAGCAATTACAGAAACTGGGGCTTTTGAGGCTATAAATAAAAAAGGCCACATAATTTGCATTATGTGGATAATTTGTTGTTACATACATTTAAACTATAGCACATAAGTAATAAAAAATCAATAGTTTATGAAAATTGTACAGAAAATCTCCGTTTTGCACAAAAAAAGGCATAGGAAATTGACCGATGCAAATATTGTGATAAACATCGGTCTTGTTTTTGTGTCCAAAATTATTTTTTTAAGACAAAACGTATTTGAAATTTACACATAATGCAAATTATGTAGAAGAAGTTTTGTTAACAGCCTTAAACAGTAAATTCAAAGGAGATGGTTAAATGCAAAAAGACAAAAAAATTTATCTGTTAGTGCTATTGATAGTAATAAGTTCTATTTTACTTGTTACAGGTGCATCCTTCAGCACGGCTTCTTCAACTCAAAAATTTTCAGATGTCAATGAAGAAAATTGGTTTTTCTCGGATGTGCAATATGTACACGAAAAAGAGCTTATGAACGGAACGAGTGATATAACTTTTGCTCCTAATGATTCAACAACTCGCGGAATGATTGTTACAATTCTATGGAGACTGGACGGAGAACCAGAAGCAACAAGTAAAATGTCATTTACTGATGTTATAAGAGACAAATATTATTATGATGCAGTTGCGTGGGCTTCTGCAAAGGAAATTGTCAGTGGATATGATGACACAACATTCGGACCAAACGATTACATCACCCGTGAGCAGATGGTCACTATGATGTGCCGCTATGCACAGCACAAGGGCTATGACATCGAAACGACAATCGGCTTGGAAAGGTATTCAGACTCATCAAATATCAGTGAATACTCGGTTTCTGCTTTTAAGTGGGCAATTACAAACGGAATTATTACAGGCACATCTGATAATACCCTTTCTCCGCAGGGTGAGGCACTCAGATGTCAGGTGGCTGCAATACTAAGACGATTCTGCGACAATTACATACAAAGTGAAAATACAAACGCAGAACCAACTGAAGAAAACAAGGAGCCGCAAAGTCAAGGAAATGTTGGTGGTTCATCAAGCAGCTCATCGGGCAATTCTTCGGGAGCAATATCGACCGGGAACAAGCCGGCTAATGATGAAAAAACCGATTACTCGGCAATTATAGTTGACAGTGTTGAGGCAAAAGCAGGTGATGAAGTTCTGATTGAAGCAAAAATCAATAAAAATCCCGGTATTTTGGGAATGACACTTTCGGCATATTATGATGATGCCGTTTGCACGCTTGTAAGTGTAGAAAATGGTGAAGCATTTGAGGGTATTTTAGATTTCACGACCTCTGAAGTTCTTGGAAACGGAGCTCGTTTTGTTTGGGATGGCATTGAGATTTCGGACAAGGATGTAAAGGATGGTACAATTTTAATTATGAAATTTAGGATCAAGGATAATGCTGTTGGCGGAAAATATCCTATAACTTTGAAATGCGCTGATGGCGATATGTTGGATAACAATATTTCAAGCATATCCGTTCCGATAGAAAGCGGATATATTGTAATAAACTAAGGAAAGCGGGTGAAGTTTTTGAAAAAGATAAAAAAAATCGCATTGCTGCTATGCGTTATGATGGTATCTGTTTTTTCAATAACAGGTTTAAGTGCACCAAGCACACCGATTTTAAAAGTAGACCAAATAATGTCTTCGGGCGGCACAATTGTTAATGTACCAATCAGACTTGAAAACAATACGGGAATTTGCGGAGCAACATTTAAAGTCAGTTATGACAACCGATTGACTCTTACAAATATAGTAAAAGGCGCTGCGCTGTCATCGCTCACTATGACAAAACCGGGCAGCCTTGCCGCAAATCCTGCAAACATCGTGTGGGACGGCATGGAAGCAGATTATACGAACGGCGTAATTGCAACGCTTACTTTCATTGTGCCGGGCAGCGCAGGTACATACAATATTTCGGTTTCGTATGATGACGGAGATATTTTGGACGGAAATATATCACCTGTTGAAGTTGCAATTCAGAACGGCGGAATTACGGTGACCGGAGAAATTTCGCAGGATCTGCCAACCGTAAGTGTTGATAATGTAACGTCAGAACCCGGAGCAAGCGTAAATGTTCCGATAAGGCTTGAAAATAATACGGGAATTTGCGGAGCAACATTTAAAGTCAGTTATGACAACCGATTGACTCTTACGAACATAGTAAAAGGCGCTGCACTGTCATCGCTCACTATGACAAAGCCGGGCAGTCTTTCGGCAAATCCGGCAAACATTGTATGGGATGGTATGGATGAGGATAATACAAACGGTGTGTTAGCGATACTTACATTCACTGTGCCAAGCAGTTCAGGGACATATAACATTTCGGTTAATTACGATGATGGTGACATATTGGACGGCAATCTTGCACCGGTAGACATTAAAACTGTATCGGGAGCAATCAAAGTAGGAAATGATAAAACTGCTGCCGTCATTATTAAAGGTAAATCTGTAACTTTGGTTAACAGCTCTGACAAAGAAGGTCAAATTGTAATAGCTTTTTATGACAGTATGGGTAAACTGATTTCATTAAACACATTTATTCCATCAAACAATGATATTAATATCAGCAGTATTGATTCAAAAGCTGCATATGCAAAGGTGATGTGGTGGGGTAATATTTCATCAATGGAACCATTATGTAAAGCAGAAACAGTTGATCTGATTTAAAGATAAAGGAGTGTAGAGATGATGAAATTTTCAAAAACAATTGCTGCATTGCTTACGGTATTTATGATTTTTACAATTATGCCAACAGCAATTATTGCGGCAACAAATCCAACGATAAGCGTTGAGTCGGTAACAGACGCACCGGGTGGTACAGCAAATGTAGCTGTTAAAATTACCGGCAATCCCGGAATTTTAGGCGCAACATTGAAATTTACATATGATAACGGACTTACATTAACAGGCGCAATAGCAGGTGATGCATTTTCGGCACTTGCTATGACAAAGCCGGGTAAATTTACATCACCATGTAATTTTGTATGGGACGGTATGGATTTAGAACCGTCAGATATTAAGGACGGAACGATTCTTACATTACAATTTGTTATTGATGAGAATGCGCAGTCGGGTGATGAATACAATGTCAAAGTATCATATGATGACGGCGATATTTTAGATTCAAATATGAATGCTGTAGATGTTCAGCTGAAAAACGGAACAGTAAGTGTAGTTGATTATGTGCCGGGCGATTTGAACGGCGACAAAAAAGTTAACAGCGGCGATATTATTATGCTCAGACGTCATATTGCAGGTAACTATGAGCAGACGATAAATGAATCGGCAGCAAATGTCAACGGTGACGATAAAATAAATGCCGGTGATATTATAGCGATACGACGCTTTGTTGCTGACGGATGCATGTGTAATCCCAACGGATACAATGTAACTCTGCTTCCGGCTCCAAAAAATCAACCGCAATGCGAGCATAATATGACCGAAACAAAATATTCAGCACCTACCTGTACCGAGGACGGCAACATCGCATATTGGCATTGTACGGTTTGCGGTAAGTATTTCAGTGATGTAAACGGTACTGTTGAAATAAATCAATCTGAATTGATTTTAAATGCAACAGGACACACGGTTGTTTTTGATGAAGCTGTAGCACCGACTTATGAAAAAACTGGTTTAACAGAAGGTAAACATTGCAGCGTGTGTAATACAGTTATTGTTGAACAACAAATAATTCCTATATTGAGTAAAGACCAATATTCTATAACATATTATATCGACAATAATGACGAATATCTGAAAACGATTAATATTGAAAATCCAAATCCAACGGCTTATTCAAAGCAGGATGGGTTGATTTTACAGGATTTGATGGTGAACGGCTATAATTTTGTCGGTTGGTTCACAACACAAACAGGCGGTACACAGGTAACAGAGCTTTCGCCCGGTACAACGGGTAACAAAACACTGTATGCGCATTGGGAAAAGGTAACTTATACCGTAAGTTTTTCATCAGATATGGTTCCTGTAAGCAGTATTGAGTATCAGGTTGGAGATGTGAAAGCATTACCTAAACCAACATTAGATAAATATGTCTTTGTTGGATGGACTGATAAAGATGGAAATTTGTGGCAGTATATACCTGCAGGAACAACCGGTGATATAACACTTTATGCAAATTGGTCAAGTAATAGAAATAAAGCTGTTCCTGTTAGTAAATTAAATGATCCAATGATCTTCGAGGATCATGAGAGTGGTTTAATTCTATTGGCATATGAACTTGGAGAAATTCAGAACGTACCTTTGTTTACAACTTTAAGATTGAATTGCGTAAACGGTGTTATATCAACTCATTCTCAAACAGAAACAGAGGAGATTAGCTCTACACAGGCCTCTGCAATAGCAAAGGTTGTTTCAAATGCAACTACAAACACATCCGCATGGACCTTGTCAAGTGACTGGAATGAAACTACACAGGTGAGCGAAACTTACCTTGAGGAAACAGGTCAGACGAGAGAAGAAGTGGAAACTGTTTCAAAGAGTGAAAGTAATAGTTATTATTTGAATACAAGCAGTAGTTCTTCAGAAAACACTGTTTCTGTCGATGGATATAACTACAAAACATCTGTTGGTAATAGTGGTTCGAATGAATATCACAGTAATACAGAATACAAGACTGGTTGGGAACTCGGAGCCGGTGGCGAAATTGGCGGTAATGCTGGTTCTGGCAACGAAACAACCAAAAAGAATAAGAAATTTAGTTTGACTGGCGCTCTCGGTATTACATCAACAATAAATGCTAAAACAGGCGAAAGTGTAACTAAAAACGATGGTGGTACTACTCAAAGCGAATGGCATGATACAGAAGATAAGGAAGACTATGGTTCAACAACTTCTACGATGTCAAAATCTTGGAATTCATCATCAGGTTACAACAATAGTAGCTCAACCAGTCAGAGTAACACGATTTCTAATGTGATATCTAAAGTAATTAGTGAAACAAAAGGATATGGTGAGTCATATTCAAGTGGTGGCTCGAATAGTGAGTCACAGGCTTTAGCATCAACAGATACACAAAGTGACGAATATAGTTCTACACTTACATACTATACTTCAAAGATTAAAACAACTACAACCACATTCTCAAGTACAGGTAACACATCTGGTGACTACAGAATGGTAATGGCTGGTACAGTACATGTCTTTGGTGTTGTCGGTTATGATGTAGCAAACAAATCATATTTTGTGTACACATACAACGTGTTAGATGATAAAACCGAAGAGTATCTTGATTACTCTTACGATGGAACATTTGCAGATCATGAGAATAGTGTGTTGCCTTTTGACATTCCTTACTTTGTAGAAGAATATGTTAACAGTAAGGTTGCTAAAACCGAAGGGCTTACATTGGATCCCGATACTGGAATCATTGTTGATTATGTTCCGGTAGGTGATGAAGCTGATAAAATGGTAGTCGTACCTTCGTATATCTCAGTTGATAACAACGATGGAACATTCTCAGCAATAAAAGTGACAGGTGTTGAACCCGGATTGTTTAAATACAATACAGATATTGTTGCGGTTAAGTTGAGTGATTATATCACAGAAATTCCGGATTCATTATTTGAAGGATGTACATCTCTTGAATATATCCTTTGTCCTGGAGTAACAAAAATCGGCGACAATGCATTTAGTGGATGTACATCATTGGAAGGATACATCATACCTGATGAGGTTGCTTCTCTTGGAGAAAATGCCTTTGAAAATGTTTTGAATGTAAATGCAACTGCTTCTAACGTTGAAATGGCACAGGCTGTAGCGGCTTGCGGTGCAGACAATATTATTTTGGATATTTCTGCTATTCCTGATGATGAGTCTGAGGGTATGGAGCTTGTTGTAGGCAATATTGCTTCGTTTGAACTTCAGGGTAAAGACAAGGAATACAAAGGATTAAGTGTTAAATCAGATGCTGCTAAAACTGTTATAAATGGAGTTACAATCACGGGAAACACAAAGACTCCTTTGGAAATTTCTTCGGGCGAAGTTGTTCTTGACCGTGTAACTGTTGAGGCAACAGGATTTGCCCTTGCTCTTAAAGCGGAAGAAACAACATTGTTATTGAACAGAACAATTAATATTAGAACATTAAGCGGAAACGCTGTTCTTTGTAAGAATATCAATCTTGCACCTTTGACATCTGGCATTGTTGGTAAATTGAATGTAACCGGTAATGTTCTGGTATGTGGTGAGATGGCAAACGATAGATACCTGACTGTAAGTGATGGTGAGATTAAATATATCACTGCAGAAGAGTTCGAAAACTATCTATCTTCACACAAAATCACATTTGATGCAACAGGTGGAACAGTTTCAGTAGAAAGCAAACTTGCATCACTGAATATGCCGATCGGTGAATTACCAGTTCCAAGCAGAGATTATTATTCGTTTGATGGATGGTACACAGAAGCAGAAGGCGGCGAACAAGTAACAGAAGAAACCCTTATGACTTCACTTACAGATATTACACTGTATGCACATTGGACACATAATGACGCAATTTGGGCTATTGCTGCTGAAGTTCCGGAAGATGCAGAAATCGTTGATAGAAAGTACACTTATACTCAAACATTGTATACTACATCGAACTCATCCTCGTTAAGCGGATGGACACAGTATAACTCTGAAAGAACTGCTTGGGGGGCAACTTTAGGACCTGTATATTCTAAACCGACAAACGGAACAAGAAATGTATGGAGCGAACAGTATGTAACATCAACAACTACACATTACAAGTACTATCATAGGTATGTGAATTCGTCAACTTGGGGAAGCGATTCTACCGCACCGAATAGTGCAAGGCACTCGGCACCTGATATAACATATCAGCTTTCGCCGTCAAGTAAATATGGCACAAGCATTCAGTTCTATGGTTCGTTAGAGTGTCCGAAATGCGGAGCTAAACGTATGTGGATACCAGATGGAACATACAAAACAAATAACTACGGTACAAGATGGTACTATCAAGAGCCTGTATACACCTATTATTACAGCAAGACAGAGGATAGAGAATCTAAGGAGGATCCGTCAGCATCTACTGATGTATCTAATATTGTAGAATGGGTACAGTATAGAACAAAATAGCTTTACCAAATCGATGACACAGTCTGATGGTTCTCTTGTGTTTGAAAAGCAGGGATTAAAGGAAGTTTTTAAGGTAATTTAATAGAAATTCAAGGAAATGTTTATATATACTGTCTTGCATCAATAACGTAAAATCTCTTGACAAAGTACAACCACGGTGGTATAATACAAATATACCACTGTGGTTGTATCTGTTTTGGGAGGTATTCTTATGATTGTATATCACGGCAGTGAAAAAATTATTGAAGCTCCTGTCTTTGGATTGGGTAAAAAAAATAATGATTACGGACGAGGCTTTTATTGTACCGAAAGCGAAGAGCTGGCAAAGGAATGGGGCTGCTTCGATAACAATGACGGCTTTGCAAATAAATATGAGTTTGATATGACGGGTTTAAAGGTTCTCTATCTGAATTCGGAAGAATATATTATTCTGAATTGGCTTGCTCTTCTTACGAAAAACAGGACTTATTGGGAAAACGGCACGGTGTCGGAAATGGCAAAAACCTACCTTGCCGAAAACTTTATGATTGATACAACAGACTATGATGTTATTATCGGCTATCGTGCAGATGACTCCTACTTCTCTTTTGCACAGGATTTTGTTTCCGGTGCAATCAGCTACAGGCAATTGGCAGAAGCGATGAGGCTCGGCAAGCTTGGTGAGCAAATTGTTTTAATATCGGAAAAGGCATTTGGGCAAATTAAGTTTATATCTGCTGCACCTGCCGAAGCCGCTGTATATTATGCAAAAAAGAAGGAACGGGATCGGCTTGCAAGGCTTGAATATCGCAAAACAAAAAGAGAAACGATAAGCCCCGACGAGCTGTTTATTGTTGACATTATAAGGGAGGAGATGAAGCAAGATGACATACGCTTACGATGAAGATTATTTACCCCATGCACAGAAAAATTTAGGGCATATGGTTGATTTTGCCGTTAATACCTGCAAATATACAATAAATGATTTTTTCGATATGTTTTTAGCGTCTAATGTATGCAAGCAAATTGAAAATGGAAATCCGGCATACATTGCGGGAAAAACCGGTTGTGAGCTTGCACGGGAAGTTATTCGTGAAATCAAAGGAGAAGAATTATCCGAAGAAGATGTCATGTATCTTGATAAGTCCCCCGAATATTGGACAGGGTATGTACTTGCTTTTTATGCTTGGTTAAAGAATTATAAATTAAGATATATTTTAAATGCTGTATCGGTCGAAAAAATTGTATTTATGTATGATACTTTGCATGAAGCGGATTTATCAAAATTTGCGGATGCAATGGATAAGAATATCTCTTTGTTCTATGTTCAAACTGCACTCGCAAGATACCGTGAAGCGTTGGGTCTGTCGCAAGCCGAGCTTGCGGATAGATCCGGCATCGGAATAAGAATTATTCAAAGCTATGAGCAAAGGAACAGAGATATTAACAAAGCAAAATCAGAAACCGTTGTAAGACTTGCAAACGTATTAAATTGCAGCCCTGCAGATCTGCTTGATAATCTTACAGCTCCTTCACAAACTTAAGGAATCCGTCAGCAATGCCCTGCGCAAGCTTTTCCTGATACTCGTCTGTCAGCAAAAGCGCCCTTTCTTCGGGGTTTGTAAGAAATCCGCATTCTATGAGTACGACGGGAACCTTAGACCAGTTAAAGCCCGTGAGATCCGAGCGTGTAACAAGACCTTTGTTTTTTGCGCCTGTATTTTTAACCGAGCTATCCAGTATGTATTGACCGAGAATACTGCTGTCCCTGACAAAGCTGTCATCTCCGAAATAGCTTTTTTCCGGTATAAGAACCGATATGCCCGAAGCGGCGGAGTTTTCACTGCCGTCGGCATGTATCCTTATGCAGTAATTGCTGTCGTTTCCTTGATTTGCCCGGTCTATGTTGCTTTTGTCACATTCATGCTCCGTTCTTGTCATATCAACCGTTATGCCTGATTTTTCAAGGATTGAGCGCAGCTTCAGCGCAACGCTGAGGTTAAATTCTTCTTCTCCGGCGGTCCCGCTGACATGGGCCGCTTTTGTTTCGCCGGAGCCCGGGCTTACAGGTTCCTTCCCTGACTGTGATGTTATTCCGTGCCCGGGGTCGATACATACCGAAACACCGGTGCTTTCAAGATTTTTTTCAAATTTCTCATCGGAAGGAGTGTTTTTCTCGGTGCTGCTTCGGGACAAGGCTTCAAGCTTGTTTGTTTCGGATTTCAGAGTTTCGTTCAATTGCTCATATTCAGTATTTTGAGCGAAAAAAGCTTCCTCGGCTTTTTTTCTTTTGTCTGTGCTTTGATATGTAAATACAAGCATTACCGCATTTGCGGCAAGCAGCAAAATAATAAGAAGGCGAAAAAATTTTTTCATTGCTGTATCAATTCCTTAATTAACTGTTTATTTCTTTTTTCTTCGGCTGAAGCTGTGACATTACTACTGCCGCAAACATCAAAAGGCACCCGAAATATTCTCTTGCCATAAGACGCTCCCCGAGAAAGGCTGCGCCCGCAAGCACTGAAAATACGGATTCAAGGCTCAGAAGCAGAGAAACAACCGTCGGGTTTGCGCCGCGCATGGCGATAATTTGCAGCGTATACGCTACGCCGCTTGAAAAAATACCTACGTAAAGGGTGGGAAGCAGACATTTCATTATAGCATCCATGGAGGGCTGTTCAAAAATAAGCATTCCGATTCCCGAGATAACGGTCACAACGATAAACTGTCCCAATGAAAGCAGAACGCCTTCCACTGTCTGCGTGTAATGGTCAATAACGAGAATGTGTACCGAGAAAAGAACGGCGCATATAAGCAGATACAAATCACCGGAGGTTATTGAAAAGTTTTCTCCCACGCATAGGAAATAAAGACCTGCGGTGGCGGCAGCAACTGCTATCCATACGTTAATACCGCATTTTTTACCTATAAAAAGTCCGAGTATCGGGACAATGACTATGTACAGGGCTGTAATAAAGCCTGATTTCCCGGCGGAGGTTACGCCTATTCCGAGCTGCTGCATGTTTGATGCAAGAGCGAGGAAAATTCCGCATAATATTGAACCGGGAATCAGCTTTTTCCATGGAATCGGCTTTTTTGTTCCGCTTTGCTTTGCAGAGCGTGAATATATAAGATATACCGCAAGTAGCGTAATGCTTGCAATAAAAGATCTTTCGGTATTAAATGTCATAGGCTGCACGTATTCCGAGCAAACGCTCTGAGCGGCAAACGCCGTTCCCCAGATAAGAGCTGCAATTACCGGCAGCACGGAGTGTCTTATAAAATTTTTCTGCATGTTATCAATTCCTTCTGCATTTATTTCTGATTATTTTTTTGGGGCGCTTAATACACTGCTGACATAGCTTGCATTGAAAAGCTCTGCAATTTTCTCCGCGGGAAGCCCTGTTATCCCGTGGATAAAATCCATTGACACATTTGTATGAAAAGCTTGGGCATAACTTACAAAAAAACATACAAAGGAAAATTTTGTTCCTGGAGATGTTGACAAGCCCTGTTCATGATGCTATAATGTAATGCGGTGAGTTCGAAACCTTCCTCACCTAAAACAAAACTAAAGGAGTTTTTTTATCATGAGAAAAAGTTTATTCATCACTCAAGGCGCGCTTATTGCCGCGCTGTACGTTGCGTTGACGTATGTTGCAAACATCGCGGGACTTGCAAACGGAGCCATTCAGCTTCGTATTTCCGAAGCGCTTACTGTTCTGCCGTATTTTACACCTGCGGCAATTCCGGGTCTTTTTATCGGCTGTCTTATTGCAAACCTGCTTACAGACGGTGTTCTTGCAAACATTATCGTCGGCAGTTTAGCAACCTTGATTGGAGCTGTCGGAACAAGACTTCTGCGAAAAAACAAATGGCTTGCGGCAGTACCGCCGATTTTGTCAAACACAATCATTGTGCCGTTTATACTTATGTTTGCCTACCATTTTCCCGGTTCATATTTTTATTTTGCATTCACCGTATTCATCGGTGAGTTTATAACTGCGGGGATTTTCGGAACAGTGCTTCTTCTGGCGATTAAGTCACGGGCACCGCACCTGTTTTAATGATACCATAAATCCGTGAGCAAATCAACGTTTTTTGCTGTTTTTGTGGTAGTTTTATAGCATAATGAGAAGTTTTTGACGTATTTTTATATATAATATTACAAAGAAAAAAATTTAAAAAACACTTGACAAGAGCCTTTATTTAGTGTATAATAATAATTGCTTTAAAGGCTCTTTTTTTGTGTGTAAAAAAAGAGTGTAATATTTTTAATGATAGCGTTTTTGGAGGTGTAACAAATGAGAGTAAAGATCACACTTGCATGTTCGGAATGTAAACAGAGAAATTACAATACAATGAAGAACAAGAAGAATGATCCGGACAGGCTGGAGATGAATAAATACTGTAGATTCTGCAAGAAGCACACGCTTCATAAGGAAACGAAGTAACTTCTGCCGTTTGAGTAGTAAAATTTAAAAGATAGGATGTGTTATTATGGCTGAAACAAAAGCAGCAAAGAAGAGCTTGGGAAAAAAAGCAAAAACCTTTTTTGTTGAAACAAAATCCGAGCTTTCAAAGGCTACGTGGCCTTCATGGTCTCAATTGGTTCATAACACAGGCGTTATTCTGGTATTCATTGCAGTAGTTGCCGTTATCTTATCGGTGCTTGATATTGGTTTTTCTAAACTTTTCCAATTTATAACTGAGTGGTTATAATCAGAAAGGAAGGAGAACAATATGGCAGCGGACGCAAAATGGTATGTGGCACACACATACTCGGGATATGAGAATAAAGTCAAGGCAAACATCGAGAAGTCCGTCGAAAACCGCGGTCTGCAGCATCTTATAATGGATGTTGAGGTTCCGGTGGAGGATGTTGAGGAAAAGAGCGAGGATCAGGTTAAGACAGTGAAGCGCAAGCTTTTTCCGGGCTATGTTGTGATCAAAATGGTCATGACTGATGAAAGCTGGTATATTGTCAGAAATACAAGAGGCGTTACCGGCTTTGTCGGTCCGGGTTCCAAACCGGTTCCGCTGAGCGATGAAGAGGTTCGTAAAATGGGCGTTGACACAGTGCGTCAGGCTGAAATCGGACTCTCCATCGGTGACAGAATTTCCGTTAAATCAGGTCCTATGGAAGGATTTTCGGGAATTGTTGAAACAGTCGATTCGGAAACAGGAAAAATTTCCGCAAAAATCAATATGTTTGACAGAGAGGTTTCTCTTGAAATCGAAGCTGCTCAGGTTACAAAAATCGACTGATTTATTTGTTATAAACGGACATGCCGTTTATATATTTTGATCCCTCTGGTTTTTCAGTGGGAGGGCGTATGCCCGTAATTACCACACGTATTTTTAAGGAGGTGCCATTTATGGCTCAAAAGGTTGCAGGTTATATCAAATTACAAATTCCTGCCGGAAAGGCAACACCGGCTCCGCCTGTTGGTCCGGCTCTCGGTCAGCACGGCGTAAACATTATGCAGTTTACAAAGGAATTCAACGAAAAAACAGCGAAGGATGCAGGTCTTATAATTCCGGTTGTTATTACGGTTTATGCTGACCGTTCTTTCTCATTCGTGACAAAGACTCCGCCGGCTGCCGTTTTAATCAAAAAGGCATGTAATATCCAAAGCGGTTCCGGTGTTCCTAACAAAACAAAGGTTGCTACGCTTAAAAAGGCTGATCTTCAGGCTATTGCCGAACAGAAAATGCCGGATCTTAACGCCGCAAGTCTTGAGGCTGCCATGAGCATGATTGCCGGAACAGCAAGAAGCATGGGAGTATTGGTAGAAGAATAATTTGCTCATAAAAGAAGTGGGAGAGGCGGAAGGCCTTGTCTGACCACAAAGGAGGATATGAAATGTTCAGAGGAAAGAAATATAAGGACAGCGTGAAGCTGGTTGACAAATCAAAGTTATATGATCCCGCTGAGGCTCTTGAGCTTGTAACAAAGACTGCCAAGGCAAAGTTTGATGAAACGGTAGAGGTTCACATAAAGCTCGGCGTTGACTCAAGACATGCGGATCAGCAGGTAAGAGGCGCTATTGTATTGCCTCACGGAACGGGTAAAACAGCACGTGTACTTGTGTTTGCAAAAGGTCCGAAGGCTGATGAGGCTCAGGCTGCAGGCGCAGATTATGTAGGCGATATGGATATGGTTACAAAAATCCAGAGTGAAAACTGGTTTGATTTTGACGTTGTTGTTGCAACTCCGGACATGATGGGAGTTGTAGGCCGTCTCGGTAAGGTGCTCGGTCCTAAGGGACTTATGCCTTCGCCTAAGGCAGGTACCGTAACAATGGATGTAACTAAGGCTGTAAATGAAATTAAGGCAGGTAAAATAGAGTACCGTCTCGATAAAACTAACATTATTCACTGCCCCATAGGCAAGGCTTCCTTCGGAGTAGAAAAGCTCTCAGAGAATTTCAATACTCTTTTAAACGCTATCATTAAAGCGAAGCCCGCTGCTGCAAAGGGACAGTACCTGAGAAGCGTTGTTGTTGCTTCAACAATGGGACCGGGTGTAAAAATTAACGGTGCGAAGCTGTAATTAAAAAAAAGCGGATTTTCCGCTTTTTTTTAATTATTTCTGTATTCGCCTGGCGTAAGTCCCATTGTTTTTTGTGGCTTTTAGTTATAGCTTTCTTTATTAGGCAGGCGAAGAGTAACTTCTGTATATTCATTTTCCTTGCTGTCTATGTCTATTTTATAATCTTCTCCATAGTTCAAAAATATGCGGTATTGGATATTGGAGATACCGATATGTGTTGTGTCTTTTTTTTCTACGAAAAATGTTTTACTTATAAGTGAAAGCTCTTCTTTTATGAGCTTTAATTTTTCAGCTGTTATACCACAGCCGTTATCACGTATTTTGACAACAAGAAATTTTTCGTTTACATATGCAGAAATGTTTAACAGATATTTTTTGCCCGGATCCTTGAAAGCGTGTTTGAAAACGTTTTCCGCTATAGGTTGAACAATCATTTTCAGACAATGTACCGAATGAGTTTCGTCAGAAATGTTAAATTGCACATCGAACCTGTCAGGAAACATAATGCTTTGAATGGTTATGTAATATTCAAGAATCTCTAACTCCTGAATGAACAAAACTTCTTTTTCTTCCTTGATACTGTAACGAAGTATTCTCGATAAGGAAACAACAATATCGGCAATTTGAGGCACTCCGGATGTGTTTGCAAGTCCGCATATACAATCCATGGTATTGTATATAAAATGAGGAACAAGCTGTGCCTGCAGGGCGTATAATGTTGTGCTCCTCTGCATAAGCTCGGTTTCGTATAAGGTTTGTTGTGTAGTGATTATACGACGATACAGGTTTTCCGTATTGTCAAGCATATTATTGATTTTATCTGCAATAATTCCAAGCTCATTCCGGGTTTTCAAATTAAGGTGTGAATGGTTTAACTGTTTTGGATAATCGTTTAAAAATCTGTATATCTTCTCTATGGGTTTGTAAATATTGTGAGAGAGTAGTATTTGTATAAACAGAAAAATCAAAGACAGCAATGCTATTTCCAGAAGAAACATCATAAATATCGGAGGTGTAGGGAAGTTAATAGGCATACTTATGCATAATTGCCATTCAGTATCTAAAATTTTATGTTCTGAGTTGAAATTATTTTTATGTGCGGCGGAGGGTGTAATTATATCAATTTTTTTATCCGCTCCGTTTGTCAGATATACAAAGTCCGCATCGCTTATCGATGAGTGCCGTATAAGCTCAGCAATGTTTATCTGCCCGACAATAATAAATGTGCCAATATATTCAGTTTCGACTTTGAGCGTTGAAGGGAAAGTGATTTGCTGCGGTGCACAAAAATATACTGCATTAAAAAGGGGAGTGGTTGCAGTAAAAAAATCAAGCTCCTTTTTGCTGTCGGCTTTAAAAATGTCGACTGCTTTCTTCATGACTTCATCGGAGATTTTTCCTGTCATACAACTTGCGTTATCATTTTTATCAATAAAAATTATGTGAAAAGGTTCATAAAAAATGCTGTGATTGGACTGCATAAATTCGGATATGGAATTTTCCAGGTTGCTGTGTAATTCAGGCTGCGGGTTTTGCAAGCTTTTCATAACATTGTTGTTGTTAAGAACAGCTTCCTGAATTATTCTTGATGTATCTATTTTTCTTTGTATAAAATCATGAGCTAAAAGTATATTTTCGGATGCCTTTTCTTTTTCCCCGGAAATGATTTGATTATATAACAGCCCAATGCAATAAATCTGTATGATAAAAATGATAAACCAAGCAACTATTATTGTTAAGTTGATGCCGGTACGCAAGCTTTTTTTAGGATTCATTTTTTTCTCCCCTTTGCTGAAATTGCTTTGGAGTAACACCGTAATGTTTTTTGAAAAGTTTATTAAAGTAATTGTAATCGTAATTTAAAAAATCAGCTATTTCGTTTATCCACATATTGTTTTCGACTAAAAGCTCAGCGGCTTTTTTTAATTTGAGATTTGTAATATAAGTAGTAAATCCGCAATTAAAATGTTCGCTGAACAAATGGCTGCAATATGACGGATTTATTTGAAAAAGTGCTGAAAGCTCTTCAAGCTGCAGCTTTTGCGTGTAATTTTCGTCTATATACTCAATCAGCTTTTTGAATGACGGGTTTTTAATTGAAATGTAATCGGCGGAGAAGGTTTTGTTTTTGCCATATTCTTTGTCTAATGCATTTTTTAAATCATGAATTACCTTTTCGGCCTCCTGTCTGCTTATTGGCTTTGATAAGTACCTGAAAACACCGTATGATATTGCTTGCTGTGCATATGCAAAATCAGTGTATGCACTGATTAAAACAATCTTTGTTTTAAGGTTGTTTACACTAAGTTGTTTTATCAAATCAAAGCCGCTGATTTGAGGCATTTTTATATCAGTAAAAAGCACATCGGGTTTATGTTGTAATAATAAGCTCAGAGCAAGCTGAGGATTATCCGTAGTGATTGGTTCTTCAAAACCGTAATGTTCCCAAGGAAATATACACTTTATGTTTGCGACGGACCAGGGACTGTCGTCGATTATAATAGCTTTATACATAACAAACTCCTTTTACAAACCTGATTTTAGTGTTATGCGTAACTAAAAAAACGTGTATAGTTACATAATACAAAACTATTTTAACATAATCTTCAGATTCAGTCAAGCGGTAAAGAACTAAAATCAATCAATAATCTAATTATTTTACACAAAAAACAAGATTTAGACTGTTGAAAATGATAAAGCGATATTGTATACTAATGATAGAGGCATTACAAGGAAAACGAATTAAGAGAAAAGGCGGCAATCTGAGCGATTTTCTTTTAAACTTAATTTGGCGAAAGGAGTTCATGGTTATAAATATGAAAAAAACAACATTATTAAAAAGAATTATTACATGTGTTTTGAGCATGATGAGCTTTGTATCCCTTATGGAAAGCAGCATGGTTTTAGCAGAAGATAATATTATTGCAGCATGGGAAGGAAAAAATCCGGAAGAATATACATGGAGTAACGGCAACTGGACAACTGCGGTGTGCGAATACAAGGAAGATGCGGGAACGGCAGCAATAAAGTTCCCGAGTTCAAAAAATCCGTCTGCATTTTTCAGCTTGGCAAGCCCTGTTACGCAGGCGGATAAAATCACAAAAATGGTTGTCGGTATGAAAACAAATCAGGATGTTTGTCTGAAGCTTTATTATGTGACAGGGACAAAGTTTTCGGGCTTTAAAGAAGGAATGTCTACAAATCTTCTTTCATTTGAGAAGGGAGACGGAGACTTCAGAGAATATGAATTTCCGGTAAACAGCGGGAGCTTTAAGGGCTTTAAGGATGATATACAGGCATTCAGGGTGACTGTTTCACAATCTGCCGCATCACCTGTTATTGATTTTGAAAAAGGGCTGGAAGTGGAATTTAAATATATTCGCTTTGCAGGGGGGAACGAAGAAATAAAGCCCGATGAGCCTGCTGAAGAATGGCCGGTTGTACAGCCGGAGGAAGCTGGATTTGAAGGAAGAACCGTTATTTATGGCGTTGAAATGAATAACAGCTCAATTTTCAATGATTGGGGACAGGGAATAAAAAAGTACCCGCCCGATATTAACGATGGAGTTGCTGAATTTGAAATCACGAACAAAACAAATATGGCTTATGCTAAAGAAGCAACAGTGAAAATTCAGAGAAACAAAATCGCCAAGGTTGCCATGAAACTAAGATCAACGGCACAAATCACTCCTCAGGTTTATTTTTCGGGTACGGGTGAAGCAATAGATTCAACAAGAATGCTTGCTCTGCCGATTGTTGCAGCAAGTGATGAGTTTAAAGTGGTTTCGGCAGATACCTCATCCAATGAACTCTGGGGTGCTGTGCCTGACCTTACACGTTACAGGCTTTCATTCAGCGGTGCAAATGACGGTGATAAGGTTGAGGTAGACTGGGTTCGCTTTTACAGTGATGTAATTCCTTCATTTACAGAGGATGAGAAATGTATTACATATGATTTTGAAGGAACAGAATATGGCTTTGAAAGTATTGGAAATGTATCGGATGCGGTTGTATATGATGGTAAGCTCTGGGCAAGAGTTACCGGAGACGGCGACGGTTTTTATCGGAGCCTGCAGCCAAATGTAAGTGCGGAAGATATAAAGAGAATAGATATTGCATATAAAAACGAGTCACCGGGAAGTAAAGGCAAGCTGTATTTTACTACGGATGCATGTGAGGAATACTGCGAAGAGTGCTGCTTCACCTTTGATATCTTATCCAATGAAAGCGGAGTATATAAAATAGATACACAAAGCAATAAAAATTGGACCGGCAAAATTACAGGCTTGAAATTTATACCGTCTGATGAAGCAGGAAATGTAATAATAGATTATATTCAGCTTAACAAGCTTTCATGCAGTGTCAAATCGCGCAGCGGTAAGGTTAAAGCGGTAGGCAACCTGTATGGAATTGCGGGGGAAGAGGTCAGCGTTTTTGTCAGAAACGCATCGGAAACCGTATTAACACAAAAAACACAGACAAATGAGAAGGGTGAATTTACTTTTGAATTTGTAATCCCCGAAGCGCCTGCCCAGCCGTCTGTATATAATGCCTTTTTCACAAGCAATGCATTCGATGGAGAGTATATGGTGCAGTTTGTAAATATAACAAAGCAGTATACTGATAATGTTTTCGCAGAAATAAACAAAGCAAAAGACAGCTCAGATGCACAAAAACTGAAGGTCTTAATTGAGACTGATTATGATATTCTCGATATACAGAGTGCATTTTATGATGAATTCACTTCAAAGGGCTTATATACAGATGATATGTATAATCTGTTGGTACAGGAAATTGATGCCTTTACTGCTGAAAATATCGGCAAAAAGATAGATAATGCAATTGCATTGGCAAGCATGAAATATATGTCAGGCGAGGAATGGTTTGCTGCAATAGATAAGTATGATGACTATTTAAAATTCAAGGAGCACTCCGAATACGACTTATATAAAGAAGCGGATGAAGCAGTAAAAAAGGAAATTGCGAATAAAATAGGAACACATACGGAGTACGAATCGGCACGCAGAGCATTTGACGAGCAGACTGTGCTTGCAAGATTAAAATATGCGGTGACAGGAGGAGAGGTTAAGCATATACTTGAACACATAAGTAAGGAAAACATCAGTATCGATTTAACTGAGGCTGATGAGCTTAAAAATCCCGAAGGAGCATACAGCTTACTTACAGAAGGCAGCTACAGATCGTTTGAAGATGTAAAGACGGCATTTGAGAATGCTGTAAAGCATCAGAAGCAGAAGGAAAAGAAAACCACCGGCGGCAGCTCGGGCGGCTCCGGCGGCGGTGGTGGAAATAATATTAATTATTATTCCGACATTGCAAAAGCTCCGGTGACAAATGCGACTCCTTCAACTCCGGCTCCTTCAACCACGAACGCAGATAAAATGACAGCATTTTCGGATATGAACGGGTATGAATGGGCAAGCGAAGCAGTTAATGAGCTTTACAGAAGAAAAATCATAAGCGGAACGGAGGACGGCATTTTTGAACCGTCACGTCAGGTTACACGCGAGGAATTCGTGAAGATGCTGGTATCAATGTTTGAGCTGCCGCTTTCGGAAGCTGTATATTTTACAGATGCAGAAAAGGGAAGCTGGTATGCTCCGTATATTGCTGCTGCCGCAGAGAATGGCTTTGTAAACGGACAGGGTGATATATTTGGAGTAGGTCAGCCTCTGACGCGTCAGGATGCGGCTGTTATGGTAAATCGTATACTTGGTTATGAAAGCAAAGCCGGCGAAACGCTATTCACCGATAATGATATTATTTCAGATTATGCAAAGGGTGCAATCTTTAATCTTAATCAAAAAGGTATCATAAACGGATATGGTGACGGAAGCTTTGCACCGATAAATAATCTTTCACGCGCAGAGGCAGCGGTTATGCTTGGTAAATTGATTTGACAGTGGGGTGAAGCATATGAAAAACAATATTTTGAAAAAAATTCTTTCCCTTTTTATTGTATTGGCGGTATTTCCTGTCGGAATACATGTGTATGCATCGGATATTTATACACAGGCGGACATAAGAAGCTTTAATGATAATGTTTCTCTTCTGCATGCTTTTGAACTGATAGAAGATGACAGCCGTGAAATGGCAACTACTGTAACCCGCGGAGAATTTGCATCTATTATGATGAAATACCTGCAATTCGGAAGCGGAACGGACCTTTCGGGAGAAAACAATGAAAAAACATTTTCAGATGTTAATGAAAATGCAAAAGATATTTACGGCATTGTAAGCTTAGGTATAATGTCGGGATATTCGGAAGACAAATTTGCTCCGGAAAATAATATATTATTTGAAGAAGCGTTAAAGAGCATAGTAGCTGCCCTTGGATGGAGTGAAATAGCCGAGAGAGAGGGCGGTTATCCGACTGCTTATATAAATATTGCAAACAGGCTTGAGCTGACTGAAGGTGTATATGGTGCTCAGGGGTCAATTCTTACATATTATGACATTGTTCAAATGCTTGTAAATGCTCTTTCGGCTGAGATTTATATTGCTAAAACTCCCAATATGGAAATGTCGCCTCAAAGCTGGTTTTCCTCAAGATTAAAAGCAGATAAAGAAGAAGGAACAGTAACGGGCTTTAATGCTGAAACGGACAGCATTGCAATAGATTATACCATATACAATACCGAGAATGATTATACAGATATGCTGGGATGCCATGTTGAATTTTACGTGGATGATGACGATAATGTGATATATGTTTGTGATGACAGCAAGGAACGACTGACATTTAACGCATCTCTCATCGATGATTATTCGGAAAAAACGTATTCAATTTATAAGGAAGAAAATGCATTAAGAACGCATAAATTCAGACTTTTACAGGATGTAAATATTTTCTATAACGGTGTGCATGCCGATAATTTATCAATTGATGATATGGTTCCGAAATACGGCAGGGTAACTTTAATAGGCAATAATTCGGATAATACATACGACTCCGTATTGATTGAAAGCTACGAAATATATACGGTAATTAATGTAGATATTGATAATGAAAAGATTATTTGTCTGAACAGTGAAGGCAAGCCGGATGTCGTTGATGTCAGTATTGTCGGAGCAGACAGGGCTGTCTTGGTAAATTCCTCAGGTAAACCGATTAATTTTGAAGATATTCCGTCAGACGCAGTGTTACGTGTTGGTTTTTCCGGTGACAAGAAGGATGTAAAAATTATCGTAAGCGAAAAATCGGTAAAGGGAAGTATTGTATCGGTTGGAAATAATGACGATTATATGTCAGTAAACATTGATGGTGTTGAATACAAAACAATATCAAACTTTCCGGATGGTGATAAGCTTAAGGCGGGACTTGGCGGAACGTTCTATCTTGACAATGAAAATCTGATTGCAGCTGTCAAATTGCATGAAACAGGCTGGCAGTACGGTTATTTGATGAATGCTTATCATGAAACCGGTGAAGAAGAAAAGGTATTCCTTAAGATTTTTAATTCCTCGGAGGAAAGTGTTGTCCTTCAATGCAGGGAAAAAACTAAAATTGACGGTATGAGCGGGAAAAGGGGCCCGGAGGTAGAACTCCTTCTTAAAAAAGGAACCCAAAAAGTGCAGAAACAGAAGATTCGTTACAGAGTCAACGGTGAAGGCTTGGTAATGGAAATAGATACTCCGTATAACAGTATTGAAAATATGGCTGCCTTGCCGCAAAACGGCGAGAGCCCGGACAGCCTGCGGCTTGTTTTTGCTAAAACGAATGCCCATTATTCAAAAGCATTATACAGCTTCGAGGGAAAGATAAATGTTTTGAGGACAACACCTGTTTTCAGTATTCCCGGTGATGATGAGCAAAAATATCATGTAAAAGCAGCATCGGTCTTTGCAAATGATAAAAGATATGGTATCGAAGCGTATTCGGATAGTGAAAACTCAAGTGACCCGTGTTTCCTTTATATGTCAAAAAGCCTGAATGCCAGCGGCGATGATACAGTAGGTATTGTCAGCGAGGTTATAACAGCCATTGATCCGGAAGATGAGATTCGAACTCGATTTTCGGTGGAAACATATTCGGGGTATATGAAGCTTTACTATAAATATGATGAAGAAGAAACACCTGTTGAATTGGATGAGGGCGATGTGATTTCCTTTAAATACGAGGATGAATATGCAGACCATATTAAAATTCTGTACGATTACGAAACAGGAACCTGTCCTAACGGAAACAGTTCGGGAGGCTTTGGTACATCGCAGCTGCATTATATGTTTGGCAATGTATACTCAAAGAGTGATAACGGTATAAGTGTAACGACAGCAGATATTATAAACGGTGTAATTCCGACATCTGATCAGCTTGAAGCTGTTTATGCTCCGGCATTTAAAATATTTAAATGCAGTGCAGAGAGCTCGGGACGCAGTCCGGTTATAACGCAGGCTGCAATGGATGATATAATTGATTACAAAAGCGGAGCTGACAATTGTTCGCAGATATTTATATCAACCGATTGGCAATGGCCGAGAATTATTGTGATTTATCAGAGGGGGTGAGGATTTGAAAAAGCTTGTAAAGAGAATAAGTTCAGTCTTTTTGATGTTGACAGCAGCCTTGTCAGTAATACAAATACCGTCATTTGCAGATGTTGCAATAAGCGGAGAGAAAGACGATGTTGAAGTAAAAGAGTTTTTAAGAACACGTGCAATGAGAAATGAAGTAAGCACCTCTGAAATGTCGGCATGGGACATGAATCAGATTGGCGGCGAGGTTTATCATGGCAGCTCAACTTTGACATTGAAGGACACAAGCGCGGTACTGCCGGTAGAAGCGCTTCGTGAAATGGAACCGATTACATACGGCGATGTAGTAATGAATTTTAACTTAATTCCGACAAATCAGATGACCGATGCTTCTGTGCAGCTTCGTAACGGTGACAGTGAGGGAATTTATTTAGGCATTGACAGAACTTATTTCTGGGTTAATTCAACTGAGGGAAGAAAGAATATAATTCCATACAAATCCGGATCAAAATATAATGTACATATTGTAATTCATATGGACAGCAAAACATTTGATATATATGTGGATTATCATTTGTATGAACAGAATGTTCCGTATAACGCCGAAAGGTTTGATAATTTCTTTATTTCAAGCGGAAACGCTTCGATCGGTGATTTGGGAATAAGCTATATTTTTATAAACCGAGGTTACTTAGTAAACAGCAATTTCGACAGTGAGGACACTGCGTCGGCATATGGCTGGAGCGTTGTGTCGGATGTTAAAGGCGGCGGAGTGAGATTCAACGGCAGAGCACAGTTTATTGCCGAAAACGGAACAAGCAAGCTAATCAATACCTTTGAAAGGGAGGAACGTGATTTTACTGCTGATTTTGTATTGAATATAAATAAAAAGCGAAGCGGTATTGCAGTTGAGCTTATAGGAGATGAAAAAAGCGTTTTAAAAATCACAGTTGATAAAAACGGCTTTAATTATGAAGATGCAAGCGGTAAACCGGTCAGGTTTTACGGGGATTATATGGAGAATCTTCCGTATGTAATCACGGCACATGTAAATTTCTCATCAAGATCCTTTGATTTGTATGTGAACGACAAAATAAAGGCTGAGAATGCTGCCTTAAAAAGCAATGTGAATGCTGTAGACAGCTTAGCTGTAACAGGCGAGGCTTCTGATTCCTCATTTGAATTTTCGGATGCTTTGGTGTATCCTACCGAACGGTTTGACGATTATGCACCGGAAGCACAGGCTGTTGAAAGCCCCGGTGTAGATGTATGTATGCAATATTTTAATCTGTGGGATGAATACAAATTGTACGGCTGGGATACCATTAATGAATCGGAATACAGACGACCTGTTCTTGGATTTTTTGATGAAACAAATGTAGAGCGTATGGAATGGGATTTGAAGTATATGGCAGAGCATGGCGTGGACTTTATGTGGTTCTGCGGATACCCGCCATCACCTGTGGAAAAGCCGGGACCGAGAGATTTCTTCTATACACCGAGATATTATTTCCAGGCAAAGAATTCTCAAAAGGTACAGTTTGCATTGCTTATGGAAAATGCGGGCTGGGCAGCGCTTCCCGCAAGTCATAATCCCGATGAAAATCTTGAGCGCTATCTGCAAAATGTCGGCAGACATATGATTGAATATTATTTTAAGGATTCACGTTATTACACAGCAAACGGACGTCCTCTTGTAGGAGTTTATAATCCGAAGAATTTTATAAATTCATTTGGAGCTGAATATGCGGGCAGGTTTATAGAACGTCTTGGAGATATGTGTGAAGCTGAGGGTATCGGCAGACCGATATTTGTTGCACCGAACAAATGGGACGTATCTGACGAGCTTTTTACCGAATCGGGATTTGAGGGATATTATGAATATCATAATCGTGCCGGCTATCCGGTAGACAACCTTGCAAGAATGAAAAAAGCATATGAAGATTCTCAAGCTGCGGGTGTGGGTTATATCCCTACAGTTGATGCAGGATTTGATGATTATGCATGGCACAGAGGAACGGGATTTTCTTTTAACGCAGACTGGCTTGAATGGTCATTACAGAAAACAAAGGACGAAATTCTTACTTTGAAGGATAAAGTGTTCGAAACGCCGATAATAAATCTTGCCACATGGAGTGAGTATGGAGAAGGACATTATTTCGCACCCACCACTTATTACGGATTTTCTTATATGGATGCAGTGCGTAATGTATTTACCAATGAGACGGGCGAGCATGAGGATATAATCCCCAGCGAGCATCAGAAGGACAGATTTAATAACCAGTATCCGCATTGGAGAGAGGTGAATCTGCGTGAAGTAAATGTCGGTGAAAAGCCTGCCGAAAACAGCTACGAAAAGTACAAATGGGAATTTAACAGCGAAGCAGAAAAAGGCTGGAAAGAGGAAACCATTGTGCCGGGAGTTGTATCAAGCGGTGTATGGACGCTTACTGCGGGACGAGATGCGTTGATTACACTCTCTGATGAGGGAATAGACACATCTGATGTTACTCATATACGCGTCCGTATGAAAAATAACGGAACGGCATACTATTCAACAACGCGAATAACAACACCGTTTGATGAGTATGAAGATCCGGCAAAAGCATTTAATTTTGCAATTCCTGTTTCCATGCAGAATATGACTGAGTTTGAGGATTATTATATTCCGGTCGGAAAATATCCTGAAATATGGAGAGGAACACTTAACAGCTTAAGCATCACATTCGGCGGATTTGAAAACGGTGACAAGCTTGAAATTGATGAAATTGCATTTATGGCAAAGGCACCGGAGGATAAAGTCAGAATAAGCATTAACGGCTGGTCATCAGAGATTGATTCTGTTATGCAGGACGGTCTTCCAATGGTAAAGCTTCGGGATATTGCGGATAAATTAGATGCTGAGGTTTATTACGAGGGGAGTGAACGCACTGTTTATGTAAGATATGGCGATACTGTGACAGGATTTGTTCCGGGCAGCGGCGAAGCAGTGTGTGACGGTAAAAAATACACCTTGCCTGAGGCTTCAAAGCTTTTAGATGATTCAACCTGGATAAACGTTGAGATGATTTCGCTTATGTTCAAAAAGAATATGAGCTGGAATGAAGAAGAAAAGATTCTGAGCCTGAAGGACAATGATAAGGTGACAGCAATAAGCCGTGATAACAGTGAGCGAGAGCTGCTGTATGAAGAGCATTTTGAAACCGGCTCTTCTGTGGCATACACGAGCCAGCCTGCTGCCTATACACTGAGCAACAGTGCATTAACTCATACATCGTCAGGTACAGACCCTCAGATTGTGGTAAATGTTCCGACTGTAGATATTTCAAAGGCAAAGATTATTGAGCTGGGTGTGATGAGCGACACATCTGTTTCTATGCAGGTGTTCTTTGCTGCAGCAAACAATACGGCATTTGCAGAAGCACGATCCTTCAAAACTCAGGTGGGAACATCTAACGGATATAAGGCATATTCGATTAATACTGCTTTAAATTCACAGTTTGACGGGAAATTAACAAGGCTTCGTATAGACCCGGGTAATATTTCGGGATCCACCGTCTCGATAGATTATATACGGATTTACGGAGATTTTGAAACGGAGCTTTCAGATGAAGAATTACTCCGCAGAGCAGACAGCCGCCGTGAAACGTTCGAAGGACTTGTCTGGGATTTTGATATAAATAATGACAGGGACGGATGGATATTCAGCAAGTCAATGGCGAATGTAAATATTATAGGAGGTATGGCGAAGGCAGATATAATTTCTTCAAATCCGTTTATGGAAACCGCACAGGACAGCTTATCGGTAAGCTGCGGCGATTATAAGAGCCTTGAATTTTCCTTGAGAAATACAATGAATGCGGAAAAAATAAAGGTTTATTATACTACCGATAAACAAAAGTCATGGTCGGAGGATAAATGTTTTGAGGTTTTATTGTCCAAAAATAATAAAACAAACGTATCCTACAATATAGACTTAACACAAGGTGCGTATTGGAGTGGTAATGTTAATGCATTGAGGCTTGTATTTTCAGGAGCACCGAATAGCTCGGTTGAAATAGATTATATCAAGCTGAAGCATTAAAGGAAAGGTTTACAATGTTGTTGTAATAAAAAAGAAAAGAAGGAGAAAAATGAAATGAAAAAATTATTATCACCTATGTTATCTTTGGCAATGCTTGCATCTTTAGCGGTTGCTCCATCATCTGCAGCATTTGCGGAAGCAGGAGTAAAGGCATATGTTGCCGACAGAACGGGAATTGTCAGCTCGTATGAGGGCAACTATTCGGGACATAACTCAACAACCAATGCATCTGCTTTTAAATGGGGCAATTACGGCGGTAACTGGGAATCAGAAGTCCGCAACTATCCGGATAAAGGATTGGAAAATGTTTTTTTTGCCGGTGCAAATGGTAAAGCGGATTCGGCATCTGTTGTGTTAGCTAAGCCATTTTCTGCTGCTGACGTAAAGAAGGTTGTTGTACTCGCAAGAGCTGAAGCAAAATCAGAGAATGCAGAATTACCATGGAATATGTATTATCTCAGCGGAACTGAAATAGGAGCAACATGGGGAGCGCAAAACGGAACAGCGGACGGTACATTAAAGTTTGTTGCGGATAAAAAATATAAGGAATATGAGTTCAGCACTGCATCAGGCTTCAAGTCATGGAGCGGTGAAAAGCAGAAACTCCGCATGACGATGAAAGGAAGCGATTTCCCTGTAACACTTGATATTGCACACATACGCTTTGTAGATGATACATATGGACAGGAAGCAGAAGTAAATAATGGTTCGGGCGGAAACAATCATTTAAATGATATTGTACGCTTTGAATTTTTAAAGGAGCTTGATCCGGATACCGTAAAAGCGGAAAACATTCAATTAAACGGTGTGCCTGCTACATATGTTATTGAGAATAAAGCTGCAGATTCGGCAAAAAGCCTTCGTGTAAGACTTGGCACACTTACAACGGCGACACGCTACACCGTTACGTTCAGCGGCTTGAAATATGCTGACGGTACCGCTGTTGAGGAAGTGTTTAAGTTTGCAACAGAGAACGAATCAATCCCTGTTTATCCTGAAAACCTGAAGGCTTACAGTACAGCTCGTACAGGCATAGCAGCAGCGTGGGAAGGTACAGCTGCAGACGAATACAGATTCGGTAACGGCAAATGGACATCTGCGGTGTGTGAATTTGATGAAGCAGCGGGAACTGATAAGATAAAGTTCCCGAGCAAAGATAATAATCATGCATTCTTCAAGCTGGCAAGTCCGGTCAGCGGCGCTGAGAATATTACTAAAATGGTAATTGGCATGAAAACAGATCAGGATGTTGATTTGAAG
Source organism: Clostridia bacterium (assembly GCA_017935675.1). Classification (GTDB taxonomy): domain Bacteria; phylum Bacillota; class Clostridia; order UBA1381; family UBA1381; genus RGIG9115. The sequence continues at coordinate 28,405 of JAGBHE010000067.1, read as the reverse complement.
CTTTATTACGTAACCGGAACACAGCTGCAGGGATTTGCAGAAACACATGTTGCAAAGTATATTTCAGCTAAAAAAGGCGATGGCGGATTCAAAGAATATTCTGTACCGATAAGCTCATCATTTACAGGCTTTGCGGATGGTATGCGGTCATTCAGAATCACACCTTCGGGTGCAGATGAGTCACCGGTGGTTGATTATGAAAAAGGCTTAAACTTGGAGATTGCATATATCAGATTTGTAACAGATGAATATCAGACCAGAGCGGCTCAGATGCAGAATTTTGCAAAGGATTACAACACTGAATTAACCGATTCGGTACGTTTCTTATTCGAAAAGGATTTGGACGCAGCAACCGTAAAGACAGAAAATATCTTAATTAACGGTAAAAATGCTGTAGATGTGTTCGATGTAAAGGATAACGTGGCATGCGTAAGATTCGGAAGGCTTCCGTCAATTTCAAGATGCAGAGTTACATTCCCGGGAATGAAATATGCAGACGGCACAGCTGTAGATGAGCAGTTTGTATTTACAACAACAAATAAGGGGCTAATAAATAAAGAAATGCCTGCTGCAACATATGAGCTTGTAAGCGGTTTTGAAACGGAAAATGAAGCGGTGCTCAAGGGTGCAGTTCCATCAGGTAAAATTACTGCTGTAACAGGCGGTCTTCGCAATATTGCTGAAGAAAAGAAGCGGTATGCATTGTATATTGCTTTGTATGATGGCGACATGCTTATCAATGTGGATTGTAAGTATATAACCCTTGAAGCTGGCGAGGCAGCCGGTCAGCAGGATATAAATGTTACAGTGCCTGAAAAACAGGAGGGTGACAGCGACAATCGTTACAGTGTAAAGGCATTCTTATGGGAAGCTGATACTCAGATTCCATGCATTGATGCTATTACACCGTCAAACAACGGAATGTGATCGATGGAGGGATAAACAGTGAAGTCTATAAAGAAATTAATAATGACAATATCTGCCGCAGCAATGCTTGCGGCAGCTGTTGCCGGATGCGGACCGGCTAAGGAAGCTGACGAAATACCTACTTTGACATGGTATATGCCAAAAAGTATTGAAAATATGTCATCTCAACAGCTTGTTGAGGACGAGGTTAATAAAATATTTGAAAAAGAAGTTGGTGCGAGAATCAAGCTGAATCTTATAGATAATGCTTCGTGGGTTGAAAAAATGAATGTTGTAATCAATTCCGGCGAAGAATTTGACCTCGTATTTGCCGATTGGGGAAATGCTACATCTGTAAGAGTAAATGCTGAAAAAGGCACATATATGGATATTAAAGACCTTGTTGAAAAGTACGGTCAGGATATAAAAGCAAAGGCTGACCCTCGTGCATGGCAGTTTATGACATTTAACGATCAGCTTCTTGCAGTTCCGTCACAGGGAAAATACGTTACTGAAATAGGTTGGACATTTAAAAAAGATTTGGCAGAAAAATATAATTTTGATTATAAGAGCGTAAAAGAACCAAAAGACCTTGAACCGTATTTTGATACGCTGTTGGCTAATGAGCCGGGCATAATTCCGTGTCTTGGTATTTCGTTCCCGCCGCCTGAAAAAGCATATACGGACGTTGTTGGTATTCCGGGAGTTATGTTTGATGAGGAGCAGGAAAAATACATTAAGTATTATGATATTCCAGAATACAGAGAAGAAGCTCGCTTAAAGCATGAATGGTATAAAAAAGGCTACATTCCTGCAGATGCACTTACTTTAAATAATGCCGAAACATACAGAACGGGAAAGGTTGCCGTAATGAAGGATGCGGGGGCTATTACAGAGGACGGTTCAAAATCATCAGCTTCATACGGTTTCCCGTGTGCGGATATAAGAGTAGGTGTAAAGAATACAGTAAACGGAGATACATTCAGAGGCGGTCAGGCTGTAAGTATTACATCAAAACATCCCGAAAAAGCAGTACAGGTTTTAAATCTTATATGGAAGGACCCGTATATTTCAAACACACTTGCTTATGGTATAGAGGATGTTGACTATGTGTATGAATCAGGCAAGGGAACAGATAATCCTACGGTTATTCCTAAGGAAGGTTCAGAAAGAACATGGGCACTATGGCATAATTACATAGGACCGTTATTCGATCAGTGGGATTCTTCATGGAATTCAACAGAAGCACTTCAGAAAATGCAGGAAATGAACAATAATCTTACTATCAGTAAGCAGTCAACCCTGGTATTCGACACAAGCTCAATAAAGGCTGAAATAGCGGCACTCAGTGAGGTAAGAAAGGCATCGCAAAAGGTGTTTGCAAACGGTGCTATGCCTGATTTTGATTCATATATGGCAGAGTATGAAAATAAGCTTGCAGATGCGGGAATTGATAAGGTTATAGATGAACTTAACAGGCAGTACCGGGAGTACAAGGCTGCAAAGTGATGGTTTTGTTAAGTCAGTGAAAGGCGGAATAATTATGAAAATTATAAAAAATAAAATTTCGTTGGGTATAAGAAATGAAATAACACATTTCAAAAAGAACTGGCAGCTTACAGCTATTGCAATTCCGGCTATAATAATGATTTTTATATTTAATTATTTACCGCTTTACGGATTGATAATTCCTTTTAAAAATTATATTCCGCGCCTTGGAATCGCAGGCAGTGAATGGGTAGGTCTTCAGAATTTTGAGTTTCTTATAAAAACAGGTACAATTTGGGATGCGGTGTTTAATACTCTTGCATACAATCTTGTGTTTTTATTCGTGGGCGTTATGATTGAAGTATGTGTAGCTTTAATGCTCTATGAACTCAGTAAAAAGGCTGTAAAGGTTTACCAGACTGCAATGCTTGTTCCGTACTTTTTGTCTTGGGTAGTTGTAGCTTATGTTTTAAACACACTTCTTGATAAACAACACGGTATATTGAATAATATTATCACATTTTTTGGAGGCAGTGAAATAATGTGGTATAACGAGCCGAAGTACTGGCCTGTTATTATAATATTATCTTATCTGTGGAAACAGGTAGGATACGGAGCTATTGTTTATCTTGCGTCATTGAGCGGCTTGGATTCAGCATATTTTGAAGCTGCCAAGATATACGGTGCAACAAAGCTTCAGCAGATAAGGTATATCTCGCTGCCATTAATTCGTCCGGTTATTACGATAATGTTGATTTTGGGTATTGGTAAGATAATGAAGGGTGATTTTGGGCTTTTCTATAATGTAACTATGGACTCGCCGCTTTTATATCCGACAACAGATGTTATTGATACCTACGTATACCGTTCTCTTATGAACGTATCAGATTTGGGCATGTCTTCGACAACGGGCTTTGTTCAATCGGTTGTTGGATTTATACTTGTAATAACAACAAATCACATTGTCAACAAGATAGATCCGAGCAACGCATTGTTTTAAAGAGAGGTGTGGAGATATGAGTAAAAAAATATTATCCCGAAAAGGACCGGACAAAACAAACCTGATTCCCGTGCATATGGTGTTAATCATTATGGGAGTATTATGTGCGGGAGCATTCCTGCTTGTACTCGGTTCGTCATTTCAGTCGGAAAAGGAAATTCAGCAGTTTGGATATTCAATAATTCCGCGTGATTTCTCTTTAGAAGCATATAAGATGGTATTTACATTTCCCGAAATGATTTTTGATGCATATTTCGTAACATTCATTACAACAGTAATAGGTACGGTTTTAGGCGTGTTTTTATCAGCAAGTGCGGGATATGTTATATCACGAAGTGACTACAGATACAATAGAATACTTACATTGTATATATTCTTCACAATGTTATTTTCCGGAGGACTTGTTCCTAACTATATTCTTATGACACAGTGGCTGGGATTGAAAAATTCAATCTGGTCACTTATATTGCCGAACATAGTACATGCATGGTATATAATGCTGATGAAAGGATTCTTTAAGGCTATTCCCGAAGCAATGATGGAATCGGCCAGAATAGACGGAGCATCAGAGCTTCGTATATTTTTAAAAATTGTATTGCCTGTATCAACGCCGGTGCTTGCAACGGTAGCACTGTTCTATGTACTCGGCTACTGGAACGAATGGTTCTTGTCACTGATGTACATTGACGATCAGAAATTGATTAAGCTGCAGTATTTGTTGATGCAGATTTTGAAAAAGACGCAGTTTATGAATTCAGAAGCGGCAGACGCTATGACAGCAAGCGGAATGCCTGCTACAGAGATCCCGACACTTAATGTCCGCATGGCAACATGTGTTGTCGCAGTGGCTCCATTGCTTGTGGTGTTCCCGTTTGTGCAGAAATATTTTGTGAAGGGCGTAACTGTGGGCTCTGTAAAGGAATAAGGAAAAAAATGAGAAGCAGCTGCCGGATGTGCAGCTGCTTCTTCACTTTAAAGGAAGTTATAATATGGTACATGATAAAATTTCCGGACTGCTTGACCGGATGTCTCTTGAAGATAAAATAGGACAGTTAAATCAGATTTGTTTTAAAGATGCTGAGCAAATGAGGTATGAAGTGAGAAAGGGCAGAGTCGGCTCGATAGTTCTTGCAGGAACAGCAACGGCAGGCAATGATGAACAGAAGAAAATGAATTTTGACTTGCTTAATGAGCTTCAGGAAATTGCGCTGAAGGAATCACCTGCCGGAATACCTCTGATTTTCGGAAGAGATGTTATTCACGGTCATCATACTGTGCTGCCGATACCATTGGCATTGGCAGCATCATTTAATACAGAACTTACAAAGGCTGCATATCGTGCGATTGCAAAGGAGGCGGCAAGCGATGGAGTACACTGGACTTTTGCGCCTATGCTTGATGTTTCACGCGACCCGAGATGGGGAAGGTGCATAGAAGGCTTTGGTGAGGACCCATATCTTACAGCAAAGATGGGTGAGGCGGTTATTCGCGGTTTTCAAGGTGAAAATTCAAGAAAAGCCGATTCAATAGCTGCTTGTGCAAAACATTATATAGGATATGCTGCCGTAGAAGGCGGAAGAGACTATGGCAAGGCGGAAATAAGCGAGTATACTTTAAGAAATAATTATTTGCTGCCGTTTAAGGCTGCTGTTAATGCAGAGGTGGCGACTGTTATGAATTCGTTTAATGAAGTAAGCGGGCAGCCTGTTGCGGCAAGCAGATATATTCTTCATGATGTATTAAAGGACGAGCTTGGATTTGACGGCTTTATCATCAGTGATTGGGGTGCTGTTGCTCAGCTTGTAAATCAGAGGGTTGCAAAAGACAGAAAGGAAGCGGCTATGCTTTGTGCAAATGCAGAACTTGACATGGATATGGCTGACGGGTGTTATATTGAGAACCTGTATAAATTAGTTGAGGAAGGGACGGTCCTGGAGACAACTATTGATAAAATGGTATACAGAGTTTTATATATAAAAGAGAAATTCGGAATTTTGGATAATCCATATATTTGCAAATGTGATATTGATTATGAAAGCAGTTTAAAACTATCAAAGGAATGCGCTGATGAGTCAGTGGTTCTTTTGAAAAATAATGATATTTTACCGATTGATAAATCTGAAAAAATTGCAATAGTAGGAAACTTCACTCATGAAAAAAGATCGCTTCTCGGAAGCTGGACGCTTGATGGCGATGTGGGAATGGTTAAAAGCATCGCCGAGGCGTTTGTTGACTATGCAGGCAGTAATAATGTCGTGCTTAGTCAAAGTGAATATCTGACAGATGAAATACTTTTCCACTTGCATAAGGTTGATACGGTTGTAATTGCCATTGGTGAAAGTCACAGAGTTACGGGTGAAAACAACTGTCTTTCAAAAATTGAACTGCCTGAGGCACAGGTTGAATTGATAAAGCAAATAAAAGCTCTCGGTAAAAAAGTGGTTGCGGTGCTTTGCTTCGGAAGACCTGCAGCACTTGAAGAGGCAGAGCCGTATATGGATGCTGTTTTATATGCATGGCATTCTGGAACCTTTACGGCGCTAAGTGTTAAAGATATTGTGTATGGCTTGATTAACCCGTCCGGAAAATTGCCTATGACCATGCCGAGAAATACAGGACAAATTCCTATTTACTATAATTACCCGGCAATGCCGAGAAACGGTATGTCATATTACGGTACAGGAAGTAATTATCTTGATTGTATGTCGACGCCGATGTATCCTTTTGGATACGGTTTGAGCTATACTGAATTTGAATATTCGGATATAAATTGTGAGAAGGATGATATTTCGGTTGATGAACTCAGAAGGGGGGAAAAATTCAGAATCAGTATTATGATTAAGAATATCGGAAAATACAGCGGCAAGGAAACGGTTCAATGCTATATAAGTGATTTATATGCATCAATGACTCGTCCGCTGAGAGAATTAAAAGGGTTTAAAAAAATATTTATTGAGAGCGGAAAAAAGGAAAAGGTTATTTTTGAGCTTGGCTTTGAGGAGCTTGGTTTTTATAATGCAAATACCGAATTTAATATAGAACCGGGTGAATTTGACGTATATATCGGTAAAGATTGTACGGCAAAAAGCAGTGTAAGAATAACTGTAGTTTAAAGATATATTTAAAGAAAAAAAGAAAACTGCTTTTATGCCGATATGGCAGAACGGAGTTTAAGAATGATAATTTAAAAATACAAGTATACGTGCGTTTATTTAATGTTTTAAGAGGTATGGATAATGGAAGTTAAATTAGTTAAACAGAATGGGGCATTGAAAATAAATATAAATAATGAGATGATAGAACCGCTTTCATTTAAATCATTTCGCCCGACAGATAAAAATATTTCTGATTTTTATAAAGCGGGAGTGAAGCTGTTTAGTATTTTAACCTCAGGGCTTAACAGTATCTTAGGCGTTCAATACTCACTGTTTGGAGAATCGTGGATTGGTGAAAATGAATATGATTTCAGTGTTGTTGACGAGCAGATAGATTTGTTCAGAAAAAATGCGCCGGATGCTTACTTTGCACTCATGTTTCAAATGGATACACGTGAATGGTACCTGGAGCAAAATGAGGGATGCCCTGATTCTTTCAGATGTTTGTCTCAGATTGCCGGAAACAAACAGTGGAGGGAGAGTGCAGCAGCATATTTAAAGGCGATTATAAATCACGTGGAAGAAAAATACGGTGATTGCTTTTATGGGTATTTTCTTCTTGGCGGAAAAACGACAGAATGGTTCAGTGCGTATGATTATGCAGAATCACATCCTTATAAGGAAGAGGCTTACAAGGAATACAGAAAAGATCAAAGCGTAACAATTCCCGATAAGGAGTTAAGAGAACGATGCTCTGCAGGCACGTTTTATGATCCGGCTCAGGACAAAGAAGCGATAGAATATTGGCGTTTTCATCATGAGCTCATAGCAGATACTATATTATATTTTGCAAAAGAAGCTCAGTCCATTATAAAACATAAAAAACTGCTTGGCGTTTATTTTGGATATCTGTTTGAACTTGATGGCGAAAGATTGTGGAACGATGCTCATCTGGCATATGAAAAGGTATTCTTATCAGACGATATAGATATGATTTCAAGCCCGTCATCATATGCTCACAGAAAGCATAGTGATACAAGCGCATTTATGGTTACTTATGACACACTTGCTTTGCATGATAAGCTCTATTATCTTGAGTTTGACCATATAACTCACCTTGCACCTCAATATATTGACGGCTTTGCAATTCCGGGATTTGACAGCCAGTTTGCGAACGAGCAGGAAACGATAGATGTTATGCGGCGTGACTTTATGCTGTGTGTAACAAAGGGAGCGGGACTGTGGTGGTTCGATATGTTCGAGGGGTGGTTTTATTCGGAAACTATGATGAATGAAGTCAAAGCTATGATTGAAATTTCAAAAAAGCTTGCCCAAATCCCCAATAAATCCGTTAGTGAAATTGCGGTTTTTGCGGAAGGTGAATCATTGCTTTACACAGATAAAAATGCAGACATCAATACTGATTGTCTGGGACTTCAGCGTGAGGGATTGGCAAGAATGGGCGCACCGTATGATTTGTATTCAATTGCGGATATTGATAATATCGAGCATGATAATTATAAGCTCTATATTTTCCTCAATGCATTTAAAATGTCTGAGAAAACAAGGGAAGTGTTGAAAAAAAAGATAAAGGTTCAAAATAAAACGGTGCTTTGGATATATGCTCCTGACTATATACATAATGAGGCTGTATCAACAAAGTATATTTCCGAGATGACAGGGATGGATATATGCTTGTTATCTCAGGAAGAAGTAACGGTAGATGTTGATTTTGGCGACAGAGGAGAGGTAAGCAATTCATATGGATGCAGCAAACCGCAAAAAACTATGTTTTATGCAGAGAATGCCGACGAAGTGTGGGGAAGGTACAGAAATTCAAAAAAAGCAGCGTTAGCGTGTAAAAAGCTTGGTGATTTCAATAGCATATACAGCGGAGCGGGCAATATACCGGGGAATGTACTTAAAAATATTGCTCGTTTTGCAGGCGTACATATATACGGAACGGGAAATGATGCGATATTTGTGAGTGAAAAATTAATCGGAGTATATCCTGAAAAAGAAGGAGAGATTGAAATTGTTCTTGATGATACAACGGTACTTGAAGAGCTGTTTTCCAAGGAGCAATTCAATGTGATGGAAAATGTATTGAAATTCAAAGCAAGAAAGGGAGAAGCGAGACTTTTTTTAAAAAGGTAAAATTTTGTCAGATATCGCTTACACAACTTTTTCCGCAGACTCGGACATATCGCAAAGTAAAATTTGCGGTATGTCCTTTTTTCTTTGTCAAATTCCTTTTAAAACAATCCATTTTCTTTAAGCCAAGCATTGGTTTCGGGAAACATTTCCAATATTGTTTCTTTTTCGTTTCTTGAAATTGTATATCCGCCGTTTGTGCCAAGGATTATATTGCTGCAGCTGTCGATTGCAAAATATACTGTCGTTTGATTTCCGCGCTCAAAGGAAAGCTCCAGCTTGCCGCTGTACGGGCAGCTGCCCATTGCCGACTTCCGCGCGCTATGTAATATTCCTTCAAGCTCACTTAATTTGCCGCCGTCCGTAAGTGTTTCCACTCTCGTTTCACCGTCAAAGGTTACACTGAATTCTGCCGCAGTTATATCATGTATTTCATCGGGAGTAAAGACAGTGTAATCCGCTTTTGCTTTCGCAAGCTCTATAAGCGCCTGTGACGGCGGAGCGGAATCATAACGCTCATATTCTTCAATATTCTTATATATCATTACGCCGTAATTAGCGGGCTTTTTAACCGGCAGGACGTTTGTATCATTTATGCAGCGTTCGTATTCCTCATCAGTGATCGGGATGTATGTGTCTATCACGCTGCAGGTGGCAGACAACACGGGTATAACCATGAACGCACCTGACTTCGGCGGAGCTTTGTCAAGCATATATTCTATGTTTTCCAGATACTCCGTACACAGAGCCGAGTTATTCTCGGTATAGAAAAACGGGTCCTTGCGCAGAGTATTGTCAGAGTTTATAACGACCTTATCCATTCTTTTTCCGTTATTGCCGATAAATTCAAGATTAAATCCTGTCCCGATATATCCCACGGATAATTGTCTTATTTTAAAATCTGCATTTTGCAGATTTTCGATTATGTACTGTATATCATCCTTGTCGTCAATAACATACCGTTTTCCCGTATTTCCGTTAAAGACGTTAATTGCCGAAACGGTTTCGGCGCTCTCGCCGTTCAGAAACCGCACGGGGCTGAAACCGTCCGATGCTGCGGCGGAAATTACAGCAGCCGCCAGCATAGATGCAAATATCAGCGCTGTGATTATTCCGGCCGGTCTGTGTCGTTTCTCTTTATCCGAGCGCATTTTCATAAACCGTGTCTGCAATGTTTTGCCTTTTGCGCTCATGCGTGTGGTGTAGAAATTTTTAAACATTTTTTTGCTCCCTTTCAACCATATCAAGTATTGTTTCCATATAACACTGTCTGTCGCTGTCGCTCATGTTTTTTATAACCGCCATGTCGCACGCTACCTCACATGATTGATTTACATTTGCACTCAGCAGATACGCAAACGGATTGAACCAGTGCACGGCGTTTACAAAAAGCGTCAGCTGTTTATACAGCAAATCACCGTGCTTGTAATGCGTCAGCTCATGGCGAAAAATCATTTTCACAGCGTTTTCGTCAGCCGCCTTTATCGGCAGATAGATTATCGGAAACAGTGTTCCGACAAGCATTGGCGAGTCTGAATCTCTTGAAATTCTTATCCTTATTTTCCTTTTAATTTTCAGTTCTCTTTTCACTTCGTCAAACAGTGAATTGTTTTCAAGCGCAATGCTGTTTTTTCGCTTTTTCAGAAGAAATACCGCATAACTGCCGGCTGCGAGCGTTAAAAATATTCCCATGCCCGCAAGCCATACATAAGCAATTAAATCATATATACTTAATCCGTTTTCGATCAAATTCACCGTTTCGCTGTGTGGAGCGGGCGTCGGCTCAAAGTCCGTATAAAGCGGATCTTGTTCTGCCGGCTGGGTTCCTGCCTGCCGCATCTGCACAGACGGCTGAAACCTCTCTGTAAACTGCTGTGCCTGCCGCTGAGGGATAAACCTCCAGAACGGTACAAGCATACACACAGTTACCGATAGCCATATATAATACTGCCATCTTGACGTCAGGTGTTTTACCGTAAACGGCTTTAGCAATGTGAGCAATGCGGTTGCGCCCGCGCCGATTAAGCTTAAATAAAATACTGTTTTAAAAAGTTCCCGCATAGCTTATTTATCCTTGTTCAATAATTGCCTTAACCCGTCAAGCTCATTATTGTCTATTTCGCCCTTCTCGTACAATGACGCGACAAGATTTTTAATTGAGCCGTTGTAGAGCCTTTTAAGCAGCGATTTTGTTTCTTTTCTTCCGTAATCGTCCTGCTTTACTGCCGCGTAATAGAAATTTAGCTTTCCGTTTTTCTCATAAGCCGCAAAACCCTTGTCCGCGAGCCTGAGAAGCAGTGTTGCCGCCGCGTTTCGCGTCCATTTATCCTTTGGAAGCTGCTTTATAATTTCCGCCATTCCGAGAGGTTTGTCTGCGGCCCATAAAATCCGCATAAGCTCATATTCCGATTCTGTTATTGTTTTCTTTTGCATTTTATCACTCCCTGAAACAATTTCACTACAACTTGTTGTAATATATATTATACACTACAATTTGTTGTCTGTCAAGAGTTTTGTTGATATTTTAAAAATATCAATATCGGCAATCTTTTTATCAATATAGCCATTGATAAATGGTGGATATTGTGATATCATAGTATAAAATAAAAATTTTATGGGGTGATTTGGTTGAGCAAATTTATCATTTCCGGATTTGCAGACGAAATAAGCGAAAACACAACAGAGCAGTTTGAGCATCTTAACTCTCTCGGGATAGAGTATTTTGAACCGAGAGGAATAGACGGTAAAAACATCTCCGAACTGACGAGTGATGAAGCAAAAAGCCTTAAGGCGAAAATGGATAAGTATGGAATAAAGGTTTCCTCTATAGGCTCACCTATAGGAAAAATCAATATTAATGATGATTTTGAAGAGCATTTGAAGCTTCTCGAAAGGGTTATTGAAACCGCAAAGATACTTGATACGAGGTACATACGCATATTCAGCTTTTATGTTGACGGTGAATATGAAAAGAGCCGTGACAAGGTTATTGAGCAGATGAAACGCATGGTTTCCCTTGCGGAGGAAAAGGGCGTTATTCTTCTTCATGAAAATGAAAAGGGGATTTACGGGGATATTGCCTCAAGGTGCGCGGATATTCTCAGAAGTGTTAATTCAAAGCATTTACGTGCAGTATTTGACCCGGCAAATTTTGTTCAGTGCGGGCAGAAAACCTACCCTGATGCTTTTGAAATGCTTTATCCGTACATAGAATACATGCATATAAAGGATGCGCTTGAAAACGGAGACGTTGTCCCGGCAGGCTATGGTATAGGCTGTGTAGGCGATATAATATCATCTCTTGACCGCGGCGGATATTCGGGGTTTGTAAGTCTTGAGCCTCATCTCGGAAGTTTTACGGGGCTTGATGCTCTGGAGGAGGATGACAAGATGACTAAGCTTGAAGGCTCAACGCCTGAAAAGTTTACTCTTGCATATAAAGCTTTAAAAAAATTATTGCCTATGGAGGGAAATGAATAATGGATAAGGTAAGACTCGGAATTATCGGAATAGGAAATATGGGAACCACCCATGCAAAGAATATCAGCGGCGGAAAGGTGCCCGGGATGGAGATGGCCGCACTTTGCGATATATCGGAGCAAAGAGCGGCATATGTAAAGGAAACATATCCGGAGATACCTTTTTTCAGCGATTCACATGAGCTTATTACAAGCGGACTTGTGGATGTTGTAATAGTTGCGGTACCCCATTATGATCATTCCACAATAGCAATTGACGCTTTTGAAAACGGACTCAATGTTATAACAGAAAAGCCTGCGGGAGTTTACACAAAGCAGGTTCTTGAAATGAATGAGGCTGCAAAAAAATCCGGTAAGCTTTTCGGCATTATGTATAATCAGCGTACAAATCCTGTTTACGGAAAGCTGAAGCAGCTTATTGACAGCGGAGAGCTTGGGGCAATTAAGCGTGTAAGCTGGATTATTACGGATTGGTACAGGTCACAGTTTTATCATGACAGCTGCACATGGCGCTCAACCTGGAAAACAGAGGGCGGCGGCGCGCTTATCAATCAGAATCCTCACCAGCTTGATTTGTGGCAGTGGCTTTTCGGTATGCCGGATCGCATTATGTCGCATGTATCCTTCGGTAAGTATTATGATATTGAGGTTGAAGATGACGTAACCGCGTTTTTTGAATATGAAAACGGGATGACGGGAACATATATAACCTCAACGGGAGAAGCTCCCGGAACAAACAGGCTTGAAATCGCATGCGATATGGGACGCGTTGTTGTTGAGAACAACATTATAAGCTTCAAGCGCAATGTTGTGTCCGAGAGAGAGTTCAATAAAACAAACAAGCTTGTTTTCGGATGCCCGGAATGCTGGGATTGTAAAATTCCGACAGGCTCTCAGACGGAAGATCAGCACGTGTACATTTTCAGGGATTTCACGGCAGCGCTTCTTCACGGAAAAAAACTGCTGGCTCCCGGTGAAGAGGGTATAAAGGGTCTGACAATATCAAACGCAATACATTATTCCGCGTGGACAGGCGGCTGGGCAGATGTTAAAAACTTCCCCCATGATGAATTTTATCGGCTGCTTCAGGAAAAAATTAAAAATTCCACAGTTGTTAAAAAAGATATTCAGATTACGGCAGGAACCGAAGATACATATTAAGACTGCATAAGATTATGTCTTTTCCCCTGAAAATTAATAAAAAATTAAGGAATGCTTGCTTGATTCTTAATATAAATGTGATAATATTATCAGTAAGAAAATTTATGATAATACCGAACGGGGGATAAACATGCAGGCAAGACAGCAAGCTTACGGGAATAATCAGTTAAATATGCAGACGGCAGGTCGGCGCGACGCTGCTGCGCGCAGAAAGCAGGAGAGAATAAAAAAACAAAGAAAACGCAGACGCAGATTTTTGATGCTTTTAATCTGTGTGTTCGTAATGCTTATTTACATAAACAGGGAAAATATTGCGGTTGAAAGCTTTATCCCTCTTGATACGGGAAATGTTGTATATTACAGCCAGAGGGACAGTCGATGGGGAGAAGAGCTTTACGGCAGGTCAGGAACTATAGCTGAGGCGGGGTGCGGTCCTACGTGTCTTGCAATGGCAGCGTCAACCCTGACCGGTCAGAGTATTACGCCTCTTGACGCGGCAAAATGGGCCGTTGACAACGGGCAGCGCTGTGAGGGCAGCGGAAGCTTTCATTCGATAATTCCGGCAGGCGGAAAGCATTATGGATTTTCTGTGGAAGGAGTCGGAAGAGACAGGGAGAAAATTTTATCCGCACTTAAAAATAATGAGCCCGTGGTTGTTCTCATGTCCAGGGGGCATTTTACATCAAGCGGTCATTTTATTCTCCTGCGCGGACTTTCGCCTTCGGGAAAGGTTCTTGTATCCGACCCTATGAGCAAAATGCGCAGTATAAAGACATGGGAGCTTGAGCTCATAATTAATGAATCAAAAGCAGGTGCAACCGACGGAGGTCCGTTCTGGATATGCCGCGGCGAGTGAAATTTAATATTTTGGAGGTAGGATAAATATGATGGACAGAAGAATAGGGGCGCAGCTTTATACGCTCCGAGATTATGGAAAAACTGAGGAGCAGCTTGATGAAACCTTTGCAAAGCTTAAGGAAATAGGCTATAAAACCGTTCAGGTGTCAGGTATGCCGGCGCTTACCGGTGCGCAGGTCAGAAAGGCATGTGACAAGTACGGTATTGAGCCGATAGTAACTCACAGGGGCTATGACGAGTATGTAAACAAAACAGATGAGGTTATAAAATATCATGAGGAGCTGGGCTGTAATATCTGCGGACTCGGCTGCATGCCGGGTGAGCTTGCAAACCCGGAGGGAGTACTTAAGTTTATTGAAAATATGAAGCCGGCGGTTGAGGCGGTAAGAAAATCCGGCAGATGCTTTGTGTATCACAATCACGCATTTGAATTTCAGAAGTATGACGGCAAATACATAATGGATATGCTTATTGAAAAAACTGATTTTGATTTTGTGGTTGACGTTTATTGGCTTGCATACGCCGGAATTAATCCCGCAAAGTTTATAAGGGGCCTCGGAAAGCGCGCAAAGATAATACATTTCAAGGATCTTGCAATAATCAATAATGAAATAGTTATGGCGGAGGTTCTTGAGGGAAATCTTGATTTTGACGAAATAATTTCCGCATGTGATGAAGCAGGCGCAGAGGCAGCCTTTGTTGAACAGGATATTTGCCGCAGAAATCCTTTTGAAAGCCTTAAAATAAGCTATGATAACCTTAAAGCAAAGGGCTTTAATTAATGGTGCTTCAGGGCGCAAAGGGAGTGCTTAATTATGAAAAAGGGATGTATTGTCGGATACGGTGCAATAGGGCCGATTCATGCTGCGGCACTTGATAAAATCGGCGCCGAATATGCAGTCTGCGACTGCAGACCGGAGCGGACAGAGCGCGCCGGTGCTGTGGAAAAATATCGGGATTTTGAAAAAATGCTCTGTGATAAGTCGATAGATGTGGTTCATATCTGCACACCTCATTATCTTCATGTCCCTATGGCAGAAGCCGCTCTTGCCGCAGGCAAGCATGTTATTCTTGAAAAGCCTGTCGGGATAAGCCCCGGTGAGGCTGAAAGACTTTTTAATTACAGCGGCGGCAGGGAAATTTGTATCATGCTGCAGAACAGGAAAAATCCTGCTGTGAAAAAGATGAAGGAGCTGACAGATAAGAGAGAATACGGTGAGCTTCGCTCCATGTGCGCGTTTATGACATGGCATCGTGACCGGGAATATTACGCTCAGGACGAATGGAGGGGAAAATGGAGTACGGAGGGCGGCGGTCTTCTTATTAATCAGGCCATCCATACTCTTGACCTTTTATGCTGGCTGGGCGGCGGATATGTAAACCTGAGCGGCGGGATTTCCACAAGGTTACTCGGCGACTGCATTGAGGTGGAGGATACTGCCGACGCTGTTATAAAAACAGCCTGCGGTGTTGATGCATGCTTTTACGCTACAAACTGCAGCGCATATAATAATCCGGTTCGCATTGAGCTGGAATTTGAAAACGGTGTGCTGAGATACTGTGATAATATGCTTCTTTACATAAACGGCGGCGATGTTCGGGTTCTGGCACGTGACAGTGCCGAAGTCCCCGGAAAAGCATACTGGGGCGGCGGTCATGCGGAGGTTATCGGTGAGTTTTACAGCTACCTTGACGGCAGCAGCGAAAGCTATATGCACCTTGACTGCGCAAAGGATGTCACAAGGGCAATTTTTGATTTTTACAAAAGCGGTACAAAAAATAAAAGATAATTCAGATCGGCGTTTCGCAGATCCTGTTTAAAATGGTGCTGTTGCAAAATGAGCATTTTTAAAATGCTCATTTGCACGGCTCCTTTTTTTTGAACAAATCAAATAAAAAGAAAGGGTAAAAATAATAGAGTGCAAAGTAAAAATTCTGCATTGAAAAAAATTTCTTGATATGAGAAAATTATAGTGACGTATTTTAATGCTATCACTTTAATTGCGGAGGAAAATTAAAATGGTTAAGGATAATATTTATTTTCACAATGTTTGCGAGCTTGAAGAGGTAGGAAGTGGGGTTAAGCTACATAGATTTCCAATTGAGGTTGAAAAAAATATTAATCTGTGGGCAAGAGAGAGGTCACGTTGGTCATGCGGTTGTGAGTTAAGATTTGTAACAGATGGTGATATGGTTGAAATTACGCTTACATCAAACGGTTATGCGGGTGATGTTCAAATATTTTACGGAGATTATCCTTTAGAATATCATAACTTTAATGCAGATGAAAGAAAAACAATAATACTTAGCAGACCGAAGGGGTTAAAAGATGTGACCGATAACTGGTATGAAAACAACAGATTTAATAAAAATGTCTGGAGAGTATATCTGCACGGAAGATTTATATATAATTCAATTGACTCCTTCGGCTATGATATAAGACCTCCCCATAAAGAGGAGGTGCCTGAAAAAACTTTGCTTACATGGGGATCTTCCATAACTCACGGAGCAGGAGCAATGTATCATCAGAATGCATATGTCAATCAGCTTGCAAGAAGGCTGGGCTGTGATGTTCTGATAAAGGGTACAGGCGGCAGCTGCCATTGTGAAAAGGAAATTGTTGATTGGATTTGTGATGATCTTAATTGGGATACGGCTCTTATTGAACCGGCAACAAATATGTATGAAGGTTTTGAACCGGATGAATTCGAAAGGCGAACGGAATATATGTTTTTAAGACTTTCCGAGATACAAAAACCAACTTTTGTAACAACTGTTTATCCAAACAGTACGTTTTTTAAACCAACCCGCCCTGAATATGAAAAAATAAAGATATTTGATGAAATTGTAAGAGAAAAATGCAAGAAATATTCTAAAGGAAAAATGATTCTTGTTGAGGGCAGAGAAATTCTTACAGATACTGAATATTTGACGGCTGATGGTATTCACCCGAATGATTACGGTCATTTTATGATGGGGAACAATTGGTATGAGAAAATAAAAAAATATATGTAAACTATGAAAGTTATGCGGTAATAGACTTAAGGAGAAAAAACATGGATATATTTGTATCAGTAAACGCTTTGCCAAACGGTGACGGAAGTTTTGAAAAACCGTTTAAAGATTTAAACGCTGCAAAAGAATATGTTAAGACTTTGACTGATGACAATATTGTTGTAAACATTATGGGCGGAAGATATTTCTTTGATGAAACACTGAGATTTACCAAAGAGGACAAGCCGTGTATCTACAGAGCGTATGACGATAATAGTGTTATTTTTGATGGGGGTATTATTATAAATCCTGATGATGTCAAAAGGGTGAAGGATATGGAAACACTCGACAGAATTATCGAAAACAGCGGCAGGGAAAATATGTGCGAGGTGGATTTGTCAAAATACATTCCGGGTGAACTTTTTCCTTATGGTGAAAAGGGATTCAGAAAAGCAATCCTCCCATCAGGCAATGAGCTGTTTATAAATAAAAAAGCTTATTCTGTGTCCCGATATCCCAAAAAAGAATATATTAAGCTCGGAAAAGTTGTAGATGAGGGAAGCGTTCCCCATAAGGGGGATTTTTCATGCAGAGGTGGAATAATCGGTTACGCTGACAGCAGGATAGAGAAATGGAAAAATGCAGACAATGCATACATTTATGGTTTTTTGAAAAACGGATATGCAGATGATACAATCAAGATTTTAAAAATAGATGCCGATAAACATAAAATATCTCTTGCAAATCCACATATGTTCGGAATTGACAGCACAATGACCGAAACGAGATGGAAGATATTAAATCTTTTAGAAGAAATCTCACAGCAGGGAGAATATTATATTGATATTGCTGAAAAGAAACTCTATTTTTATCCCGATTGCGATTTGGAAAATGCATTAATCCAGCTGAGTGTACTCGGTACGCCGATATTATCCTTTTTAAATGCCTCAAACATCATCTTTGACGGAATAATTTTTGAAAATTCAAGGTCATCGGGAGTATATATCGAAAGAGGAGAAAATATTGTAATTAAAAATTCGATTTTCAGAAATCTTGGAACTGTGGGCATTCAGATTGGTATGGGTTCTAATGACCACGGATGCGGAAAATGGCAGGAAACAGACAAAGGTATAACCTTTTATGATAATAAGAACCATATGGAACCGGTTAGTGAGCAGGTAGGGAATCTGAGCAATCATATTTATTGTATGGCGGCTCTGGACGGTCATGCAGGCAAAAATCACAAGGTATCAGGCTGTGAAATCTATGGAACAGGTGCAGGCGGGATTTACCTTGGCGGCGGCAACAGGAAAAAGCTTATACCGTCGGGGAACATGGTATATAACACTCATTTACATAATCTCAACAGGACAATTTCAACCTGTGCACCCGCAATCACACTTTGGGGCGTGGGTAATATTGTCAGTCACTGTGAAATTGATGATTTGCCTGGTAATGCTATTATTATAAATGGAAATGACCACCTGATTGAATACAACAAAATACATAATGTTATAAAGGAAATTTCGGACGGCGGTGCGATTTATATGGGCAGAGACCAGAGCGAGGTCGGAAACAAGATAAGATATAATTTTATATATGATATAAAGAATCCGCACAGCTATGATATGTATGGCTTTACTGCAATATATTTTGATGATTTTGCAATTTATAATGAGGTTTACGGGAACTACTTCTATGACATTGTTCAAAAGGGAAGATATTTCTTTGCGACAGTGCATTGGAATTGCGGAGGGCAGACCTCTGTTGCAAATAATATATTCATTGACTGCACACCCGGACCTGACCCGAATTCATATTCAAACAGCTACAAGGTAATGCATGAAAAACCGCTTTCTCAAATGCGTGTACATACAATTGACGAAGAGGATTTACACGGAGTAGATGTTACAAGCGATATATGGAGAGAGCATTACCCTTATCTTTATGATACTTATGTAAACAATTATGATCACACAACAGTGCAATATAATAATTTTGTTTGTAATGGAATGTATCATAGTTTTGTTGACGAAAATCCTAGTCATCTTAATTTCAAATTGCGTGATGACTTTTATATGAAATCAAAGTATGCGGATAATGTTGTTGACAGAGTCAGAGGTATATATGGTGAACGTGTAGACTTTGAAATGCTTGACTTTGATAAAATTGGTATGATAAGAAATGAGGTAAAAGTTTGAATAAAATCACTCATCTCACCGTTTTTTGCTCGGGGCGGTACACACGTACAGCACCGCTCGCTGCAAAGCGGCAATTCTTAAGCGATTTTCTTTCAAACTTAATTTGGTGAAAGGAGTTCATGGTTATAAAAATGAGAAAAGAATTATGTGCAGATTTGCTTGTTGCAGGTGGTGGAATTGCCGGAATGTGTGCTGCGATTGCAGCAGCAAGAAAGGGATTATCCGTAGTTCTTATAAATGATCGTTCGGTGCTTGGAGGAAATGCATCAAGTGAAATTGGAGTTGGAATAAGCGGTGCAAGCCATCATGGATTAAATCCTGCAATTTATGCAAAAGAAACAGGAATTGTAGAGGAAATAAGGCTAAGGCTTATAAAATATCAGGAGAGCGGAGGATATGGGAATTTTGCTGCATTGGATGCTGTATTTTTTGATATGATATACAACGAAAAAAACATCCGTCTTTTATTGAATACTGTTGTTTATTCGTGTGAAGTTGAAAACAAAAAAATAAAAAAAGTTTTTGCAAGGCACAGTGTGAATAATAACATTTATGAAATTACGGCGCATAGCTGTGTTGATGCAACAGGAAATGGAATATTGGCATACGAAGCAGGGGCCGAGTTTAGAATCGGCAGAGAATGTAAGGATGAATTTGGCGAGTTTTGGGCACCTGACAAAGCCGATAGTTTTACAATGGGAAATTCACTTTATTTGAAACAGAGGATGCAGGAGAAGAAGTCGTTTTCAAAGCACCTGACTTTGCGCATGATATTTCACAAATGGAATTTCTAAAGGATATAAACAAGCCTGAAAACTTTAGAGGCTTCTCCTGTAAAGGTCCGCATTGGGCATATGAGTTCGGAGGTCAGTTAGATATTTTAAATGACCATGATGAAACTGAACTTGAATTAAGAAAACTTATCTATGGTATATGGGATTATGTAAAAAACAGCGGTAAATATCCTCAGTCAAAAACAAGACGGCTGAAGAGGGTTTATGCAAAGGCAGGAACGAGAGAGTCTCGTAGATTTATTGGCGATTATATTTTAAATGAAAATGATATTGAAAACAAAGTCAATTTTGAAGATTCGGTTGCGATTGGCGGCTGGCCTATGGATATTCATGCTCCGCTTGGAATATATGACTCTCTTCCTGCATCAAACTTCGTTTCAGTAACCGGTATATATAATATTCCATTCAGATGCTTATATTCAAAGGATATAGATAATCTATATCTTGCAGGCAGAGATATAAGTACGACACATATTGCGCTTGGTTCAACAAGAGTCATGGCAACTTGCGGTGCAATAGGACAGGCTGTAGGAACAGCAGCATATCTTGGGAAAAAATACGATGTGTTGCCAAGGGAAATATACGAAAAACATATTAAAGAACTTCAAAAAATACTTATTGGTGATGACCAGTCTGTGCTGCATATAAAGGAAGATATAAAAATTGCACAGGTAAGTGCAACCGCAGTAAAGGAATACGAAAATACATGTGCTGATGATTATATGCCACTCGAAAGAGATTATGCACTTGCTCTTATGGTTGACAGTGAGAAAGTAGACAGTGTAAAAATCAAATTCAGAATTAAAGAAAATACTACATTAACTTATAAACTTTATACCGGTATTCATCCTGAAACATATCTGATGGAAAAGCTTGAAAAAACACTCTGCATTAATTTAAAAAAAGGCGTTGATGATTGGATTGAGCTGCCAATAGGTATTCCAGTCGGATTTGACGGAAAAATTTATATTGTTTTTGAAGAAAACAGAGATATAGAAATTGCAATAAGTGAAAAAAGAACAATGGGTGCAGTTACCATGAGAATGCACAGAAGAGATAGCTTTGAGAAGAAAAATCACGACAGTGTACCGATAAATGAGGAAAAAACCGGTTATACTCACTTTGACCATTATTATGAGAAAAACAGAAATATACTGTTTAAAGAAATTTCTCCCAAGCAGAATGTTTTTGCACCATGTAATGTTATAAACGGTTACTCAAGACCGTACATAACCCAAAATCTTTGGTTGGCTGACATGACTATGGCTCAGACGCTGACAATTACTCCTGAAGAAAGCACCGATATAAAAGAACTAACAGTTATTTTTGATGATAGGCTTGATAATGACGAAAAAATTCAAATGCCCTCTACTCTGGCAAAGAAATATGATATAAAAATTTATCATAAGGACGGAATATACAAAGTTTCTGAAAAAGATAACTATAAAAGATTTGTAAGATATGCATTAGATTTTAGTGAGGTATCTAAAATAGAAATAACTGTCTATGAAACCTACGGAGATGAGGTCGGCATATATTGCGTAAAGTATAAATAATACAGTAAGAAGTAAAAAATGTATATTGATAATAAATTATTAAAATGTTAGAATTTAATGAATAATGCGAAAGGGAGATTCTTGTTATGAAAGCAAAGAAAAAAAGTGCATTGCAATTAAAAATAACTAATAAGAAACGAAAAATATCGTTAAGCGATTGGCAATTATATTCGCTATGTGCAATTCCGGTGATTATGATTTTTATATTTAATTATATACCTATGTTTGGTGTTGTTATAGCATTTAAGAATTATAAATTTAATCTTGGGATTTTGGAAAGTCCCTGGGTTGGATTGAAGAATTTTGAATTCTTCTTTAAATCTGATGTATTTTTTCAACTTGTAAGAAATACTGTGTTAAATAATGCATTGTTTATAGTGACAGGCATGTTTTTTGCGATTTTGGTTGCAATCTTATTATTTGAGTTAAAAAGCAGAAGATCTACTAAAATGTTTCAAACATTAATGATAACTCCTCATTTTATGTCATGGGTTGTTGCAGCATATATGGTATATGCTATTTTAAATCCAACATATGGTTATTTAAATCAACTGTTAGGCGATTTTGGTATAGAACATATTGATTGGTATTCGAAACCTAATGCTTGGCCGGTAATTCTTACGATAGTGTCTATATGGAAACATGTGGGTATGGATTGTGTGTATTATTATGCATCTTTGATGAGCATAGACACATCTTTATTTGAAGCTGCTGAGATAGATGGTGCGAATAGATTTCAAAGGATAATACATATTGTTTTACCGACATTGATTCCACTCATAACCATTTTGGGAATTATGAAAATCGGCAATATCTTTGCAGCAGATTTTGGACTGTTCTATACTGTAACGCAGGATGGGGCGAATGGTAATCTTTACGAGACTACTAATGTTATAAGCACATATGTATTCAGAACTTTTAAAGATGGAAGCTTGGGTAATTCATACGGACTAACAACTGCTGTCGGTTTGCTGCAATCAGTTGTAGGCATAATTCTTGTATGTACGACGAACTGGGCAGCGAAAAGAGTTGATAAAGAACTTGGATTGTTCTGAGAAAGGATGGGGAAATTAATGCGTAAACATAATATGGTATTTCAAATTGTTTTAACCTGCATTTTTATTGTTTTTTGTTTCATGATAAATTTTCCGTTTTGGCTGCTTATAAGTGCATCTCTTTCCGATGCTAATGTACTTGCACAACAAGGATATCAGATATGGCCCAAACCGGTTGATTTTTCGTCTTACATCTACATATTTAAAAATCCGGGACAGATTTTAAACGCATATGGAGTCACTTTTACATTTTCAGTTGTATCAATGATTCTATCTGTTCTTTTAACTGCAATGATTGCATATCCTTTGTCAAGGAAGCACCTGAGAGGAAGAAATATTATAAATTTTTATTTATATTTTACTATGCTGTTCAGCGGCGGACTTGTTCCGACATATTTAGTTGTAGCAAAATATTTGCATTTAGATGATACTATTTGGGTATATATTTTGCCGGGTGCGGTTAGTGCATGGAATGTATTTATGATGAGAACCTTCTTTTCCGGGATTCCGGGAGAAATTATTGAGTCAGCAAAGGTTGACGGCGCTTCTGAATATAAAATATTTGCAACAATGATTATTCCGCTGTCTAAACCGGTAATAGCTACGATAGGACTTATGATTTTTTTGAGCAAATGGAATGATTGGAATACAGCGCTTATTTATATAACTGAACCTAAGCTCTATAGCTTACAATACCTTTTGCAAAGTATTATGGAAGATATAAATATGCTTAAACAAAATCCTGATGCCGCTGCTATGATGCAGGAAATGAATGTTCCTTCAGAAACAATTCGTATGGCGATGGCAGTTGTAGTTGCAGGGCCGGCATTAGTAGTCTTCCCGTTCTTTCAGAAATATTTTGTCAAAGGGCTTACGGTCGGTTCGGTTAAAGGATAAAAAAATCTGCTGCTTTTTAAGGCAGCAGATTTTTTATGTAATCGGAAATTTCAAATAGAATGAAGTGTTTTCATTGTTTGATGAGATTTTTATAGTATAATCATTTCCGTAAGCAAGCTTTATTCTTTGATTAATATTCAAAAGGCCAATATGCTTTGTTTCGGGAAGTGTTTCTGATTGCATAAGTTCTCGTAACTCATAAAGTTCATTTTTTTTGATTGGTGCACCATTGTTTGTTATTTTAATTATAAGGTTGTGCTCTGTATTATATGCCCGGATTGTGACGCTGCCTCGTTTGTCTTTGAGCCCAAGAACACCGTGCTTAAGTGCGTTTTCAAGTATTGGCTGAATACACATCTTTACAATTTGTTGATTGTAAAAACGATCGGGAATATCCCATATTACATCGAATGAGTTTTTGTGCTTTATCAATTCTATTTCCGTATATTTTTTGCAATAATATATTTCGTCTTCTACGGTTGTAAAGAATTCTTTGGTATTTAAAGAATGATGAAGTATTTCTGCTAAATTTGAAATCATTAATGTTGCATCACAATCTTTTTTTGTTATGCTGAGAATATGTGTGTTTATTGAGTTCAATGTATTATATAAAAAATGAGGATTGAACTGTATTTGCAGAGCCATTGCCTGCAGTTTTTTTATTGTATCTATTTGGTGCAGGAGTTTTTGTTCTATTTGTTTATTAGCATCTTTCAAGGATATT
Organism: Clostridia bacterium; assembly: GCA_017935675.1. Lineage (GTDB taxonomy): Bacteria > Bacillota > Clostridia > UBA1381 > UBA1381 > RGIG9115. The sequence goes on along the minus strand of JAGBHE010000067.1, from coordinate 4,043 downwards.
ATTTTAGTTGAAAGCTCTTCAAATACAGGAAGCTTATAATCTGTTGTATAACCGATTATCAGGTTTTCAAATTCCAGTGTAAATTGAAGAATTTGTGTATACAATTTAAAAGATGAATACTGGGATAAAATCACTATAACGATAACTAAAGTAAGCATAGTCAGTAAGTAGTAGGTTATAGGGAGCATACTCATCTCCGAAAAAAAGCTGCTGCTTGAACTGCTTATCAAGATTCCGTTTATGCTGTTAAGTGGTATTGGAGTATATAGAGTGTTGTTATTTGTGTACTGTTCAAAGGAATTATCAGCTTGTAAACTTTCTGTTATGCTATTTGGAGAAGCTTCATATTTTTTTGATAACGGGAGTATTTCATCGTTGTCATAAAGATATATGTATAAGCCTGCATCAGATGAGGATATGGATTTGCAAATCTTTTCTTTATTAACATCAATTATGATTGTTCCGCAGTGTTTATTGTAAAATTTTATATTATAGCAATAAGACAAAATATTGCTGTCATTTGGTGAATTACATACATAGAAAAATAAATTTTTAGGGATAGATTCATACCATTGCCTGTTTTTTAAATTTGAAAGATATCCGCTTGAGTTGACTGAAAATACATAGTCGTAGTTATCATTAAAAAGAGATACATTTGTTATAACATCATTCAAAAGAACAGCAGATGTGACATATTTTCTTAAATCATAGTACGCCTGAGGATTTTTGACATTATATGAAGTCTCAAGGAAGAACATATTTATATCCTCTTGTGATATTAATCCGTTTGCGAAGCTGTTTATCCCGTTTGAGATGCTGTCAAAATTTGCGGAGGTTAATAAAGCATCATTCTTAATTGAATTTCTATAATTAACTCTTGCATCAGATGCAAAAAAGAAAAATAAGACAGTATTTAATATACAAATAGGAATTACAAGCCATTTGCTCACAAATTTCAAGTATGCTGCAAATATTTTATTTTGAACAAAGTGCTTTAAGCACATTATAAGCTTATTCATCTTTTATTTCACCTTCATGTGTATTTTTATATGCTAATGGTGTTAAACCTGTATAGCGTTTAAAGATTTTATAAAAGTAGTCGGCATCATTAAAGCCTACCATTGAGGCTATTGCACTGATTTTCAGATTTGTGTTTTTTATAAGGTCACAGGCTTTTTCTACTCTGTATTTATGTAGATATGTAGAAAAATTCTGATTGGTTTTTTCTTTAAAGGCCCTTGAAAGATATGATGTATTAAAGTTTAAAGCACTTGCGGCTGAAGCAAGAGAAATTTGTTTGTAATAGTTATTTTCAATGTATTTGAAAACTTTTGAAGTCAGAGACTGAAGCGATGTATCATTATCATCTTGTAAATGTTTATCAGAAACCGAAACACTTGGAGTATTTTGCACTTTTAATAATAGTAAGTTAATGGACTCCATAAGTTTGCTGTACAAAATAGGTTTTGTTACATAACTGACTATACCATACTGTATGGCAGATAATGCATAATCAAAATTTCTGAATGCGGTAATAAATACAATCTTTATATGAGGATAGTTATAGAAACAAAATTTTGCCAATTCAACGCCATCCATACCGGGCATACAAATATCCGATATAATAAAATCGACCGTGTTGTTGATAATATAGTTTTTTGCTTCTTCCGCCGACGTAAATGAACCAACAAGATCTATGTTATTGCTATTCCAATCAACAAGCTCAGAAATTTGTTCAAGAGTTTGCAATTCGTCTTCTATTAAAATAAGCTTATACATAGAGCAAGATCCTTTCAATAAAATGATAAAAATAACTAAAAGCAAGATGTCCCCCGCCTCTATAGGCGGCGGGTTCCACTTACTTTTTTCAGTGGGGGTACAATCCCCCGCTGAAACGTTGAATGACGGGGCTTTGCCCCTTATTGAACAGCGCCTTTAATTTACTGTAACAATAGTTCTTTCAAGTTAATGCTTGTATAAATTATAACACATTTTTGCTTAAAAGTAAAGTCAAATGTAAGGTGTTTTGTTCTAAAGTAAAAATAATAGATTATAAAGTAAAAATAAAACATTGAAAAAAGCTTTAAACTATGAGAAAATAATTAAAATACCTGACAGGTACTTCCTTACCGAAGCTGCATTTCAAAGAATCAATCAACGGAATGACGATAAGGTCAGGTATTATTCGGTCAATCTGTTATGGAAAACAAGGATTGTATCAGGAACTCTCAGAGGAGGAAAAGAGTAATGAAAAAAATTTTGTGCGGAGTATTAGTATTATCCATAGCTTTCACAGCTTGCTTGGGGTTGTGTGGCTGCTCAAAGAAGGCGAGCAATGAAGCTTTAGTGTGGTATACCTTTGGAGATAAACCCGCGGGACACGATGCGGTGATGGAAAAGGTCAATGCTATTGTAGAACCGGAGCTTGGAATGAAGCTTGATTTGCAATACATAGACAGTGCATCTTATGCGCAGAAAATGAAGATGAAGATGGCGTCGGGCGAAGAATATGATTTATTGTTTACAGGGTATGTTTATGATTATCAAACAGCTGCATCAATGGGCGGTTTATATGATATTACAGAATTGCTTGACACTATAGAAATGAAAGATGGAACAAAAGTAAAAATGAGTGACGCAATTGAAGACTATTATATTCAAACTGCAACATATAACGGAAAAGTTTATGGGATTCCGAATGCTCAGGTGATTTCGAATCCTCAGGCGCTTGTCATGGAGAAACCGGTAGCAGATGAATGTGGGGTTGATATGCAGGGATTGGAGGATTTGGCGCTGCAAGTAAAAATTGACGATGTTGATTCTCTCGAAGCTTATTTTATAAAGCTTACAGATGAAATGGGAAAAATAAAACAGACAAGACCTGACCTTTATACTATGCTGCCGTTTTTATTCGGAACACCGGGTTATGAGAATATGGTGAACGGATTGCTGTTAAATCCTGAAACCAATGAAATTGTTATTCAGGCTGATTTACCGACATATCAGCTTGCGGTTGACTATGTTAATAAATGGTATGCAACGGGATATATAAGAGAAGATGTTGCAAGTGCAGGAGCATCTACATCATCCATTGAGGAAAAGAAACAATATGCTGTCAGAAAAGATGGTTGGAAACCGGGAATGGAAGCTATATTTGAATCACAGCAAGGTGTGCCGCCTGTGTACTCAATGCTGACAGAACCTTTTGTGGGAAGAACATCAGCGTTGCTGACTATGACATCGGTAGGCGCGGAAACAAAACATCCTGAAGAAGCTGTTAAGTTGATTTATATGTTGAATTCCAATGAAGAACTTTTTAACCTTCTGTGCTGGGGTATAGAGGGTGTCAACTATACTAAGAATGCAGATGGTACAATTAAGGAAATTGAGAATTCAGGTTACAATAAAATCGGTCAAAATGCCTGGAAATTCGGCAATCAGTTTAATTCTTATGTGTTAGAAGGACAGTCGCTTGATGTGTGGGAAGAAACAAAAAATATGAATGACGATGCTGAAAAGTCAGTAGCATTAGGATTTACACCTTATCTTGATGAATTTAGCAGTGAAATTGCCAATATTGCAAATGTTGAATCAGAGTATAAAGCAAAGAAAGATTTCGGTACTGTTAAAAGAGAAGAGTATTGGAATGAGTATAGGCAAAAGCTCACTCAGGCCGGTATTGAAATGGTTAGAGATGAGATTCAAAAACAGTATGATGAGTTTTTAAAAAGTAAATAAATAGTGATAAAAGCATTGCATAGCACAATGCTTTTATGGAAAGATATGTTCACCATCCAAAAATAACAATATGTAAAAATAATAAATTACAAGGTAAAAATAACTCATTGCGAAATTTGATTAAAAATGATAAAATAACTATAGAAATAAAATGAGTGGGAGGGTAACGTGAAAAATAAGCGGCGCATCTTACCTCCTTTCGGGACTTGGAGTATACACATACGCCGTCGTCCCTCAAGAAGGCAATCTGCTTGCTTCTTTTCCACGTTATGGATTTGAGCCGCCTAAAGGCGGCATGGAGGATT
>JAGBHE010000066.1 GCA_017935675.1 Clostridia bacterium | reverse complement strand
TCTATAACGGACACGGAGATGTTGTCCAGATTGTAGATACTGCCGGGACAGTAAAGAATTCCTATGATTACGATGTATGGGGCAACTTCCTCAAGAAAGAAGAGACCATAGAAAACCACTTTACATACTTCGGACAAACCTATGATGAAACAACGGGACTTTATTATCTCAGAGCAAGATACTATGACCCGACAACAGGACGGTTTACACAACAGGATACTTCGGAGGATGGATATAACTGGTATGTGTATGGGAATCAGAATCCGGTTTTGCATATAGACCCGTCCGGAGAAAATTGGATATATAATGCTTGGAATTGGAGCGAGGATGCAATATGGAAAGGGATTGCCCTTGGAGTAAGCGCATATGGATGGCAACTTACTGCTGATTTGTTATGGTTGGCAGCAAGTGGAAGTGGTAACACTTTTACTGCCGGAGAAGACAGTTATTCATCCAATTTGTTAAAAAATGATGTTGGAATTAATAAATTTATTAATGATGTTATATGGGTTTATGGGACGGCTGCCGGAAATAAAAATCCTATAATTCCAACTCAATCATATGAAATTCCTTTAAGTAATGGAGACTTAGGAGCAGCTCTACACAATGTATATATAGATATTATCGCCTCTCAAGATAGCTCTGGCGTATGGAATGCAACAATTACGATTACGGATACTTTTGATTTTACTGAGTTTAAAAATCCATTTTCTCAAGATTCTGTGTTGAAAGGGCTTTTATGGGCTGTAAATGATGTTGCATATATGGATACAATATGGGGATTGCTTGATCCTGTTGGCGTTAGTATAATATATAAAAAGCAGTATTGAGGTGATTTACATGAAACAAATAATATTAATTGTTTTGATGACTGTAATGTTAGCAATAAGTTCATCATGTGATAATAGTGAACTTAAGTATGAGGTTGGAAAAGATACGGTGGATTATTTTGGCGATGGAACATACCAAGTAATACATCAAGTTAACAAAAGCGGTGATTCCATAGAAATACTTTCTAATCAGGAGTATAAACAATGTATGCTTACAACCATAGACAAATATAAAAATTCAGGCGACAAAGTGTATTTCACCGGCAAATATTACGAAAATAATGCTTGTTGTGTAGTTGATATAAATACAAATATGTGTAGGTATTATATTGATATGAATGAAGGCGACGAATTTATAATGGTTTATGGGTATGATATGCAAAAGAATAATGATATGTTATTACTCAAAGCTTATGATGAATTTTCGCAAGAAGAACAACGATATTTTGAAATTTTAAAAACACAAATGTAAAACAAAACACAATGGACGTAACACAAGGTGGGGTGGTTTGAGACCACTTAAAAAGTCACCTTGTGTATACCTCAGTGATAATGGGAGAGAAATTATTTTATAAAATTGAATAGGAGGATGACATGAAAAAAAGATGTATTGTAATACCGGTAATCATTTTACCTATTGTTATTGGCATTTTTTGCTTAATAAATATGAATAATTTTTATCTTGGATCAAACGGTATGTTTTATAGGACTGTGTCAGATTATCCAAATACAACGTGGGTGTGTGAAGAACCGAAAGCAATAATTGAGGTTACATGTGGACAATTTGGTGAAGTGTGGGGTACGAAATCTATATTGGAATTAGAGATAGATGGAGAAAAAAATAGATTTAGTATTAGTGATCGAGTAAATATATTTGATCTATTTCGTCTGGATGAAAATGGGAATAAAATAAGTGATGATAGAAATGATCCAAACGGAAATGTTATACGAACGCACGCAAAATATAAAAAAAATGTTTTTGGTGAAGTAACATCTTTTCGGATAGAAGTATTAAACGATAATCAGTCCATAGCAGGTTATAAAGTGCTTAATTTTTATAAACTAAGTGAATAATACAAAGGGGGCGTGAAATAAAATGGCGGTTCGAGACTCCTTAAAAAGTTCCCTTGTGCAACAGATTGGGAAACGATAAAGGATTATGCTAAATCTGCCGGAATGACAGCGTTGGCTGCTTTAGTGTATCTGCCATCTCAAGGTATGGTTCAATTACAACCGGCATAAGGAGGTTTATATGGATTATTTTCTTCAAACATATAAAAAAAGATGTAAGCAAGAATTCAAGGAATTAGGATTTTGTGCCTGCCAAAGGAATCAATATAGGGTAATAAATGATGTATTTCAAAGCTTTTGTCTTCATCGTTCTTGTTATGGAAATAATGCTACCATTGAATTTTGTGTATTACCATTATCGCAAGAATACAGAATAGATAAATCGACTTGTGGTTCAATGCATTTGATGAATTTTGATAATAGCTGTGAATGGTTTTCATATGTGTCTGATGATGTGGAAAGTGTAGATATTTGCATAGAAGAAATGCTGTCCTATGCAAAAGCGCATTTAATTCCTTTCTTTGAAAAATCCACAAATTGCCCGGATGCATATAATTCTTTAAAAATTTTTGATAGAAAAAACGAAATTCATTTTAATGAATATATAAAGTTAATTATGGCTTTAAAAAATCAAGAATATATTTTAGCCGAAAAGCACGTTGAAAATCTTATTATTCAATGCAAGACAGCATATGAAAACAATAAAATGGCATGTGGTGAGGATATTTCAACAGACTATATTAATAAAATTGAAAAGAAAATTAAGAAAAGAAAAAAATTATTACAATTAATAAGAAACAAAAATTATGTGTATATCCAAACTTGGTTAAAAAATAATGAACTTGCAAATTTGCAAAGCTTAGGCGTATTTTTATAATGTTTACTTCAAGTAAATCTATAACATATGGGGACAGTTAGTACCTTAAATTGATATAATCCCCTTAGAGTAGACACATGAAATAACAAAAATGTTTTATGCCTACACTAAGGGGATTATATCAGAGAACCATCCACTTGTGCTATAGATTGAACAAGAGAAGATATAACACAAACAACTCCATTTAGAAAGGGCGAGGTGTTAGTATGAAAAAATGGTATTTATGGTTAGTGTTAGCATTATTTTTTGCTATTGGTGGTGTAGTAAATTACTTTGATGGTAGAAGTATAATTGCACAGGTTATTCAAGTAAGTATTGCAATTATACTTGCATTTATACAGTTGCTTTGCGAGAGAAAAGAAGAAAAAGGCAAGAAAGCATTTAATTATATTGCTATGGTTTTAGCTATTATACTTGGAATATGGATAATAGCAATGATTGTAGATATGTTCATATAAAAATCAATACACCAGACTAACGGAGCCCTTAACACAAGGGGACGGTTCTCCTGTGTTCCTGTATTGTTATTTTACCTCAATCAGATAAACCGAATTTGCTGTTAATGTTAAATTAATTTTATTATTTTCATCATAAACAAAGCTTGATATCGGTTTTATTTGACCTTCTTCTTTAAGGAGTTTTATTTCATCGTCACCTATTTCCTTTATGCCCATTCGTTCATATAATCTGTAAGGATTCGTTGTTTGCCTGTCAATACAAAACACATCTACCTTTTTGCCGTTTATATTTTCATCAAACATAATTTCCTGTGTTATTTCAGGCAAATTCTCCTTGAAATTTTCTGAACAATATGTCATCAAAACCGCGTATTTCCCATCGTTGGATTCTGTAGGAATAACAAAAATATTTTCGTTATCCGCTTCCGCATCAAGTAATCCTTCATGCAATTTTGAGCCTAAAATAAACGCATTGTAAATTGGCTTTGCAAAGAAATTCAGTGTAAAAAAGTTTCTGAATCCCGAAAAATCCGTAACCATCTCATGCTGACCCGAAAGACAAATCATAAGCCTTGACATCTTCCATTTTTTCTCCAGTATCCTGTATATCAATTTCACAAAATAAGATGAAAATACTTCTGTTTCCCTTGCTATAAGAGGAGGACATTCCTCAATATTAAAAAAACCATGGGAAATCATGCCCCATTCATCAACAATTATTTCGCTGTCAGAAAATCCATGCTCTGATATTACATCAATATAAGACTGCTGTTTTCTTATCCAATTTTCAACATCAAACTGCTGTAATCCGTCTCTCAATTTGAGTATTTCCATCCCGGCATAATTGTGCAGTGAAACAAATTCCGTTTTTATATTATTTTCTTTTACATAATCAAGAAATCCGCTCAAAAACTCAACACGAAACGCAGCTGCCGGGCCGCCGAAATGCACTTTATCCGATGCGCGCTGCAATCCGTTCGCAAACGCAGTATACAGCTTGCAATATTCCTTAAGCCGAATATCCACTCTCTCAATAGGAACATCCGACATAAAAAATGCAGGGTCGTCGGCTTCATTCATGCATTGCATACGCCACTCCGATACAACCTCAATTCCGTACCTGTCAATTATATGCTTTGTGTATGTATAACAAATCTCCTCCCATATCTTATAATCAACAGGTATTGATGTATTGATAAGCTTTCCTTTATATCGGGTTTTATTTTTACTTACACAGGATTTAGCGTTTTTATTTACCGCAATACATTCAGGCATCATACCGTATGCCAAAAGAAGCTTATAGCCTTTTTCAACCATATAATCAAGCCTTAAATCTGTCAGCCGGAAATCATATGCAATATCGCCGTTCCCGTCAATATATACAATATCCTCAAACATTGTATATATTCTTACCATATCAATTGATTTATCCTCCGACATCCTGTCAAGAATTCTTTTCCCCCATGAATCCTCGATTGCGTCTGTGGGATGAAACAAACAGTTATTCCAAAAGTTTTTCTGATATCTGTTTATTTCATTTTTTATTAAAATCATCTCTTACCTCCATTTTAATTCTCCAAAAGACCTTTTAAATAACCTATTGCGAAAAGCCTTCCGAGGACGGCATATCCTGCAACCTCTGTATGTTCTCCGAACAATGTCGGAACATGATCAACTCTGATAGGAGCATCTATGCCGAGACTTTTATATAATTTAATTAAATGGGACATATCAAGCTCACCGCTGTCATGGAATGTCTCTCTGAATTTATTTAAATTGCCCGCCGTATTTCTGAAATGTATAAAGAATATTTTGCCGGCGAAATCGGATATTACCTTGTCTAAATCCTCACCCATTATATAATAGTTAGCCTGACACATTGTAATGCCGAGCATATCACTCGGAAAAACGTCATAAACAGCTTTTTTTATATTCTCCGCCGAAATCATAATTCTTGAAACATCGCCCAGTGCAGGCACCGGCGGGTCATCCGGATGCAGGGCTAATTTTATTCCGTATTTCTCAGCCTCGGGGATAACCGCTTTCAAAAAATATTTATAATTTTCCCATAGCTTTTGGCTTGAAATCGCTTTGTCCGTCTTCTTAAAATCATTCATATCAAACTGTGTTACAAGCGCGCCGCCGCGGTCCTTTACATCGCTTGACGTTCGCAGCCACCCGATATGAGCCATCCAATTAAAGCATATTGTATCAATTCCAAGCCGGTTCATTATCGGAAGCATCTTTATAACCTTTTCAATACTCGCGTCTCTCATATCATCGCCGGTTTTTATATGATCATGCACTGAGTTCGGCATTGGTTCAATTATGATTGGTTTTATTCCGTAATCAACAAATTTTTTATATACGGTATTCCAATGACTTCTGTTTGTCAAATCAAAATCATCTGTTTCAGGGAGACGAATTACTCCGTGTTCAACTCCAAGCTGTTTTGCAAAGTCCCACGTTATATCCTTTTCGCTTCTGAAGTAGTCTGTTAAAATCATATCACACCCCGCCCAACGTCAAAAATCCGCCGTCTACGGGTACAGTAATTCCTGTTACAAAGCCGGACGCTGCTTCATCTGTCAGCCATTTTACACACCCAACCAAATCATGAGCCTCTCCGAATCTTCCTGCCGGAGTATGATTTATAACGGCTTCGCCCCGCGCTGTCAGTCCGTCTTCTACTGTTCCGAGATAATTTTTGCTTCTTTCATTGACCATAAACCCGGGTGCTATAGCATTTATTCTTACATTTCCCGGTGCATAGTACGCAGCAAAAGACTGAGTTAAATTTGATACGGCAGCTTTACTCATTGCATATGCAAAGCATCTGGTGAGCGGACAATAACTATTCATTGACGCAAAATTTACAACGCTGCCACCGCCTTTTTTTATCATTTGCTTTGCAAATTCCATTGTCGGTATAACGGTTCCCATAATATTTATGTCCAACACATTTCTGAATGCATCCAAATCAATATCATAAAGACCTTTTATATCACCCGGCAATTCGCCTGTTATCTCCCGCTTATCAAGCTTTGTTATCGTCGGCATTGCCTTTGTGTTGTTCCCGCCAGCCCCGTTTATAAGGCAGTCACATAAGCCAAATTCTTTTTCTACCGCTTCCGCAAGCTTTGATATTGCGCTGCTGTTTGTAACATCACAGGCATACACCATTGCGCTGCCGCCATCTCCGGCAATTTTTTCCGCAACAATATCAAGCTTTTCCTTTGTCCTTCCCACAAGCACAACTTTTGCCCCTTCTTTTGCAAGTTCAACTGCAATTTCGGAGCAAAGAGTTCCTCCCGCACCTGTTATGACGGCAATTTTATCTTTGTGACTCATCTGCTTTTCCTCCTTGAATTGCTAATCCGGCATTTTCATAACACACCTTATAAACCAAACGCTCTAAATCTTCATATGCACAGCAAAGCTCATTTCTTTCATATTTGCTGCCGAGAAAATCACATAAGATTCTTCGGAAATAATCATGCCTTACAAAAGACAAAAAACTCCTTGAATCTGTTGTCATACCGACAAAATTTGAAAGAACACCAAATACAGAAGTATTTTCGAGCATTTCGGCAATGGCATATTTATTATCGCACCACCACCAGGCAGGCCCCTGTGTAATCAATCCTGATACTCCGTCACGCGAGTATGACCCTGCCAAAACAGACATTATCGCATTATCTGCCGGATTTAATGTAAATAAAATTGTTTTCGGCAATCTGTATTCTGTGCAGTCTAAAGCGTCTAAAAACGTTGTCAGGGATTTTACATTAACACTGTTTCCTATTCCCGCAAAGCCTCCGGCAGGCCCGGCAACCTCTCTAAGTACGGAGCTTGTATAACGCTGCGCTCCTATATGCAGCTGCATGGTAAAATCAAGCCTTGCGTATTCCCCGCCTAAGAATACCAATATATATGAGGACAATTTTTCTTTTTCCGAATCGCTTAAAAAGCCGTTTTTCAAAGCATAAAACCGTTCTTCGTTTTTTCCGTCGTCCTCATAAAATACAAACCCGTTATCAAGAGCATGGTCCGAAAATCTGCATCCGCATTTGTGAAAATACTCCAGTCTTAATCTTACCGCTCTCTTAAAAGAGTCAAGATCATCCGTATGTATATTTGTCTCTTTTTCAAGCTTATTCAGAAATTCAGCTGATATATTAACTATATCATCGCCTCTCAAAGAAGGCGCAAGCTTACTGTGAGTTTCATACATGGAAATATCATCTGTCAAAGATGCGCATGGGCAAGCATACTCAACATTAAATTTCTCCAATAAAGTATTTACGCACACATTATTTTTTTTCAGATACTCATTACAGTAATTATATATCCTTTCCGCATTCCCGGCAGCCGGCATTTCATCTATATTAAATACAGCTTTAAGCTCTGCTATCGACCATACATACAGGGGGTTTCCTATAAGCTTCGGAACTGTTTCACACCACTTAAAAAACTTTTCCCTGCCCGGCTTACATCCGGTTATGTATTCCTCCGCCACTCCGCACATACGCATTGCCCTATGCTTATACGGGTCAGGCTTTATCCATAAATCATAAACATCAAGATATCTTTTATTCTCTGCAATATCTTCAGGCGATAAATGATTGTGATAATCTATAATCGGTAATCCGCATGCGTATTTATATAGTTTTTCTGATGTTTCCGTATTCAGAAAAAAATTATTATTCATTATAATCCTCCCTGCCGAATTACAATTTCACATCGTATTTTCACCGAAACAATCCCACATCGGAAAGCTTATAATTAACAGCTTTCTGAGATGTATGTATACCGATTTTAACATAGCAATATTTTCCCAGCACATCTGTTATGCTCGGCGCCTGCCCCACCACACGGTGAGTAAAATCCGGCCATTTGAAAGAATATTCGCTCCAGCCTTCCTTTATAGGTATGTTCAAGGAGCTTTCAAGGGTAAAGTTGTTGGGTATTGCGTCGGAAATCTGAATGGTCATATAGTTGTACTCATCCTTTTTCACGGTTTTATCAAAGTAAACCTTCAGCGTGATTCCCTTATAGTCCTTAAGATTTTGACTTCTTGTATAAACAAAGGGATAAAACTGACCGTTCTTTCCATCGCCTGTAACATTAAACTGCACTCCGTCGGATGTTTTCGTCATAGTATATTTAATATTATCTGTTACGCTCGGCGACTGCCACCCGTCGCCGGTAATCTCATTTGAGCCGTTAAGAACAACGGTATTTGTTATACCTCTGTCAAAACAAACATTTGCAACGGCAGGACTTATATCTTCATTGTTAAATACGCCCGAAATTCTTAAATTATATATTTCACAGGGCTTGGTCAAAGAATTGGCACTGACATTAACCACAGCAACGGCTGAGCTCTGTGCGGGAATTGTTATCGGCGCTGTGCCGCATTCTGCATTAAACATGCCGTTTTCGGAATCGGCGTTCAGCGTTCCCGTCATTTCCTTATCGGAGAAATTATAAACCGTGACCTTCACTTCATTATTGCCGGAGCAGGAAAGCGAATAGCCTCTGCTTTTGTCATTCTCCAAATTCTCCGCCGGGAACTGTGCAAACAAAACAATCTTTTGACTGTCTCTGAGAATTGTTTTTTTCGGCAAATCGATCTTTTTAGGATTTACGGTAATATTATCGGGAGCGCCGGCTTTATCATATACAATATATATCGGATTTTCCGACAGCGTCACGGCAGCCTTTCCGTTATCGGCATTAAGCTGCACCTCCGAGCCCATTATGTTATACGCCTTTACGGAATCAGAAGCCGGAATCTCCGCACGGCATTTATTGCTGCTCCAAAGAACCTCCGTTATGCTGCTGCCTTTGTGCATTGCATACCCCTTAGCTCCGCTCGGCAGTCCGTTTACGGTTCCGTAAAAGCTCATTCCTTCAAGCAATTTAGTCATAACCGCCTGTACTGCATACGCCGGTCTCGGCATCATCCGATTATTGAATAAACCAAAGTCCGCTCCGCTTTCCGCAAACGGCAGTCCGATAAATGAGAACTGTTTATCAACACCTGCCGCAGCCGCTTCAAGATATGCGGGAATAATATGCTGTGCTTGTGCCCTGCATTGTTCATCTGTAAGCTGAACATCAGGCGATACGGTTTTTTGTCTGATACCAGATTCGGTCTGCCATATGGGCTTATCCCCTATTCCGTAACGCTGCGCTAATGCTTCGTATGTTTTCATTCGCTCTGCCATGGGTTCGGGCATGATGCCGGTTGATATATCGTAGTCAAGATGAGTATGATAATTATAAATATCTATATAATCCATCACACCGCTTTGGAGCATTGTGTTGTTATATTCAGAATCACCGCTGCAGAGTCCGCCAAGAGCAATCAACGGCTTTGAATTTGAGCTGCCTGCCGCAACAGCAGCAGCTTTCAGCATTGCCGCATACTTATCGGCTCCCTCTTTCGAGAACATATATGCGTCCTGCTCGTTCCATATTTCCCACAAATCAATATTATTGCTTAATCCGTCAGCAGCATTTTTTATAAAATTATACATTATCTTCGGATTTTTAGGCAAAGTCCCTCCGTTCTCCTTTGCCCATGTCGGCGCGTCATGAAAAACGTTTGACACTCTGAGCCCGGTATCCTTTAAGGGGGCGGTATCCCCGATTACATGATTATATTTGTATACACCCTGCGAGGGTTCTGTTTCCCGCCATAAAAATCTGTCTCTTGCCCATGTTGAACCCGCAAGCTTTGCTGCATTTGCATACATGCGCTGTTCATAATGAGAATCGGTATGCCATGACGAAGCAAGATCCATGGCAAACGGGCTGCTGTCATCAATATTTCTGCTGTCATAATCAGGCACAACGGCAAAATCCAACTCTCTGTTTATAATATCGCCGCTTACATTTAATCTATACCAGCCTGTATCAAGGCCGCTTATTTGAATGCTTCCCCGGGCTTTCCCCATCGGTATAACAGCCGATGAGCTCCTGCATTCATTATTGAAGTAATCGGTTACTGTATATTGAATCGTTTTCTCATTGTCTGCAATACCGTCAAGAAGAATATCGAATAAAACATCCTCTTTTTTCTCAAAAATATTCAGTCTGCCGTCTGCCGATACAATTTTTGCGGTTTCGGCAGCATTTGTAACAGGTATAAATTCAAAATAGTCTGTATCAAATGAAACGCCTGTATTTTCCCAGTTTTTATTTTCAATTTGTAAGCTCAGTGTATTTGTACCCTTTATTAAATCCACAATGCCAAAGCTGTATTTATCAAGGAGATCCTCGGAAAGTCCGTCTACTCCGATTGTTACATCCTCAAGCTTCCCGGCTCTGCTGCTGTGCACTGCGGGGCGGCCGTTTACAGAAACAAAGCAATCAGCCGAATACCCCGAAAACTCCGAAAATACACCTTGAATATCATACACTCCCGCCGCATCACAGTTAAACGTATAATCAACTGAGTATACCGCATCGGAATTAAAGGTTGTTCTGTATAAATGGAGCAGCTTATCCGAAACACCCGTTCCCGTGAGATACTGCGGCTTAAAGCCCTCCGCCGTACCCGACTCGCTTTCAACTCTTATTACGGAGGGTTTTTCCGGTTTATAAGTCTCCCATTTTACTGCTCTGCAATAAGGCTTAAATAAATTTTTCTCCAAAAAATAAGTCTTTATAGCTTCATTATTTTCCGCGGCAAAGCTTATTGTTTCCGAAATTGCTTCTCCGGGCTTTAAGCTTTTCTCTTTTAAATCAACGCCGACAAGCTTCCCGCCCTCTGCATATGATGCGGTAATTACCCAAAATTCACAATTTTCATTTTTGGCATTCTTTGCGGTGTAGTCCATCTTGTAACGCTTTTCCTCAAGCTTCTCTGCCGGACTGCATGTAATATTAAGCGTCGGTTCCGGAACATTGTATGTATCCGAAGCAATTTCACCGTTATATACGGCATTAACTGTCATTTTACCCGAGCCTGCATTTTCCTTGTTATGAAAATACGTAAAGTCCGCATTCCCGCTTTCATCAGTATATACCTGTTCAAGATATATAATCCTTTTATCCTCGTTTGAAGCACTGATTGTCACGGGGACATATGGCATGTTCTCTCCCAATAAAACATTTCCGCGTATTTCACCGCCGGCGTCGGCATTAATTTTAAGTTCAATGGCATTTGCAGATATATTTGATACCATCATTGTGCATAAGAGAGTTGCCGTAAAAATTTTTCTTTTTATACTCATAAATCCTCCAACTATTCTTTTACCGCTCCCAAATTCATTCCTTCTACGTAAATTCTGAGTGTTGATAAGATAAGCAGCATTAACGGAATCGATACAATGGCATAAGCCGCCATTTGAAAACCAAAGTTAGTTCCGTACTGTCCTATCAATCTGTTAAGACCAATCGGAATTGTACGTAACTCATCACTGCTCAAAACAATATACGGCCACATAAAGCTGTTAAATGAACTAAAGAATGTAAAAAGGCACACGCTGCCCAAAACCGGTTTTGAAACAGGCAAAACAATACTGTTTATAATTTTTAATTCTCCTGCACCGTCTATTCTTGCAGCCTCAAATATTGAATCGGGTATCGAGTAAAAATACCCTCTTGTAAGCATTATGGGCATTATGCAGCCCGTTGCAACCTGCGGCAGGATAACCCCTGCATGAGTATCGTTCATTCCCAGCGCGTTAACATTTATAAGCATCGGAATAAGAATAAGCGTAACAGGAATCATCTGAAACATCATAAGCAGGTAGAATAAAAGATTTCTGCCTTTAAATTTAAGCTTTGCAAATGCATAACCTGCCAGAACAGACACAAGCAAAACGCCTATAACCGTAAATAATGTAACCTTAACGGAATTCAGCGCATAAACCCTGATTACCTCCCATGCACTTATGTAGTTTTCAAAGTACACAGGCAGCTGAACGCCCCAGAAATTCTGTATAAAGCCAATCTGATCCTTCGTTGAAGTTACAACCATGAGATAAAACGGAAATAATGTTATAAATGCCATTACAGCAAGGTAAAATACAATAAAAATTTGTGATTTGCTTTTTTTCTTTTTACGCATTTTTTTCCTCCTTGAATCTCATAGCCATAACACTTGCTCCCATTGTAACCGCAAATAATAATACCGATATTGCACAGGCATATCCGAATTCAGGCTCAAGGCTGCCCAAAGCAACATTGTACATATGCAGTCCCGGTAAATTCGACGCATTGTTCGGTCCGCCGTTCGTCATAACGAGATTTTTTTCATATTGCTGAACAAGTCCGATTATTCCGTATACAAATAACACCTTAAGCTGCGGAAGAATTGTCGGCAGCTCTATTTTGAAAAACGTGTTTATTCCTATTGAACCGTCAATGGCGGCCGCTTCGGTAAGAGATTTATCAACCCCCTGAAATGCTGAATACAGGATTATAAAGTTTGTTCCCGCAACCCACGGAAAACCTATAAAAATCAAAGAAACATTTACTGTGCGGGGATCTCCCAGAAGATTAGGCGACGATACACCGAACATTTCGGCAATTCTTGCAATAACGCCGATTTCAGGGTAATATATAAACTTCCACATCAAAAGTGTTACTATTGCCGGTACAACCATAGGCACTATGAATGTGGCCCGGAAAACCTTTTGCAGTCTTTGATTTGCCACGCTCTGCACCAGCTTTGATGTTACGATTTGCGTGAATAAGCAAATAAGAAATCCCACAAAATAAATAAGCAGCCGCAGCATTGAGTCCCAGAATTTAGGGTCCTCGAAAAACAGCTTTCTGTAATTTTCAAGCCCTATAAACTCATTTATACTCATGCAGTCATATCTGTAAAAAGACTTGACTACGGCAGTTGCAAGGGGCATAAACAAGAACATAAACAAAAATATGAACGCAGGAAGTATGAACAAATATGCGTAAAAATTTTGTTTCCTTGAAAGTGTTGTTGAACTCCTTTTTATATTTCTCTTAACTAATGCCATTTTCACTACTCCTTTTTCGCGTCATAATCAGGTTCGGTTTTATACATATTCCGGTATTCCGTAGGTGAATATCCCGTAAAGTTCTTGAATATCTGTCTGAAATACTTCTCGTCATTGTATGACAGCTTATACATTATCTCCTTAACATGCAGTGTTGTCTGCTCCAGAAGTGTTTTAGCCAATATCATTCTCTGCTGCGTTATATATTCCAAAAACCCGATACCTGTTTTCTTCTTAAAAATCCTGCTGAAATATGTGGGTTCAAGGCAAGCAACGCCCGCAACATCCTTTAGTGTTATATTATTTGTAATATTGTTATCTATATATTTTATAACCTCCGCCCATTTATCGTCAAACAATTCACCGATTGCATTTTCCCTGCCGCTTTCATATTTCATTCGCTTTTCGTCAAGCTTTTTCAGCACATTTTTTATTGCGTCAATCATCTTTTCGGTGGTTACGGGCTTTAACAAATAACAGCTGACGTCATTTTGCATAGCCTCCTGAGCATATTCAAACACTTTATATCCGCTGAAAACTATAATCTCGCCGCTGTATCCGTTATCCCTGAGCTTCTTTATCATTGTCAGACCGTCCATCATCTTCATTCTCAAATCGGTCATGAGAATGTCGGGCTTTTCCTTCTCCACAAGCTTCAACCCGTCCTCGCCGTTAAGCGCTGTGCCGACAATTTCAATATTCAATTCCTTCCAGTCCAAAAGGAGCTTCATTCCTTCGCATGTAAAATATTCATCATCAATAATAACCATTTTATACATCCGTCTGCTCCTCCTCTTTCAAATGCTTCTTTCTTTCATTTTCAGGGATATGTATCATTATTGTTGTTCCCTTGCCGTATTTGCTGTATATCCTGACCCCGTATTTTTCTCCGTATAACAGCTTAATTCTTTGATTCGTATTTTTAAGGCCTATAGATTTGCTCTTTGAAATATTGCTTTCGCTTTCTATATATTCTGTTACCTCTTTTGCTTTTTCTTTGGTCATTCCGATGCCGTTATCCTTTATTATAAAGACAATGCCGTCATTCATACGCCTTACCAAAACATCTATTCTGCATTTGGACTTATTATACTCAAATGCGTGCTGCATTGCGTTTTCAACAATCGGCTGCAGCAAAAACTTTATTGTATAAAAATCCTTAATATCATCGGGAAGACTTATAGTATACTCAAACTCACCGTAATAGCGGAATTCAAGTATTTTAAAATAGTTTTTAAGATTGTCTATTTCCTCGTAAATCCTCACTTCCGTGGCATCGTTCAGGTTGAAGCGCACCACTTCCCCGAAGTATCCGCATACATTAAAGGCGTCCTGGGTTTTCCCCGCTAATGTAATCATCTGAATCAATTGCAGGGTATTAAATATAAAATGCGGGTTTATCTGTTTTTCAAGGGTCTGGATATATGCTTCCTTAATTTTCAAATTCAATATATAATTTTCATTAAACTGTTTGTTTAATTTACTTACCATTTCATTAAACGAATAATACAGATAACCGATCTCGGTTTCATCTTCAATTTGTTCAATCGTGTCATAGTGTCCGTTTTCTATATTTTTTAGTTGCTCAGAAAGTCGTATCAGCGGGACATTAATGCCTCTTGAGGTTTTATAAAACGCAAACAGTGCTGCAATGACAATCAGCAAAAGCACCATAAACGAACTTAATATTATCAGAATAATAGGATCGTAAATTTCCCTCATAGGAATAATGCCAACCGTTTTCCATCCCTCTATAGATGATGGAATATGTTTTACATAATAAATTTCTTTTGTGTCGTTTGCCGCGAAGAAATTACCTTTTCTTGTATATACGTCATCAAATTTTTTCCCTACATATTCTCTTATTCCTCCGCAGCAGATGTATCCTTCATGGTCAATGGTAAACATCCTTGTCATACCGTTTTCGGCATTTGCAAAGCTTTCCTTGTAAACCTGCTCCTCATCAATAAAAATTACCATTTTGCCGCCGCTGTGCATCTCAAAAACGCCGTCAAAATAACATATATTTTTATAATAAACAATATACTTTTTATCGCCGGCATTTGCCGAACGCCATGTATACTGTCTGTCATTCTCATATCCGTCAACCGCTTCATCAAACAATACCGATGCATTATCTAATGTAATTTCTCCTACATTGACAAAATTATTATCATTATCACGATAAGCAATACCGCTTATTCCCGAAAAAGAAAAATAGAAATCCTTTACTTTTTCTTCAATTGATATTCTGTATTTCTGAAGTGAGATATATTCGTCTCGTCGTTCATAAATGTTTACAAGGTCTCTGACAATGGACTTATCGTTAATAATGTAATCAAACTGATTCAGATAACTGTACATTACCTTGTCGGACAAGCTTATTGCATTGTCAAGGTTTGTCTCAGCTTCCTTCTGAAGCTTGGGAAACACCACCATAATATTAATTGCAACAAGCAAAACTGTACTTACAATGTACAGCATAATTGCCACATTAAACATTTTCCTCCAGAACGGTTTTATATCTCTGCTGTTCATATTATATACCTCACTTCAGAAATTCTTAAATCCTCAATTATTCCGCAAGATAAGGTTCAAAATCGCCCAAAATTTTCGGCAATGTGTCTATTAAGTAATTATTATCCTTGCCAAATCCGGGGTCCTTTTCTTTTTTTGCTTTTATTGACATCTTAATTGCATTCAATGCATTAGACGCCAAATAATCGTATCCGAGATTTTCTCCTGCAAGGACAGAAATGTTTGCATTATAATTTGAAAATTCCGCCTTGCTTGAACCGATTGAATAGATTCCCAGCGGAGCTCTTGAGCCGCCCTGAAAAGCAATAAACGATTCGTCCACGTCCAGTCCGTCCATTACGGGAATAGCGTATGTTGCTTCAACAAATTCAGCATACTTCTCGGTTGAAGTAATGTATCTCAGGAAATCTACCGCAGCCTCCAAAACCTTGGGATTTTTTGTGGCATGATTCGTAACAGCAACTGCCGTCACGTCTACAATTGCCATGTTATCACCCGGTTTCTCCGTGTTTTCCTTAGTAAATTTCGGGAAGGGGAATACTCCGACCTTAAAAGGTAATTTCTCATCGGTTGTAAATCCTTGCAAATCCCAGCTTCCCGAGAAAATATGCCCTGCTTTGCCGCTTAAGAACTGTGCTTTTGCACCCGCTTCATCCAAGCCGGTCAAATTAGGACAATACTTTCCGTATTCCTCCAAATATGAGAGATACTTCTTGTAATGATCCTGAAACTTCCCGGGAACCGTTATATCATAATAGCCTTCGTCAACCGCTCTGAATATCTCATAATTATCGAGATTGTTATCTCCGTTGAAATTAAGCTTCGGATCACTTAACAGCTCTTCGCTGAATAATCCCGTTGCAATCTGCCAGGAAATCCAATCAACAGCGTCTCTCTTTTGACCCATAAATGCCACCGGTGCAATATTATTTTCCTGAATCACCTTAAAGTTGGCAATCATTTCATCCCATGTTTTCGGGACCTTAAGACCTAACTTCTCATATACATCCGCATTATAGTAAAATGCAAGTCCCAGTCCCGATAAAGGAATCGCGTGGTTTTCACCTCTGAAGGACTGCGCCGCGGAAACCTTACCAGCCGTAAAATCATCACGCCATGCCTTGCCTGTGCTGTTATATGGGTTCGGCTGATTAAGGTATTCGCTTATATCAACCAAAAATCCCGATTCAACCTGATTGTTAAGGTTTGCCGGCTGATTATACTGAATATCAGGTGCGTTATCCGAAACAAATTGAGATTGAATCCATTCCTGATAACCGCTGT
This sequence comes from Clostridia bacterium, assembly GCA_017935675.1. Taxonomy (GTDB): domain Bacteria; phylum Bacillota; class Clostridia; order UBA1381; family UBA1381; genus RGIG9115. Next base: position 13,912 of record JAGBHE010000066.1, on the reverse strand, counting down.
TTGGCTGACTCATCAGCTTGATTTTTACATTGCTGTGCTTTTCCGAATACTCATCAGCAAACTTTGAAAGTATTGTCTCCAGCTCTCTGTTTGTTGACGGCTCCCAGAATGAAAACGTTACTGTAACCTTTTCATTGTCACCGGAGCTTGTGGGCGAAGTGGAATTAAGCCCACAGCCTGTTACCATTGCTGCCGCCGCCAAAATGGCAGCTGAACATTTTATAAATTTTTTTGACATAATATATTTCTCCTTGTATTATTTCACTTTAAAACAATAACCTCTGTAGGAGCGCTTGTTCTTGTACTTATAATAAGCCCGGCTCCCTCTTCAATATCGCCAATCGTACCGATAGAAGTTCTCTGTTTCGATTCAGGCTCCGATTCCTGAACGTAAATTACAGCCCTTGATATATCCATAAGCTCTGTTATTTCTTTGGGACCGTACTTAAATACAATCATTGAATTGTGTTTTTTCTCTACAGTTCCCATCAGGCATCTCATTTCCACATCAAAGCTCGTGCCGACAACATTATCCGGTTTCCATGGGTTTGTGACTGCAAGACCGCCCTTTTTAGCGTCGGGTGAATATATCAATTCTATATTCGATATTACTCCTTTTGCGTCCTGCCTTGTCCTTATTATATCACCCTTGTCAATAACACGGCCGTCAACCGTTCTGACGTCTGCGCTTTTAAGGGTTCCTTCAGAGTCGCTTCCTGAGTATAAGCCCTCAAGCTTATATGTAATTTCATCATCATACATGGCTTCCGTAACATTTTCGACTATGAATAAACGGGCAGAATTTTTAACCTGGATATCATCATAATATAAGACAACCGCTTCCGCCTCAAGCATTTCAGCCGACGTATTGTATCCTGCCGCGTCACATTGCATATTAGCTGTCAGACTGCTTTTTTTCATTACGGTATAATCATTATCCCTTGCTTTTTCAGCGTCTGACGGTATTTGAAATATTAATGTGTTTGGGGTTATACGCACCTCACCGTTTATAATATCAGCATTCGGTATATTGGAAATATGTGAAATGTCCGATTTTATTCCCCTTTGCTTGAATGTACTCTCCGAAGGCTTATATTGCATTGGCGCATAGGAACGTCTTAAAAGTGAATCCGATGCACTGCCCGCGCCTGCAAAATCCGCCATGGGCTGATCCTTGGCACAATCTATCGCGGCAATCTTATCTTTTTTCATTCTGTATCGAATCAGCTGAGGAGTATTTATCGCGGCAACAGCTAAGCTGTAATCGGTCACCTTTTCTCCTTCAACCTGAAAAGCGTCTGCGCAGCTTTTTTCCTCCACAACTCCGGCTTCGGTTAAAAGCTTAATTCTAACCTCATCATTGTCATCTATACAAGCTCTTATAAGATAACCGAATTTCCACGCACCGTTTTTGCTGATTATCGCACCGGCAATTTTCCCGTTGCAATCTATAAGAAATTCTCCTGTTACACTAACCGATATTGTGCCGTTTTCCAGGAAAGCGTTTTTGATAATCTTATATGATGTTCCGTCGATTTTTACATCCGTCAGACCTTCCGATTGATTTTCTACAGCTGAAATCTGACCTTGTATTTTAGTCTGAGAATGAATGAAAGCTATACAATTTTCGGAAACGGTTCCTGTAAGAACGGTTTCGGTGCCGATATTTTCAAGCTTTTCTTCTTCGCCGTCGGAATTCTTTATTGAAGCATAGTCATAATCATCTAACTCAAAAACGTACTTATGACCGTCTTTGTCATTATTCTTACCGTAAATTATGTTTTGCGAAACGTCAGCCGTTTCAACAATTACAGTTATGTAATCACTGATTATCACCACATCATAACTGCCGTCATCATTGTTGTCCACAAGCCTTATTTTTCCGTATTCCGGTATAAAGGCTTCGCTTCCTTTTTTCGGTACTCCGTTTACAATAATATCCGCAACGGGGCTTATTCTTACGGATTTTGACCTGTTGTCTTTTTCAAACCTGAATTCACTCCCGGAAATATCTGCAGCCTGCTCGCTTTCGACTTCCAATACCGTGTTATTTCTCTTCGGAATAATTGCCAGCACATCTCCCGTATCGCCGCCGGTTTGGTCCAGATAGTAAGTTATCCGGCAGCCAAAATACTTCTCCGCATTCTCAGCTGCATTTTCATATACGGTGCCGTCAATTTCTATATAGCCCCGGTCAACAAAATTACCGTAGACGGATATACCTTCTGTTCCTGTAAGAATTCCTTCGTATTCGTATATTTCCATATAATCATTAAGGAAAATATCGCCTGTCTTATAATCAATATTTCCGCCGCTCTCCCCGGACAGGCTCATGACTTCTGTCATTATAAGATTGTCAAGAAGAATTGCCGCCGCTTTTTTTGTCATTTTCGCGTCATTCCGGTATCCGCCAAGATCCTTATCAAGACCGCAGCGCTTTGCGGCGTCTGTTACGGATTTGGGGTATTCGCCAACCATTGATGCAAATGATTTATAGCCGAGCGCGTTTAATGCAACAGAATACGCTGAGCAAATATCTATAGGTTCATCAGGTCTGAATGTACCGTCACCGTATCCGCTTATAATGCCCATATCATACAAAAGGTTAAGCTGCTGCGCCAAATAGTCCCATTGCGACACATCGGAGAATATTTGTTCTGTTGCGGGCTTTATTGAATTCTTTCCGTTCCATGTAAGAATATCGGAAACATATATGCAAAATTCTGCCCGTGTTACAAGCTCATCGGAATCAGCAATACTGTCATCAAGTATTCCCAGCTGTACAAGGATACTGTTATATTCCTCTGCTTCCTTTGCACCGGCACTGAATATCGGCAGTTGTACAAACATGACGCTGAGCAACAATAAGTATGCAAATACTTTAATGTTTTTTCTCATCATATTCCTCCCTTGTTTATCACATTATATATAACCACAGCCGCCTCTGCCCTTGTAAGAACAGCCTTTGGCTCAAAGTAATTTTTACTTCTGCCGTTTAATACTCCGCCGCCTTTAAGATAATTTACCGAATCAAGCGCCCATGGGGAAATTGTATCCGCATCATCAAATTCTGCGGTATCAGACTGCGCAAGCTTCACATTCATCATATTTATAAGCCTGTGCACCATTGCAGACATTTCCTCACGGTTTATCAAATTCCCGCCGTTAAAGTTTTTGTTTTCATCACCTTCGCTGATTCTTGCGTTATATGCAGCCGCCGCATAAGGATAAAACCAATCACCGGGAGTAACATCATTAAAAACATTTTCATTAACCGGCTCAATATCAGCCATGCATACAAGCATTTTCACAAACTCTGCACGGGTAATTCCCCGGTTAGGTTCAAAGCTGTTCTCACCGGCTCCGTTTACAATGTTCTTTTTATACAATGCCTCAACTGCTTCTATTGCCCATTTCGCCTCGGTCATGTCATCAAACAGCGGAACGCCTGATATGTCTGTTTTGACTATTTTCTCCGCAATGTTGTTTTCCTCCGTGCTCTTTTGTGCAGCAGGGAGAGTGGAAACGGTAAGACCGCCGCCGCCACCTCCGCCTCCGGAGGATGACGGCTTCTCTCCGGCATTCTTCTCTGCCGCTTCCGCAGCGGCTTCAAACGTATCCTTTATCTCCTGATAGCTGTTATATTCTTTTCCGGACATTGCCTTGTCAACAGCCGTTTTGTTTTTCAGCGTGTTGTACACGGAATAATCTATTGTGATAAGCTTTGCGTCACTGTAAGCTTTAAGGAGCTTTAAATTATCCTGCCATTCTCCGTATCTTAAGCCTTCTGCAAGAACAAACAGTGCAAAGGAGCTGCTGAATTTTTCCTTTTGAGTAATTCCCGCAAGCAAAATCCTGTCGTAAACCTTTGTTTTTACGGTCTCACTCAAGACGTCAAGAACGCTCTTTCCGTCAGGGGTCTTTGGTAAGCTGTCTTTTTTGAAAATATCCGAATACAATTCATTTTGCATAAGCTCTGTCACAGCAGCCGTGCTGTTGCTTTCGGATATTTTTGCAAGTGCTGCAGCGTCATAAAACGCCTTTTTGATGTCATTTATACCGGCTATAGAGTCATTTGCGGGATCACTGCCCAAAATACTGAATACCTTGTCTTTATTCGTCAGCGTATTATACACCTCTAAATTTAAATTCAATATTTCCGCATTATCGGGAATTCCGTCGGCATTTTCATCCGCCCCCAAATATGCATTTTTTATTGCGGCGTAATCGGGCTGTTCCTTTAAGCATTCACTCTGAATCTGACCTATTATCGTGTTGATTAAATCGGGATCTGCAACCTTATAAGTAACAGATACAACCTCATCGTTATGAGAAAGCACAACTGTTATAAGTCCGGCACCGGCATTATCGGCGTTATGAATATAATCAAATTTTGCTCTTCCCGCCTCATCTGCATAAACCTGATCCAAATAAATAACCTTACCGTCAGGATTAGTCACTTTCACCGTCACTGCATCATACAGAGTGTCATTTCCCACAAACCACTCTCCCGACACAAGATTTGTTTCTAAATTGCGTTCAAGCTTAACATTTGTATCTGCTGCGCAGACAGCCGAGTTGATTGTTGCTCCGGTCAATATTCCGGCAATCATTTTAAAAATAAATTTCTTATTCAATGTAAATATTCACTACCTTTCGCAGCACATAGTTAAACTGTGTTTTAGCATTAATCTGAACGGCATAGCTTCCCCTTTCAAGCTTAGAAAGGTCAATAAGTAAATTGCCGTCAGCTGCAGAGGCGGTATCAAGCTTCTTTTTATTTAAAGTGACCGAAACCTCCTTATACTCCTGCTTCGGAAGCTGTATGGAAATATTTTTCAAATCCTCCGCTTTGTAATGTGCGCCGTTTTCCAGACCGACGACCTTGATTTCCGCTCTGGATTTATCCTTCGGTTCATCGGTATAGTAACCCAGCTTGGCGATTTCATACGGTGCGACATCATCATAAGGACTGTTGCATCCGACAGAGATTTTTGTTATAAGGTCTGTATCAAAGGGTCTGTAATCAAGCAATCCGTACGGGCTTGACTGAAGCGACAGCTTGCTCCACGGAACAGTTACCTGATTCCATCCCTTTTTAACCTGTTTTCCTTTGCTGTGTCCCAAATAAAACTGTCTGCCGTCATTTAAATAAGCAAAGAAATTCATGCTGATTTTCGGCAAATCCTCCTCGGCATATACAGAGAAGCAAATACCTGTGGTATTCTTTAAAATGGAAGGATCATTAATTTTGAAAAACGGATAGAACCAGCGGTCATTACCGTTAAACTTCAAATCAAATCTGACGGAATCCCCTGCCACGCCCTTTGTTATCACAACCGGGTCAGCGCCTGCCGTAATATTTGAACCATCCCAGCTTTCGGGATTATCACAGCCCTCAAACAATGTGATATTCTCTGTCTCCACCTCTTTATATGAGAACACTCTTGAAACAGACGGACTTGTTTTCTCACCCTCAAATACTCCTTCAAAGGTTAAAAACTGCGTTGTGTTTGCCGCCGCATCATCGGAAAATTCAATTGTAAATGTTATATCTTTTTTTGACATTTCAGGGACAGATACATCCACGCTTTCAGGCGTTATAATGTACCCTGCCGGAGCTTTGGGCTTTACAGTGCCCGACACCTTTTTATCATTGAAGTTATACACCTCAACAGTAAGCTCTGTTGCACTGTCCATCTGCAGCTGATAACCGTCCAGCTTCGGTGCGTTAAACTCTTCTTCTCCGAATTTCTGATTTAAAACAACTCTCTCACCTGTATTGAAGGTGTGCGTCTTTGTTTTATCCACAGTATATTCCTGACGGTAATAATTATCCCCTGCACTTTTGTTTCCGAAAGCAATGTAAAGCGGATAACTTGAAATATCCAATGTAACTTTACCGTCCACGGGATATTCCACAGACTCGTTACCCATTATGTCATATACCCTTACCGGGGTATCGGCCAAAGCCGAATATTTATCACCATGCTCTGACCATACAACGGCAACATCCTCTTTGCCATTATCAAACATATATCCTTCAGCGTATTCAGGCAGATTATTTAATTCCCCGATATACCTGCCCTTACCTAAAATATATGTTATAAATGCCTCTGCGGAGTAACACGGATACGGCGAACCCGACGCATAAAACGAACCCAACTCACGTCCGCTCTCAACATATGAGGGCAGAATAAACCAAAAATGCTTATCTGTACCCGATGCAAGGGATTGAACCGTAGATGTGACAAGATATTTGGCTTGTGACATAATTTGCTCACGGGACGGACTTTCCCCTGTTTTCACAGGCATATACATTCCCGCCTCAGTTACCCATACAGGTTGATTTAGGCTGTCATATGCCGATGCGGTTGAATACTGCAAACGCTCAGCCCTCGGCTTAAACTGAGACACGTTATCCGAGGCTGTGTATGATAGGTGAGAATGGAAATTGTATCCGTCACTGTAATCCATAATTTCATTTTGCAGTGACAAATCGGTATATGGATTTTCCTCTGTCGGAGTTGAAGCATAACCGCCGACAATTGCCTTAGCTCCGACGCCGGCGTCAGATACTCCGATAGCTGCCGCCTTAAAAAATGAAGAATATAAATCCGCAGGCTCTAAACAAAATATCGTGTCCTGTTCATTCCATATTTCCCATACATCTACTTCATCCTTATATCTTCGTGCAATATCCTTTTGAACCTGATAAATTTCAAAAAGGTCGTTCGGCAGATTTCTGCCGCTCTTTCTTGCCCAGCCCGGTGTGTCGTGAAAGGTATTTACAATTTTCAGACCCGAATCCTTAAAGGGAGCAATCGCTTTATCCATGGGTTCAAAATTATAGCTGTCCTTTTGGCGCTCAATGTCTGACCAGATAAACCGTTCTCTTACCCATTCAATGCCGGCAAGCTTTGCAGCCTGTATATACTCCCTTACATTATCCTTATCTCCTCTTACAAGCCAATCGCTTGCAAAATCCACGGCAAAAGGAGTATCGTCAAATTTTTCTCTGCTTCCCTGCGGGGGCACTACAGAAAATGAGCAAAATCCTAAGCTTTTATCTCCTTCAAACACTTCAATGGTATACCATCCGATTTTGAACCTTCCAAGATATAATGTATGCTCTCTTGTATTATTCTTTATTGTGAAATTACTTTTTAATGCCTCCGCTTTCCAAAAATCCGTAACCTCAAATCTGAGCTGTTTAGCCTCCTTTGATTTACAGTTAAACTGCAAATCAAAGGAAACAGGCTTGTTTTGTTCGTAAATACTCAGCGTTTGATTTGGCTGAATCTTTTTTAAACCAAACGGAACCTCGGTAAGCTCGAAATAATCCATATAAAAAACCAGTAAACCATCAGAACGAACATCATCGGTATTTAATATAATTCTGATGGTATTTTCCCCTTTTTCAAGTTCAAGGGTTCCGAATTCATATTCCAATACCGTGTCCGGATATGTTTTTGACGGAATCGTCTTTACCGTCTTTGCCTCAACAGCGGCGTTTATCCTCTCACCGCCGTTTACTTCTATAAAATAGTCGGCTGTAAAACGCGAGGATAGCAATGTTGTTACCGCACTGACTTTATATGCGCCGCCTGCCGGGCTTTTAACCTTATATTCAATATAGCAGTCTCCGCTTTTTTGAGGGGCTTTTGCATATATCAGTATAGAGCCGTTTGAAAACTCGGGAGTATCTGTTCTGACTCCCATTCCCGATGCGGCGCTGACATATTCCTCTGCTTCTACCTTTATACTGCCCGCAGCAAAGACTTTCAGGCTGAAAAGCAAAGAACCAAGCATCGACAGCGCTGTTATCATTGAAACTATTTTCTTCATTCTTATATTCCGAATTCCTTTCACCAATGCCGTTTGGAGAAAGAGAAGCAAGCAGATTGCCGATAGAAGCGACGCCGACGTATGTTGATACTTCAAGTCGCTGATGGCGGTGAGATGCGCCGCTTATCTTTCTCCAAACTTACTATCACAAGCGTTTCACCCACCTAATTATTTTCCGGCCTCTGTTACGCTGAACATTGGCTTTAACCCGTCTAAACTGTCCCAGACAAGAATGTCTATATTCCTGCTGCTGTCCTCAATACTTATCATATTATGTCTTATAACCGGATTGCTTCCTGTATCTGCTGTATTCTTATTAACTGCCATCTCCGCTGTTGTCACACGGTCAAACGTTGACTTAAGTCCGCCGACAGTATTATATTCTGCGGCAATCAAGGTAGGAACAGTGGTAAGGCCTGTAGTTCCGACAGCAGACCCTACAGCAGTTTCCACATCAACACTGCCGCCTTTTATTGCAGCGTTTACAACAACAAACGGATTGGCTGCGTCATATACATAAACGACCTTTGTATCTTCTTTTCCGTCAATTGCTGCCGTAATCAAAGCTTTGCCCGGATTATGAGCTGTAATTGTACCGTCCTCCGAAACCGATGCCACACCGGGCTTGGAGGAGGTGTAAACAACGTTCGCATTATCCGATGGCATCAATGCATTATTTGTATCAATCAGGCTTGTTGCCGCCGTTGTTGTTTCACCTATCGCAAGAGTCTGGGCCGGTATATTTAATGAAACAACATTCACATTCTGCCCGCCTGCGGGAACAATCTCAAACTTATCAAGAGCAAAATACATATGAGTATTGTTCAAAACCGTATCAGCTATAAAGCTTATTGTGTGAGGACCCTTTGTCAGTTCTATACCGCCAATCAATTTGTAACGAGCAAATTTCCCGTTAAAATTACCATTTGAATCATCTATATTGAGAGAATCTTCCTTTGTTACCGTTGCTTCTAATTCAGTATCTGCAGCCCCTCCCTTTTTGGTAATAAACTTTCCGGCTGTATTTAATCTTACAGCCTCGGTTTCATCAACCTTAAACTTTATCGGAGCGTAAGATGAATCTGCATCTATAGGTTCTATATAACCTGCCATATCAAAATACACATCATAGCTTCCTGCAGCAGGAGCTATCACATTGTACGTTGAGCTTGCAACAGGTGTAGTTGCGGCGTTTGCAGAAAATCTCATAAATTGACCGCCGCTTGCACCGCTTACCGGTTCCCATGCCCTGCAGCCTACCGGAACTCCGGTTTCACCTTCAATCGGACCTGTTGATACAGGGGTAAACTTCAAGTAATCAAGGAATAACAGATATTGATCCTTTGTTCCGTTTTTCCTCGGAATATCTGCGTTAACTCTTACCTTATTATAACCCGCTTTCAGGGTAACGCTTTTCTTAGCCGTGAATTTCCAGAAATCATTGCCCGATAAAACAGTTGCCGTAAGCTCATGATTGTATGCATTTGGAGCATTTGTTGCATAACCCTCAACAAGCTTTGTGCTGTCGTAGTTTGCAATCTTATTGGCCGTATCATCATTTATAATCACAGAAACAGGCGAAATATATTCTCTCGGATGGCTTGCTGCAAACTCAAGAACATACTCTCCCGCATGCGGAGCGTACACCGCATATTCAAGATATACCGGTTCGGCAGCCGAAGCTGTCCCTCTTTCAAACTCGCTTCCGTTTACCTGATAATATGCACCGCCGTCAGCTGCCGCATCGGACACTGCCGCCACACCTTGTGCATAACCTGCAATTGCATCCTCGGCGTTTACCTTAATAACATCCATATTATCGCCCTTGTATTCAAGTGTGAAAAGGTCAATCTCAAAAAGGTATTTTGCATCTATATTTCTTTTGCCCGTAATAGTATATTTTATTTCATTTTTTCCGGCTTCAAGATAAACAAGGCCATCATATCCGCCGAAAATTTCACCTGATGCACCATACTTATAAAACCCTGACATTTTTGCATGTGCAGACCCTTCAAAAGAGAAGGTATATCTGTTATTAATTGTAATAGAGTATGGGCTGAAATTTTTATATTGTCCCCTTGCAGATGTTGCATCTATTGATGTTCTGGCATGCATTTCATATATGCCCGATTTTTCCGCAAACACCTCGTATATAACATACGGCTGATTATTTGCATCATATGTATCTTCAAATCTCAGTGTTTTTCCGCCTGATGCAGAACCTCTTGCGAATTCTTTGTATGTTCCGTTTGCTTCAATAATATTTGCAGCATATTCTCCTTCAATTCTGCCGGTTGCGAGATTGGCGTCAAACCAATTAGCATTAAAAGCGGCAGACGCCGTTGCCGGCATTGCCGTTGCTGTTATGGATGCTGCACATAACAGACTTAAAAATGTTTTTTGGATTTTCATTTTGTAATTCCTCCTTATAATTTTTTCTGTATTCACACCCAACAGTGTTCATACATTGGTCTACCGTTCTTCATAGCTTCTATCCAATATAAATTATAAGTACCATACTTCTTTTTGTCAACTCGTAAAATTTACATTTTGAGGGTGTATTTTTGTTTTTGTTGTGTATATTAATGCGTAAGACGCTTTACCTTAAATGCAGATGGCGGGCAGCCTTTGTACTGTCTGAATATCCGGCTGAAATACTTTGTATCGTTAAAGCCGGATTTTTCAGCAGTCTCTTCAACCGTATATGTACCGGAAATAAGCAGACTGCAGGCATAATCAATTCTTATCTTGTTTATATATTTCACGGGTGTTGTTTTATATACCTGATTAAAAATACGGCGGAAATATGTGTCGGAAACAGACGCTATTGCGGTGATACGTCCGATACTCAGCTCAGGATCGGTAAAATTACGGTGAATATAATCAAAAGCTTCTTTTACATTCTCCGAAAGAATATTTTTTGTTTGGGTCAATTCCTTTTCCATCAGCGAAAAAATCATATAAAGCTCTGAAACAGCCTGAAGCAGATCATGTGCATAATGGGTTTTAATATTTTTTATTATGCGCCTGAATGCATCTGTATAATAATTTACGTTATGAGGGGTAAAAAAGATAATATCATCACCAAAACTGCCGAAGGCTTCAAAATGTATAACAATAATCTGCTCATGCTCACACGCAATTTTATAATCGATGCATGCGGGAATATATACAATATCACCTTTTCCGACGCGCCTTTTCCTTCCCTTGTATTCAAAAACGGATTCACCTTCAAGCCGCAATGCAACTGCATGAAAAGGACGTTTTTTATTGTCGGCATAAAAATGATTGCGCTCACCCGAATAACCTCCGATTATACGTACAGCCATATTTTCAAACACACAGCATTCCTCCCCTTATTTTTATTGCTATTATCATTATACAGAATTTTAAGGTAAATGTCAAGTTATGAAATATCCACCTTTTATTTTGTATTATGGGTTCGATTTTATTCTGTACAGAGCTATAATTAAGAAAAAATATATTTAAGAAAGCAGGTCTCAACAATGGATTACATGAAAAAAGCAAAAAAAATGCTGAACAGCTGGATTAATTACTCCATGGATGAATTATACACAATTCCCGAGCGCCCTGACCTTCTGTGCTACGGCTCAGGTTACAACGGATGGGGAATGCAGACGCATCAAAAAGGCTTTGCCGCATTCACCGCCGCTGCTGTAAATAAAGAGATAAAAACAGATATAGATAAATGCACATTGCTTGAATACAGCTTAAAAATGTTAAGATATATGCTTGAAAGTCATATTGAAGGCGGATATTACTGTGTTGAAGGCGACAAATGGGGACATACATGGATAAGCGTACTCGGAACGGAACGAGCTATGCATGCAGTGGATATTCTTATGCCTTATATGACAGTGAATGATAAACAATTGCTTAAAAAGGTTCTCATATCCGAGGCGGACTGGATTTTGGAGGAATATCCCGTAGAAGCGGAGCCCTACGGTCCGACCGGGAAAAACAGACCTGAAAGCAACATGTGGAACGGGGCGTTTTTACACAGGGTAAGCAATATGTATCCGGACTGCATAAACGCAGACAGATACAGGAAAAAAGGAAATGTATTTCTGGCAAACAGCATTTCCGTATCTGCCGACGCACATTCGGAAATTATTTACGACGGTGAACCGTTAAAAAAGCTGCATATCGGGAGCAATTTCTTCGACAGCTTTTCCCTCGACCATCATAATTACCTGAATGTGGGCTATATGGTTATAACTCTTTCAAATATTGCCATATATCATTTTGCATGTAAAATGAATAATTTTACTCCGCCGCAGGCATTGTATCATCACGCAAAGGAGCTGTGGCAGCATGTAAAATCGTTTATGTTTAAAGACGGACGGCTTATCAGAATAGGGGGCGACACCAGAGTGCGTTACTGCTATTGCCAGGATTACGCCGCTGTCATGCTTATGTTTGCTGCGGATTATCTCGGTGACCGAAGCGCGGTAAGCATGCTGCACGGAATTATAGATATGTATGAAAGGGAAGCCGAAAACAACGGAGACGGCAGTTTCCTTTCGGAACGCTGTGAAGGGTTCAGGAAAATTTCACCTATTTATTATACACGTCTTGAATCGGACAGGGCGGCGGTTTTATCGATGTATATATGCTGGGAAAAATATATCGGAGAAAAAAATGAACAAACTGAAATATTGCATAAGTGGCATGAAGAATATCACGGAGCATGCATGGTGAGAGGCAAAAGGCGGTTTGCATCCTGGGTTGCTTCAGGTGCAAACGGGCCTGTCGGATTGTGTCTTCCCGCAGATAAAAGCGATCTTGCCGAATGGGATTTTAATCTTGCCGGTCAAGTCCGCGGAGCAGGTGCTTTAAGCAAAACAAAATGTATCATGCACAGCGAACAAATGTTCGGCGGCGGATTTGCCGCCTTCGGCAAATTTGAAATTCATACAAGTCATTTTCTTGCCGAACAGCAAAAAGCTGAAATATCGGCAATTACAATGACCGCATGCGCCGCTCTTCCCGATGATGCTTCTATGGTTGTAATGCAGCTTGCAGTATCGCCCGAACGAATTTACTCCGAAACGGTTAAGGGAATTATGTATAATGTTCCGAACGATATTTTCAACGGAAAAACGCGGAAATATTATTATGACGGCAAGTATCATACTCTTGAAGGAATAAAAGGGAAAGAAGAAATTATACCCATAAAAGGGAACTATGTTAATATAGACGATATTCTCGGAATTTACGGCGGTTACGGCAAAGGATATTCAATATACAGACCGGGAACAAGAAAAACAGGAATCGTAGTATATGACCATCAGGATAAATTTCATGAGAGCTGTACATACTCATTTTATTCCGACAGCATTGTAAAAACCGCGGAAATTACCCCGTCCTGGAAGAATAAAGGAGAAACGCTTATTGATGACGGAGCTGTTATAACAGTCGGAGTAAACGGAAAGCAAACTGAAATCTCAGCATCACAAAACCCCGGCATAGATGTAACGGGCAGCGGAAAAATACGAAGCATATCGGTTACCGGCCGGGACGGGAATACTTATACCGTTATAGCCAATTTCGGAGAAGAAGCGGAAAAAGTCAGAGTAACAGGCGGTAATTTTATAAAGCTTTCAGACGAAAAATATTTTGACGGAAAAACAGAAGGATATTCGGTTACAGTACTTAAAAAAGAATAAACATAAGGGGACGGTTCTCTTTGATATGATATAATCCCCTTAGAGTAGACACATGAAATAACAAAAATGTTTTATGCCTACACTAAGGGGATTATATCACAGTCTGCCGTCTCCTTGTGTTTATTTACATTTAAGATAAATTAAGCTATAATAATATTGTAATCAATCCTTTGTTGCCGGGAAAGATTTCATATTTGTCAGCTGCTCAGCAAAAATATCCGGTTTATTAACCTCACTTTAATATCAACCGATATTTTTGCTGTCAATTTTTTTATTGCTCAAAAAATCGCAACACAACACAAGGGGACGGTTCTCTTGTGTTCATTTTCTTTGCTTATTATGCATATTTTTTAATATGCTGAGAATACTGATAC
>JAGBHE010000065.1 GCA_017935675.1 Clostridia bacterium | reverse complement strand
TTTAGCATGCTTGTGGGCTTTGCTTCCGTTATTTAATGCTTTTAATTTTATGTCATGCCCGATTGAAAGGCTGACAGATGAAGGAAAAGGGCTTACCATCAAAGAACTGTTTGGCCTCCCGGTGTTTTGGCTGTTTATTATTTTAATGGTCGGTGCAGGCAGCAGCGAAGCGTCTATGGCACAATGGGCGTCGGCTTATGTAGAATCGGCGTTAGGTTTTTCAAAAAACGTTGGGGACATTGCCGGACCGTGTATGTTTGCAGTTTCAATGGGGTTAAGCCGTATTGTTTATGGAAAATACGGACACAAAATGAATCTGACGAACTTTATGCTGGGTTCAGGTATTTTGTGTTTGATATGTTATTTACTTGCAGCAGTTTCAACTAATCAAATTTTAGGGTTAATTGGCTGTATTGTCTGCGGCTTTTCCGTTGGCATTATGTGGCCCGGTTCAATCAGCATTGCATCAAGCAGAATCCCTTTAGGCGGCACAGGATTGTTTGCGTTGCTTGCTATGGGAGGGGATTTGGGCGCTTCTATCGGCCCGGGAGTTATAGGCTTTGTAACGCAAAATGCAAATGACAATATGAAAGCAGGGATGTTTGCAGGATGCTTTTTCCCTGTTATTCTGATTATCTCGGTATACTTAATAAAAATTTTTGTGGTAAAGAGAAAACCTATTTAAAAACAGATAATCCCAATCCCTCCGATAAGAACTGCAAGAGTTATCTGTATTCCAGTACAGTTTCTTCTCCGAAGGCTTTTGCAGTTCTGTCAAATTCCAGTTTGCATGATGCCCAACTCGGAACACTGCCTAAAAGATTATAATATAGTGCTCCGTCCTCTCCTACCCTCAAATTGGAAATATGTGTCCATGCCTGGGTATGAAATGAGGCAAGAGTCTCCCCTGTATAAATATCATGCGCGCCCAGTACATCACGTGCCATTGTAGACGGTGATGTGTCAAAAGTTGTATAAAAAACATCCTTGTCCAATACTGCTCCGACAGGCATTTTATAGCTGCTTATGCTGCTGCCGTCCTGAGAATTTTTGTCGCTCAGATACGGAATACGGCAGTAATCTGCAATATAGCCTCTATAAACATTATACCTGTTTATGATGGGATCCTCATACCATTCCCTTAATCGGACAAGGGTTATGCCGTCATCTCCCAATTCCGGCTCTGCTATATATCTGTATATCCTGTCATAACCACGCGCTCTGTCGCTGACACGCAGATATGTGCATTTTCCGCTGCCGCGCAGCAATTTTTCCTCTCCGCCCGTACATATATAATATTCCCACGCATTTCCGCTGCTGTCCGGCTTTTCAGCTATAAGCCGCACATTTTCCTGTCTATCGGTTACTGCGACAGTGCGGCTGTCACCGTTCCAATATATCTCTTTTCCGAGCAGTTCACACAAACGGCGCATCGGGAGATAGGTTGTATTATTCCAAAGAATACTGTATGGCATTGCAACTCCACTGCCGGAGATATATTCCTCGTTCGGCTGTACAACCGTTACTCCATCTATATTTATTCTTACAGTATTAAATATATCGCTGTCATATTCGCATTTTATCGCAGAAGCATCAAGAAGTTGCGTATCATCATACAAATAAGCCGTTCCAGTTTCACCATCCCATAATACCTTTTTATCCATAAATTCACTCATTCTGCGCAGCGGCAGGTATGTAGTATCATTATATGTGATGCTGTATGGGGTACTGCTGCCATCCTCAAGCTCTATATCCTCTCCCCACTGCACATAGTCAACCCCTTTAATGCTAATACGAACTTGATTAAACTGCATATCCTGCGCTGATACGCTTGCTCCCGCAAATATCAGCGCCAAAACTGCCGTAAATAATAATGCTTTTTTCATATATTTATCTCCGTTTCTATCAATTTGTAAAATGCCTGACTCCCCTGTTTAGACAATGTTCATCTCTTAGTGTGTTTTCAGTATATCACACTAATATTGCCGATGTAAATATATAATGAGAAAATTTGTAATATTGCGACAAAATAATGCGTAGTAAAATGTATAATTTTGCAAAATATCTACGTTGGCTATTAGATAGCATATAAAAAGTACTTAAAATATCAAAAAAATCTTTATTAAATTCCTATTTTTCGAACACAAGAGAACCGTCCCCTTGTGTTTTAGTGAGGCGAAAAAAGAGATACAAGTTTGGCCTGTATCTCTTTTACACTATAAACAGCAATCGTTTGTCTTATATACTTGGCATATCTATAATACTGTAATTCGGGCATAAGCTTTCCATATCCCAGAGGAATGCCTTATATTTATACTGTGACCCATTTCCGGGGACGTTAAAGGTGATCTGCTTTTCTGTAATTTCGGCAGATGAACCGTTTCTCGGGTTCGGGGGAAGAATTCCGAAGGGCTCAATACCTACTCCTACAAGACGATTATCATTGTCATATGCAGCTACAATTGCCCCTCCGACATCAACAGCTGTTTCAAGCTCTGTTGACGCTGTAACAGTGGTTGATATAACAGATGTATCGGTCTCCTCCGAATAAGCACATTTTGCTTTAGCATCGGCTGTAAAGCGTTTGGACGGGAAATACGGTGTTGAAATATAGAGATTATCTATAATCATCTCTTCAGCCGTAGAGCTGTTTATACGCAATCCACCACTTACTATGGGGCTTGAATCCGCCCATGTGTAGCATGGCTTGTCCTTGCTGTTCCAGTAAAGCTTAATCGAATCGGGCGTTTTTTCTATTTTCAAATATGACCAACAGCCTGTGCATTCAACCATATCAAGGGTTCCTTCTCCCTGTACTTTGCCTATCCACGTTTCTTTCCCGGCATTAATCTTATATAATGAAGGAGTAGCAGTCGTGTCTGATACATTAAAATACAATTTATATCCATATTCAGCACCTGCATAATACCTGTTAAATCTAAATTCAGGCCAGCTTTTTGAGTATGCTCCTCCAACTCTCGGGTCAAGCTTTATATTCATTTCGATTGTATATGTATCCTTCATATCAAGCATCGGAAGAAGATAGTTGCCGAGGAAATTGTAAGCCTGACCTCCATCGAAACCGTCAGCAATGCTTCCGTTAAAATTGTATATCGAAGTATTACCATCGCTGCCGGTTTCTCCGTAGCCCATATCAAGCATCTCGTCCATTGTTCCCTGCTTCAGATTTTCAAAATCCTGATAAAGAACAGTATATTTTTCGGGGTCTTTCTGCACAGTTGGAATTACATCAGGTACATTACGTTTTCTCGAAACAAGCAGATTATCAATATATATCGTTGAACCGCCGACAAAGGTTTTAAAGGCAAGCCATGAATCCGCAAGAGTATATCCCGCTGTTTTAATAAGCAGCTCATCATCAAGGTAGATGCTCACATCAGGCGCATTAAGCTCGACCTTCAATTTAACCCATTCACCTTTAAAAATGTTGTGGTCCGCCGGAATATCCTTGGATGTCCACAAGTTCGATTGCTGACCGACAGTTGCAAAATATACCTTTGATATTGTTTTACCGGCGTTCTGATAGAGCATTATCTTGCCCCTTTGATTTTCATTTCTATAGCCAATATTCATAATTTCCGTCCATTTTTCGTTAACATAATCAACCTTAAGATTTGCCTGAATCGTTACATTGCCAAGCCAGATAGAATTTGCGCCGTAGGTTGCTGTTGTGTTCGGAGAAACCATTCCGATATTATTGCCGCCCGCACCCTGCACAACTGTAACACCGGTCCACTTTGACGCGTGGTAATTGGCGTCAAAGTCCTCCCGGAGCACTTTTTTGTGAATATCAGGGAGATTTGGGACCATGCCGGCCGGTATTTCCGGGATCTCGGCAAACACTGCACCTTGGACAATCGTCAAAGCCGCCATCAAACAAACAAAAAACCTTTTCATAATAATTGCACCTTCCTTTTTTAAATATATCAAGGCAGCACCTTAAAGGAGCACCTTAATTTAAAATTTTATTTCTTTTACCTCGATACAATCTGCACCGTCGGTAAGTAGTATATTGCGGATTTTCTTTCCGTTCTCGGGAACTATGCGCATTCTATAATACAGCTTATTGCCTTCCTTTACATATCCGCATGTAAGGGACGGCTCATAGAAATAAGGTTCAAGATTATACATATCCGAATCATATGCTTCTTTTCTTCCTATAACCGCATCGCTGTATCCGATATTCAGACCGAAATATATTTTATGCCTGCTTTCACTGTCATCTGTGTAATACACCGTATACTCACCGAGATAATCCTTGTCATAGTCCATAAGATATCCGTCTACAAATTCATTATGCGGACGCGTGACAGAGGCGGTATGTGTAATCTCAGCAAACCCGTCTTTATATGTATTCATACTGCCATACCTGTAAATATCCTCAGCTGCGGCTAAAAAGTTTTCTTCAAACTCATTTTCATCAAAATCATGATTCCAGAACATATTTGCCGCATATGCCACAAACGCAAATATTCCGTTTCTCTGAATATGCACAGGATCAAGACTGCTCCAATTTGATATGCAGGTTCCGCATATCCTGTTTTCCAGGCGTTCACGGCAGTCATAAATATTGAGCGGTCTGAAGTTTCCGTACATTACCTCTGAAAATCCGTTTTCAAAGAATACATCATCAAACTCCCGCATTATTCTCCAGTACCAGTTCAATATAATAATATCCTTAGGAATAAGCTCTATTGCTTTATAGGTTGCCGGGACAGTATATTCCCTGCCGTCATTCGTTCTGTACTCTATATGGCTTCCGCCGTAATGAAACCCCTCCCTGCTTATTGCATTGAGAAGCTTATCTCCCCAAAGCATGGTCCTTATGCCGCGGCTTTTCAGAAAATCATATATTTTGTTTATATCATCTGCATACAGCTGTGCTGCATCCTTACCGCGGCATTTATCACAAAGTCCGATTGAATAGTATTCATCATGCCCTATATTAATTGTCTCCGGTTTAAAAATCTCAATTGTTTCCTCAAGAACATCAAAAAGCAATTCATAGCTTCCCTGCTCTGACGGGCAGTATGTATTCGGAAGCGGATCCTCCTTCCGCTCCGCAAGCTCCGGATGACGTGTCAACAGATAATCGCTGTGGGACAGGCTCGGCACCTCGGGAATCACATCAAAAAGCAGTTCTCTGCAATAACTTATTATGTCGGCTGCCTCCTCCCTTCTGAGCCATGATCCGCCTCCGTTTTCAAAATGAATTGAATTTTTATGCCATCCGAAAGACTTTTGCACATCTATCGTTTTCCCCTGGTATTCTCTGAAGTTATCACAATACTCTATCCAGCCCTCATTTATTTCCGGATGCCGCCTGTATTCAAGAGCGCCTCCTGTTTCAATCATGATTGTATTGCAGCCGTAAAAACTGCAAAACTCCGCAAATTTCTTAAAAAACGGAATATTCTCCCTTGACGGCAAGAAAACCTTAACCGCTCTCATTTTCATTTTCGGATAATTATAAATCACACCTGATTTTATTTCTCCGTTTTCGCTTTCACGTATAAGAGCATAAGCACCGTATAAAAGTCCGCGCTCGGTCATAGAATATACATCCGCCCTGCCCGCCGAAACAATCACGGCATACCCTTCCGGGTTTTCCGAATATGCTCCGGGGAACTCCGTATCAATCCTTGAAATTATTTCATCAGGCATAAGCTTATGAAATAAAATATTGCCTCCTCCGCTGTATTTGGCAAAAGCATTTTTTAAAATCCGTCTGCAAATTTCGCTACCGTCTACGCTCGTTTCTGCTCCGATCATAAGCTTTTCGCAGCGGAAACTGCGGTAAAAACACATATTAAATTTGCTCATCCTTCTCCTCCTTTTTAACAGAATTACTGATTATATAGCTTTTTTTGTAATTAACAGGCGTCTGACCGTACTTTTCCTTGAACTTTTTAATAAGATAAGTTGCGCTGTTAAATCCTGTTTTCGCCGTTATAACATTTACGGAATCATTCGTTTCAATTATCAGTTTGCGTGCAAGCTCAAGACGTCTGTCGGTAATATAGGCGTTAAAATTTTCACCGGTTTCTGTTTTAAATACCCGGCTGAGATACACAGGCGCTATATACAGCCGCTGTGCAACAAAGTTAAGGGATAATTCCCTGTCGAGGTTATCCTCAATAATTTGTTTAGCCATCTCTATCATATCATTTGCAGTAATGTTTACCTCTTTCTTTGAACAAAGCAGGTATTCACCTATTTCATTCTTGAACCATTCGGAAAATTCGTCTATTCCGGAGCATTGGTTGAGCTCGGAATAGGTGCTTTCCGTTATAGCATAATCAGGATTTTTGTTTTCCTCAAGAATAAAGCTGAAATAAACAGAGAATATGGCATATATCCTGTTTCTGCATTGTTTATATGAGCATCCGGACTGTGCAATTTCATCTGTCAGCTTATCAACCGATTTCATTATTTTGCTTTCATCATTTCTTTTAAGCGCGGAAACAAATGACTTTATTAAAGAATCATCAAATTCTGCCGCCGCCAGCTCGCGCCAGAGATAATCCTTTGATTCCAGAACCGCATCATCGGTAAAAAAGCTGTATTGAAGTGTTTTTACTGCGTCAGCATAGGACTTGTGAATATTATTTTTATCCGTTTCATATCCGACCGAAATTACCATTTTTAATTTGTCATCAAGCTTCTCTGAAATGCTTCTGAGGTAACCCGTTACCGCGGACATATTTATGTCTTTACCGTAATTAGCTATTATTCCTATTCTGTTTTCAAAGGTAACGGCATAGTAAAAATCAACAGTCTGGCAGCTTTTAAGCATCGCTATTGTATCACATCTTGCGCTTTCATAGTCAATTGCGTGAGGCAATACCGTTATCACCGCCGCCGCAAACTTGTCATATGCAAAATCAATTCCGCTTTCATCTTCGATTTCACCTTTGAGAAGTGAAATTACCTGTTTAACCTGCATAGCTTCACGGCTGCTCAGAATTTCACTTTCAAGATTTATAACCTTACTCGAAAGACTGCTTATGGTGCTGTCAATTATACTGTACTCGTTTATCCTGTTATCATCCTCAAGCTCGGTAAACTTTCGGATGTTATTCACTATACGCCGTATAGGATTATAAATCTGCTTCGCCTGGAAAATAGAAATAAACATCCCCAAAAGCGCAAACAACCCGCATATTATCCACAGCGCTATATGCAATTCACGCAAACGGTTAAAGAAAACACTGTCTGACATCATGCGCACAACATACAATCCTCCGGAGGGGATCACGGCAGCATTAATAATATACCCGCCCCTGTTATTGTAATAGCTTTTGTTCCCGGAAGAAAGGATTTCGGAAATCGTCTTTTCATCGGGCATTACATTCCCGACGCTTAAAATAGGGGTTCCCTTATTATCAACAATTGTGAAATACGTTTTCTCTGCCGTTTCCGACTCCAGAATCGAAGCAACGGCATCAGCCTTTACGTGCACGGCAATATATCCCTTGAACTTTATTCCGCTATCCTCAATATACGGCATTGTGCGATATAAGGTTATAATATTATTTCCGGCAAAGCCCGTAGTTTCTATTTCGGCATCAGGCAGCGAAGGAATCCATCCACCGGATGCCTTCCCCGATTCCACAATTGAGCGAAAGTACTCCGGCAGCGCTTCAGGTTCCTCTGCAATAAACTTTATTCTTCCGCCGCTTTTTGAAGAAATAAGCACCTCTGAACCTCCGATATAAACGTCCACAGAGGAAACAATATCATTGTTCTCCGAAGCAAGATAGTAAAGCTTTTGACAAAGCTTATAATAGTCATACAGGCTGACGTCATTCGGATGGTCAATCGCATGACTGATTTCCGCATCGCGGGCCGCGCACTCAAGCCACATAGCTTCAGCACGCGCAAAAACCCGACTGTCAAGCATCTCACCAATTCTGAGAATCACCTCGCTGCCGCCGCTGATCATTTCATCCTTCAGCATTCTTCCGGCATAATTATGTGAAATTGCCGAAACCATAAAAATGGATAAAAATATTACCGCTGCATACGATATAATTATTTTTTTGTATACGGCTCGGAATCGTTGCTCGGTATGCAAAAAAATCACTCCCAACTGTATTTCTGTGTCTTCTGAACTATCGCTTGTAGATTACAATATCATACAATCCGCTCCAGCAGAAATTACACACTACAAAATCATTTACATCAACATTTGCTATTGAACTTACCTGAATATTTTCAGCACCTAAATCACAAACATAAACCGCTTTTACATTGCCGAAATAAAATGCTTTTTCAGCTGAGCCGAGATCAAGCCTTATTCTGCGTTCTGTTCTGTCATATTTCAGAACACGTCCGGCTACTATAATTCTGTCTGCCGCTAATGAAACCGTCGGATTTGAAGTCCCGGTCATGGGCTCTGAAACAAGCTGCAGTGCCGAGTAGCCCGTAACTTCACCGCGGCTGTTCTCTTTAAGTATAACCGCATCTCCGCATCTGATACTCTCAAACTCTTTCTCATGACCTCTTCTTATCTTAGCCGTGACTTCTTTTCCGTCTCTGAATCCCCTCAGCGCCATGAACACATCACCGTCATCTCCGAGCACTGACGCTGTTCCGCTGACTGCAAAAAGCCTCGCAAGCTTTGGTATTTCCGATGTTTCGGTTTCATTTACAACAACCACGCCGGCAACATCGTAATCATTAACATTGTAGCACGTAACATTATAGCTTCTGCCATCTGTAAAATATCCGCGCTTATCGCTTAAATATTCATCTCTGTCATTTATATCCTGCGGTATACTTATTACAAGTGTTGAATAATCAAGATAAACTCTGGCATCAAAAGAGGTGTTGGCACTGACATATTTTATATTTTTATATGTTTCACCGAGAGCAAGAGGAACACTGCCGAAGCTTGCGGGCTGCGCCGTATCAATGCTTTTAAGTTTATCTTTGCCTGTGCATTTATATGATATAAGCTGCGGTATACACGCTCCGCCGGACCATATTTCACCCGGCAGCTTTTCTGAACATTCAAACGATGAACCATTGAATATCAATTTGTCTCCAAAATAAACCTCTGTCCATTTTCCGCTTCCGTCAAATATATATGCCTTAAACTCGTCCGAATCACTGTCACGGACTATTCTCGAAAGATATCCTATTCCTTCCGACGGTGTTTTGCTTTCCATAAAGGCAACATTCCCAAAGGCGTCAAGGTGAGCAATAATCTCTGTGCCGACCTGCGGTTTTTGTACAAGCCCGGAAGAATACAACCTGCTGCCGTATGAAAGCGTATCATATCGGACTCCGTTTATCGTACATTCCGGCATGTCCCCGCCGGCTGAGGTATAGGTACCTTCAACAGACGCAAGACTTACATATATTGTATAATGCTTTACCGGTCCGACGGTTTCCGCAACGCTGAGCACACGATTCTGATAAAGTCGTTCAAGAGGTGCTTTTTTCCCGTTTTCATCAAATATGTCAAATGTGCATTTATTTTCGTCTAAAACAAGCTTTTCAGTATCAAAATACTTATCATACACCTCTCCCGTATTATACGAAACACTGCTTGAATACATTGTCTTATATGACTTGACAATCACGGCAAAAACCCTTCCGCCGCTTCGGACAACTGTGATTTCTCCAACCTCAGGGTTCAGAATATCTGCTGTAGGTGTACAAACGATACCGTTATAAATGCAAATAAGATTTTTGGGCAGAGAAAGCTTTTTACCTCTGCCGTTTTCAGAATAGCTGAGACTTTCAGCCGTGGTTTTTTCATCAATGTCTTTTGCATTAATAACGATCGGAGCATTTTTTTCATCATCAGCTTCAAACCATACAAGCTCATATGCCTCCTCGCTTTTTAGCAGTCTGACATATGTGTTTACGCAGTATCCCAAATATGCACCTATATCTGTATCTCCGTCACTTACAAGCACACCGTCAATGACTGCATATCCGTTCGCGCAGCCTACAGAAGCATATAATCCGCTGAGGCTGTTCTGCTCCACTCTTCCCTCAAGAATATAGATTTTATGATACTCACTGAGAATATTTTTGTTTTCATCAACACTGTACTTTGTTCCTGATGAGGAATAAGTCATAAGCTCGCATTCTGCCGTATTTATTACAAGCTTTGCCGCAGTCTCACGCGTGAGAACGTTTGAGGAAACAATTCCGTCTGTAATTCCGGCTCCCGCTGCTTCCGACAAATAATTTCTGCTTTCGTCTGCCCCACCGTTTGTAAGACGTCTGCCGGTAATTAACGTGAGCGCTCTCACTGCGTCATCATATTCAGCCGGGTCATCCGGCATAAAACGGCGGTTATCTGTCCTGAGATATCCTTTATTCACACAATATGCCGCAGCGCGATAATAAAGATTATCAGAAGCTACGTCGAAAAACTCCGCCCTGTATTCGGAATTATTCTGATTCGCAAGGCGCATCAGAATTAATGCAAGCTCCCCCCTGCTGACAGTTTTAAAGGGCTTGAAGCTGCCGTCTTCAAAAGCTGTCATAAAACCGAGAGCTGTTATTTTTTCAATCTCCCGAAAGTAGTCGGAGCGCAAATAGTCTTTTGACGGATTAGCCATATAATACTCATCCTCTGAGTTTTCAACATGCGTATACAATATATTCTCAAGCACAAGCTCGCCGTCGCCGCAGTCTGCCGCAAATGTTCCGTAGGCTACAGAATCGGCATCATCTGCCGACAATATCATACGGCTGCCAGTGCCAAAGCTTATATGTTCGGCATTTACTTCTGCGTAAAAAGATTCCTTTTCGCCGTATGTATATTCTCCCGAAGCAAGCCTTTGCGGGATTCCGTTAACAACCTTATCAAGCGCAATTTCGTTTTCGGTCACATTAAAGGTAAATCTATATCCGTTCATTTCATTATCTGCACGAAGGAAAACTGCAGGATAATGAAGACTTCCGCTTTTGATTACTGCATCAAAGGTTACACGGTAATTGCGTG
Organism: Clostridia bacterium; assembly: GCA_017935675.1. Lineage (GTDB taxonomy): Bacteria > Bacillota > Clostridia > UBA1381 > UBA1381 > RGIG9115. The sequence goes on along the minus strand of JAGBHE010000065.1, from coordinate 194,896 downwards.
AAGCTTTATATGATTCTATATACGAATAGCTTTTAACATTGTATGCGTCACCGGAAACAGAGCTCTTGTTTTCCCAGCTTTTCCAATCAGCTGCCGCGGTGATATTATCAGTCTGAAGCTCCGCATTCCGAGACTCAGCAGCAACAGATACGCCATACAGCATAAAGGAAGCTCCGAGCATAAGCGCTATTATTTTTCTTATCATACGTTTGCCCCCTTCTCATACAGATTGAGAACAGCATATATTATCTTTGCAGCCTCAGCACGTGTCGTGTAATTTTTCGGATTAAAGTATCCTTCACTGCCGGAAATTATTCCCGCTGACATCACTTCTACCGCTTCCCTTGCGTACGGAGAAATCATATCGGCATCGGCAAATTCGCATTTTTTACCACTTGGCAAAATGTCCTTGTCCAATATAAGCCTGTACATAATAACTGCAATATCCTGCCTTGTTATATTATCATCAGGCATAAAACAACCATTACCCACACCATTTATATAACCTGCCATACTGACAGCCGCAACATATTCCGAATACCAGTCATCCTCCGAAACATCCGAAAACCCGCTTTTTCCCTCTGCTTTTAAATTAAAAGCAGAGACTATAAGCTTGCAAAACTCGGCTCTTGTAAGATTTTGCTCCGGACGAAAGCTTCCGTCTTCATATCCTCCGAGAAGCCCTTTTTGGGTAAGACTGTAAATATATTTATATGCCCAATGAGACAAATCAATATCAAAGTAGAAAGCTTCAGTCTGTACTGCTGCCACAGCAGGATCCTCCCGGACATCAGGCTCCGGGATAACAGAAACAGAAGGAGTGCGCGGCAGGCTGCTTCCGCCTCCGCCGCCTCCGCCACCGCCGCCGGTCGGCCGCGGCGCTGAAACGCTTGTTTGGGCAGCTTTCTCAAAGGCTTTTTTAAATTCTTCATATGTATAATATCTGACAGTATTCAGCTTAGTCATAACCTTGTTTCTGTCAGACTCAATGCTTGGCAAAACAGAAAGATTTATTCCCATTTTATCAGAATATTCTTTAAGAATTTGATAAATATCCAAATATCCGCTTTTATAAATGCGCGACAAAAGCACCTGTTCGGTAAAAGCATTCGATATATCCGCTGCCGACAAAATATTGTTTTTGTCATGGTAAAGCCCTTCAAAAACTTCAGTTTCAACAGCATTTCTGTTGGTTTCATACTCCCGCATTGCATCTGCTTCAGGAGCTGCAATGTCATTAAATGTCTCAAAAAGTGTTTTTATTATTCCCGCATTTGATGCGCTGCGAAGCATTGAAACAAGAATCGCTTCATTGAAAAATTCTGCCGCATTTTCCTCTGTAACAGCTTTTCCGCTTGTAAGTGCAGAAATAATCTTATAAACCTCCCCGTAATCGATAGAGGCTATGGCAGAAAATTCTTTTATTTTCGTGCCGAGACGGCGCAGGTAACCTTCCGAGCTGTCTTCCGCCGTCAATAATACAAATTCCTGCTGTGATTTCAGCGAGTTATTAAGTTTCTCCATAAAAATCTTCAGATTTGTATCACTGATATACTGAAATTCCGAAGAATACGGAATTGAGCTTTTACCGTCATATATAACCGCCCTGTATCCGCCCTCTGTATCGGTGTAGTCAAAGCTGTATTCGAATTTAAAGCTCCCGTCATCTCCGACAGGTATAATATTTGCAGTCACTGCCGACTGTAATTCAGGCTTATCCTCCGGCAGCAATACAATAAGCAGGCAATCATCCACATCGCCGGATATTTTACCGTTAATTTCAAGCAATGTATCATTACAGCTGACCTCCGCACTCACCGATGGCTCCGACAGCACTGATTTATCGGTTATATATGCCGATACGTTACATCCGTCAGGTACTTCCGGAATAAATTCCGTTACGGCAAAACCCCTTCCGTCAGGAATAAAAGGATTCATAACAAGGTCGTGCTCAGCTGCGGAAACAACTTTGCCTTCATCAGAGCAAATTACAGTCAGAACTCCGTTTGCCGCAGTCTCATGCGCTGATTCAATCTCTATGCATTCCGGCGCTGAGCTTTTTATAAACATGCGCTTCAGCCCTATCTTCAAGGTGACGAGAAAATTATCGATACAGCAAGATGAAAGCTCTGATGCATCAACGGAAATACTGCCTCTGCCAATCGGGTTTGAATCCGTCACGGTATAAGCGGGATTCTTTTTGTCGTTAAAGAAAACCTTTATTATATTTCCGCTTCGCTCTATTCTGAAATACGCCCATATTCCATCGGCTTCAGCAACATTTGCCGGTCCGTTTCCACGAACAATCGTCAATTCATCGCTTTTATCGGCGCTGCCTTCAAATTTTTTAATATCAATTAAGGACTGTCCTCCCGCACCTCTTCCGAACGAAATACAATACTCGTCTGCATTATCTGTGATTCTGACTTTAAAATTTTCGTATTCCTTCAAATACTCCGCGAGTAAATTAAACTGAACCATTGAATTTATACCGACAATTCTCCCTGTCTCGACCTTGCCATTCAAGCGAAAGCAATTTTCGTCTTCGGCGTTATCGATAAATCCGTCCGCAAAACCGCTTTCCGAATCAGGCGCACCGCTTTCAAAATCCTGAAATGCGGTAATATAATTATCTTCAGCATCCGGAAGAACTGTTTGTTCCGGCAAATCCTTAGCTCTTGTTATCAAAAGATTATCAATATAAAGCGTTGTGGCAAAAGGCTTAAAGCATAGTGCGCTTTTTGTAAGCGTCATCCCCTCCGCCTCAATAACAGGCGTGCTCTCATCATTAAGATATATGTTGACCTTATCATTCTTTACTGCCACCTTAAGAAAAAACCATTCTCCCTTAAAAGCCGGATGATCTGCCGGAAGATCATAAGAATACCAAAGATTTGACGCCTGTCCTACAGTAGCAAAATATAATCTTGATATGGATTTATCCGACTTTTGATAAAGCATTATCTTTCCTTTGGAGTTTTCATTTTTATACTGAATATCTGCCACTTCAGCCCAGGAATCCGGGGCGTAATCCATCATCAGATTGAGCCGAAGCGTAAAATCAGTCAACCACATTTTTCCGACACCGTAGGTAGATATAGTATTCGGCGCAACTCTTCCTATATTATTCCCGTCATTCTGCTCAATTCGCGTCATATTCGTCCAGCGCGGGTCAAGACTTTCTCTGTCAAAGTTTTCATCTGCAATCAAGGTTTCTGTTTTGCCCATTACCGGTCTGATAACCTCCGGATTTATAGCATCTGCAGCACCGGCTCCCAAAACTGTGCTGCTTGTTATGTAAAATATAAGTGTCACTGCAGCAACAAATCGTTTCATGCTGTATACCTCCGTATTAATATCTGAAGCATAATTTATTTAATACCCTTATACCATTCATTAGCTTCTTTTGTAAGCTGTTCTCCTCCGCTGGTGTTCCATTTCCGGACAAATTCATCAAAATAATCAAGATCTTTGCTTCCTGTGATTATTGAAATGTATGCTTCAGATCTGAGCTTCTCAAGCTCTACTCCGTATACGCCCTCAGATTCAAGCACCGTTTTCAATTTATTTTCTATAGCACCGTAATCAGCCTTTGTTTCTTTTCTCCACTCTACCTCATTCTCCTTGCCTTCATTATTCCACTCAAGGGAAGCAAGAGTTGTCATAACAGTATGTGCACCGATTTTAGCTCTTTCCGTATATTGCTGATACTTTTCATCAAGATATACAATCTGATTTTTTTCATTAAAATCCCAATGAACACCTTTTATACCGTTTTTGGCTGTCAGAAGATTGTCATATGATGTAAAGCCGATTGTCTCCAGAACCTCAAATATTTTTTTGAGCTTTTTCTCGTCATTCTGAAGCTTTGTGCTGAAAGAAACCGTTGCGCTTTTTGTGCCGATGACGCTTGATGAACCAAGACCGCAGTCACCGTGAGGACCCTTAACGGGAAGACCAAGCCTTATACTGTCAGCAGCGTGGGAATCAATTTTTCTCAGTTCCTTAACATTGTCGCCTTCCCAGTCCACCGCTTCATTTGAGTTATCAAACTTCGGCTTAAAGTGCCAATCCTCACCGTTAGCGGTAAACCCGATTTTTCCGTTGACAAACGGCGTTGACATGTTGCTGGACGCGCTTTGTTTTTCACTAACAATAAATTCAGGGTCAAGAACACCGTCGCTGTACCATTTTCTAAGCAGCGCCAACGCTTCTTTCATTTTCGGCTGAACCCCTCCGAACACAAGTTCTCCGTTCTCGTTCTCCATCCAAAATTCAGGTACTATCCCGTAAGCGCCGTATACTGCATATACACCGCCTGCCGAAAGGCCGTATGTATTCTTTGTACCGTCACCGTCAGGATCATTTTTTGCAGATTTATACATCAGCGTTTCAAATTCATCAAGTGTTTCCGGAAGCTTTGTTTCCCCCAAATTTTCCATCCAATCACCTCTGTATGCCATCGGACGTCTGTATTTTGTTGTAAGTGCGGGAAGTCCGTACAGCTTCCCGTCAACCTTTCTGTAGGATAGCGCATTTTCGTCTGTTTTTTTATATGTTTCATACATTTTTGGAGCATATTCCTTTACCTGCTCATCGGTAAATTCGGCAAGAATGCCGTCTTTGGCATATTTTGTGTATGATGCCATAGTAGGAATATACAGCACATCCGGTATTTCACCGCCTGCTATTTTAAGAGCTATTGTCTCGCTGTAATTTGCCGCCTCTATGTTCCATACATCAATGTCAACATCAAGCAAATCATTCCAATATTTTATCATATCTGCGTTCTCATTTACAGGGGCGCCTAACCATGCCGTCCATGAAATTTGAGTTTTTCCTCCTGTATTCTCCTGCCCTTTTTCACTGCCGCAGCCTGAAAGCGCAAATGAACAACAGAGTGCTGCTCCTATCATGCCGAGTATTTTTTTGTTCATCATAATAAACCAAACCTTTCTGCCCTTATATTTTTTTCGTGAAAAAACTTCCCGACTGCCGCGGGCTGCGGCAGATTTTTTAAATCTGAGCAACGCTCAATCAAGCTCGCTTGAAATGGAGCTTGTGAACGATTGCAACCCGTGCAGGGAGCGTTAGCTCCTCAGAATTTCAGTAGGAGATTATAACTCCTACTGAAATTCTGAAGTGGACCCCGCCGCCGAAGAAGCCGGGGGACATCTGCACGTAGGTTATTATCAGCCCTTAAGCGAGCCTACCAACACTCCCTTTACAAAATACTTCTGGAGAAACGGATATACCATAACTATAGGCAAGGTTGCAACAATAATTGTTGAAGCCTTAATATTCTCGGGATTAACAATCATATCCGTAAACTCAGAAGCGTTCGGATTTAACATTTGTGAAGTACCTTCCAAAACTATTCTCCTCATAATCACCTGCAATACCTGCTTTGATGGGTCGGTTATATAAATCAGGCAGTCAAACCACGCGTTCCAATGTCCAACCATTGACCAAAGCGCTATCGTTGCTATTATAGGCTTTGACATAGGCAGCATTATGCTGACGAGCACTCTGAAATCTCCGGCACCGTCAATTTTTGCCGCCTCCTCCAAAGCATCCGGCAATGACATGAAAAAATTTCTCATTATTATCATATTATACGTATTAATCGCACCCGGAAGTATCATTGCCCACATCGTATTAAGGAGTCCGAGCCGCTTTACCAACAGATATCCTGGTATCATCCCGCCGCTGAAAAACATTGTAAATACTATAATTCCCGTCCAGAAGCTCCTGTTCGGATAATATTTTTTTGACAGCGGATATGCAGCGAGTATAGAAAAAACCACATTAACTGTTGTTCCTACAACAGTTCTCAGTATTGCATTTTTAAACCCGACACCAATATCTGCGTTTTTAAAAACCCTCACATAATTTTCCCAGGAAAAACCCTGTGGGATTATTGTTATCTGTGAAAAATTTGCGTCGGCAGAGCTAAGCGACCTTGCCGCAAGATATAAAAAAGGGTAAATCGCCGCACAGCAGAACAAAATCATAAATATCACATTCAAGAAATTAAATACTGTCTCACCCGGAGTTTTTTTAATTTTCATCCCACAATCATTTCCTTTCCTCAAATAAATCATCAATTGAAGCCTTGACCGTATAAAGCCGCATTCCCAATGCTTTATTAATAATAATCCCGTCACATAGTTTGGCTTCAATGTATTTATCGCTCGTCTTAAACGCTTTAACCGAAAGAACAAGTCTTGTACATTTCAAAAAATCATCCGGACCGACAAACCATCTGCGCCCGTTCGGGAAAGTGTCTGCCACTAATTTACCGTCAGCAAAAAGCTGAGCAATATCACCGTTTATATCAAAGCAGAGTATAAGATTTTCCCTGTTTTCCGGAAGCTTTATTTCCCAGGACCTTATTCTTTCCTCCGACAGCTCGGCTTCATCAAATGCCATGCTGTCGGGCAGCTCTGCCGGAATTTCTGTCAGATATATTTGTGAATCAATCGGTTCGGGAGCCGCTATATTGACACTTCTGAATTTTCCCGAATCAAATACCGATGCTTTTATTCTGTCGTTATGAACTCCGTAAAAACATATTTCATCACCGTCAGAGTAAATGTCGCAGTCGGCTATAAAAGCACAGCCGCAGCTTCTTGTAAAATGAATTGCTTCATCACGGCTTAAAACTACAAGCTGTATACACGAATCACTGCCGCAAAGCTTAAGCGGACTTTTTATATTTCTGACCGTTATATCATCACTCTTATATACAATATCAGCAGAACCTTCAATATTTTTAACACTGTCTGCCAAAAAGCACATTTCATCATTACCGCCGAAGGGAGTAAAAAAGAAATACGCATTCCCGCAGCGGCAGACAGGCTGCGCTGCAGAATGAAGCAGCCTAATATCCTCCATTTGAAAATTCAGAGGAATAAAACCAAACTCTCCGCTTTTGATATTAAGCCCGGTTTTCGGGAAGGTATATCCGTCAACCTCAAATCGAACCTCGTTATGTTCACTCAGTCTTATTTCTCTTGAATAATTGTTTATGAAAACAAAACCCTTTTCACCGTCTAAACGTGCGGAATATCTCAGTGTATCAGAATCATATACCGAGGTCACGGAATGTTCGGCATAATGCGGCGAACACACCGCAAGCCTGTCACCGAAATCCTCTGCAAAAAGCGCCTGAAGTCTTAAAAGCCTGTACTGACCTCTTACAGCGCCCCACGCCCCAAGCGGCGCCTGGAAATCATACTCTATCGCAGGCAAATCATTTGGATATCCGCTCTTTTTTGTTTCCTGCATGGTTGTTGTCCTGCCCAAGGGATTTCTTCCGCCGTGATACATATAGAACCCTGCTAAATTCATACCGCTTCCAAGCTTTACATTGGTAAGCGCTCCGATTTCCTCCGGAGTCACAAGAGGCCGTCTCGGAAACGTTACCTGAACACCGCCTCCAAGCTCACAGGTTGCAAAAGGATAACGTGTATAATCAATTGCAGCGGTTCTGCTTTCGCTCCTGATGTTCAGGTCTTCGCCTATTGTATGGTCATTGCGTATATCACCGAAGCAATAATGCTTTGATGGCTCCAGTCTATGTATATGACCTGCCCACGGGCGCTCGCTATAGGCTCCGAACATCGGCAGTATTCCTGTTTCCGGAAGCTCGGCATCTGTAGGTATTCCCCATGCAGTGGCTGTATACAGAGGAGCCTCAAGTCCGCATTCCTTAGCAATATTAAGCAGTGCCCGGATATGTTCTTTATCCCTTTGAAGCTCATTTTCTATCTGAAACCCTATCATACCGTATCCGTCTTTGAACAGCAAGCCTTTAAGCTGTTCATACAATGCCGAATACCATTTACGGCAGTATTCAAGATAAACCGTATTGTTACAGCGAAGCTTTATCCCTTCCTTTTTTATCAGCCAGTCGGGAAAACCGCCGTTTTTCACCTCGCCGTGTATCCACGGGCCAATCCGAAGCAGCACATACATTCCGCATTCGAAGCATGTTTTCACAAAGCTCCGTATATCAAGGCTGCCGCTAAAGGAAAGCTCACCCTCTGTTTCCTCGTGATGTATCCAAATCACATATGAAGAAACAACGTTAATTCCTCCGGCGCGCATTTTTAAAAGCTCTGTTTTCCATTCGCAAGGTCTGGATCTGGAAAAGTGATATTCACCCATAAAAGGCAGCCATGGCTTTCCGTTTTTCTTAAGATATCTGTTTGTAACCTCTATCCTGTCAATGCCGTTATCTCCGCCAAGCCCGATATGAGCTTCACCCTCCGGCGGCAAGAGTTTGCCTTTAAAGCCGTAAACCATATATTTCTCCTTACCATATACCGTAATCGTTAAACTTCTTTGCCGTAAAATTCGTGATAAAAATCAACACTATTGCTATAACGTTTTTAAAGAGGCCCACGGCAGTTGAGTACTCATATTCATTATTTATCATGCCTATGCGGTAATTATATGTGCTGATTACATCTCCCACCGAATACACAGCCTCGTTATACAGGTTAAATATCTGATCAAAATCATCGTTGATTATTGAACCTACGGAAAAAATAAACATAATCGTTATAACGGGGATAAGTGACGGCAATGTAATATGTATAATCTGTTTGATCTTTCCTGCACCGTCTATACGCGCCGCTTCATAAAGCTGAGGATCTATACCTGTCAGGGCGGCAAGATATATAATGCTGCTCCAGCCTATGCTTTTCCAAAGCGAGGTTATTACAAGCACACTTCTGAAATATCTTACATCACCCAAAAAGAATACAGGGTCCAGACCTATTTTTTTCAAAAATATATTAATCGGACCGCCGAGAGAAAGAAGCTGCATAAACATACCGCCGAGTATTACCCATGAAAGAAAATGCGGAAGATAACTGATTGTCTGTACTGTTTTTTTAAACCTTCCGCCATTTAACTCATTCAGCAAAATTGCAAACAGAATAGGTGCCGGGAATCCGGTTATAAGCTTGTACAGACTTATTACAAGCGTATTTCTGAATACTTCAAAAAAACTGTCCGACATAAACATTCTTCTGAAATTGGCAAGCCCCACCCACGGGCTTCCGATAATACCCTTCATAAAACTATAATCTTTAAACGCAATTACCGCGCCGTACATAGAAGCATAGTGAAATACTAAGTAATAGATTATCACCGGCAGCAGCATAAGCGATAAAGCACCGTATTTTTTATAACGATATAAACCGCTTTTGTAAAAAAAACCTTTTTTATGTTCTGTGGATGCCTGCATAAAATATTGCCCCCTCAAATAATAGTTACACTGCAAAACTTTAATTTTATTTTAGCACGATTTTATGATGTCAGCAATAGTATTTTTTCTACTTAGTCAAACTAATTTAACTATTTTGCGCATTACATATTAAATATGAAAATTACTTTTACATAATATTAAGTTTAAGTTGATTTTACGGAAAAACTGTGATATAATAACGTCAGTTAAGCTAATTGCTGCAAGCTAAATAGTTTCACTCAGGAGGTAAGAAATATGCAGGAAATTAAATGTCCGAAATGCGGAGAGGTTTTTCAGGTAGATGAGTCGGGGTATGCATCCATTGTCAAACAGGTCAGAGACAAAGAGTTTTTGAAGGATATTCATGAACGTGAAGCACGATTTGAAAAAGATAAGGATACAGCCGTAAAATTAGCTCAAACCGAAGCCGCAGCGGCTTTTAATGAAGCTGTTTCCGCCAAGGATAAAGAGCTTTCCGAAAAAAACGAAGAAATTTCCGCACTGAAAGCACAGCTTAATATTCTTGAGTCTGAGAAAAAAATAGCTATAAATGATGCTGTTGCAGAAAAAGAAAAGGAAATTTCGGATCAGAAAGAAAAAATAGCTCTTTTAAACGGGCAGATTGAAACAGCCGAAAAATCCTCCCTGCTGAAGGAACAGACTCTTAAGGAAAGCTATGAGGAAAAATTAAAGATCAAGGACGAACAGATTGCCTATTATAAAGATTTTAAAGCAAGACAATCCACAAAAATGGTCGGAGAAAGTCTGGAACAGCACTGTGAAACAGAATTTAATAAGCTTCGGGCAACAGGCTTTCAGAATGCATATTTTGAAAAGGATAACGACGCCAGAAGCGGCAGCAAGGGCGATTTTATTTTCCGTGAAGCCTCCGATGACGGAACAGAATTTATTTCCATAATGTTTGAAATGAAAAATGAAATGGATGAAACTGCGACAAAACACAAAAACGAGGACTTTTTAAAGGAGCTGGACAAGGACCGGAACGAGAAAAACTGCGAATATGCAGTGTTGGTTTCATTGCTTGAAGCGGATAATGATTTTTATAATACAGGTATTGTTGATGTATCGTACCGATATCCGAAAATGTATGTCATTCGCCCTCAGTTTTTTATACCTATAATTACCCTGCTGCGCAATGCAGCACTTAATTCGCTGCAGTACAAACAAGAGCTTGCGCTCATACGCAATCAGAACATTGATATTTCTCATTTTGAAGAAGACATGAATGAATTTAAGGACAAGTTTTCCAGAAACTACAGATTGGCAAGCGAAAAATTTAAAAAGGCAATTGATGAAATAGATAAAACCATTGACCACCTGCAAAAAACAAAAGACGCACTGCTGTCATCGGAGAATAATCTTAGACTTGCGAACAATAAAGCAGAAGAATTATCAATCAAAAGGCTGACGAGGAACAATCCCACCATGGCAAAAAAATTTGCGGAATTAGAAGACGCTTCCGAATAACCATTTATCATAATACAACACACGGGGACGGTTCTCTTGTGCTCAAACTGAGCACAAGAGAACCGTCCCCGTGTGTTGACCCGATATACAAAATTACGATGCATGGAAAAATTTTTTAAAAAAAAGACTTGACAACACGACAAATGTCGTATATAATATAATCATAATACGACACTTGCCGTAAAAAAAGTGAGGTAATTATAATGAGACACTTTGAAAAAAGACTTCCGGACGCGGAACTCGAAATTATGAAAGTAATCTGGCATAATGATACGCCGATTTCAACAAGTGAGGTGAAAAAAATAATTGATGATGAGACGGATAATAAATGGACACAGCAAACATTACAGTCGCTTCTTAACCGTCTTATCGCAAAAAAATTTCTTGAAAAAGGTAAAATAGGCAAGGAATATATCTATACTCCCCTTGTTGCGGAAAAGGACTATGTCGAATATGAGAGCGGAGAGTTTTTGAAAAAAATGCATTCAAACTCTGTTGTTGGTTTAATGAAGGCATTGTTCGACAGCGATAAAATAAGTGAAGAGGATATATCTGAGCTTGAAAAGATTTTAAAGGATAAAAGAAAATGATGGAATTTATAAAAGAAATATTTATGCAGAACGCTTTTTCTTCATTAAAATTATCGGCGGTTATAATTTTGCTTTTTGTGCTGACAAAGCCGATTACAAAGCGCTATACAGCGGGCTTTAGGTATTACTCGTGGCTTGCAGTAATGCTGATATTTTTAATTCCGTTCGCAGGGCTTGGCATAGATTATACAATAAACATATCGCCCGCCGTGACGGACGGAATACATAATATACAGACACGGTTAGAGGAAAAAGCGCCCGAATACTCTGTATCCGAGGAATACATGGATTATGAGCGCGTAGAAACGTCTAACAGCGAAAAAGTTGAATATGTTCCCGTTACAAAAACCGCCTCAGCGAAAAAGAAAGTTGATGTGACAGCAATATTAGCTGTAATATGGCTTGCCGGCGCGTTTGGGTATTTCGCGCTGCATTACGGCAGATATGTTTATTTCAGCCATGAGTTAAATCGGCTGAGTAACGTTGTAAACGATGCGAGTATATATGATAGCTTATGCGCAGAAAGTAAAAAGCTCAAAATTTCAAAGCCGCTTAAAATAAGACATTCACAGCTTATTGACACTCCTATGCTTGTGGGGCTTTTAAAACCGCGGATAATCCTGCCGCAGCTTGATTACACAGACAGGGAGCTTCAGCTGTTGCTTCGCCATGAGCTGTTTCATTTTAAACGCAAGGACATATTATACCAGCTTATAACGCTTATATTCGTGTCACTGCATTGGTTTAACCCGATTGTTCATTTAATGGCAAAGGCAATTGAAATAGACGGCGAAACCTCATGCGACGAAAAGACGCTTGAGGGCAGAGATTATGAGGAAAAAATATTTTACGGCGACATGCTTATAAAATTTCTTAAAACTCAGACACAGAAAAAATCATATATGACGACTACATTTTTTGGAGGTAAAAAGGGTATGAAAAAGCGATTAACACTTATAGCGGATAAAATGGCAAGAAAAAAAGGAACTGCCGCATTGGTGATTGTTATGATAATAGCGGTTATAATGTCAATCGGCGCGGCGGCAATGGATAACGAATATTTCAACTCGGTATTTGAGGGCGATACCTCGTATCTTGCCGACTTTGTAAAAACGGAGAAAAAGAGCGTTGAGGACGACAGATTTAAGCTGACATTGGAGCAGTATCTTGTAGCTGAAAATCAGGCAATGCTTATATATTCGTTCGAGGCAAAAACACCGGACGCTGTTGAGGAACTGAACTCCGACCGTTTTTGGGATATGGATACTATTATGTTCGGTCCGACCGATTATGAGAAAGCGAGCTGCGGCGGCGGTGGAGGATATGGTACAGGCGGCTTTGCCAAGAAGCATAACACAGAAAATAAAATATATTGTGTGTTTGCAAGCGACCGTATAGAGAACGAGGAAAAGATTGATTTTTATTTGACAACAAATAAAATAAAGGGTTCCCCGAAAATCATTATCCCTATGGACTATAATATGGAAACAAAAACGGTTGTGTGCGGTGACATTACGGTAAAATATAACCCAATATCAATAACTGTCATCATGCCTGCAACGGATACAAAGGAAGATTGTGAGTTTTGTTATTACAGAAGAAATGATCTTTATTTCAGAATGAAAAACGGCGAGATAAAGACTTATACGCAGCTGTATGACCATAGCGGCGGACATACAGATGTTGATGAAAACCATAATGAAACATCATATACTTCAAGAGGGTGGGCAAGAGAAATCATAGAGCCTGACGAGATAAAAAGCGTGATTGCAGAGGATACGGAGTATCCTGTTGACAATCCGTCAAAGTCAAAGCCTGTTACGATTGACGAGCATATGAAGCCGTTTATAATAGACGCGTATGTGCAAGACCATTTATGGATACCCTTAAGAGCGTTTTGTGAAGGCTTGGGTTCGGAAATAAAATGGGACGGCGATACAAAAACAGCAAGCTTTAATTATCGAGGCTCGAACTATTCTTTTACCGTCGGAAAGCCGGGAATTATAATGGACGGCGAGGAATGCGATTTTGGCGACGAGGCACCGTTTATTGATGAACAGGGCAGAATGATTGTGCCGCCGCGCTTTAACGGCTATATGAATCACACATATATAGCTGTTGATGCGCACGGATATGAGATGACTATCGGGCACGATGAAGACGGCGGAGGTATATTAAACCCGGACGCAAAATGGCATATAATCCCATAAACATATTCTAATGTAAGGTAATTACAACACGCGGAGGCGGTTCTCTTGTGCAGGAAACCGTCCCCGCATATTTCTAAAGAGAAAATTACTGATTATTTAAATCCTGTTTCTTTTCCTTATTTCACTCGGTGTTGCATTAAGATATTTTTTGAAAACCTTGCGAAAATACGAGCAGGAGCTGAACCGCAGCTGCCTGCTTATTTCTTCTACAGACATGTTTGTAGTTATGAGCAGCATTTTTGCCTTTTCAATTATTATCTGATTTCTAAGCGCGTTAAGAGTAACATCGGAGGATTTTTGAAATGCGGAATAAAGAGCGGATTCACTTACGGCACAGTTTTTTGCAAGCTCTGAGACTTCCGCAAACGGATGCTCTGTAAGATACCTTTTTGTCAGCTCCACAAGCTCCTTTGTACGGCAAAACATTTGACCTGTCATTGCAGGAAGCAGCATCCCGACCAAGGTATAAAAAACACCGACATCACGGCTTTCCAACACTTTGTTTTCAAAAAGCCCGTAAAAAAGCTTAACAGCTTCTTCATTATATGGAAGCACCTGAACAGAGTAATTCTTTTTTTCAAAATTAGGCAGAAAACGAAAGCCCAATGAAATAAATTTAATTTCGGGCTCCCCATACCAATACGACTGATATTTGCAGCCGTTCGGAATATAAAATATATCACCCTCTTTTATGCTGACGGTTTTATCTCCGGTTGAAATTCTGCAATGCCCGGAAATCATATAGGCAAAAAAATGCGCTGATACACCGTGACGGTTGTCTGTGTATTTGTATTTTTTAAAATTAAATATATTAAAATTAAAGCTTTTAGAGAAAATTGTATCATACATTACTTAAGACCCCAATAATCTTGTAGAAAATTACCTCTTTTTTTATAGAATATCATATTTTAATCAAAAAGTCAATATGGTATAATTAAAAAAAGTAAAAATGAAAGGAGATATATATGAAGCATAAGCAAATAATATTTACAGAGAAAAACACAGCAAAGCTTTTGGAGATTGATGCAAAAGAGCTTGCTGCAAATGAGGTTATGATTGAAACAGCGATTTCCACAATAAGCGGCGGAACGGAGCGTGCGAATATAACCGGAGATGCAAATGTAAACGCGTACAGTGCATCGGAGGTCGTGTTTCCGAGAGCGTCCGGCTATAACAGCGCAGGTATTGTAGTCAAAAAAGGTGCTGCGGTAAACAGCGTTGAAATAGGCGACAGGGTTGTTGTATATTGGGGACGTCACAAAAATTATAACATTGTACCCGAAAGCCGCGTTGTAAAAATTGAGGATGATTCTATCAGCTTTGAAACAGGGGCAATGAGCTTTATCGCCTCCTTCCCTATGGCTGCCATCAGAAAAACAAGATTGGAAATGGGAGAAAGCGCAATTGTTATGGGGCTTGGCATTTTAGGTATGATTGCAGTTAAGCTGCTTCGCACCGCAGGAGCTGTGCCTGTAATTGCAGCCGACCCAAACCCGAAAAGACGGGAAATTGCGCTGAAAAACGGTGCCGATTATGCATTTGACCCTCTATGTGAGAGCTTTGCGGACGATGTAAAAAAAGCTGCCGGAGGCGGCGTAAATGTTGCTGTTGAAGTTACAGGAGTCGGTGCAGGTCTTAATGAAGCTCTTGACTGCATGGCTAAATTCGGAAGAGTTGCCCTTTTGGGCTGCACAAGAAATTCCGATTTTTCGGTTGACTATTACAAAAAAGTCCATGCACCGGGTATTACACTTATAGGTGCACACACCATTGCAAGACCGGATTTTGAATCACACCCCGGTTGGTTTACGCACAGAGATGATATAAAAGCTGTGCTGAAGCTTTGCTCAGGCGGCAGACTGAATCTTGAAAATATAGTAGAAGAAACACATTCACCTGCCGATTGCGAAGCTGTTTATAAAAGATTGGTTTATGACAAGAATTTCCCTGTAGTTGTACAGTTTGATTGGAGAAGATTGAAATGAAAAAAATAAAAATTGCGCAGATAGGAACAGGACACGACCATGCAATAGCAGCTATTCAAACTCTGAAATTACAAAGCGATATATACGACCTTGTCGGATACGCGGTTGTATCCGGTGATGAGGATATGTATGAAGCAAAGAAAAGCCTTTATGACGGGTTAAAGAAAATGACCGTTGACGAAATTCTGAATTATCCGGGGCTTGATGCTGTTGCAGTTGAAACAGAAGACAGGCGTCTTACCGAATATGCGATTAAAGCAGCTGAAAAAGGCCTGCATATCCATATGGACAAGCCGGGCAGTGAATCAGATGAAGATTTTGACAGGCTTATAGACCTTGTGAAGCAAAAAAGCTTAGTTTTCCACACAGGTTATATGTACAGGTACAATCCCGCCGTTTTAAAATTGAAAGGAGATATCAAGGCCGGAAAATTAGGCGAGATTTATGCTGTGGAGGCTCAGATGAACTGTATTCATCCTGTTTCAAAGCGCCAATGGCTGGGGAATTATCCCGGCGGAATGCTTTATTTTCTCGGCTGTCATTTAATCGATTTGGTGTACGGTATTTTAGGCAGCCCGGAGGAAGTAATACCCCTTAGTACATCTATCGGCACAGACGGCGTTGCGGCAGATGATTTCGGAATGGCTGTATTCAAGTATAAAAACGGTGTTTCCTTTGTAAAAAGCACAGCGGTGGAAATCGGCGGATTTGAACGCAGACAGCTTGTTGTCTGCGGGACAAAGGGAACAGTGGAGCTAAAGCCCCTTGAATGGCCGGGAGACGAACTGCCGGGAGTCATTGCTCCGCTGATGACAGGTGTAGCCGAAGCCTTTGACAATAAAATAAACGAAACATCAGGCTGGTCCGTAAAAGGTGAACATTACCTCTCACCGGCGTATGGACGATATGACGCTATGTTCAGGGCATTTGCAGCATATGTGAACGGCGAAAAGGAAAATCCATATACATATGAATACGAAAAAGAACTTCACAAGCTTATACTAAAAGCATGTGGCACAGCTTTGTAAAATTTTCAAAAAAAGTCATGACTGTAAATAACTAAACACGCGGGGCTGCTGCTTAACGCAACAGCCCCTTCTGCTCCCCGTGATTTTTTTAAAAATCTTATTTTAAAACCATAACTGATATTCCGTCCGGCACAGCTGTAATTGAAGCTTCGGGATTACCGAGAATTTCCTCTGCCAGCTTCATGGCTTCGGGCAAGGAATGTGCCGGATGCATATGAAAAGCGCGCACCATATCGTCAGGTGCATCGGATACATAAATAACGGACGCATGTGACAGCACACGGCACAGCACCTGTGCTTCCCACTGGTCGGGCAGCGTCTCGTTGCGGC
Organism: Clostridia bacterium; assembly: GCA_017935675.1. GTDB lineage: Bacteria > Bacillota > Clostridia > UBA1381 > UBA1381 > RGIG9115. Next base: position 178,006 of record JAGBHE010000065.1, on the reverse strand, counting down.
CGCGCCTCAAAATTGCCGCGGTTATATCTTCGGGCTTTTCTGCCGCTGACATTTGCGCGAGAAACTGTTCTCCTCCGTGACCATCCTCTGCACTTGCAAGCATTATTATAACCCCGCCCCTGCGAACTGTAGCCTCTGCTGCTGTCATACCCTTGACAGATTGATATATATTCTGATCAAGAGGATAGCCTCCGTTCGTTGTGATTACTATGTCGGAGGGTACAGCTTTAACGGCACAAAGCTTTTTCAGGAAGTCACAGCCTGCGCTGTGTGCAGCCTCAAGCTCTCCCGCTACAGCATGAACAATTTCTTTCTTTTCATTTATTATGACATTTACTATGTATTTTAATCCCGCTGTACGCGCCGCCCACAGCATATCGGCATGCAAAGGATTTCCTTCAAGAATTCCCGTTCGCGAATGTTCGTCTGCAATAAATTCGGAGCAGTGGTTTGCAAGGACAGCCCTGCGCCCCGCAATTCCCGGAAGAACACTCTTACGCCCTCCCGAAAAGCCTGCAAAGAAATGGGGCTCAATAAACCCTTCCGAAACAAGCAGGTCAGCCTCGCAGGCAATTTTATTTATAACACATTCGCCGCCTGACGGCAATGTTCCTATATGAACAAGATTTTCTTCGTCAAGGCAGTCATGGATTTCAATTTTTTCATTTTTTACGATATCTTCCCCGAACTTTTCAATAAGCTCTGCCTTTGTCGTTCCTCTGTGACACCCCGTGGCTATAAGTATTGTAATATCAGCGCAAGGATTTCCCTGTCTGATTTCTTTAAGCATATGCGGTATTATAAATCGGCTGGGCACGGGTCTTGTATGATCGCTTGCTATAATTACAACTTTTTGTTTTCCTTCCGCCAGCCTGCAAAGCCTCTGCGAACCTACAGGATTCCGCATCGCTTCCAGCACCGTTTCATTCCCGTCCTCCGGCACCGGATAATCCTGCAAATTTGATACAAGCACAGCCCTCAGCCGCTCTGACGGAATGTCATACTCAATAAACCTCTTCCCGTACGGGAATTTAACTATCGGCATAATAATCCCCCTTTTTACTGTTTTCTTATTTTATCAATAAGCACCTGCCTTTATTATATATCTGTTACACGATTCTGTCAAGTAAAAATATATAAAAGCTATTTGATCTGTTCCATCGTCATTTTTACTCTATCAGATACTTTTACTGTGCCAACTCCGAAAATTGCCGTATGCAAAGTGTCGTTTATTGGCTTTGTCCAACATTCCGGAATATTATCTCTTCCTTTAGCCATGCCGAGTATTGAACCGACAGTTGCACCATTGCAGTCAGTATCAAAACCGGTTTCAACAGCCATACAAATTGATTTTCCATAGTCACCCCTGCCGTAAATAAGCGATGCTGCAACAATCATGGCATTTGAATTTGTATGACACCATCCATGCTCCGAATACTCATCAAATTTTTTATGAATTATATCAAAGGCTTCCTTTTGCGAAGTGCCGTTTTTAAATCCCTCCATAACAGACATTACATCCTCATAAAGCCTTGATGTATGAGGAATCTGAGCAAGACCGCCCAAAATTATTTTTTCAACATCATCCGTAAGTGCTGCTACAGCCAGCATGGCCGCGATAAACATTTCACCGTATATACCGTTTTTGACGTGAGAAATTGACGCGTCTCTCCAAGCCATTTCAGCAGCAAGCTCCGGATTTCCGGGGTTTATATAGCCGAAGTAATCTCCTCTTATCTGGGCACCGATCCATTCCCGATACGGATTTTTATACATTGCTGACTGCGGAGGCTCATAGCCTTTTATAAAATTACAAAATGCAACTCTTTCCGCCGTACAATATGCATCCTTTTTCTGATACTCAAGCCACGCTCTCGACACATCATACGAAGTAAAGTCTTTTCCGTATTTATCAATTATGATTTGCGCAAGAACAGTATAATTTGTGTCATCATCCGCAGGCATACCGTCAATTTCATCAGCATATTCACGATTGGCAAACGGAAAATTATATTTGCTGCAAATTTCGTCATTCAAATCTGATTTATAAATGTATCTGTGCATCGGATAGTTTCCGGTTTCTTTTAAAAACGGAACCAATTCATTCGTTCTTATGCATTCTACGGTTTTGCCGAGCATACAGCCGCAAATCCTCCCCAGCCACGCACCGTGAATTTTACTTTCCAACAAGTTTTTATCCGCCTTGCCGGAAACATTATACTCTTTTCTTAAAGCTTTTATTGATTCAAGGTCTGACGGCTCAAAATATTTATACCCTTCCTTTTGCCCGGCATTTGATACGATTTTAAACAAAACATCTCCCAATTCCTTTTTCATCTCGTTTTTGGGAAGCTTGGCTATAGCCATAAATAAATCCTTATAGACTTCGATATCCAATCCCTCATCAACAGACTGTTCGTATTCAATAAGAATTCCCGAAGTATAAAATTCCCAATCATGAAGATTAGAATATTGGGGTTTCATCACCTTATTATAGTTCATTGCTTCCACAACACGGTTGCCGTGTTCTAAAATCAAAGCGTCGAGAGAAACATCAAAATACTTTGATATTTCAATTATTTTCGAAAGCTCGGGAGTAGTAAGCCCGCCTTCCCATTTCTGCACAGATTGACGGGATACATTAAATAATTTTGCAAATTGCTCCTGAGACATTTTTGCGCCTGTTCTTAATTTATAAATCATATCCTTCATTGCCATATTAATCCTCCATGCCGTCTTTAGGCGGCTCAAATCCATAACGTGGAAAAGAAGCAAGCAGATTGCCTTCTTGAGGGACGACGGCGTATGTGTATACTCCAAGTCCCGAAAGGAGGCAAGCTGCGCCGCTTATTTTTCACGTTAAATCCACCTCCGTAATATTTACGTATATTATACACCATATTAATGAATATTGCAACCAACCAATCGTTGCAATATCTGCAAATCGGAGATTGTCAAAGACAAAAAAATGCTGCGAATGGGCATTAAAAACACTCATTCGCAGCATATATATTTTAATCAGACAATGCCCTGAGCCATCATCGCATTTGCAACCTTAAGGAAGCCTGCAACATTTGCTCCGAGAACAAGATTCTTGTTTCCTCCGATTTCAGTGCCGTATTCATCAGCAGCTGCGGAAGCATTCTTATATATATTAACCATGATGTCATGAAGCTTGGAATCAACCTCTTCAAAGGTCCATGAAAGCCTCTGTGAATTCTGGCTCATTTCAAGCGCTGAGGTTGCTACGCCGCCGGCATTGGAAGCCTTACCGGGAGCGAAGTATACGCCGCTGTCCTGCAAATATTTTGTAGCTTCAAGCGTTGTAGGCATGTTTGCGCCCTCTGCTACAACCTTACAGCCGTTTGCAACAAGAGCCTTTGCATCATCAATAAGAAGCTCATTCTGTGTAGCACATGGAAGTGCCACATCACACTTAACTGACCATATACCCTTACCCTCTGTATACTTGGCATTCGGTCTGTATTCAAGATATTCCTTAATTCTTCCGCGCTTAACCTCTTTTATCTCCTTAACAGCAGCAAGATCTATTCCTTCCTCATCATAAACCCATCCGTTTGAATCAGAAAGCGCGACTACCTTTCCGCCAAGCTGCTGAACCTTCTCAGTAGCATATATAGCAACATTTCCGGAACCTGAAACAACAACTGTTTTTCCGCTGAAGTCTGTTCCGAGATCCTTGAGCATTTCACTTGCAAAATAAACAAGACCATAGCCTGTAGCTTCAGTTCTTGCAAGAGATCCGCCCCATGTAAGTCCCTTACCTGTAAGTACGCCTTCATAGCAATTACGGATTCTCTTATATTGTCCGTACATGAATCCGATTTCTCTTGCGCCTGTGCCGATATCTCCGGCAGGTACATCGGTATCAGCTCCTATATGACGGAAAAGCTCTGTCATAAAGCTCTGGCAGAACGCCATTACCTCACGGTCTGATTTTCCCTTAGGATCAAAGTCAGAGCCGCCCTTGCCGCCGCCGATCGGAAGACCTGTGAGAGAGTTTTTGAAAATCTGCTCAAAACCGAGGAATTTAATGATTCCGAGATTAACAGACGGATGAAGTCTGAGTCCGCCCTTATAAGGACCGATTGCGCTGTTGTACTGTACTCTGAAGCCGCGGTTAACCTGAACCTTACCGTTATCATCAACCCATGGAACACGGAACATTACCTGGCGCTCCGGCTCAGTAATTCTTTCGAGAATAGCAGCCTCCTCAAACTCGGGATGCTTATCAAGAACCGGCTGGAGGGATTCAAGAACCTCTGTAGCCGCCTGAATAAATTCAGGTTCGTTTGAATTCTTTTTCTTAAGCTGCTCAAGAACATTTTGTGCGTATGACATATTATTCAACACTCCTTTAGCTTTATTTGTACTATGTATTTTTATACAATAATATTTTACCATTAAACATTCAAAAAATCAACATAAAATAACTTTTTTGTAACATTTGAAAAAAATGTAGTCTGTATAAAGCCCTATTTTAGGATATACAGCCGCAAAAAGTTTTTATATATAAACTTTAGCTTTATTTTAGCATATCGGAAGGCAGCATTTTTCTTAAAACAGGGAAAAGAATGCAGGACAGCGGCACAGAGGCAATGACCTGGGCTATATTAAATGGTATAGCCGCAACAGGCGACGCAAAGCTTCCGAGTATAATTACCTCGGTCAGATAATAACCTCCGACCATAACTAAACCTCCGCATATGTACGATAAAATAATTCCCTTTACTCCCTTCCCCGATTTTACATAAACATATCCCGCCAACAGTGCCATCAGCGCTTTGATTATGCAAGTCGGAAGTGCGTATATAGGTGCAACAATCAAGTCAGCTATCGCTCCTCCCACTGCACCGACAAAAGCGCCGGCAGGACCGCCGATAAGGAACACGGCAAGATATATTACGCTGTCTCCGAAATGCACATACCCTTGAGTGGCAGGTATCGTCACATGAAGTATCATTGTAAGCAATGCGGTCATCGCAGCAAGCAAAGAAATAAGTGTTAATTTTTTAAGATTCATTTTTTTCTCCTCCATTTTGCCGCTTTAACACGGCACAGATCCCGACATGAAAAAGATTCCGGGCTAACTTATCTTTCACATCAAAATTCCTTTTTGTAAATCTGCTCAATAAGCTCTTCTTTTGTTAATTCATATACAGCACCGAGCGCAAGATCTTCTTTAAGCTCAAGACCGCCAATGGCAACACGCTTCAAAAAAGTAACATGCTTCCCGCATTTTCCGCACATTCGTTTTACCTGATGAAATTTTCCCTCACTTATTGTTATGAAAACCGTATTCGGGTCATCAGTAAACTCAAGCCTCGCCGGCTTTGCCGTAAAATCACTAAACTCCATTCCAGCGGAAAAAGCGTCAGAGTCTGCCTTATCCATAGGAATATCCGTAACAGCCATATATCGTTTGCAGACATCTTTTTTGGGTGATGTAAGCTCATGGGCAAGCTCTCCGTCATTTGTGAGTAAAAGAAGGCCCTCCGTGTCGATATCAAGCCTCCCGACAGGATACGGCTCAAAGCGCCTATACTCCTCACCAATCAAATCTGTCACAACCGGAAGCTTTTTATCGCGTGTTGCCGATATATATCCCTGCGGCTTATTCATTACAAGGTATATAAAGCTTTTATATATAACCCTCTCGCCGCGGCACATAACTGCGGTGCAGTCCGGAGCCACCTGAAAGCCGGAATCCTTTACCACCTCGCCGTTTACTGTTACGGCTCCGCTTTTCAGAAGCTTTCTGATTTCGCTTCTTGTACCCTTACTGCATAAAAATTTATCAAGCCTCAATCAATCACCTGCTTTCTTTTTTCTCAAGAAAAAGCCTTGAAAATTAAAAATTTTCAAGGCTTTGGCGGACAGGGTGGGATTCGAACCCACGAGCCCCGGAGGACTACCTGATTTCGAGTCAGGGCCGTTATGACCACTTCGATACCTGTCCATACGTAAGACTTTATGACCGTAAAACACAAAAAAGCTTTTAAACAGTTACTTTAATAATTATACCATAACAATTTTACTTTGTCAAGCATTGATTTTTTACAATTGTATTAATGCTTTGTATAAATTCATTATGCAAAATCTTCATAAATTAATATATGCCTTCTGAACTTATTATACTTCTTTGTTCTTAATTCTGTACTTTTCCGGAGAAAAACCTGTGATTTTTTTAAACGCTCTGCTGAAATACAAAGCATCATCAAAACCTGCTCTTTGTGCTATATCCCTTATACTCAGGTCAGACTCTGCAAGCAGCGGCTTGCTCCTCTCAATAAGCAGCCAAAGCCTGTAGCTTGCGGGGCTCATGTCATACACAGCCCTGAACTCCTTTATAAAATGACCGCAGCTGAGCCCGCTCATGCGCGCATACTCGGAAATTTTTGTTCCGTTCGGCTTGTCCTGCGACATAAGGCACACAATATCTTCAAACCGCTGAATCCTGATTTTTTTAATTTTATCCGGTATTTCCCCGATAACCGACAATGCAAGACCTGTAATTCTGATTTCTCCGCTTTGCTTGTTTTTTCTGCATTCATTGATAATTTCCGAACACGCATGAGAAAAGGAGGTAAAAGCTCCGACATCATAAATTCCCGACTCAAGCTTAAGTTCATCCATTATTTTTTCGGCAAGACTTCCTGTAAAATGAATCCAATCATAGGAAGCTCCATCCTCAGGGAAACAGCCGTAAACCTGCGGTTCACCCGGCTTGTATATTATAAGGCTTCCTTTTTTGGCATAACGCTTTTCATTGTCAGAAATGCACCAAAGGCGGCCTTCGGAAACATAAATTATCTGATAGTCATGTCTTCCCCGGGCTCTGTTCACCTTCATTTCAAAGTCAACTTTTTTATACGACCCACAGTTATTAACATAAAACAAATCCTCTGTCGGCTTGTCCGAATTATTATATCCACGCCCGAATTCCATCCGCATAACGCATCTCCCTTTCACAGACTCCGTTTCGGTAAAAAAACAGCGGGCATACTTCAAAGCATATACCCGCCGGATTTATGTGTTAGTTTGCATTGCAGCTTATTTCATAAGCCATACATCTTTATAGACGACTCCAAGCTTAAGAGCTTCGCTGTGATTTGATACCGCAACGTCAATTTTATTGCCCTTAATAGCCCCTCCGCAGTCCTCAGCACGTCTTACTCCGTAGCCGTCAATATACACACTTGAAAGCTTCGGGATTACCGATGGATCAACGGCAATTGTAAAGCCCGGAACGATTTCGCCCGCCCATGCAGTTGAGTTTCCGTAGGAACCGCAGCATTTTTCACAAGAACAGTAATGGGTTATTTTAAATGTCCCCAGATACACAGCCCCCTCAGGCACCTGAACACCTGCCGGTACAGCAACAGCCTCTGCCGGCTGCTCCGGGAGACTTCCATACCATACATCACTTCCTGACGTCTGTGCGGACACTTGCACACTGTCAGCAGAAACAAACTCCATGTCTGAAGGAACAGACTCAAACGGCGGAATTGATACAATTACCGTACCGTCTCTCCATTCCACCCAAAGACCGAAAACCTCCATAAGACTTCTTATAGGAACAACTATTGAGCCGCCGTTCACCACAGTAGCGGGAACTGCAGACGTTATACTTTTCCCTAAAGATACGATGTCTCCTTCAACATCTCTGTAGTTGTATTTAAGACGAATATACTCGTCCGATACTCTTAGCGTTGCCGTAATACTGTCAGGCACAAGGCTTAAGCCTTTTGTATCAGCTCTTGATAAAAGCTTGTACGCATACCTCTCAACAGGTACAAATGAATTTGCTTTTCCGTTTAAAGTAATAACTGCTGTTTTACTCTCGTCTGCCCAGCTTACAGAAAATCCTGCCGCTTCACAGAACTTTCTCAGCGGAACAACTGTTGAATTATCAATCTGCATAGGTGTAACTGTATCAAAATCCACATGAACAGTAAAATCATTGACAACATTATCGAGCTTGACATCAATATCACTTGCAAAAGCCTCTGAAGCGCCGATAACCAAGGTTATCATAAACACTGCAAAATATAATGCTTTTCTTCTCATAATTACCTCCGTAGCTCCATATATTTCATCATACAGGACCTTACATCCAACGAAAGTAATTATAACACATATTACAAACAAAAACAACGTTTTTGTTACAGATTTTTTTATTTTCTTAAAAACTTTGTAACATTTAACGAAGAAAATAGCATAAAACCGTAGTGAAATCTTTCCAATTTGTAATATTATGTCACATTTCTATTTTGATATTGAAATCGTTTTGTCACATGTTACAATATTTTATCAAAACTGCTACAATGTTTTGTAGATTTTTTTATCGAAAAAACTGTTATGTAAACTGCATATATCGAAATATACAATATATTGCAGAACTTGAATATAGTGATAAATAATTAGTCAATTTGCACAAGTTTACATAATATAATTGTGCATAATAAAAACGGCAGCAAAAATGCATACCGTTTTTAAATAAGCTATAAGCCATTATTCAGCCGCTTCTGTAGCCTGAGGCGCTTCCGTTGTTGCTTCCGTTGATTCCGTTGATTCTGTGGAATCGGGAGCAGGCTCTGAGCCTTCTTCACCCGAAGCTTCAGTATCAGCGTTTTCTCCGTCAGCTTCTTCTTCTGCAACATTTTCAGCCTGCTGTTCCTGCATCTGAGATATCTCTTTTTCAAGCATAGCTTTTTGTACTACACCTTGAGGCGTATCATCTTCAACTTCCATATCACCCATGCCGCTGGCAGACATAAGCTCTTTAACAGTCATACCATACCTTTCGGCAACTTTTGACATAGGAGAATACATCATAGCCACCTCAGCAATAGTATCCTCGCGCATATCCTTCGGAAGCCCATGTTGCTCCTTCATTTCATCAACAGTCTGACCGTACAGTTTGGCATAGGCTGCAAGATCCAGAACATATCCGTCTTTATTAGCATTATACGGGTTATAAGATGTCATATACCATGTGAAGCATGCTGCTGCAGAAACAATAAGAGTAATCACTACGCTGATTGCCGCAACTGCCGGCTTTGATATTTCAGACTTTTTCTCAGGGATTTCAGGAATCACGCTTCCATCAGAAAAATAATCATTTCCTGTTTCATCAACATCCTGCTCACTCTCCGAAGAAAAGACTTCACTGTCTTCTTCAGATTCATACACGCTGCCGGAATCAGACTCATCATTGATGGTATCAACAGTCTCAGCCACTGATTCAGCTTCAACAGCATCGTTTTCTATTTCTGTGTTATCTTCCTCAGGCATATCCTGATTCAACAAATCTTTTTCATCATTCATGAAATAAATCCTCCTATTGCCGGATTATTCGGCATTATCGTTTTCAGCCGCCGGTTCTTCGGAAGCTGCCTCGCCATCAGCAGTATTATCTGCATCTTCTGCAGCACCTTCAGTTTCCTCTGTCGCCGGTGCCTCAGAAGCAGCAGCCTGCTGTGCCTGCATAAACTCTGCATATTTCTCCTGTATTATAGGCATTGCCTCGCCGCTCGGAGTATCCTTGGTTATTGAATCGTCAAGTCCAAGCTGCTCCTTCATCTGATTGAACTGCTCTTCGCCGCCCATTGCTACGCCGACAGGAATCAAATCCTGAGCTTCAGACCATTTTGTGTCCTCCGTTACGGATTCAGGAAGCTGATTAACAGAAACCAGGTCCTCAAAGGTCGTATCGGTATACTTGGCGTAATTGCCGCAGGTCATATTACCTGTTACAGAGCTCATCAGATCCTCGGGAGTTACATCCGTAAGTCCGTACTCAGCAGTAAAGTCCTCAAAGGTCATTCCCTTCTCATCCGCTGCATTCTGCACGGTATAGGTATCAGCCTGAGTCTGTTCGGTTTGTTCGCCGGCCTGATTCTTCTCAGCAAGCTTTGTTTGAATCTTGCCTCCTACAGCATATACCGACAAACCAAGCACCACAAGAATCACCAGCACAAGCACCGTGTTAAGGAATACATCTGCCGAGCTTCTTCTGGGCTTGAATTTTTTTTCTTTGGCCATTTTTTAAAACCCCTTTCTCAATTATCTATATAAATATACCACTAAATGACCAAAAAATCAATATGTTTTTATGAATTTATAATTAATTTTTTGTTACTGTGAATATTTTGCTGAAATTCGGGAAGAATCCCGCTTAAATCTTATGTATTTTTTTCTAAAATGTGAAAATAATATTTATAAAACTAATTTCACCGGAGGGACTTAAATATGGATTTCATAAAAACACTTACAGCATCAGTCGTCTCTTTTGTAGTACTGTTCATTTCTACAAAAATAGTCGGAAACAAGCAATTATCCGAGCTCAGCCTTTTTGATTATATAAACGGAATTACCATAGGTTCAATCGCGGCGGAAATGGCAACTGATATCGATAAAAATATATTTCTGCCTCTTATCGCCATCGCCGTATACACCATTCTTGTTTTCAGCTTTGACTTTATTTCACGGAAATCGCAGAAAGCGTCAAGATTTCTCGGCGGTCACGGCATTGTCCTGCTTGAGCATGGAAAGCTATATAAAAAAAATTTCAGCGCCGCACGGCTTGAGCTTTCGGATTTTCTCGCTGCCTGCCGCATAAACGGCTATTTCCACCTTGATGAGCTTGAAAGTGCAACTCTTGAGCAGAACGGGCAAATCTCATTTATGCCGAAGGACGCTTACCGCCCTGTAACTCCGTCAGATATAAAGCTTGATATTAAAACATCAAGAGAGGATATTGTCGTTATTTCAGACGGCATAATTCTGTCAAGTAACCTTAAGCAATCGGGAAATAATGAGGATTGGCTGAAAAACCAAATGAAATCTGCCGGTATAAGTTCGGAAAAAGAAATATTTCTGGGCATATGTAATTCCGATAACAAGCTTATATACTATAAAACATCGGATGATATGCAGAAAAATGATAAAATAAAGTGATTTTCAGCTGATTTTTTGTTCAATTCAAAAAAAATACATTGCGGTCATATTTTTTTGTTAAAAAAATCTTGTATTATTCCGAAATTTGTTATATAATAATACTTAGACCTTTTATGTCTAAATATTTACACGGAGGAACCGATATGGAAAATATTGATAACAACACAAAAGAATTGTCCGAGCTCCTTAAAATAAGACGTGAAAAGCTTGCGGAGCTCAGGAACGAAAACCTTGATCCGTTTAAAATAACAAAATACGATCGCACACATACCTCACAGCAGATTAAAGACAATTATGAAAAGCTTGAGGGTAAAAAGGTCAGCGTTGCCGGAAGACTTATGTCCAAACGCGGTATGGGTAAAGTCGGCTTCTGTCATATGGCTGATGTCGACGGGCAAATTCAGTTGTTTGTAAAAAAAGATATTCTCGGCGATGAAGAATACGCGCGCTTTAAAAAATATGATATCGGAGATATAGTCGGGGCTTCCGGTGAGGTTTTCACAACAAAAACCGGTGAAATTTCAATCAAGGTTGATGCTTTGACCCTTCTTTCAAAATCCTTGCTTCCCCTCCCCGAAAAATTTCACGGGCTTTCGGATCCTGATCTCAGATACCGTCAGCGATATGTTGACCTTATAATGAATGAAGACGTTAAAAACACATTTATCGCGCGAAGCAAAGCAATCCGCGCAATCAGAAGCTACCTTGACAATATGGGATTCCTTGAGGTTGAAACACCGATTTTGAACACCATTCCCGGCGGTGCCGCTGCACGTCCGTTTATAACTCACCATAACACCCTTGATATACAAATGTACCTGCGTATTGCAACGGAGCTGCATCTTAAGAGGCTCATAGTAGGCGGTCTTGAGCGTGTATATGAAATAGGAAGAATTTTCAGAAATGAGGGCATGGACGTCCGTCACAACCCTGAATTCACAACTATTGAGGTCTACCAGGCATTTGCTGACTACAACGACATAATGGATCTCACGGAAAATATGATTCGTTACGTTGCAAACGAAGTAGTAGGAACAGAAAAGGTAACGTATCAGGGAACTGAAATAGATCTTTCGCATTTCGACAGAATACCTATGATTGACGCAATAAAAAAATATTCCGGTGTTGATTTTAATCAGATTCAGACAGATGAAGAAGCCCTTGCAGCAGCTGAGAAATTTAATTTCGAGCCTGATCCTGCAAAGAAAACGCGCGGAGATATTATTAATCTTTTCTTTGAAGAAACGGTTGAAGATAAGCTTGTTCAGCCCACATTCATTATTGACTATCCTGTCGAGGTATCTCCTTTGGCAAAAAGAAAGCCTTCAGATTCCCGTCTTACCGAGCGTTTTGAGCTCTTTATAACGGGACGTGAAATAGGAAACGCTTTTTCAGAGCTAAATGACCCCATTGACCAGCGCGAACGTTTCATGGCTCAGGTTGCCCTCAGAAATGCCGGTGATGAAGAAGCAAACATGCTTGATGAAGACTTTTTAAACGCTCTCGAATACGGAATGCCCCCCACCGGAGGCTTGGGAATAGGAATTGACAGACTTGTAATGCTGCTTACAGACAGCTATTCCATAAGAGACGTTCTGCTCTTCCCCACAATGAAGCCGTTGGAGAAATAAAATTGCTTAAAATAAGGCTTTTTGAGGATTGGAATTGCTAATTTATCCCAAAAACTTACCAAATTTAAAAATAAGAAAGCATAAGATACAGCACAAAAATAATACGCTCTTACCGTAAAAAGTAGGAGCGTATTTTTTGATTAGAGTGATATTAAGCTTACATCTGTAATTTTCGCCTTGCCCCGTTTTGTCAGATATTGCTTACACAACTTTTTCCGCAGACCTCATGATTATTTTTTTCTTTGCATGCGCCCGATTAGCGCTTCGACTGCAATGCATATTAATATGCCAAACAAGGTGCCGCTGAAATCAATAAATATATCGGAAACAAGGCTTCCCCGCCCTTTCATCGAAAGCTGAAGGGCTTCGTCAAAGCATGCGGTAAAAAGCCCGAGAAACAAAATCCACGGAATATGCTTTTTAATTTTTCCGCCAAAGGTATTAAACATCGCGCAAAGAGCACAGGACTGAATCATGTATTCAATCACATGAGCCGCTTTTCTTACAACGTTTGTAATCATATCCGAAAAGCTTTCAGGTGCTTTTGAATACACTGATTTTACTATTTTTGATATTGCCTCAACAATCTTCGCGCTTTCCTTTGTTGAAGCTTCAGCATCCTTAAGGGACCTGAAAAAAATAAAGCAAGTTATTGCCATAACAAGAAATATTAAAATTTCTCTTTTTCTGCTCATTTCAAAACCTCGGTTCTGCTCATTACCACGTTATTTTAAAAACAGCGTTTCAGATTTGAACCGAAACGCTGCTTTAGTTTAAATCGGAGCAATGCTCTGCTTTGCTCTGCAAGGAGCAGAGCTTGCAACAGATTGCAAGCAAGCGCAGGAAGCGTCAGCTCCTCAGAATTTCAGTGGGAGATTTGGGCTTCCACTGAAATTCTGAGATGGGACCCGCCTTTATAGGCGGGGGACATCTGCGCGTAGGTTATTATTGCTTGTCAATTGGCACTTCACTATGTATTTCCTCTAAAGTTTTAGAAACAGAATGGTGAATCTGTCTCCATTCCACCTTATGGAAAAGAGCGCTTATTGAAATCGGCACATATGTAAGCATAAAAATCGGAAAAGTAAAAAGATATTTTATCTTTTTCCACGCAGAACAATAAATTTGCTTCCATTCCGTAATTGCCGTAATAGCTCCTATTGCAAAAAACATCATGTAAAACGTCAGGAGAGTTTGTCCGAGAGTCATAAGCAAAAGCCTTATATATGGCGAATTATTTATAATTCCTACAGGTATGGCAACAATATTAATTGCAATACTGAGAAAAGTAATAAGCATTGCCGGCATTATTGTCATAAGCATATCATAGCATGGGAAGCTTCCCCTGAACACGCCTTTGACAAGACCCTTTCCGTACTTTCTGAACACCTGATAAAATCCCTTTGCCCATCGCATTCTCTGATAATACGATTGACTGAATTTTGACGGCTGCTCATCGTATACAACAGCGTTTGCGCAATAGCCGATTATTTCACCCTTTATTATATTATCCGTCGTGAATTCAATATCCTCAGTAAGCAGATGATGAATCCAACCGCCTGTTTCCTCTATTATCTCCGCGCTTACAAGAAATCCCGTTCCTGAAATTGCACAGCTTGTACCAAGCTGCATTCTTGAATTATTCAGATACCGCGCTTCCCTCAAGAACCAAAGGGAATAACCGGCGGTAATCCAGTTTTCTCCAAAATTTTTCGAATTGCGGTAGCTCGTTATAACACGATAACCGCTGTCAAAGGTTTTATTCATTTCCTCAATAAAGTGAGGGTCAAGAACATTATCGGCATCAAAAATAATAAATGCCTCATATTTTTTATCGGAATGCTTTTCTTTTATTTTTTTAAAGATCCAGTCCAGAGCATAGCCCTTTCCAACAAGCTCATCATTAAACCTTTCATAAACAACAGCACCTGCCTGACGGGCGATTTCAGCCGTATTATCAGTACAATTATCAGCAACCACAAAAATATCAATAAGCTCTGCAGGATATGTTTGATTCCGGATACTCTTAATTAAATTTCCAATAACCTTGCTTTCGTTGCGTGCAGAAACAATTACAGCATAACGATGATTTTTTTTGCCTTTTACATCATATGTTTTTTTAAACAAGCCCACGAAAATATATACAGCCTGATAAAAATAACAAATGGTAAAAACAATTGAGAGTATCAGGTTTATTATAACAATTGTTTTCATAATCATTTCCTTATTATTTGGTTTCACAGACAACAATTTCTTGCCGATTATGCTCTTGTATAATATTTTGATTCTGCTGTGAAGCCTGATTTTTTTACAATGACAGTAGTAAATAAGAGATAAAAGACAATAGTACAAAAACCACACCAAGACATGCGCAATCTTTTATCAAAAACTATTATCTCTTATCTCTCATTTAAGACAAGCTTCTGCCATTTTGGTCGGGATGACAGGATTTGAACCTGCGGCCCCTACGTCCCGAACGTAGTACTCTACCAAACTGAGCCACATCCCGATTTATGACTGCTTGATTATAATACCATAAAAGCGGAGATTTGTCAAGGTTTTTTTTGAAAAAAACACAAAAAAATTAGCTTATGCAGCTAATTCAGTTATTTTGTATAAAAACGCAGGAGCACCGGCAAATTTTTTTAATGAAACACTGTTTAATAAATTCAGCAAATTTGAGAAGAAAGAGGCAAAAAATTTGCGGTGCTCCGGGCGGAATTATTGCTGAATACCTGTTATTGAAAAAAGCACCCATTCCGCAATGTTTGTTGCATGATCTCCGATACGCTCAAAATATTTTGCAACCATAAGAAGATCAAGAGCGTCCTCGCTGGACGAGGGATCCTTTACAAGTATTGACACAAGATCATTCTTTACCTTATCAAAAAGCTCATCAACACGATCATCAAGAGCAATGACACTTTCAGCAAGCTTTGTATCTTTTTTTACAAAGGCATCAATGCTTTTGTTTACCATATTAATTGTCTCCTGTGCCATTTTTCTTATATGCTCCATATTTTCAAGCCCGGGATTATTAAATCTGCGTTTTGCAATCTCAGCAATATCAGACGCCTGATCCCCTATTCTTTCCATATCCGTTATCATCTTAAGTGCAGATGATATTACTCTTAAATCAGTTGCAACAGGCTGCTGTCTGAGAAGAAGACGAAGACAAAGGGATTCAATATCCTTTTCCTTCCGGTCAACCTCCTTATCATATGCTATTGCATCGTTTGCAAGCTTTATGTCCTGTTCGCTCAGTGCTGCAACGGCATTGGAAATTGCATTTTCTATGAGTAGTCCCATCTCGGTAAGCTCTTCATTTAAAACTGCGAGCTGTCTGTCAAAATAACTGCGCATTATCCAAACCTCCCGGTTATATATTCCTCTGTCTTTTTATTTGACGGCATTGAAAAAAGCTTTTCGCTTGTATCATACTCTATAACCTCACCGAGCAAAAAAAACGCCGTCATATCAGAAATTCTTGTTGCCTGCTGCATATTATGGGTAACCATTATTATCGTATAATCCTTTTTAAGTTCCATAGCAAGCTCCTCGATTTTTGAGGTGGAAATGGGATCAAGAGCAGATGTAGGCTCATCCATAAGCAGCACCTCCGGCTTAACCGCAAGAGCGCGGGCTATACAAAGCCTTTGCTGCTGACCGCCGGAAAGACCGAGAGCACTTTTTTTAAGTCTGTCCTTCAGCTCATCCCAGATAGCGGCACTGCGCAGAGATTCCTCAACTATGTCATCAAGCTGTGATTTTTTCCTGATCCCGTGGGTTCTCGGGCCGAAGGCTATATTGTCGTAAACACTCATCGGGAAGGGATTCGGCTTCTGAAAAACCATTCCAACCCGTTTTCTCAGCTCATTTACATCAATTTTCCCATAGATATCCATACCGTCAAGACATATTTCGCCTTCTATTCTACAGCCATATACAAGATCGTTCATTCTGTTGAGTGTTTTTAAAAATGTAGACTTACCGCAGCCTGACGGGCCGATAAAAGCTGTTATTCTGTTTTCATAAATGTCCATATTGATGTTTTTCAGCGCCTGAAAATCAGAATAATATAAATTAAGATCATTTATGCTAAATTTCATGCTTGCCTCCTAACCTGTTTGCGGCTTTGGTAGATGCAGCGTTAATTATCAGAATTACCGCCAGAAGCACCACGGCTGTCGCATACGCTTCATTAGTGTTAAAGCCCTCGCTTGAGAGAAGATACATATGAATTGCAAGAGTCCGCCCTGATGACATAAGGCCTTCGGGCAGCTCAGCCACCGTACCGGCTGTATAAATCAAAGCTGCCGTCTCACCTATAATCCTGCCCATTGCAAGTATAATTCCCGACAAAATGCCGGGTATTGCCGATGGAATTACAATTCTGAAAATGGTCCTGAGCTTACCGGCACCGAGACCGAAGCTTGCCTCTCTGTACATGTCCGGAACGGACTTAAGACTTTCCTCCGTTGTTCTCATTATAAGCGGAAGCACCATAATAGAGAGCGTCACGCTTCCCGAAAGAATTGAATAACCCCATTTAAGATATGTTACAAAAAACAGCATTCCGAACAGTCCGTATACAATTGATGGGATTCCGGAAAGTGTTTCTGCCGTCATTCTTATAACACGTACAAAAGGATTTTCACGTCCGGCATACTCCACAAGATATATTGCGGTAAACACGCCCAGCGGTGTTGAAATTCCGAGAGACACGGCAACCATAATAAGCGTATTTATAATCGCCGGAAACATTGAAACATTTTCCGAGGTATATTTTAACTCAAAAAGACTCGGCTTCAGATTCGGAATTCCGTTTATCAGGATGTACGCTATAAGAAAAAGAAGAATAAAGAAGGTAACACCGGCAGCAATAAAAACCGCAGCTCTCTGCACATATGAAAATTTCTTTGCCATTACTTCTTTCCTCCTCTTGATACAACAGCTGAAAACAACAGATTTATGAGCAGAATGAACACGAACAGCACCACGCCCGTTGCAATCAGCACCTCACGATGCAGGTCCTGTGCATAGCCCATTTCCGTTACAATATTTGCCGTCATGGTCCGAACGCCCTTAAGTATTCCTGCCGGCATACGAGGCTGATTTCCGCATACCATAATAACAGCCATTGTTTCTCCGATAGCTCTCCCTATCCCGAGAATGACACCGGCAAGGACACCTGACTTAGCTGCGGGAAGCACTACGGAAAATATACTGCGCTCCTTTGTTGCGCCAAGTGCAAGAGCGCCTTCAAAATAATTTTCCGGGACACTGCGAAGCGCCACCTCAGACACGCTTATAATTGTCGGAAGTATCATTATGCCGAGCAGTATCGATGCAGTCAGCATACTGAAAGCACCCTTGCCGCCGAACAGCTGCTTTACAACCGGCGCTATCACAACCATTCCGAAAAAACCATACACTATAGACGGTATTCCCGCAAGCAGTTCACTTGCAGGGCTTAGGACGCGATACAACTGCTTCGGGCAGTATCTCGCCATAAATACCGCGGTCAGCAAGCCAATGGGTACACCGATAATTATCGCGCCTGCCGTTACATATATACTGCCCAGAATCATAGGCAGTATACCGTATTCCGGCGGAATGTCCGTAGGCGACCAGTTCTTGCCGAGCAGAAATTTAAACAATCCCACCTTGTGCATTGCAGGGATACCGTTTGCGAAGAGGAAAACACATATCAGCAGCACAGCGCACACTGATGCAAGAGCACTTATCAGAAAAACCGCAAACATGGCTTTTTCAGAGATTTTTTTCATTTAACATCACTCCATGAAGTCGTTTTTCCGGTAAATACAGCCTTTACAGCTTCGCTTGTTATTTCATCCGTAGGATTATCATTGTTTACGATTACGGCGATTCCGTCAAGTGCGATAGCTTCAGCAGTCAAAACCGCAGCCTCGCTGTCCTTAAGCTCACGTGAAGCCATACCGATATCACATGTTCCTTCCATCGCATTTGTCATTCCTGCCGTCGAATCACTTGTCTGTATCTCTATCTGCGCATTTGTATTTATTTTAAGATATGCTTCCTTAAGCTTTTCCATAACAGGTGTAACGGAGGTAGAACCTGCAACAACTATTTTTCCGCTTTCCATAGATGAGGTAAATGCGGGAGCATTGTCATTAACGGAGATATAGCTCTTTGATACAACCTCTTGACCTTCACTGCTCAATATAAAGCTTATAAAATCCTTTGCAACAGGAGAAACTTCAGCTTTTGTAGCAATATTGAAGGGTCTTGCAACCTTGTATGTTCCGTTCTTCACGTTCTGCGGCGATGCTTCAACACCGTCAATCTTAAGAGCCTTGACCTTGTCAGACAAGGAACCGAGAGAAATGTAGCCGATTGCATACTCATCACCGGATACGTTTGTCATCATAACATCTGTCTTGTTTGCAATAATTGCATCCTTTGTTGTATTGTCCTTTTTAGTTCCGTCAGCACCCTTTTCCTCAATTCCGAAAAGCTCTATAAACGCGCCGCGTGTGCCGCTGCCGTCCTCTCTTGATACTACCGTAATTTCACTGCCGGAATCAAAGCTTCCGGACGCCTTATTTCCGCCGGGTTCTGTGGTTCCCGCAGGATCCTTTGTTCCGCTTGTGCAGCCCGAAACTGAAGCCAGTGCAATCGCCATACAAACGCTTAAAATTTTCTTAGTCATTTTTGTCATCCTTTCATCCATGCGCATTCTGCGCGTCAAACTTATTTACTAATCTTAGTATGGCTTAATTTTAATTCTTTTATATTAAATATAAAAGCTTTTTAATGTAAAATTGCCGTAAAATTTTCAGCGCAAAAAAATAACTGTTCAAATATTTTTTAACATTTGAACAGTTATTTAAAATCAGCCGTGATAAAGCTTTTTTGTCTGATATACAGGCTCACATGTCAGATTGAGCCCAAGCTTTCTGAATACAGAACTGTCAGTCTGAGACAGTATTACCGAGGAATGAACTTCCGCCCCCTTAAGCTTTGGCAGCATTGCCATTGCCATTGCGGCAGCCTTATCGGTTGTTGCACAAATAGAAAGGGCTATCAATGTCTCATCCGTATGTAGTCTCGGATTGCTGTTACCGAGATGGTTTATTTTAAGCGTCTGTATAGGCTCAATCACCTCAGGAGAAATCAGCTTAACGCTTTTTTCAATCCCTGCAAGGCGCTTAAGAGAATTAAGCAGTGCGGCTGAGGAAGCGCCGAGAAGTCGTGTGGTCTTCCCCGTTACCATTTCTCCTCCCGGAAGCTCGATAGCCGTTGCCGGAAGCCCCGTTTCCGCTTCGCGCTTCAATGCGGCGGCAGCTGCCGGTCTGTCCGCTGTACTTATTCCAGCCTGATTTAATATAAGCTCAGTCTTGTAAACCGCTTCACGGTCCACAATCCCATTCAATGCATCACAGCTCGTGTGATAGTATCTTCTTATAATCTCCTTTTCCGCCGCCCTGCACACCGCGTCATCATCTACAATACAAAATCCCGCCATGTTCACCCCCATATCCGTTGGTGATTTATACGGGCTTGATCCGAAAATTTTTGTAAAAATGGCGTTCAGCACAGGGAATACTTCAATATCCCTGTTATAGTTTACCGCTGTTTTCCCATACGCATCAAGATGAAATGGGTCTATCATATTTACATCATTAAGGTCGGCAGTCGCTGCCTCGTATGCAAGATTTATCGGATGCTTAAGAGGAATATTCCAGATAGGAAACGTTTCAAACTTGGCATACCCTGCATTTATGCCGTGCTTATGCTCATGATAAAGCTGAGAAAGACAGGTTGCCATTTTACCGCTGCCGGGGCCCGGAGCCGTAACAAGAACCAGAGGCCGCGTTGTTTTAACATATTCATTTTTGCCGTACCCGTCATCGCTGACAATAAGCTCAATGTTTGACGGATAGCCTTCTATCGGATAATGAAGAAAAACCTCCATCCCGAGACCCTCAAGCTTTTTCTTGAAATTCATTGCCGCAGGCTGTCCGCTGTACTGAGTGATCACAACGCTTCCGACATATAATCCGATTTTTCTGAATGCGTCAATAAGGCGCAGCACATCAAGGTCGTATGAAATGTTGTAATCGCTTCTTATTTTATTCTTTACTATGTCAAGAGCTGAAATTGCCACCACAATTTCAAGCTTGTCCTTAAGATGCATCAGCATTTTTATTTTGCTGTCAGGCTCAAAGCCCGGAAGAACTCTTGATGCATGAAAATCATCAAACAGCTTTCCGCCAAGCTCAAGATAAAGCTTGTTTCCGAATTCGGAAATCCTTTTTTCAATATGCTCTGACTGCATTTTTATATATTTATCGTTATCAAATCCTGTTTTCATAAAGTAAACCTTTCTGACATTTGTTCGTTTTATATGTTTTATCCCCTTAAATCTCATTTACGATTTTTTCAAGCTCCTCCGGGGTTACCATTCTGCCGAGGACGGAGCACAGCATATTCGATGACATTTTTGACGGTATTCCAAGTCTTTCGCAAAGGGCTTTTCTTCGCCCGGCACTGTCCGCGGCGCCGGTAAGACCAAGTGAAAA
Organism: Clostridia bacterium; assembly: GCA_017935675.1. GTDB lineage: Bacteria > Bacillota > Clostridia > UBA1381 > UBA1381 > RGIG9115. The sequence goes on along the minus strand of JAGBHE010000065.1, from coordinate 156,825 downwards.
CAAATACGCCTTGCTGATTGTCCTCTGAGGAATGTCTTTTGCTTCACCGTCAATTTCACAGCCGGCGTCACGAAGCGCTTTTAATATAACCTCACGCTCCATACCCTCAACGCCGATAAGCCCTTCTGCTCCCGGTGCGGTCTTTCTTCTCTCCTTCCCCTTAACATCAGGGATGTATGCATGCTTTACACTTCCCTCGGGAAGCTTCTGCTTTAAAAAGCTGCGGATTCTGAAGCCTGCGCTGTCAGAATCGGTCAGAATAACGGCCCCGCTGTTCTTTGCAAGAGTAATCAGCGTTTCAAGTCTTTTTTCATCTGACATAAGAGAAAAACCGCCGGTCACAAAAATTATTCCGTCTATAAAGGAGGACAGCTTGATTTTATCATAATTGCCCTCAACAATAATAATTTCTTTAACTCTGACCATAATACACCTCGTTCAAATCCGCCTTGACAGCTTTTCCGAATACTCACTCCTGAATGCCGAAAATCTGTCGTTTTCAATAGCTTCTCTGATTTTTGACATCAGCTCGTTGTAAAAATACAGATTGTGAAGAACACAAAGCCTCATTCCCAGCATTTCCTTTGCCTTGAAAAGATGTCTTATATATGCTCTCGAATAATTCCTGCAAGCAGGACATCCACAGTCCGGATCAATAGGTTCAATATCTTTTTCATACTTTGCATTCAAAAGATTCATTGTTCCGTTCCACGTATACAGATTTGCGTGCCTTGCGTTTCTGCTTGCGATTACACAGTCAAAAAAATCAACACCTCTTGCAACACTTTCGATAATATTTGAAGGTGTTCCGACGCCCATCAGATATCTTGGCTTATTTTCCGGCGCATACGGCAGTGTAACGTCAAGGATATGATACATTTCCTCATGGCTCTCACCTACAGCAAGTCCGCCTATGGCATATCCCGGCAAATCAAGAGCTGCGATTTTCTTCATATGTTCAATTCTCACATCATCAAAAATTCCGCCCTGATTAATTCCGAAAAGCATCTGGTCTTTATTGATTGTATCCGGGAGAGAATTAAGTCTCGAAAGCTCTGTCTTACATCTTTCAAGCCATCTGTAGGTTCTGTCTGCGGATTTTTTTACATAATCATAAGGAGAGGGATTTTCAACACATTCATCAAATGCCATTGCAATGGTTGAAGCAAGATTTGACTGAATCTGCATGCTTTCCTCAGGCCCCATAAATATTTTCCGCCCGTCAATATGCGAATTAAAGCTTACGCCTTCCTCGGTAATCTTCCGCAGAGACGCAAGAGAAAAAACCTGAAATCCGCCGCTGTCGGTAAGAATAGGCCGATCCCAATTCATAAACCTATGGAGTCCTCCCAGCTCCTTTATAACCTTGTCGCCGGGACGGAGATGAAGATGATACGTATTTGAAAGCTCAATCTGACATCCCACCTCCTTTAAATCCATTGTTGAGACAGCGCCTTTTATTGCTGCAATTGTTCCCACATTCTGAAAGACCGGCGTTTCAACAGTTCCGTGTACGGTTTTAAACCGCCCGCGGCGCGCAAGTCCGTCAGTATGCAAAATTTCAAACATCTGTTCTCCTTTCTCCTCACGTGCAAATGCGGCAAGCCGCACAAAGCAGCAGGCCGCATATCAGATCAGACATTGTATTTTTTCTTATACGCACGGTACATTTCATCAAAGGTGTTATCACCGTGCGATTTCATATTATTAAGATATTCGTGAGTATCAAAGCTGTCATCGGCAACCTGAATAAGACAGACAGCCACATTTGAGCAATGATCGGCTACACGCGAATAATTTGTAAGCAGGTCACTGAATATAAATCCCATTTCAATGGTGCATTCACCCTGCTGAAGCCTTGAAATATGCATGTTTTTAAGTTTATATTTAAGCTTATCAACCACCTGTTCAAGAGGCTCAATCCGCTTTGCAACCTCAAGGTCATCATTTTTAAATGCCTCCAAAGTAAGTGACAGTATTTCGCTCACCGCTTTTGAAATGGTTATAATCTCATTTTTGGCATCACCGGAAAAAACTATTCCCTTTTCGTTAATTTCCCTTGCAGCCTTCACCATTCCCGAGGCATGGTCTCCTATACGCTCGAAATCACCTATTGTATGGAGCAGGTTTGAAGCGTCATGGCTATCCTCCATGGTAAGGCTTCTTCCGGATATTTTAACAAGATATGAACCAAGCTTATCCTCATACATGTCGGTTGTGTTTTCATCATTATCAATCTGCTCGGCAACTGTTTCATTAAAATTAAAAATCAGATCCATCGATTTCAGAAAGCTGCTGCTTGCAAGCTCAGCCATTTCAACAGTAAGCTCCTTGCATCTTGCTATTGCAACAGCAGGAGTCGCAAGAAGTCTTTCGTCAAGAAGCTCAACGCTGTCTCCCACCGAATCACCGCGCACAATAAGCTTCGCAAGCTTTTCAAGCTGTTTTGTAAACGGAAGAAGAATTGCCGTAGTCACGATATTAAAAATACTGTGTACAAAAGCAATCCCGACAGGGTTTATACTTTCAGCCACAAAATCAAATTTAAGCACTGCGTTTGCGGCATAAAATGCGATAAGACATATAATCGTACCTATTATATTAAAGGATATATGTACGGCAGAAACACGCCTTGCGTTTTTGTTTACACCGATACTTGACAAAAGCGCGGTGACGCATGTACCTATATTCTGCCCCATAATTATCGGAATTGCCATTGAATAGGAAATGCTTCCTGTCAATGAAAGTGCCTGGAGAATGCCGACAGAAGCCGCGGAGCTTTGAATAACTCCCGTGAAAAGCGCACCTACTATAACACCGAGAATCGGATTTGTAAACGCAGTCAGAATACTTGAAAATTCAGGCATATCCGCAAGCGGGCTTACAGCACCGCTCATCAGCTGCATTCCGTACATCAGCACCGAAAAACCAATCATTATCTTTCCGACATCACGCTTTTTTGTTTTTTTGGCACACATCAGAAGTATTATTCCGACAAAAGCAAATATCGGAGAAAAAGCCTCCGGCTTCAAAAGGCGCAGAAAAACATTATCGCTTTCAATTCCCGTAAGACTCAAAATCCACGCTGTGAGAGTAGTTCCGATATTAGAGCCCATAATAACACCGATTGTTCCGGAAAGCTCCATTATACCTGAGTTTACAAGACCCACCAGCATTACGGTCAGCGCGGAAGAGGATTGAATCGCAATCGTTATTGCGGCACCGAGAAAAAGACTTTTGAAAACATTAGACGTCATTTTCTTAAGAATACTTTCAAGCTTACCGCCCGCAATCTTTTCAAGTCCGGTTGACATCACATTCATACCATAAAGAAAAAATGCAAGCCCCCCAAACAATGTTATAAAAGAAAAAATATCCATACATACCTTCCTCTGTGTTCAAATTCAGAATATTCAATTCAATTATATATCTCAATTGTTAAATATAAAATCAATTCTATGTTAAATCTATGTAAAATCATTTAACAAGAACTTAACACAGCACGACAAGATATTTTTATGATAGCATATTTTGTGCAGTATTTCAATGCTTTTTTTCAAAAAAACTTTTTTTGTCTATTTTCTACAAGCATGCATATATATTTTTGTAACATTCTTGTATTGTACGTTTTATGTAAACGTAAAACAAGTGGATAACCACTTTAAATTTTATCCACAGGTGTGGATAAAATCATGAATTAACTTAATTTTAACAGTATTTTTTAATATTTTTCATGGATAACTCTGTGGATTGTGTGAATTACTGAGTTTACATAATCTTAATTTTAAATACAATTTTATTACAATTGTAACAAAAACAATCTGCCGCTCATGCATAAAGCATGCCGCGGCAGATTCAATTAAAGCGCCGACTGTGTATCGTTCGGATCACCGTTTATTGCAAGATCATACTCATGCGACCAGTCCATTCCGCGGTACTGCGCCGCACGGTCATCATTTTCTATAAAATCCATCAAAAGATCAAGCATTTCCTTGCTCCATGTATTTTTATCTATCTGAGCCGTTGTAAATTTATTGAGCGTAATCATTTCAAAGCCGAACAAGTCCTTGACCTGCGTCTTTGCCGCCCCTTCAACAACCTCCTCAACCAAATGGCTCGGAATAAACAGCACCCCTCCGCCCCCGCCGAACACTATATCACCGGGAAGACATATGGCATTACCTATTCTTGTTGCGGTATTAAATCCTGTCATTATAAAATTACGTATAGGCGTCGGGTCTATGCCGCGGTAATAAACCTGCACACCCTCAACCTTCTTCATCTGTTCGGTATCGCGGATACCGCCCCATATAACGCCGCCGCCTGTTTTTGTCTTATTCTTTATTGCTGTTGTAAGGTTTCCTCCGAGAAATGTACCCTTATAAATTTTATCATACATATCTACGACAACGACATCGCCCTCGCGCAGACTGTCTATTACCCACTGGTTATATGTACCTGTGCGGTTCTCGCTTTTGCCAATCTCCTTCGTCACTTCGTCAAGGTCCGGACGATAAGGACAATATGTTGCTGTTACCGCTCTGCCGATAAGCTTTCTGCCGTCATCATGCAGCGTATGAAGTCTGCCTTCAAACTGGCTCTCGTAGCCCTTAACAAATATAGGCTTCCATACCTCCTCAAGCGTCAGATTATGAAGTGCCTTTAAATATTTATCCGGCACATACGGTCTGCCGTCGTCAAGTCTGTCACCCTTCCACTGCGGAGTAAGAGCTATTATTTCTTCTCTGTCATTGAAATGCATTGTAATTCCTCCTTAATATTACAGGCACATACCGCCGTCTATAACAAGATCCGCACCTGTTATATACCTGCCCTCTTCCGAGCAAAGCAGCAGCACGGCGGGAGCAATGTCCTCCGGTCTGCCGATATACCCGCAGGGTATGCTTGATATTACCTTATTATAAAAATCCGTATCACTGAGCGCATCGCGGTTGCGTGGTGTATCTACGGCACCGGGTGCCACGTTATTTACAGTGATCCCGAAGGGCGCAAGCTGCGGAGCAATATTCCGGACAAGCTTCAGCTGTGCGGCCTTTGTAACACCGTACAGCAAAAGCTGCGGATGATTGTTATACTGATTGACACTTCCTATTGTAACAATCCTTCCCCATTTTTGCTTCTGCATATACGGCGCAAACCTCTTTATGAGCATATATGTGCTTTTCACATTGCAGAGCATCTGAGCGTCGAATTCCTCCGCGGTGAATTTATCCCAATCACGCTTATACTGAATTGAAGCATTAAGAACCAGGATATCCACGCCGCCGACTGTATCGCATAATCTGTCAATATCATCAGGCTTTGTCAAATCAGCCTGCACAGGAACGGAACCGGGTATCTGCTCTGCCGCCCGTGCACACTTTTCCATACTCGACGCGCCGTTTACAAAAACTGCAGCGCCATGGTCTGAAAGAGTTTTCGCAATTGCAAAGCCTATTCCCTGGGTGCTTCCCGTCACAAGCGCTTTTTTTCCGCTTAAATCAAACATCTGTACCTCACCTCATACTTGTCCCCACAGCTATATCTCAAGCGTAAAGTCCCTGTAGCCTTTTTTCATAAGGCTTATATGCCGCCAAGTCTTACTGCCGCCAAAATCAATTTCTATATCATATTCGCCGAAAAATCCGTTAAACTCCGCCTCACCGTCAGCATTTGTTTCAAATGTTTCTTCCGTATGCCACTTTTCCTCAAAAAGCTTCTTTACGGTATAATACGCCGGCTTCGGCGTCATATCAAACCGCAGCAGACCGCCGTAGTAATAGTTCTCACCGGAGGTCATGTCGCCCTGAGGTGCGAATGCGGCATAGCCGTCAACAAGATTCCAGTAAATAATCTGCTCCACATTCGGATGACTGAACCATATTGAGTAGAGCTTTTCGATAAGCTCGGCCTGAAGCTGCTCATCCTCAGCCTCCTGAGAATATGCGGGAATCGTAACCTCAGTAATCTGAAGGGGAAGATTAAATTCAGAGTATCTGTCCATTATCTTATAAAGATGACGCGGATTGTAGAAGGATCTTGTTTCTCTTTCCTCGTTCTCCTTTTTGTAGAACATATGAAACTGCATTCCCACAGCGTTTATGCGTGCGCCCTTGCCGAGCGCGCGTTCTATCTGCATATAATACCAGTCACGGTTTCTGCCGCTTTCATTCCATATCCCCGACCATTCGTTAATAACAAGCTCATTTGCAGGAAAATACTTTTCCGCCTCTTTAAAGCACCATTCAACGTATTCCGGGTCCTCATAGAAGAATGTTTTACCTTTGCCCCAGAACATTTCATTTGTTACCTCAATTGTCGGGATTTTGCCGGCATAACGCTCTGAAATTTCAGAAAACCGCCTTGAAAGTTCCTTTTTCACAGTATAAACATCTTTATTCTCCAGCCAGCCCGGGAAGAAATTTTCGTATGCCAGAGCATGCTCCCGAGGCTCTATACCGTGCTTTTCGCAGAATTCGATACAGGAATCGGGAGCAGGACGCCTGTAAATATACGGCGAATCCTTTTCATATCTCGTCTTGCCCCTTTCCGGCTCAAGATCACTCCAGTAAAACGGCAGCGTTGCCATGTTGAAGGCTTCACTGAAATACTTTTTATATTTCTCGTTCTTTTCATCAGTTTCAAGCCCGTCAAGCATAAAAATGTTTGCTCCGTACTTAAACTCATGCTTTTTAAGCACAGCTGTTATTTTCGCTCCCGAAACAGGATTTTTATCCTTATCCGTCACCTTTATCCGCGCTGTACCTTTTCTGTTCAGATTGATGCCGGAATTAACACGTTCCTCTGTATATGCAGCATTAGCGTCAAAGCTGCGCATTATTTCATCTCTTCTTGACATATTATCAGCTCCATTCTCTGTCATTGGACCATTCTTTATCCCATTGGGGCGTCGGCTCGAATACGCCGGGGTATTTATCGTGAATATGCTCCGCCATCAATTCCTCATTAAGGGAGTCAATGCCAAGTCCGGGCTTTTCGGGAACGTTTACAAAGCCGTCCTTAAATAGCGGATTATCAATACCATGTACAAGGTCATTCCACCAGGGAATATCAACAGAATGAAATTCCACTGCAAGAATGTTCTGCACAGCCGCCGCAGCATGAACTGCCGCCATACACGCCACAGGACTTTCCGCCATATGTATTGCCATGGCAACTCCATATTTCTCGCACATATTACCGAGCTTTTTCATTTCAAGTGCTCCGCCGACCGTCAATATGTCGGGATGTACCACGGAAACTCCGCCGCACCTCATAAGGGGCTCAAAATTATCCGCAAGATAAATATCCTCTCCCGTGCAAATCGGAACTGTCGTGGCATTTGATATCTTTTCAAAATGCTTCGTATAATGCCACGGCGCTATATCCTCAATCCACGCTATATTATATTTTTCAAGCCGTTTCGCAAACATTATGCAGTCCCCGATGCAGATATGACCGAAATGATCTATCGCAAGAGGAACCTCATATCCGATTACGCTGCGTACCTGTTTTACATAATCCTCAAGATAATCCATACCCTTCTGAGTAAGATGAATCCCCGTTGCGTGATGCGGAATGGTGAACACCTCATAATTTTTCCCGAGCATCATATCCATATCAACAGAACCGCGCTGATGATTAATTGCCTTCATGGAATATTTTTTTATGTCCTCAAGAAAGCCCAGCGGCGCATTAAGGCACCCCGGTTCATCAAGCAAAAGCTCTATACCGAGATCCATTTTAAGAAAGGTAAAGCCCTGCTCCATCCTCTTTTTAAGGGCATGTCCCATATCAGTACCGGTGTGCTTACCGTTCACATCGGTATCACAGTACATTCTTACCTTATCACGGAATTTACCCCCCAGGAGCTGATAAAGAGGAACACCCCAGGCTTTTCCTGCCAAATCCCAGAGAGCAATCTCAATTCCCGAAACGCCTCCCCCCTGCCTCGAATGACCGCCGAATTGCTTAATGCGCCTGAAAAGCTTGTCAACATTACACGGGTTTTCGCCTATTATTCTTGATTTCAGCATAAGCGCATATGTAGCGCTTGAAGCATCTCTTACCTCACCGTAGCCGACAAGTCCCTGATTTGTGTAAATTTTAATAATCGGACAATGCTTCGGTGCACCGTTTATATTGCACACTCTCAGGTCTGTTATCTTAAGCTCTGACGGAGATGAGCAGGTATTAATATTCCCGGATATTTTTTCGGAAAGATTATCACTCATTTTTAAACCCCCTTGACTTTTATTTTGTTATATTATATAATAAAATAAAAAGAAATACATTCACTTTATTCTGTAATTTATACACTATATTTGGATAATGCGGGGATAGCACGTTATGCGATATGATGAAGAAACAATAAGCACGGCAGCGGGCTCTGAAATTATTTTTTACCATTCTACAGTGCCTGCCGGAGACAGAGCCTTCTGGGAGCACCACCACACGGAGCTTGAAATTTCACTTTGCAGCTCGGGAAGCGGAATTTACACCATTAACGGCAAAAATATAACAATGGAAAAAGGAGATATTTTTCTCTTTTCCACCGATGAGCTTCATTGCATTACAAAAATTAACGACGGTGAAAAATTTGATTTGATAAATATTCAGTTTGAGCCAAGGCTTTTATGGTCGGACAGCGAGCAATCGGAGCTTCTGAAAATTTTCTTTCAAAGAAATGAAAATTTCACAAACAGATTCGAAAATAACAATCCGAGCACACGGATTATTGCCGGTCTTATGCATAAAATAGACGATGAGCTTTCCGGCAGAAAGGAGCACTGCCGGATTATGACAAAAACGCTTCTTACGCAAATTCTTGTACTGCTTAACCGGGAATTCGGCTATGTGGACTGCCGTTCTTCTGCGGGGAATTACAGTCAGACCCTTAAACAGCTTGAAAAGTCTCTTATGTACATAGACGGCAGGCTTGACAGCGAGCTTACTCTTGATGAAATCGCAAAAGCTGCCGCAATGAATAAAACTTATTTTTCAACGGTATTTAAAAAGTTCAACGGTATAAGCCCGTGGGAATACATTACTATAAAACGTGTTGAAAAAGCCGTCGGGCTTTTGAAAACAACCGATTACACCAAGCTTGATATTGCCATGCTCTGCGGCTTTAACAGCAGCACTAATTTTTACAAGGCCTTTAAAAAGGTTACAGGAAAAAGCCCCGGAGCATATTCAAGATGAACATGGCTTCGGGGCGGCATAATTTATTAAAAACACCGGGCATTTCTTTTACGGCAAATACGCTTCGTCAGCTCTTTTCTGATTCATCGCAAGAGCTATGATAATTACGGAAAACGCAAGCGAAATGTACGTATTCATATGAATGCCGAAAGGGAACATAACCGCTGACAGAACAAGCGGAAGCGTCTGGGAGTACATGGCAAGCTTCACCAGCTCCGTTATCCCGATACGAACACGCATTAACATACAGATAACGCTTGATATCAAAGCAATCAGCAAGCCGTCCATCACATATGAAAACGCATAGCTTATAAGAAGGGAAAAGGCAAATATACACGCAAGCAAATAATAATACCTGCGATACTGCGGAAGACTGCTTTTACTTATTTCAAAGCCTTTACCGTCCATGTCAAATTCTTTATAATCAAAGGAAAAGGTCTGCCCGAAATTCCGCATCAGCACCTTATTTTTGTCCATCAGAACGCCGGCAGCGCAATCTCCGAAATCAGCCTCTGTCAAATCCTTTTCGTTTGTTGCCAGCAGCTTAATCCCCGCAAACTCAAAATCAAACTGCTCTGCAACAGTAAGCCCTTCCGCACTGCTCAAGGTAAAATCGGGCAGCTCCTGCATAAGCCCGTTAATAATTTTTCCGCTCTGAACAACCGTCGGTATTATTATCAGCCCGATACTGCAAACAAGCATAAGGGCAGTAACATAAACTATAATATCCCCGACACGTCTTTTTAAAAGCTCTCTGTATTTTTTAAAATTTCCTATTGCAATGCTAAAATCCTTTACAATCATTATAAATACCTCTTAAGCTATAATTGTTGCACCGGTTACGGCAAAGTACACAAGCACTATAATACCGACAATTATTCTGTAGTATCCAAAAGCACAAAAATCATGCTTCTTAATATATTCCATAAGGAATTTTATCGCGGCAACAGATACAATATATGCAACCGCCATACCTGTTATAAGTACAATTATCTGCTCACTGTTAAGAGTAAGACCGTCTTTAAAATATTTCAGGAGCTTTACCGCGCTTGCTCCGAGCATTGTCGGCACGGCCATAAAAAATGAAAATTCAGCCGCAACAAACCTTGACGCACCCATTATAACGCCTCCGAGTATTGTAGAGCCGCTTCGCGATGTTCCCGGAATGAGAGCAAGCACCTGAAAAACCCCGATCAGGAATGCAGTTTTGTATGTCATGGTATCAATAGACGTTACGAGCGGCTTTCTGCTGCGCTTTTCGATAATGATAAACGCAACGCCGTAGATTATAAGGGCGGCAGCAACAACCATTGAATTATAACAATACTTATCAATTGCATCCTCAAACAAAAATCCGATTACTCCGGCAGGAATAATACCTACTATAACCTTTAACCACATATTCCAGGTTTCTATTTTTTCAGCAGCAGTCTTTTTCGGCGAAAACGGATTCAGCTTATGAAAATACATTGTTACAACCGCTAAAATTGAGCCGAATTGGACTATTACAAAAAACAAATTCATAAAATCTCTGTCCTGATTAAGACTCATAAACTGTTCTACAAGTATCAAATGTCCTGTGCTGCTGACAGGAAGCCATTCTGTTATTCCCTGAACGATTCCGAGAATAATGGTTTTTATTATTTCAACTAACATTTATAATCCTCCGCAACAACGGGAACCCGGAAAACAGGTTCCCTGTATTTAGCATTTCACACTTTCAAGAGCTGATGCAATAATATCAATACATTTATCCTCACCAAGCACCGAGGAACTGAGGCACAGGTCATAATTTTTCATAACACCCCAGTCGCTGTTTGTATAATAATCATAATACGAACGGCGCTGCTTCTCAACCCTGATAACCTTATCCTTAGCCTTCTGCAGCGAAATACCGAGCCTTTCGGCAATATGTGCTGCTTTATATTCCAAGTCGGCATAAATGAAAACGCTCAGAACAGGCATTTCGGCATTTTTGAGTACATAGTCTGCACATCTTCCAACGAAAACGCACTGACGCTTCGCCGCCTCTTCGCGTATTATTTCCGACTGCGCAAGAAACAGCTTATCATTTATAGGCAAATCATAATAAACCGGCCCCCCGATGGTACCGATTGAATAATTACCCATAGCAATTGAATACAAAAAGCTTCCCCGGGCGCTTTCATCCATTTTTTTTACGGTTTCTTCGCTGAAATTCGCCTTTTTTGCCGCAAGCTCAACAAGCTTCTTATCATAAAACTCAAAGCCGAGCTTTTCCGCAAGGTGCCTCCCCATATCACAGCCTCCGCTGCCGTACTGTCTTCCTATTACAATTGATGGCTTAGACATATAAAAATCTCCTTTCATATTATGAAAATTATTAATTATTCTTAATTTTTTTCTCTGCCGCCAGCATTTTTCTGTAAACCTCACATTCGTTATTGACTTTTTTTACATACTCTCTCGTCTCCTTAAACGGTATGTACTTAAGATTTACACCATCCTCTGAATATCTTTCATCCTTAAGCCATTTATCAACATTTCCCATTCCGCCGTTATACGCCGCAAGAGCAACGTCAACATTACCCTCATAATAGTCTATAAGGTATCTCAGGTAGTAACAGCCCATTCTGATATTATCCTTCGGATTCATCAGATTTATCTTATCGATATCGACATCTGTTTTTGAAGCAATCCAACTTGCAGTATCGTCCGTCAATTGCATAAGTCCGCTTGCCTTTCCCGAATGAGCATCTTCAACAAAATTGCTTTCTGTTTTTATTACTGCCATCACAAGACATTGATCAAGTTCATTCTCATTGGCGTATTTTACTATAATATCCTGATACTCAAGGGGATAAAGCAAATTCTTACATGTTTTTATTCCGGCAATAATCATTATGACGGCAACAGCCAAAATCATAAGAGATTTCAAAAAAGCAAGCCTTTTCTTTTTCCTTCTTCTTTTAATTTCAAGCCTACCTCCCTTACTTTTTCTACAAGGTTTTCCTTTCCATTATTATTATAAATCAAATAATCGCAATTTTCAATAAAAAACTTATCAACTTTTTGTGAACATATTCTTTTTTCGGCAGCCTCACATGTAATTCCGTCACGGGCGACTATTCTCTTTATCCGTTCGCCGCGGTCCGAAAGAACACCGACAACACATTCAAGGCTGTCAGAAAGCCCGCTTTCAAACAATACTGCACCGTCAATTCCAATCATGACCTCATCAGATGCTTCCGCGGCTTTAAAAACCTCAGCTAAAATATATTTATGAGTTATTTCATTGAGTATGCAGAGGCTCCCGGCATCAGAAAACACAACAGCGCCGAGAGAGCGTCTGTCAAGCTCTCCGTCTTCGGTCAATATTTTGCTGCCGAACCGCTCCGCAAGCTTGGCAAGGCAGGGACTGCCCTTTTTCGTAACCTCCCTTGATATGACGTCACAATCAATCACATAAAATCCAAGCTCTCTGAAAATATCGGAAACCGTTGTTTTTCCCGTACCGCTTCCGCCGGTTATTCCAAAAAGAAATTTATTTTGCATCATACCAGCTCTTCCCCTCTGACATTTCAACTACAAGAGGAACAGAAAGCTGCGCCGCGCCCTCCATTTCTTCACGAAGTATTTTCCGGGCTGCCTGAAGCTCCTCTTCCGGCAGCTCAAGAATAAGCTCATCATGAACCTGAAGAATGAGCTTGGCAGACATGCCTTCACGCTGAAGCCGTTTGTGCACACGCACCATTGCGATTTTTATTATATCGGCGGCAGTACCCTGTATCGGCGCATTTGAGGCTGCACGCTCGCCGAAGGCTCTGACATTGAAATTTGCCGAGCGAAGCTCTGGAATATATCTGATTCTGCCGTACAACGTTTTTACAAATCCGTCTCTTTTCGCATTTTCCTTTGTATCCTCCATAAATTTGCGTACACCGGAATACTTATCCCAGTATGCTCCGATATATTTTTTTGCTTCCTTTACGGAAATTTTTAAATCCTGTGCAAGACTGAACTCACCCATTCCGTATACAATTCCGAAATTAACCGTTTTTGCAAACCTTCTCTGATAATCTGTCACCTCCGGAAGCGGTATATGAAAGACCTGTGAAGCCGTTACTGCATGAATATCTTCACCGTCAATATACGCTTTTTTCATCACGGGATCATCTGATAAATGAGCAAGAATTCTCAGCTCAATCTGTGAATAATCAGCGTCAAGCAATATTTTCCCCTCACCTGCGACAAACATCTTGCGAAGCTCTCTTCCAAGATGAGTCCTTGTCGGTATGTTCTGCAAATTCGGCTCTGTTGAGCTAAGGCGTCCCGTTACCGTAACAGTTTGATTGAACATCGAATGAATCCTGCCGGTATCCTTTCTTACAACCGCTGCCAAACCGTCGCAATAAGTGGATTTCAGCTTAGTAAGCTGTCTGTATTCAAGTATTTTATTGACTATAGGATGCTTATCTCTCAGCTTTTCAAGCACCTCCGCACCTGTTGCATAGCCGCTTTTTGTTTTCTTGACAGGCTTAAGCTCCAAGCCCTCAAAAAGGACAATACCCAGCTGCTTCGGCGAATTTATATTGAAGCTCTCACCGGCAAGAGAATATATTTCTCCGCTGAGCCTGTCAATATCATTCTGCAGCATTTCTCCGAAGCGGACAAGCTCTGATTTATCAACCGTTATTCCCGAAATTTCCATATCCGCAAGGACGGAAATAAGCGGCATTTCAATCTCATTAAAAAGCTTAAGCTGATTTAAAGACTCAAGTCTTTTTTTCATTTCAGACCATATAAAAGGCATACAAAAGGCTTTTTTCTCAAGTATATCATCCTTCTGCGGCTCGTCGTCAAAAAGGCTGAGCTGCGTATTCTGCTCCTGCTCAGGCGCCTTTGCCCCGACCAACTCATGAAGGACATCAAAAAGCTTATATTCGCTTTTTGACGGATTAAGAAGATATGCACCAATAGCAAGATCGGCGGCAATATTTAAAAAACGTACTCTGCCGCTCAGGTTTACCATATCCTCCTTGCAGTCAAACATGTATTTTTCAATTTTTTCATTTTCAAGAATTTTTCGGACTTCGGAAACGACCTCAGCTTCAGAGCCGAAAACAGAATATACTCCCTTTTCGGAAGCAAACGCCGCACCGGAAAGTACATCTCCGCTCCATTTCAAAGCGCAGGCAATACTGCTTCCAAGTTCATCGGGAGATGAAACCTGTTTCATCTGGGCAAAAATATCGGTTTCACCCCGACCCTCCGCATTAAGCTTTTCAATAAAGGATTTAAGCTCAAGGCGGCGGAGCAGGGCTATAAACTCATCTTTCTTTCCAAGGCCGCCTTGGTCAAAGGAGCATTTTTCAAAATCAAAGTCAACCGGTACGGTTTTACAGATTGCGGCAAGGGTCTTGCTCATAAATGCGTCTTCCCTGCCATCTGTCAGCTTTGTCAGCATAGACCCCTTTATATCTGAGTTTTCAAGGCTTTCATATAAATTCTCTATGGAATGATATTCAGATATAAGCTTGATTGCACCCTTTTCACCGATCCCGTGCACTCCGGGAATATTGTCGGAGGGATCGCCCATAAGCGCCTTGACATCTATGAACTCCTCCGGTGTTACATTATATTTTTCAAAAACCTCTTCTATTCCATAGCATACCGTTTCGCTTTTTCCCATGCGGGAAACAGTCAGAATAACATTTGTATTGTCTGACACAAGCTGCAAATCGTCCTTATCTCCCGTTGCGATAAGGCATTTCACCCCGGATTCATCGCATATGCGCGAAACAGTTCCGATAATATCATCCGCCTCATAGCCCTCTGTTTCAAGGACAGGTATTCCCATTGCAGTGAGAATCTCCTTTGCAAACGGCATCTGCACCTTCAGGTCGTCAGGCATCGGCTTTCTCCCCGCCTTGTATTCCTTATACATTTTATGGCGGAAGGTCGGAGCTTTGAGATCAAATGCGCCGCAGATATAATCCGGATTTTCCTCATTTATCAGCTTAAACAGAATATTAAGGAATCCGTAAATCGCATTTGTCGGAGTACCGTCCGATGCCGATAAAAAACGTATTCCGTAATATGTTCTGTTTAAAATGCTGTTTGAATCAAGTATTAATAATTTTTTCACATTAATCCTCCACGCCGCCTTTAGGCGGCTCAAATCCATAACATGGAAAAGAAGCAAGCAGATTGCCTTCTTGAGGGACGACGGCGTATGTGTATACTCCCAGTCCCGAAAGGAGGTAAGATGCGCCGCTTATTTTTCACGTTAATCCTCCATGCTTCCTTTGCAGTCCAAAAACGTGTAATATTCGCCGCTTATTTTCATATATTTTCAATTTGCCAGTCTATAGGCTCCTTTGAAAGGGATTTAAGTATTTCGTTTGTTTTTGCAAAATGACCGCAGCCGAAAAAGCCTCTGCTTGCAGAAAGCGGACTCGGATGCACTGTTTTAAGAATGTAATGAGCACTGTTCGTTATAAGCTTTTCTTTTTCCTTAGCATTATTCCCCCAAAGCAGAAAAATAATCGGTGACTGCCGGACGTTTAGCTTTTCTATAACAAAATCAGTGAATATTTCCCAGCCCTTATTCCTGTGTGAATTGGCCATGCCGTCGCGGACAGTAAGCGAAGCATTAAGGAGCAATACCCCCTGACGAGCCCATTTTTCAAGATAGCCGTTGTTTGGTATATAACAGCCGAGCTCACTTTTCAGCTCCTTATACATATTGAGCAAAGACGGCGGTATGTCAACACCCTTCTGAACAGAAAAAGCAAGACCGTGAGCCTGATTTTCACCGTGATACGGGTCCTGACCGAGAATGACTGCCTTAACCTCAGAATAAGGCGTAAATTTTAAAGCGTTAAAAATATCATACATATCGGGATGAATTATATGGCTTTTATATTCAGACTTTAAAAAAGATCGAAGCTTAAGATAATAATCCTTTTCAAATTCTCCCTTTAATATTTCATCCCAGTCGTTTCCGATGTTTACCATGCCCATACAATCCTTCCGCCTGCAATATTTCTCCGCCCGTATCCGCAGGCAGGCACAGCGGCAGCGGAAATATTATGCTTTTACCTGTATTGTATCACATTTTTCCCCGTATGTCAATTTTTTTTGGAAATTCCTGCGATTTATTACTCGGCTTTTTTCCGAAACGCCTTAGGAGTAATACCTTTTACTGCCTTAAAGGTTTTAATAAAATAGCTCAAATCGTTAAATCCGCAGGAATAAGCTATTTCCGTAACGGAGCTGTCAGAGCTGAGAAGCCTTCTTGCGGCGCGTTCGATTCTGTATGTATTAAGGTACTCAATCGGGCTTTTACCCGTCATCTCCTTAAAAAAATAGCAAAAATATTTCGGGCTCATTCCGGCGGTCTCCGCCATCTGCTCAAGGGATATCTGAGAATCATACGATGCTCTTATAAAGGTCAGCACACGCTTAAGCTTGATATTGTTCTTTATATTGCCCTCTGAAAGTCCCGAAACCGGTCTGTAATACCCCGAGCTTATAATAACGGAAAAAAGCCCGTACAGTGCCGACAATATTTCAAAAGAGCATGCCTTGCTTTTCATGGCTGAAAACAGTCTGTCTGCCGCATCGGTAAAGTCGCTTTTATCACGGTGAAAATGATCAAGCACGGCAAGCAGGTGGTTGTTCAAATCATCGAGAAATACACTGCATTGCCTGTCACCGGCAAATATCATATCCGTATTGAAAACAATACATTCATAAACGCAGTTATCAGGTACACCGCCGTGAACCGTTTCCGAATTAACGAAAACCACATCCCCGGCATATGCTTCTATTTCGCGGTTATTAAGACGAAGGTGAATACTTCCGCTGATTATTCTTATAATTTCAATTTCGCTGTGCCAGTGATGTGCCATCTCGTATTTTGGATGATTGCTGTCAATTTCATACAGCTCTATAGGGAAATCGTATGTTCCGCGCTGCTTAAGCTCATTATACGCCATAGTTTTTTCCTCCGGATTATTAATAGCTGAATATTATTATACTTTTATCTATTATAACACAAGTAATATATCAATTTCAAGTATATAATTATATTGAAATAGAAAGTTTACAATTTAAACCGTGCAGGCTTTTGCAGTCTGCAAAAGCTCTTCACAAAAAATTAAAACCGGAGGTAATAAAAATGGCAAAAAACAGACTTATCGGCGATTACCCTGTTATAGGTATAAGACCGACAATTGACGGACGCCGCGGCCCGCTCAAGGTAAGAGAATCACTTGAGGAACAGACAATGGGTATGGCAAAATCAGCTGCGGAGCTTATTTCTTCAACGCTTCGCTACTCAAACGGCGACCCTGTAAAGGTTGTTATTGCGGACACAACCATAGGCCGCGTTGCAGAAGCTGCCGCTTGTGCTGAAAAATTCAAAAAGGAAGGCGTAAGCATAACCCTTACAGTTACTCCCTGCTGGTGCTACGGCTCGGAAACAATGGACATGGACCCCATGACAATAAAAGGCGTATGGGGCTTTAACGGAACAGAACGCCCCGGCGCGGTTTATCTTGCATCAGTGCTTGCGTCTCATGCACAGAAGGGTCTTCCCGCATTCGGAATTTACGGGCATGATGTGCAGGATGCCGACTGCAAGGAGATACCTGAGGATGTTAAGGAAAAAATCATCAGATTTGCAAAGGCAGCTGTTGCAGTTGCAACAATGCGCGGAAAGTCATATCTGCAAATCGGCTCAATAACAATGGGTATCGGCGGCTCAATAATCAATCCTGAATTTATGGAGGAGTACTTAGGACTTCGTGTTGAATCAGTTGACGAGGTTGAAATCATCAGAAGAATGACAGAGGGTATTTACGACCATGACGAGTTTGAAAAAGCTCTTGCATGGACTAAGAAAAATTGTCCTGAGGGCTGGGATAAAAACCCCGATTTTGTACGTGAGTCAGATGAAAAGAAAGAAGAGTCCTGGGAATTTGTCGTAAAAATGATGTGCATTATCAAGGATCTCTATAACGGAAATGACAAGCTCCCCGAAGGCTGCCGTGAGGAATCTGTGGGACATAATGCCATTGTCGGCGGTTTTCAGGGTCAGCGTCAATGGACGGACTTCTATCCTAACTGCGACTTCCCCGAATCACTCCTTAACTCCTCCTTCGACTGGGAAGGACCGAGAGAATCCTACGTGCTTGCAACGGAAAATGATACTTTGAACGGAATATGTATGCTGTTCGGAAAGCTCCTTACAAACACAGCTCAGATTTTTGCCGATGTAAGAACATACTGGAGCCCTGAGGCTGTTAAAAAAGCAACAGGCTACGATATTGAAGGAATTGCAAAAGAGTCAGGCGGATTTATCCATCTTATCAATTCAGGCGCTGCATGTCTTGACGCCTGTGGTGAGGTTAAGGATGAAAACGGCAACGGTGTAATCAAGCCGTTCTGGGAAATGACAGATAAGGACGTTGACGCTTGTCTTAAGGCAACAACATGGTGTGCTGCCGACAAGGGATACTTCCGCGGCGGCGGATTCTCATCAAGATTTTTAACAAGAAGCGAAATGCCCGCTACAATGATGCGTCTTAACATCGTCAAGGGTCTCGGACCGGTTATGCAGATAGCGGAGGGCTGGACTGTTAATCTTCCGGACGAGGTTTCAGACAAGCTCTGGAAGAGAACAGACTATACATGGCCCTGCACATGGTTTGCTCCGCGTACTACGGGCAAGGGTGCGTTCAAAACAGCATATGATGTAATGAATAACTGGGGTGCAAACCACGGAGCAATAAGCTATGGCCATATCGGCGCTGATGTAATCACACTCTGCTCAATGCTCAGAATTCCTGTTTGCATGCATAATGTGCCTGAGGAGAAAATTTTCAGACCTGCAAGCTGGAACGCTTTCGGAATGGACAAAGAGGGTCAGGATTTCAGAGCCTGTGCCGCTTACGGTCCGATGTACAAGAATATAAGATAAAGTATCTGTCACACAACTCAAAAAGAGTGCCGCAAAACGCAGCACTCTTTTTGGATGTATTTTTTTTTAACCGCCGAGGTATGCCTTTTTAATTTCATCACTTTTGGCAAGCTCGGCTCCGCTGCCGGAAAGCTTTATTCTTCCCGATTCAAGCACATATGCGCGGTCCGCAACATGAAGCGCCATTTCAGCGTTCTGCTCAACAAGCAAAATTGTTGTACCTGCTTCATGAAGCTCTTTTATAATATCAAAAATCTGCTGAACAAGAATAGGTGCAAGACCCATTGAAGGCTCGTCAAGCATCATAAGCTTCGGTTTACTCATAAGCGCGCGTCCCATTGCAAGCATCTGCTGTTCACCGCCCGACAAGGTTCCGGCAATCTGATCCTTACGGTGCTTAAGACGCGGGAAGCGCTCAAATACGTCTTCTATTCCTGCCTTTACATTTGCGCTGTTTGTATATGCACCCATTTCAAGATTTTCAAGAACAGTCATCTGAAGAAAAACATGTCTTCCTTCAGGAACATGAGCCAGTCCCTTAGCCACAAGCTTATACGCTTCAACATGAGATACATTTTCATCAAACAAGGTTATGCTTCCGGTTTTGGAACGGAGAAGACCGGAAATAGTACGCAGGGTAGTAGATTTTCCTGCTCCGTTTGCACCAATAAGCGCTACTATCTCACCTTTTTTTACCTCAAGAGACACATCCTTAAGAGCATGAATCTGCCCGTAATATACATTAATATTATCAACCTTCAGCATCCTCTGCCGCCTCCTTTTTCCTGCCGAGATACGCCTCAATAACAGCCGGATTCGACTTGATTTCCTCGGGAGAGCCCTTTGCGATCACCTTACCGTGATCCAGAACGCATATGCCCTCACATATATTCATTACAAGGTTCATATCATGCTCAATCAGCATAACGGCAATATGGAAATTATCTCTGATACGTCTTATGTTCTCCATAAGCTCAGTTGTTTCCGAAGGGTTCATTCCGGCAGCCGGTTCGTCAAGAAGAATAATACAGGGATGAGTTGCAAGCGCACGCGCGATTTCAAGTCTGCGCTGTTCGCCGTAAGGCAGAGAGCCTGCCTGATGCTCGGCCAGATCTGCCATATTAAAGAAGTCCAGAAGCTCCAAAGCCTCGTCTCTTGACTTTTTCTCTGATTTTCCATATCCGAACAGATGCGTAATGGAAGCGGCAAGAGATTGATTTATAGAATTATGAAGTCCTACCTTTACATTATCAATTACCGACATTTCAGAAAACAATCGTATATTCTGAAATGTTCTTGCAATCCCCATTCTGCTGACCTGAGCGGCAGTTTTCCGCGCAGTAGTCCGTCCGTCAAGGATTATATCACCGCGGGTAGGCTGATAAACGTTCGTAAGAAGATTAAAAACAGTTGTTTTTCCGGCTCCGTTCGGGCCGATAAGACCGGCTATTTCAGTTCTTCCGACCGTCAGAGAAAACTCATCAACAGCCGTTAATCCTCCGAAGTCAATTCCGAGATGATGCGTTTCAAGAATCGGGGTCTTGTCGATATCCCGTTCCGGTATAATCGCATTGCTCGGTACAGGTACCATCTTTGCCATTTATCCTTCCCCCCGTTCTTTTTCTTTATTATTTTTAAGCTTAAAGGATGTTCTTTCCCAAAGCTGCTTTGCCTTTTCACTGTTAGTTGCAAGCATAACTGCAATAAGAACTATTGCATATACAAGCATTCTGTAATCCGCAACACCGCGCAAAAGCTCCGGCAGCATATACAAAAGTGCAGTAGCGATAATAGAACCCACAATATTGCCCATTCCGCCTAGAACAACAAATACAAGAATAAGAATGGATGTATTGAAATCAAACTTCTTTGCCGCAATGGTTGAAAAATTCATTGCATAAAGCGCACCTGCCATACCGGCAAGAGCCGCAGAAATTATAAATGCCGTAAGCTTATATCTTGTAACTCCGATACCGACCGATTCCGCAGCAATTCTATTATCTCTGATCGCTGTTACGGCACGGCCTGTTTTGCTGTTCACAAAATTAAGAACTACGAAAAGCGTAAACAAAATGAGAATTACACCGGCAGTAAGTGATGCCATTTTTGTTATTCCCACCGCACCCTGAGGTCCATTTAAAATAAGCTGTCCGTTTACCATGCCGAGGGCATCCGCATTTGTCATGCTTATGTGAAGCCCTGAAGCGTCAACCCCTACATAAAGACAGTTTATAATGTTTTTTATAATTTCTCCGAAGGCAAGGGTTACAATCGCAAGATAATCACCTCTGAGACGCAGAACGGGTATTCCTATAACAAGGCCTGCGATCCCGGCGAAAATTCCCCCGGCAATAATCGCAATTAAAAGCCTGAGCGCAGGAGCGGGAACCGCATTCTGCAGGCATATTGCCGTAATAACTCCCGTAAAAGCGCCGACGCTCATAAATCCTGCATGCCCGAGGCTAAGCTCGCCGAGAAATCCAACGGTAAGATTAAGAGAAATCGCCATTACGATATAAGTACAGATAGGTACAAGCTGTCCGCTTATCGAATTGCTTATTAGCCCGGCAGACTGCATAGGATACAAAATTATGAAGGCAAGAATAACTATTCCGTATGCCTTAATATTTGTTAAGGTGAATTTATTAAGCTTTCTTGTTTTTTTCATATTCCGTCACCTCACACCTTTTCCATTATCTTTTTACCGAGTATTCCCGTAGGCTTCACAAGAAGCACCACAATTAAAACGGCAAACACAATAGCGTCAGACAGAGCGGTTGAGATATAAGACTTGCTGAAAATCTCAATAATTCCGAGAAGTATACCTCCTACCATAGCGCCGGGAATAGAACCTATACCGCCGAAAACAGCAGCTGTAAATGCCTTTATTCCGGGCATGGAGCCTGTTGTCGGGACAAGAACAGGATATGCCGAGCAAAGCAGTACACCGGCTATGGCAGCAAGAGCACTGCCTATGGCAAAGGTCACGGAAATCGAAACGTTTACATTGATTCCCATAAGCTCTGCCGCATCCTTATCCTCCGACACCGCACGCATTCCTTTACCCATTCGGGTCTTTTTTGTAAACAATGTGAGTAAAATCATAATTAAAATACAAGCGACAACCGTTACTATTGATTCAACGGTTATAATCAGCTTGCCGCCGAAAAGCGCAATAGAATCAAGCGGTACAATGGAACTGAAGGTTTTCGGCGCACTTCCCCATATCAGCAATGCTACGTTCTGCAAAAAATAGCTTACGCCGATAGCCGTTATAAGAACCGCCAGAGACGACGCCTTTCTCAAAGGCTTGTACGCCAGTCCCTCAATCACAACTCCGAGCACCGTACACACTGCCATTGCAAGCAAAACAGAGACCACAGGCGGCAGATTAAGATATGTTGTTGCACAAAATGATATATACGCTCCCACCATAATAACGTCACCATGGGCAAAATTCAGCATTTTTGCAATACCGTAAACCATGGTATATCCCAAAGCAATTATGGCGTAAACGCTGCCAAGACTTATTCCGTTTATAAGATTAGAAATAAAAGTCATGCTTACACCCCATTATAGTATAAATTTTACGGCAGCTGAGCCGCCGGATGCCCGGACAAAAGAAGCCCCGTCCTTAGGCGGCCTCTGCCAGAAATCGGGCAGCAGCCGCTTTTTGCACGGGGACATCGCCGTTTTATTTCAGATAATTCAGGCGGAATTACATTCCAACGTATACTCCGTCCTTTATAACCATACCCTTAGGCTCCTTTGATACTTCTCCGGATTCAGACCATTTCATGCCTGTTCCCGTAAGTCCGTCAAAGGTAAAGTCATCAGCAGTAAATGCTGCTATAAGCTTTTCGCATATATCGGAAGCGCTCATTGAAGCGTCAATTCCTTCCTTAAGACAAGCGTTATAGATTACATAAACACAGTCATATGCGTCTGCTGCAAACTGATTCGGTGTTTCATTATACTTTTCCTTATATTTTGCAACAAAGTTCTTTGTGAGCTCATCCTCTGCGTCAGCCGTAAACGGTGTAAGAAGCATAACGCCCTCGGCAAGAGCTGTGTCAAAGTTGTCGAGTGTCAGTATTCCGTCCATACCGTCAACGCCGAAGAATTTAGGTGCATACTGCATCTTGTTTGCCTGTGAAAGAATAAGTGAAGCCGGTGTATAGTATATCGGCAGGAATACAAGGTCAGCTCCCGCTGCCTTTATTTCATTAAGCTGTGCCGTGAAATCATTTGCCGAATCATCGGTAAATGTTTTTACGCAGACAACATTAAGGCCAAGCTCATCAGCCTTTGTCTGGAACTTCTGATAGATACCTGTTGAATATGCGTCTGAATTGTTGTATATTACAGCTATCTTTGTACCGAGGTTCTGAGTTTTGATATACTGAGCGGAAGCCACACCCTGGTTCGGGTCTGTGAAGCACATCTGGAACATATTATCCTTACGCTGAATTGTTACGTTGCCGTTTTTGTCAGGCTGTCCGCCGATAACATCTGTTGAAGACGCAGACGGTGTAAGAGCAAATATTCTGTCAGCGTTTATTTCTGTTGAAACAGCGATACACGGCTGTGTCGTTACAGTACCGAGTGATATCTGCATTCCCCAATCCTTAAGGTTATTATAAGCGTTTACAGACTTCTCAGCGTCATTTTCATCATCTTCAAATTTAAGCTCAAACTGAAGACCGCCCTTAGCGTTGATTTCCTCAACAGCCATTTCGGCAGCGTTCTTAACAGCCTGTCCGTAAATTGCAGCACCTCCTGTTATAGGACCGATTCCGCCGATTTTAATCGGCGCGGAGGTTCCTTCGGAAGTTGAGCCCGTTGAACCCTGATTTGATGTGCCGCAGCCGGCAAGACATGTGAGAGCCATAGCCGCAGCCATAACCATGCTTGTAATCTTAAAATTTCTTTTCATACATAATTACCTCTTTCTCAGATAATAATTTATTTTAGCCATAAGGCGAAAATACTTTAAAACAAAAAACAGACACCGTGCCGCCGAGGATATACCTTAACTGCGCCCCTAAAGAAACGATAATCAATTTTTCAAGAAATCTATCATTTCAGAATGTGCTGTTAACAAAAAATTCAAACGATATTAAATTTATTCATAAATATTATCAATAATATCACAATTTCAGCCCAATGTCAAGTCTTACCCCGCCTTATTAAAAGATTTTATTATATTGAATAAAAATATGCAGCAATTTTATAATCATTTTATCGCATTTTTCATTCATCATTGACAATATATGCATATTTTAATTTTAACAAATTTTCTGATAAAAGTGACCGTTCTTCCACCGCAGAATGTGCTAAAATAAAAAAATCCGTAAACAAGATATTTACGGACAGAGAAAAATCGGCATTAATACTGAATTTTTCGTTATTTATGGTTTACGCCTAACTAAAATGGTATAATTAATTGTACCATTTTAATGTTAAAAAATCAAGTGAATAAGGTATTTTCTACATTTTGCACAAGAAAAAATCAGGATTTGCCGTCAGAATTGTAGTCAGCTAAATCGCATAAGCTCGATTTAGCAAACTCACTTAAACAGAAAGGAAGCGTTATTATGGCTCGCAGAGGTGAAAATATTTATAAAAGAAAAGATGGACGTTATGAGGGCAGATACATAAAGTATTATGATATTTCGGGCAAAGCTGTCTATGGATATATTTATTCAAAAAGCTATGCAGATATTAAGGAAAAACTCGCTAAGTGCAGGGCAGAGAAAACACAAACAAAAGCAAGTTCAAATATAAAGCTTGAAAATTGGCTTACCTCTTGGGTAAGTTCACAAGGCGCATTAAAAACTACCACACAAAGAGTTTATAAAAGTCATATTAAAAACAGCATTATACCCTACATCGGAGACATACCGCTTAAAAAGATAACAACAGATGTTTTGCAGGAATTTATAAATGATTTGGAGCTATCATCTGCAACAATAAAAACTGTATATACTATACTAAAATCAGCTTTGGAAGCAGCAGAGGATAAGGGGTACGTTTCAAATGTATGGAGTAAAGTTAAAATACCAAAAAAAGAAAAATCAATAGTTCGGATATTTACGGCTAAAGAGCAGCAACAGCTTGAAAACAGCCTGACAGATGATATTGATATAGGTATCTTTATTTCACTTTATACAGGACTTCGTATAGGTGAAGTGTGTGCATTAAAGTGGTCGGATATAAATTTTGAAAACGACACCTTAACCGTAAACGGAACACAGGCAAGAACGGAAAAAGGCGTGATAATTACCTCTCCAAAAAGCAAATCATCAAAGCGTGTAATACCTATACCGCTATTTTTAATGGACAAAATCAAGCTTATATCACAAAAAGGCGATTTTGTGATTTCAAGATACGGCAAAGCATTTGATGTTCGCACATACCGCCGACACTTTAAGAATATTTTGAAAAAGGCAAAGCTGCCTGATATGAAATATCACTCGCTCCGTCATACCTTTGCTACACGTGCATTAGAGGTAGGTATGGATTATAAAACCTTATCGGAAATACTCGGTCATTCATCTGTAGGAATTACTCTTGATTTATATGCGCACTCATTAAAAGAGCATAAAATAAAAGAAATGAATAAATTAGGTGAAATATATAAGGGATAAATTCTCCGTCAAAATTCATAGTCAACAATACGCGGCAGTGCAAGAGCAGTCAAGCACTTCTGATTTTTTGTCCGTAAATATCTTGTTTACGGACAATACGATCGCAATCTGTGTTATTATGGGATTTTTGAAATACGATTATACGGTTTTGACTGCAAAAAAACTAAAAATTTAAGGAGAAGTTTCTATGAAGCATAGAGAGCAAGGATTGATCGCAGGAATTGCAATTATGATAATCTGTAACAGGTAGCAGCATTAGCCAAAATAGCCGTGGAGAATATTGAGATATCATATGACAATATTAAGGTTTACATATCAAGTTTTACATAGATAATGTTTTATGCGAGCTTAAGGATTCAAATGACAGTATCATTGAGCCATTCATTTACTACAGTAAAGTAAATAAGAATGCAAGTGGTTTCGAACCATTTCTTGTGTATACAGGTCTATTTACAGCGATGAATATCTGAATTATAGAAATATTTTTTATCATAGATGCAAAAATATACGGTATTCTGTTGATGTTATTTGCATAATTTCTTATTGTCAACGAATGATGAAATAGGTGGTGATTTGATGTATAAAACTTAGTAATTTATAGAAAAAACAAGATCAAATATAACAGTAAAGGAGTTTTACAAAATGAAAAAGAAAATTTTAAGCATCATACTTTCCTTGGCGATATTTACAACATTTTTGTCAATTGTCGCAAGTGCGGCTGATAGTGGAAATTTCGGTCAAAACATAATGTGGACACTTGATGATAATGGTACTCTAATTATAAGCGGTACAGGTGGCATAGGAGCTGTTGGAGCTACAAGGTCACCGTTTTACAAGAACAGTAATATTAAATTTGTTGTAGTAGAAAATGGTATTACTTGTATAGAAAATTATGCGTTTGATGAATGTAGCAGTTTAATAAGTGTTAATTTACCTGACAGTGTTACAAAAATAGGCGGTTCTGCATTTTCCGGTTGCAGTAGTTTAACAGATATTACAATACCTGATAGCGTTACAAGCATAGGTGGTTCTGCATTTTCTGGATGCAGTAGTTTAACAGATATTACAATACCTGATAGTGTCACAAGCATAGATGGTTCTGTATTTTCAGGCTGCAGTAGCTTAAAAAATATAAATGTCAGCGAAAATAATAAAGATTACTGTTCGATAAATGGCAATCTTTTCAGCAAAGATAAAACAGAGTTATTGCGATACGCCATAGGAAAGGGAGATACAAGCTATACAATACCTGACAGTGTTACAAGCATAGGAATGCGTGCCTTTTTGGGTTGTAGCAGTTTAACAGATATTGTAATACCTGATAGTGTTATAAGTATAAGAACGAATGCCTTTGGTGAATGCAGCAGCTTGACAAGTATCGCAATTCCAAACAGCGTTACAGAATTGGGTGTCGGCGTTTTTAATGGGTGTATTAGCTTATCGGATATAAGTGTTAGTGAAAGCAATAATGATTACTGTTCAATAAACGGCAATCTTTTCAGCAAAAATAAAATGACACTTATACAATATGCTATCGGCAAAAAAGACACGAGTTATACAATCCCTGACAGTGTTACAAGCATAGGAGAGCGCGCTTTTTTGGGTTGTAGCAGTTTAACAGATATTATAATACCCAATAGCGTAACCAGTATAGGCGAATGGGCTTTTTCATATTGCGACAGCTTAATCAGTATAAAGATTCCGAGTGGAATAACCAGTATTGAGGATTATACATTCAGTAGTTGTCATAACTTAACAAGCGTCAAAATTCCGGATAGTGTTACGAAAATTGGCTGCTTTGCGTTTAGTTCTTGCCATAGCTTAAAAAGTATCGTAATACCTAAGAGTGTTACAAGTATAGGAAGCACTATAGGCGATATGAGCTTTGGCAGCACGTTTCAAAATTGCCACAGCCTAACTAATATTATGATTCCTTCCAGCGTAACACAGATATATGATTATTCATTTTATGGCTGTGAAAGCTTAACCGATATATATTATGGCGGAAACGAGACTCAATGGAAAAATATGCTGATTGGAAATGAAAACACAGTTCTTGCAAATTGTAATATACATTACAATTCATCGCCGATAACGGTTTTGTTGAACAACGCATCGCTTGAGTTTGATGTTATGCCACAAATCATAAATGGATCGACAATGGTTCCTCTGCGTACCATTTTTGAAGCGTTAGGTGCCAGCGTTGAATGGGATGAGTCAACACGAACCGTGACATCGTTAAAAGGTGATACAAGAATTAAGCTTACGATTGATGAGGATATAATGTATGTAAACGATAAAGCCGTTGTGTTAAACACAAGCGCATGCATTATAAATGGAAGAACACTGGTTCCTGTAAGAGCTATTTCGGAGGCATATGGTGCAAAGGTTGATTGGAACGGTGACACTCAAACGGTATTGATAACGAATTAAGACAAAAATTGATATGTAGATATAATGGAAAAATATAATAAAAAAACAGGAATCGGCAAGATATAATACAAATGGGACAAGGTATGCATATAGATGAAAGGTTAGCTAACTCTCATCAGCAGAGAAATAATGATATAGAAGTAATAGTCCCACTCTGTTTAAAAACAGAGTCTTCGTGGTTATATTTACATTATGAAAAAAGGGGTTATGCTATATTCTTTAAAAAAATATTCAAAGCCTCGAAAAGTCAAGGTTTTAACGCAAGTTAAAATATAAAAAACGTGGTGTCAACTTGACACTACCATACAAAGACAGGAGGTATCTTTATGAAAGAACGAATACAAGGAGTAGTTGCAGGGGTACTGATAGGCGCACTATGCACAGGCGGCGCGGTTTTTGCCAAACACATGACAGAAAATATCGAAGTAACCTACGATAATATCAAGGTTTACAAGGACAATGTTTTGTGTGAGTTAAAGGACAGTAACGGTAGCGTTATCGAGCCATTTATCTACAACGGTACGACGTATATGCCCGTTAGAGGGACGGCAAATTTAGCCGGAATGGATGTTACTTGGGATGGAGCAACGCAAAGTGTTTATTTGTGGGATGAACAGTCTTTTGGAGAAGTATTTTTAACCGATGTTTGTCCACCTTATGAAACGGATTGGTGTGGTACATCAACATCATTTAAAATGTCAGGAGAAACTTATGGTAACGGAATTGAATGTTGGGGGGATGACTCGGTATCATTATTCAATTTAAACGGAAAGTATTCTCAGTTAGAATGTGTTATAGGTCATATAGAATATGATAACCTCGAAAAAAGTGTAACGTTTATAGTAGACGGTCATACTGTAAAAACTTTTGTACTCGAACCTGAATCTTTGCCTCAAAAAATTAATATACCATTAAACAACGGATTGCAACTAAAAATAGTGGGGGATGCTAATGCAACCTCGGTTAGTAGTTTAGGCATTGGGAATATAATTGTAAAATAATTTGTCCAGCACTGTCACAATCAGAGTAGATATATAGTATTTTCCAAATTATTTAGGATATCGGTTCTTTCTACTACAAATATAATTGATATTCATACCTTATCGGTACAGAAATCAATTATATTTAATGCGTAGTTGCAAAAAATTAATGCTTTTTACAAGTATAAATAGTCCAAGCATGTATCTGCACCCTTATTAAAGGTATTCATGTATTCTGTATTCCGGGAAGGCATGGTTATTCTCATATTCTTATTTTGTTATTGCTATTGCCCAGCTTGATGATTGGAATTTTTCTGTTCAGTTATTCCGTAAAAAAAGCCCGATTATATAATAAAAGCAGAAACGGCTCAATCTTTTAAGGATTTGAGTCGTTTCTGCTTTTATATTTCGCTGTCTTAATACCGAATCACTGACGAATAAGTCAGAATATTCTATTTAACATTTGACAATTCAATAACAGGCGAGGACAGAACTCCGGTTTCGGCAAGGCAATATTCGTAGCAGTATTTATCATCGCTCTTATACCATGCGGAGGGGCCGATCCAATTATCCTTCATATCGCACATATGCAGCGGGCCGAAGGTATTATGTCTGTTTCCGAAGAAGGTTATCTTAAGCGTATGCTTTCCAGCCTTAAGTCCCTTAAAGGAAACCTTATAAGGCGCAATAACAAGCCTTTGTTCGTCCGAATCATCAACGCTTACCTTAAGCAGCGCGCCTCTGTATCTTGAAATCGTGATGTCAGCATCGCAGTCCGGTGTTTCAAATTCAGCCTCATACTCAATATTTCCGCCGTAGAAGGGCATGCCTTGGTTCGTAATGCTTCCGAACGCCGCAGTCTGCGTGCGGGCACAGATTTTCTTGGAGGTTCCCCGGAGAACCACATCAAAATCACCGAGAAGATACAAGCTCTCTATGCTTATGCGTTTGCCTATAGGTACCTTTACTTCAAGAACATTTTCACCCTTTTTAAGCTTCGGAAGTCTGATTTTTCTTATGCTCTTATCAGCAAAATATCCGTCATAACAGATGCTGACGTCATTGCCGTTAAGCCGCACCGCTTCTGCTTCCTCAAAAGCAAGGAAGCATTCCGCTTCAATTTCGCTTTCAAAGGTAAACCGAAGCTCGGGGAAGCATGATATTTTTTCCGGCTCAATCATCCATGGCTGAACATCACAGCCATCCGCCATGGGCCACTTCTTTTCCTTTCTGATAAGAGTATCGATTCTCAGGAGCTCCTCAACAGGACGGTAAGCTTCATCCTCTGCAAGCTTCCATTCGGCAAGATCAAGAAGAATAACATTATCCTCACAGCGTCTGTATTTAACAGGCGTTTTAAAATCAATCCTTATATCCGCGCAGGCGCTGCATACATCTGCGGGAGCGCCTGCGTCAGCTGCGCCGCGCGTCAGCTTTAAAAGAAGGCTGTCATGGTTAAATAAGGTCTTTTTAATAACCGTTTTTCCACCCTTCCATTCATATTCCGCAGGCTTAACACCGCCGTCAAGAGTATCAAGAATCACAGGTACAAATTCGCCGTTTATAATTATTCTGAAATTCTCTCCGCAAATATTATCGGGGTATATATCCTCTTTTGCACGGGCGATAAACAGATAAATATCTTCTCCGTCAATACGCTCATTGTATATATAGGAATCAGCGCTGTTTCCGTCCTCCTTAACAATGCTTACAAAGCGTTCCTCGCTGAGAAGCTCCGGAAGTCCGCGCACGGCAGTCGGAAGCTTTTCACACTGCTCATACAATTCATATACATCATCACAGTTTACACCGTCAACAGCATACGGGCAGTCACCGATAAAAATAATCTTTCCTCCGCCGTCTTTGAAATTCTTTAAAATCTCCAATGTGGTGCTTCGCATTGTTTTAAGATTGGGTACAATAACAGCCGAATAACTCATTTCACCAACCTTAAGGCGACCGTGTTCTGTCTTAGTCTGCTGCTTGGGAAGCAGTGATTCGCATAAAAAATCAAAATCCAGTGTAGAGAAAAGCAGACTTTCGACACAGGTCTGAAAGCTGTCCTCCAGCGCATTTCGTTCAAGACCTGTTTTATCATTGCTGCCGTAGGTAAGCCAATATGATTCAATCGGATGAATAACACCGATGTTAACTGCCGGCTTGCCTCTTGTAAGCGCTGTGTTCAGCCTTGCAAAATGGTCTTCGATATAGGAATATTCCTCATACCATGGTGACTGATAGCTGATTGAAGCCGGGTAATCCCTCTTAGCCGATCCCTTCATTGATACCCATGAAAGATGCGGCACTCTTACCGTCACGCCGAGAGCTGCCTGCCAGTCACCCTGGAATTTATGACCTCTGAAATCAAACGTCCAGCCCGTTACTCCGTAAAGCTCGGAGAGAACCCCCTCCCTGCCGAACTGATGCGTGGCCGACTGCGCCTGCTTTGCGGTTGAAAGCTCTACATTATTGCAAAGCATATCTATACCCGGTATTCCGAAGCCTCTGTAAAGCCTCATCGCTTCACCGACACATCGTGTCTGTCCGAAAAGATTTTCCTCACACAGAACATGACCTGAAAAATACAAGCCGTTTTTGCTGCACCAGCTTCCGCAGTTATCCGCAAAGGCTCTGCAGAATCTTTCCGCAGCATGGTCTAAAAAGCGGTATCTTGTTGTATTCGCTCTGCCATCCGCCGGCTCCCAACGAAGCTCAGGCAGCTTCGGTATAAGGCTTTCTCCGTATGCAGCCATATACGTATCGTTAAAATCATATGTCCATGGATATCTCGAATCTTCATCACTGTCGGAAAAGGCGGGCTGATTTATGGTGGCATAGTTCGGCTCGTCAGTAAATATCAGGGGAACACTTTCCCCGAATCTGTCTCCGACAGCATTCTTGTATGCTTCATAAGTAATCTCTATGAATTTGTTCATAGCATCAATGGACAAAACATCTACATATGTATAACCATTGAACCATCCGTCGCAGTCAGGTGTACGCACATATGCATACCATTTATCACCTTTTGCTTTTTCGCCCTCACCAAGCATTTTATATTCGGAAAGCTTTCCGTCTGTGAGCACAACATCATAGCAGCCTAAAACATACGGCTTTCCCGTCTTGTTTCCTTCTTCGGGAGACACTGCCCCCTCCGGATATTCCTTTGAAAAGCATAGGAATTTTTGACGGAAACGCGGATCCTTTGTAACATAGCCTCCTGCCGCACCTGAAGACCATCTGTCCTCATCATAAAGATAGGCAAGCATATTTTCCTTCTCAGCCTTTTCGGTACAGCCTTTAACAAGGTCAAAAAATTCCTCGCTGAGATAAGGACTGCTCATGCCGCTTCGGGAATGCATATGAAATCCTCCAAAGCCCATTTTTTTAAGCTGCTCAATCTGCCACAACAGCTCCTCCTTTTCAAGCTTGCAGTTCCATGCCCAGAACGGCGCTGCGCGGTACTCGCTTGTAGGCGCCTTAAAAAGCTCCATATCAAGACTGTTTGATTTTTTATTCTTTTTATAAAGCAATACAAAAACTCCTTTCGTTTTTTCCTTGACATAATTATATATGTGTGATACAATAAAATCAATAGATAATTTTTTATATTTACATGGTGATTTTATGTTTTACACATCAAAAAAAAATGAACCAATAATAATTGAACCCTGTGCTTCCGAGTATGCGGCACCTCACAAGCATGATTTTCTTGAGCTTGTCTATGTTACAAAAGGCGCGGCAAAGCATTATGTGGCAGAAAATGAGTCAATAATCCGAAAAGGCGACTATCTTGTTATTGATTACGGCACATCTCACAGCTATAAAAGCATTGATGACAGAGGCTTTGAGGTTATAAACTGTTTGTTTTTACCTGATCTTATAGACCGGAGCCTTGTGCATTGCAGAAGCTTTTCAGAGCTTCTCAATCATTATCTTATCAAAATGAGCGTCCGAAACATGTATGTAAACCCATCAAACTATCAGTTCAGGGACAAGGACGGGAAAATATATATGCTGCTGAGAAGCATGATGGACGAATACAATCAGAAAGCACCGGGCTTTACGGAAATGATAAGATGTCAGCTGATTGAGCTTTTCATTATAACAATGCGTACAGTCACAAGGGATTCGGAAAAAACCGATGATGCAATAATATATATTACAGACCGCGTTGAAAAAAATTACATGAATAAAATCACCCTGACAGAGCTGTCTCATGAGCTTTGCTACAGCACCTCATATCTCAGCCTCAAATTTAAAACAGCAACCGGAATGGGGTTCACGGAGTATCTTGAAAAAAAACGTATAAATGAGGCTTGCAGGCTTCTTGCCAACACCAACAAGAAAATTTCCGAAATTGCTTTCTCGGTCGGCTACTCCGATGTTAATTTCTTTTACAGGATTTTCAGAAAATACGCAGGCGCGTCTCCCCTTGAAATGCGTAAAAAATACAGCAGTCTGCATAACTGACAAAAAAATCTCAGCTGCATTACAGCTGAGATTTTTTGTCAGTTATTTTTAATATATTCATCTATTATGGCAGCCGCCCCGGCAACGATCTCGGCACAAGGTCTGTTTTTATAGTATTCCTTTGTCCGAGGCTCGGGATTCGGTGTGTCCTTATGTGTTCTGAGCTTTAAGATATCCCTGCAAACTATGGATCCGTTCTTGTCGCTGAATTTCTCGGCAAGCTCCTGAATACGCTTATAATGTTCCGATTTTTCAAGGAATGCGTCCGGTGATGAATATCCGAACTTTAAACCTGCCACCATAAACATACCGCTTACAGCTCCGCACACCTCGCGCAGTCTTCCCATACCTCCTCCGAAAGAAGAAGAAAATCTCATTGCAGTTTCAAAATCAATTCCAAGCTCGCCCGCAAAAGCTCCGACTACAGCCTGCGTACAATTATAACCCTCCATAAAAAGCCTGCGTGCTTCTTCGGCTTTTTCGCTCAATTTATATCAGCCCTTTCAGCTTCAGTAAAAATATATCAAAGCTTGTTTGTAAATACTCCAAGCGCCCCGCCCTTATACTCTTCAATCCTTCCGGCATCACAAAGCGCTGCAATTTCAGGGTCAAGCGGCAGTGATACGAAATCGGAAATATTATTTTTTCCGGCGACTTCATTGATTCTGCTTTTGCCGAAAACCTCAATTTTCTTTCCGCAGTCAGGGCAGAGAATATAACTCATATTTTCAACAAGACCGAGTACCTCGATATTCATCATCTCAGCCATTTTTACAGCCTTTTCAACTATCATTGAAACAAGCTCCTGCGGAGATGTTACTACAATTATGCCATCAACCGGCAGTGACTGAAATACAGTAAGAGGTACATCACCTGTTCCGGGCGGCATGTCAATAAACATTATATCCACATCACCCCATATTACATCAGTCCAGAACTGCTTTACCGTTCCGCCGATTACAGGTCCTCTCCAGACAACGGGGTCAGTCTGGTTTTCAAGCAGCAGATTTATCGACATAACCTCAATTCCGGATTTTGTATTAACCGGATAAATTCCGTCCTCACTGCCTTTCGCCTGTTCGGTTATTCCGAACATCTTCGGAATTGACGGGCCTGTTATATCAGCGTCAAGCACAGCTGTTTTAAGTCCTCTCCGGCTGCACTCGACAGCAAGCATTCCGCATACCGAGGATTTTCCTACGCCGCCCTTTCCGCTGACTACACCTATAACCTTTTTTACATCTGAAAACATATTCTGCTCTGCCGCAAAGGACTCTGCACTCCGCTCTGCACAATTTTCCAAGCAGCTTTCACAATTATGACTACATTCACTCATACTAATCCTCCGGGAAATTTAAATTTTACTTTTTCGGATTTACTATATCACGCCAGTCAAGATCTCCGCGGTCAAGTCCATGTATAAGAACCTCGGCTGTAGCAACATTTGTTGCAATGGGAATATTATGCATATCACAAAGCCTCAGAAGTGAAAAAACATCAGGCTCATAGCCTTCACCGCTCAGAGGGTCACGGAAAAACAGTACAAGATCTATCTCATTATAAGCTATCCTTGCGCCAATTTGCTGATCCCCGCCCTGAGGTCCGGACAGAAATCTGTAAACATTCAAACCTGTGCCTTCTATAACAAGCTTACCGGTTGTTCCTGTTGCGAACAAAACGTGTTTTTCAAGTATGCCCTTATATGCGATACAAAATTGTACCATCAATTCCTTTTTCTTATCGTGCGCAATCAGTGCAATATTCACAGTAACAAACCCCCAAATTCGTTATTATTTTTTTAAAAATTTTTTTATCCGATCGGTTAACCCGATCTTTTTTCTGTTAATGTCAATAACAGGTATATTTTCGCCGGCCATGCGGCCTGCGATATTACCGAAAGCTTCAAAAGCAATGGACTGTTTATTTGCCAAAGCCCCTTTCAGGAGCTCATCATCAAACGGAACAATGCCAAGCAAAGGTATTCCGAGTAAATCAACAATATCATCAACATTCCACATAATACCCTTGCTTATCAGTTCCGGACGGACTCCGTTTATAACAAGCTTCAATCCGGAAATATTGTTTCTCTCAAGGATATCAATGCATCTGTCCGCATCTCTTACAGACGCTATGTACGGCTGAACAACGACAATTGCCGAATCACAGCAGCATGAAGAAAGCCCGATACCAAGCCCTGCCGGGCTGTCAAGAATAATAAAATCAAAATCATTCTTAAGGCCTGAGCAGAAGCTGCTGAATTTTTCCGCATCCGCATGTTTTCCGCCGCGGCTCTGCGCGGCAGGCAAGAATGAAAGTCCGCCGTTTTTACACGAAATTTTAATTAAAGCATCATTAATCCCGCATCTGCCGTCAATGCAGTCAAGAACATCAAAAACAACCTCGTTTTCTACTCCAAGTGCAATATCAAGATTTCTGAGCCCCATATCAGTATCAATAAGCAGCACTTTTTTATCATATGAGTCCAATGCTTCGCCTATACCGGCGGTCAGCGCAGTCTTACCTACACCGCCCTTGCCGGAAGCAACAACAATGATTTCTCCCATAAGCAGACCTCCGATGATGAGTAATTTACCCCACATTCCTTATTATAACATATATTTTTTGATTTGTCCATATTATTTACAAAATTTCATTCAAAAAAATTGTATGATTCATCAAATGTGCTATTTCTGCACCGTTTTCTTGTGCATTTTCATTAAAATTCAAATTAATTCCTGCAATTGAAATAACAGTAGGGCTGAATTTCACAGCTGCAATTTTTGCTTTTTCATCTCCGGAGCTCCCTGCTGACGCCTCGCCGAACAGTCCTCCGAGTATGTAAATACTTCCGGAAGCCGTAATCTTAGCTCCCTTTTCCACATTCCCCAAAACAAGAATATCTCCGGCAGCATTCAGCTCCTCACCATCAAAAATACTGCCGTCATAAAATTGCATATCTGATTTTGTTGGAATAAGTTTTTTCTGTTTTCTGTCTGATTTAAGCATTTCCTTTGAGGATTCAGCCACTCTGCCCAGGTCCTCTATGAACCTTGCTCCGAAATCCGTGTGATTTTTATGCGGTATGTCTCCGAAAATGACCTTTGCCTCCGGATAAAGCGTCTGCATGACGGAGGTTACTCTGATTTTATCCGAGGAATTCAGTTCCCGTCCGACTACATATATGTCACAGTCACCCTTAAAGAAACCTGCCGAGGCCTTGATTTTTTCACGTACGGCCTCCAGTATTTCCATAACCGGAGTTTTATCGTCAATTATCATTTTAAGCCCCTGCGCCGTTCCTTTAAAAATCACAGCATCCTTTTTTTCCACTCTTCCGAGCACCTCCTTTGCTCTGCACCTCCGTGCAGGCAAGTAATCAGCCGTTCAGTCCGTAATCCTCAAGCTCCACAAATGCGGAAACCGCGTCATCCTTAAGACCGAAATACTCATCAAAGATCTCCTTCGCAACATAAGCTGCATTTGCTCCGCGCACACCATGCTCTATCACTATGCAAACAGCGATTTCAGGGTTATCAAAGGGTGCAAATGCCGCAAAAAGCGCATTATTCGAAACCTTTGTCCCAACCTGAGCCGTTCCTGTTTTACCTCCTATTTGTATTGGATATCCGGTAAAAATAGCGCGTGCCGATCCCTCTTCCACCACATTTTTCATACCAAGCCGCACAGCATTCAGATTGGCGGGACTTATGTCTATCTGTGCTTCAACCTGCGGCTGAACGTCCCGGATAAGACTTCCGTCAATTCCGGATCTCACACTTTTTATAAGATTAAGCTTATATCTCGTACCGCCGTTTGCAATTGTTGCAATATAATTTGCTATCTGAAGGGGAGTAAAGGAATGTATTGACTGACCTATAGCCGCCTGTAGGGTATCGGCGCCGTACCAGCCTTGCTCGGTTACCGTTTTAACAACTCTCTTCTTGCTTTCGGGACTTGCAATATAACCCTTTACCTCCTCCGGGAGTCCTGTTCCGGTGTACTCGCCAAGCCCGAACAATGCTCCGTACTCGTCCATTTTATCAATTCCCGTTCTTCTGCCGGCTTCATAGAAAAAGTAGTTACATGATTTTTCAATAGCTTCCGTGACATTGATGCTGCCGTGAGTAGTTTGATACTCAGACCATATCCAGCATCTCGGTCTGTAGCCCTCGTAAAACTTGTAAATTCCCTCATCAACAATTTTTTCCGAAGTTTTCAGATTTCCCGTTTCAAGAGCAGCAATGGCAACAAGAGGCTTAAAGGTTGAACCGGGCGTATATGTTCCGCTGACAGCGCGGTTCCAAAGCGGCTTATCGTCATCCTCCGACAATTTTGAGTAAAGCTCCTTAAAATCTGACAAATCATATGAAGGATATGATGCACATGCAAGAATATCACCGTTTTTAACATCAATTACGACACCTGCGCCCGCATTTGCATCAGCCCCTGTTTTCTCCCCGCCTGACCTGCTTATTTTTTCAATACGGGTTTTAAGAGATTCTTCAAGAGTTCTCTGCAAATCCATGTCTATGGTAAGAACGATGTTTGAGCCCGGCTTAGTCGGTGTTTTGTCAATAAGGCTGACCTTGCTTCCGGTTCCCTCCGCGCTTCCCTTGACTCCGTCGACACCGCGAAGATATGCTTCCGCAAGCTTCTCCACACCCTGTTTTCCTATATTATCGTTATAACCGTAGCCCTGCTCTTTATATTTCTTGTATTCCTCCTCATTCATCTTACCTACACGCCCGAGAATGTGAGAAGCAAAGCCATCATTAAAATATTCCCTGACAAAGCTGTTTGTAACGGCAATACACGGGAATTCATCACCCGACTCCTTAATTTTAGAAACAAGAGCTATTGAAACATCCTCCGCTATTATAAACGGAGACAGCGGAGAAAATCCTCTTTTTTCCGCTTCATACCGCACACCTGCGATTCTGCGCACATCCTGCTGTGAATACGACAAATTTATATGATAAACCTCCGAAGCAAGGACAGAAAGTGCCTGTGCTCCGTTTTCCACGCCGCCCAGCAGCTTTTCATGGCCTGATTTATTTATCCATTCAATACGCTCCTCGTCGCTTCCAAAGGTAAACTGCAAATTCTCCGCATCAATCGGAAGGCTGTCCTCAAAAACCTGTCCTTCTTCCTCAAGCATGTTAAGTACCTTAAAAATTATTCCGTTAAGCTCATCATCGCTTATATCGGTTTTCAGCAGTGCAAGAGAATAGCTTGTCTTATTTCCGACAAGAAGCTCGCCGTATCTGTCGGTTATTTCGCCGCGCGGCGCTTTATCCGCAAGATTCATTGTAAGCTTGCTCCCGGCAAGCTTGTCATATTCGCTGCCGTTGATAAGCTGCAATTCCGAAAGCCTGACAAGCAGACAAGCAAAAGCAATAACAATTATTAAATAAATAAATCTAAATCTGCCTCTTGCACCAAGCAATGCTTATTCACCTCAATTTTCAAAAATATATCTTTCCTTTTCCTCAAAGCTTTTCCGCACAGCGGGATACAGTATCATACAAAGCAGAGTATTATATACAAATGACGGACAAATTACACTTCTGAGCGCTGCCGCCGGATCCATTTCACTCCGGCAGAATAACAGATAAAATGCCGCCTCAAAAATAAACGCATACCCCCCGCCGACAACGGTAAATTTCAGCATCGGCTTTCTTGTCGGCCGAACCCAAAGACACAGAAGAGCAAAGTAAACGCATGACAATACACAGAAAGCAAATCCCCTGCCTCCGAGACCGCTCATCAGCACAGCGCATATTATCGACACAACCGCAGAAGCTCTGAAACTTTCTGACAAAAAAGCAAAAATACCGCAAAATATCATAAGAAGCTCTGCCGATATATTAAAAATACGCAGTATTCCGCTTGCGTAAACAAGTGACAGTACAAAAATCCATACAGCAGCTTTTATGTATTTCATCACTCGTCACCTCCGCTTATAACAAGCACCTCATAAAGCTCCGATACATTGACAGCCGGTTCGATTACCGCATACTGAACAGAATTTTCAGCCTTTATTTCCTTTACTGTCCCAACATTTATTCCCGACGGATACACTCCGCCGGAGCCGGTTGTTTCAACAAGGTCTCCCAAATTAACGCCTCCGGCTTTCTCTATAAAGCTCATTCTGCAAAGCTTATTCTTTGAAAGCTCCGCATCTCCTTCCACTACGGCAAGTTCGCCGTTTCTCACTATTCTGACGCCGATGGAGTTTTCGCTGTTAAGCATTGTTGAAATAACGCTGTAGCCTGCTCCCACCTCGGTTATTTTGCCGACAATTCCGCCGCTTGCAACTACCGCATCTCCCACGGAAATGCCGCTCCATTTACCTTTATTAATTACAATTGTATCAAACCAGTTATTGGGCTCATAGGAAACAACAAGGGCAGCAGTCGTCCGGAAGCGTCCCTCCATCTCATCCTGAAGCTCAAGCAATTCTTTCAGCCTGTCATTCTCCGCCTTATACTCAGCAACCGAAAGACCGGATCGTTTAAGGTCAGCATTTTCTTCGGCGAGCCTGGTATTTTCCTCCTTGTAGCTTTTAAGCTCCGTAAAATATGACTGCATATCCTTAATCTCATGAGCCGCCCTTGAAGTAAGGGACAGGAACGGAGAAAAAATTGTTCTTACGCCGCTTACCAGAAAATTATTATTACCGAAGATTATCGTAAAAACGGCAAGAGCAGCTGTAATTATTACGGCTGTCACAGTCAGTTTTTTCCCAAAAGTATTCTTCAAATCCATCATCTCCGAAGATTCAATAAGGGGCAAAGCCCCGTCATTCAACGTTTCAGTAGGGGATTGTACCTCCACCCCCAAAAAGTAAGTGGAACCCGCCGCCTATAGAGGCGGGGGACATCTTGCTTTTAGTTATTTTCTTGCAGCCCGGCTTATTGACAGTCCCGTACCGATTGCAACGCAGTTCTGAGGCTCCTCGGCAACATGCGCTTCTATATCAAGCTCACTTTTTATAAGCTCGCAAAGTCCGCTTATCGCGGCGCTTCCGCCGGAAAGAATAATTCCGCGCTCCATGACATCGGCTGCAAGCTCCGGCGGCGTATGTTCAAGGGTAACGCGTATTGCTTCCATTATCTGAGACATATTTTCACTCATAGCCTCTCTTATTTCCGAAGATGTTACCGTTTCCTGCTTCGGAAGTCCTGTTGAAACATCGCGTCCGCGCAAAGCAAACTGCTTGCTTTCCCCTGTATCAAAAGCATTTCCGATTGCTATTTTTACTTCCTCTGCCATTCGGTCACCGATATTTATTCCATGTTCCTTTTTAACAAAATTAATAATGGCGCTGTCAAGGGCGTCTCCGGCTATTCTTACGGATTTTGAAGCAACAATTCCTCCAAGGCTGATAACAGCCACCTCTGTTGTGCCGCCGCCGATATCAACTATCATATTTCCTGCCGCATCGTCCACCGAAAGTCCGGCGCCTATAGCAGCTGCCATAGGCTCTTCAACAAAGGTAACGGATTTTGCTCCCGCTGTCACAGCCGCCTCTTCAACAGCTCTTTTCTCAACCTCTGTAATTCCCGACGGAACAGCGACAAAAACCTTCGGCTTCAGTATGCCTCCGACTGCGCTGTCGATAATAAAGCTTCTCAGCATGGCGCGCGTTATATCAAAATCAGCAATAACTCCATCCTTAATCGGTCTTATCGCAACTATGCTGTCAGGAGTTCTTCCTATCATCTCATTAGCTTCAGCACCGACGGCAAGAACCTTGCCGTCAAATTTATCAACCGCAACGACAGACGGCTCGTTTAAAACAATTCCGCTTCCCTTTTTATAAATCTGAGTACTTGCGGTTCCAAGATCTATACCTATACTTTTTGAAAAAAATCCCATTATTCTTTCCTGCCTTTATTTTAATATTCAAAATCAAATTCTTTTTTCATAAGATTAATAAGGCTTCTTACGGGAAGTCCAACAACGTTAAAATAATCTCCGCTTATTCCCTCAACAAGCATAACACCCTTCCCCTGTATTCCATATGCGCCCGCTTTATCCATCGGCTCTCCTGTCTTAACATATTTATCTATCTCATCATCTGTAAAATCGGCAAATTTTACCTTTGTCCGCTCACTTCCGCAGACAGAAAGACCGTCTACGGTTCGCATCACGCAAAATCCGGTATATACCTCATGCTCTTTTCCGGAAAGCATTTTCAGCATATCAAAGGCGGCACCGGCATCCCCGGGCTTACCGAGTATTTTCCCGTCAAGGGAAACAACGGTATCCGCCCCTATCACAAGCGCCGGTGCGGCTGCTGTAATCTGTCCGCAGACGTCACCGGCTTTCAGCATTGCAAGCTCCTGCACATAAATATCTACCGGTATCCCGTCAGGATTTACAAGACTTTCATCCGCTCCGGATTTTATAACCGAAAATTCCAATCCTATATTTTTTAATATTTCACATCGCCTC
Organism: Clostridia bacterium; assembly: GCA_017935675.1. Classification (GTDB taxonomy): domain Bacteria; phylum Bacillota; class Clostridia; order UBA1381; family UBA1381; genus RGIG9115. Next base: position 114,658 of record JAGBHE010000065.1, on the reverse strand, counting down.
GGCGAACCGGAAGCAAGAATTACCTTGTATTTCATTTCAATCCTCCATTGTGCCGTATTATTACAGAACCCCGCGGTAAAAATGACCGCGTGTAAAAGTATTTTCCTTCATGGGTGATGCGGCTTTCCCGGCAGCGGCGTCAAGATAGGCTTTAATTATTTCCGAGCACTCCTCTCTGTCCTCCAGCGTAAACACAAGGCTTACAAAATCAAGCCCCGATTTTTCAATATCAGACCATTTATCAGCCATATATACAGGCTTGGAGTTAAGTATTCTCATCCGACAGCCCTCAGAGCAGACAAGAGGAAACCTCTCCCCCTTTCTGTCCCGCAGAAAAAAACTGCTCTTCCCTTTTGTACATTGTCCTGCCGCCTTCACAGGACAGTTTTCGCAAAGCATAAGATCAAGCCTGCCGTAAGCAACAGCTCCGCATTCAAGGCGGGTGCGTGAGGTAATATCCTTTATTTCCTCAAATCTCAGTTCGGGAGACAAAACAGCGCCCTTAAGATATGCGCAGTAAAAATCCGCACTGACAGAGTTCGTTATATTAAGCCTCTGTCCTCCGTATACTGCCCTTTTGCCGCATATTTCAAGCTGCCCGGCGTTTGATATGCAAAAACTATTGCCGGAAACAATTGTCCCTTTAGTAATCGGCGGGCACTTCGTTACCGTCTTTTCAGGCAAAACCCCTGCAGGTGCAAAAACTGTTTTTATTCCAAGTTCAAACGCCGCTTCAGCCTGCTTTGCTGTTGTAACGTCACAAACAATGTTGAGCGGCTTGCGCTTAAAGGGAGCGGGAGACTTTACGAAATAAGCTGCCGTTTCTCTTTTTTCCCTGAAAATTCTTAATTCAGTCATTTTTTCACAGGCTGCTCTGCGCACGGCATTTATTTCAGAAACAGGAACAGCCGCATTGTTATCAATATCAACAGTTATATCCATACATTCATACGGAGTTGCTCCGAGCTTTTGCAGCGCACTTTTAAATCTCTCTGCTCCCGTCGGCGATTTTACAGCCTCTGCGCACCGAATATCACCCTCTGCCGAAACAGATGTCCCGTCTTCTCCGCTGATAGTCACTTTTATAGTTTTCCCAATTTTTGCTTCTCCATGTATAAAAACAGGAATTTTCTTAAAATTTGCATCCTCACGGCAGCGTCTTTTCACATCATCGGTAAAGATATTTTCTGCGGCATTTGATGAATTTTCAAAATTCATCATTTTTCTGCCTCGCTCGCCGCCGTAAAGTCCCTGAGTAAACCCTCTTCCGAATGCCTCCGAAAGAAGACGCATATCATGGGCAGAAAATTCAAAGTTATTATCAATACACCTTCTGTAAACCTCTGCAACGGTTGCAGCATATTCCGGCCGCTTAAGCCTGCCTTCAACCTTGAGTGATGCTGCTCCCGACTCCTTAAGCTCCCGAAGCCTCGGCGCAAGACACAAATCCCGCGGGCTGAGCAAAAATCCGTTTGATACTGTCCTGCCGTCCTTTTCAAGGGCATACGGAAGCCTGCAAGGCTGTGCGCAGCAGCCTCTGTTTCCGCTCCTGCCGCCTATTATGCTGCTGAAAAGACATTGTCCCGAATATGACATGCACAATGCTCCATGAACAAAAACCTCAATTTCACAGCTGCATTCAGAACAAATCCGCTTTATTTCAGACGCTGAAAGCTCCCTTGAAAGCACAACTCTTGAAAATCCCTGCTTTTCAAGAAAATCCACATCCTCCGGAGCTGTAACAGTCATTTGTGTGCTTGCATGAACAGGCAGCATCGGCGCAGCTTCTTTAATAACCTCAAGCACACCGAAATCCTGAACCAAAACAGCATCGGCATTCATATCCGACAAATCCCTCACATACTGAGCCAGCTCTTCAAGCTCACCGTCTTTTACAAGGGTATTTACCGTTACATATACCTTTACACCATAAAGATGACAGTAATCAATCCATGCTTTCATTTCAGCCCTGTTAAAGTTTTTCGCGCCGCGCCTGGCGCCGAATTTTTCACCGCCGAGATATACTGCGTCCGCACCGCTTTGAACAGCGCCGACAAGCGCATCGGGCGACCCCGCCGGCAACAAAAGCTCCACGTACGGTTACCTCCTTTATTTATTACTGCCGCCAAGCTTCTTTTTAAGCCGTGCGATTTCATTATTCGCGTTCTCAAGCTGATGTCTCAGCGCCGCAATGTCAATTTCATATTCGGAATCATTCAGAAGTCCGCGAAGCTCCTTGTTTTCGGCAACAATCTCGTCATATTTCCGGGAAGCCTTGTCCAGTAAAAGCTTGCCGCCTTTTTCAGCCTTTAAATATTCATCGCAAATATTAAGGGCTGCAAGAACAATCGGCCGCTCTCCAAGGAGCCCCGGATTATTCTTTTTAACCTCAGCGACCTTTTCATTTACGTATGCTGAAATCTCATCCATATATTCGGGAGTTTCCTCGGAAACAAGGGTATACATCCTTCCGTTTATCGTCACAGTTAATCTGTTTTTTTCCATTTGCTAAAATCCTTTCATTCTCCGGGATAAATATGCGCCCTTGCCTTCAAAACAGCAAGCGCGGTTTTTCCGTCCGGGATTTCGTCGTTCATAACAAGCTCATAAAGCTTATCATAAGGAACCTTTACAACCTCAAGAAATTCACCCTCATCAAGGTGCTGTTTTGTACGTTTAAGCCCGCGGGCAAAAAACATATAAGTCTTTTCCTGACAATATGCAGGCGTTGGATAAAAAAAGCCCATCGGTATAATTTCGGAAGCGACCGTCCCGGTCTCCTCCTCAAGCTCACGAATTCCGGCTTCAAGAGGGTTTTCTCCGTATTCAAGCTTTCCTGCAGGTATTTCCAGAAGCACCTGCTCCGTCGGCTTTCTGAACTGCCTTACCATAAGCACATTTTTTTCATCATCAACGGCAAGCATTGAAACGCCGCCCGGGTGCGCAATGATCTCTCTTGTCGCCGTGCCTCCGTCCGGCAGGGTCACTGTGTCAACCCTCAGGTCAACAACTCTGCCCTTATAAATACTTTCCGTACCGATAGTTTTTTCAGTTAAATCCATTTATAAACCTCTTTCCTGAATTTTTTTGCCGAATTTTTCAATTGCAGGACTGACATGTATCATTTCCTTCAACGCTTTGTAATTCTGCGCCGCCTCTTCTGAGCGCTTCCCCGTATAAACCGCACGAATCATTATATTCTTCGGAGTTTCAAGGGGAGAAATATATTCAATCAATGAAACCTCATATCCCGACGCCTCAAGATACGCTGCCCTCAGTGCATCGGTAAGCGTGTCCGCCAGCCTTGCTTTTAATATTCCGTGCTTTGTCACCATCGAAAACGGCTCATAGGAATACTGCTTTAAAATATCCTTATGACAGCACGGAACACTCATAACGGCACTCGCCCTTGAGCGAATTCCGAAGGCAAGAGCCATATCGGTAAGAGTATCGCAGGCATGAAGAGAAATCACAAGGTCGGGCGGCGTGTGCGGCATATATTCCGCAAGGTCGCTGCACACAAATGTCATATTTTTATAATTCAGATTCTTTGCGGTACGCTCCGAAGCTTTTATGACCTCCGGAGATACGTCAACGCCGATAAAACGGCATTTTCTTCTTTTCACCTCTGTAAAATAGCAGTTCATGGCAAAGGAAAGATAGCTTTTCCCGCATGCGCAGTCAAGTACAAGCAGCTCCCTGTCCGGCGTCACATCCTTTAAAATCCCGTCGGCAAGCTCAAGAAAATAATCTATCTGATTATATTTGCGCACCTTATCATTCTTAATCTTCCCGTTTTCGGCAAGAATTCCGAGCTCCCTCAAAAGCGGAGCAGCCTTGCCGGGGCTCAAGAGGTATTCCCTTCCCGATTTTACCGTAGAAAGCCTTGCGGGCTCCGTCTGTTTCTCCCTGTTTTTCATTCTGACATTTTTGTCATCGGCTTCAATAAGAATTTCGGTTCCTCTTTCGTTATAGCTTATCAGAGCGCTGTCATATTCCCTTAAAATTTCAGGCAGACTGTTATAATCGGAGCATTTTTTTCTTTCGCCGAGGTAGTCCCTGTATATTTCGCCCCTCTCATATGTAAACCGGGCGAAATACTCTCTTGTACCTGAGCGCAAGGTTATTTTTATATTTTCAAAATAATCGCTGTTTTCCTTCATTCTGCTCCATAAACCGGAAAAAAACAGCATTGCTTTATCAACAGATTTTTTATTCACGGCAGCCTCCGAAAAAATAATTACTATATTATAGTATCAAAATAATCAGTCGTTGTCAATACGGTTTTATTGTTTTTCTAAATTTTATGAATTATTAATATTTTTATCACAAATTCAGAGCGGTTAATAACCAATAATTTCCCCCAGAAGGTCTCCGCTTTTTGAAAACGCAAGCACACACCTTTTAAAAGAACAATCATCATGCACACGATAGGAAAATTCCTCAAAATGCACACGCTTCAGAATATCGCGCACAGGCATGTCCCCGAAGCAGCTGAAAAGCTCCCTGTTATCTCCCTCAATAATCTCAGTACGTTTTTTATGAAGCTCAGTGTTATACGGCCGCAAAGACCACGAAGGCGTCACTGCGTTTTTATTTGAGGTCAGGTAATCAGCCTTAAGCAAATCAAAAAACAAATCCTCCGCGCCGAGGCTGACCGCAAATTCACAAAGCTTTTCATAAAGCGCCGAACGGGAAAGCTGAACGGAAAACAGCCTTTTATTTTCAAACTGTTCGGCAAGCAGTTCAAACAGCCTGAAGGAGTTCCCGCAAAGCCTTTCAAGATACAGAACAGATTTTTTAAAAGCGCCGCTGTTATAATACATATCGAATACCGCTTCTATGCGCTTGAGCTTTAAAAGCTCGCCGCAGGAGATGTAAGCATTTTCTATAACCTCATAAGGAGGATATGAACGATACTTATAGCCGTGCCGAAAGGCTTCCGCCCTTGCGTCGGTACCCCTCAAGAGCTTGAGAAAGCCAAGCTGAAGTACCGTCGGACGAAGACCCACGGCGTCGTTAAAGGATTTTCCGAAGGATTTATAATCCTCAAATGGCAGACCTGCTATCAAATCAAGATGAACATGGATGTTTTTCATCGAAGTAAGCCTCGAAACATTTTTAAAAAGCCTTGCAAGCTCCGTGCTTCTTTTTATCGCCTTCAAGGTGTCATGATTAGTCGATTGCAGTCCTATTTCAAACCTGAACATTCCCTCAGGCGCGCGGGCGGCGATTTCCATAAACTCCTCCGTAAGAGTATGTGCGGCAAGCTCAAAATGGAATGTGATTCCCTGTCCGTTTTCAAGCATATAAAGAAGAAGCTGCGCTCCCCGTTTTGCATCAGAATTAAAAGTGCGGTCGGTAAACTTTACGGTTTGCGGCTTTGCTGCAATTATCCTGCCAAGCTCAGCCTTTACTTTTCCGACGCTTTTATATCTTACGCTGTGCTCGGTTGACGAAAGACAATAGCTGCAGCGGTACGGACATCCCCTTGAGCTTTCATAATAAATAAGCTTGCGCGAATTTTCGGCAAGGTCCTCATCGGTATACGGAAAAACAAGAGAATCAAGATCTTGGACAGGAGGAGCGTCCGGATTTTCGATAATATTCTTTCCCCTGTAGGTTACACCTCTTACACCGTCAAATTTAAAACCGTTTCCGGCAAGTGCTGCTACAGTCTCTTCGCCCTCGCCTCTTATAACAGCATCAACAAACTCATGTCTTTGAAGAATTTCACCGGCGCAGAAGCTGACCTCAGGACCTCCGAAAACTATCAGCGCTTCGGGCAGCATGCTTTTTAAGCTTGAAGCTGCTTTTAAAATGTATTCTATATTCCATACATAGCAGGAAAAACATATAACATCGGGACGCCTTTCGTAAACCGCCGAAAGAAGCTCTGTTATATCCTCATTAATTGTAAGCTCAATAAAGTCAAGTCCTCCCGCGTTTGCTGAAAGAGTCCGTACGGAAAGAGACGTGTGTATATACTTTGAATTAACAGCTACAAGCAAAATCCTCACAAATTAACCTCTTTTCATAGAGTATGCAATTCGAAAACAGAAAACGGGACTGCCGCACAATGAACATAAACACATCGTGCAGCAGCCCCGGGTACAGTCATATATCAAACCGTTCCGAACAGTCTGTCACCGGCGTCTCCGAGACCGGGTACGATATAACCGTTTTCATTAAGCTTTTCATCAACCGCGCCGCAGTATATCTCAACGTCAGGATGTGCCTCCGTAAGGCTTTTTATTCCCTCCGGGGCAGCAATCAAACACATGAATTTAATGTTTTTGGCGCCTCTTTTTTTAATAAAGTTTATTGCAGCAATCGCACTGCCTCCGGTTGCAAGCATCGGGTCAAGAACAATAACCTGTCTGTTTTCAATTTCAGGCGGAAGCTTGCAGTAATATTCCACCGGCTCAAGCGTTTCGTGATCTCTGTAAAGACCGATATGTCCTACCTTAGCAGCAGGAATAAGGCTCATAAGTGCGTCAACCATTCCGAGACCTGCACGAAGTATGGGAACTATTGCCACCTGCTTTACAATAGCCTTTCCCTTTGCAATGCCCATAGGCGTCTGCACCTCTTTGTCAATCAAAGTAAGATCCCTTGTTGACTCATAACCCATAAGCAAAGCAATTTCATAAACAAGCTCACGGAAATCCTTAACCGTTGCATCCTTATCTCTCATCATTGAAATTTTGTGAAGGATAAGAGGATGATCCATTACATGTACTTTTTCGTTCATTTAAATTATCCCTTTCCAGCTCATAGCATTTTACCTTATTATACTACAATAAATCCGATTTGTCTATATGTTTTACGAAAAAAACTCAAAAAACAACATACGGATTCCTTAAGGTTTATCTTCTTCCTATTTTCCGGAATTTTTCGTATCTTCTGCCGAGGAGCTCATCAACGGGCAGACTCATATTTTTTTCAATAGTCTCCGTCATGATTCTGCCGAGTTCCTCATAAAAATTACTGATTTTAGAAGGCTCAGCGATGATTTTTTCTATAACACCAAGCTCTTTAAGGTCCTTAGCAGTCATTTTAAGGCATTTTGCCGCTTCTTCTACCTTTTCGGGATTCTTCCACAATATACTTGCGCAGCCCTCAGGTGATATTACCGAATACACGGCATTTTCAAGCATCCATACCTCGTCAGCCACCGCAAGAGCAATCGCACCGCCGCTGCCGCCTTCGCCTATAAGTACGGACAAAATCGGCACGCGCAAGGTCATCATTTCCGAAAGATTCTCGGCAATAGCCTGCGCCTGACCTCTTTCCTCCGCTCCGATTCCGCAGTATGCGCCTGACGTATCAACAAAGCAGATTACAGGACGGTTAAATTTCTCGGCAAGCTTCATCTGACGCAAAGCCTTTCTGTAGCCCTCCGGATGTGCCATGCCGAAATTTCTTTTTATTTTCGTTTTTGTATCATGTCCCTTTTCTATTCCTATAACAGTTACAGGCATACCGGAAAGTCTCGCTATCCCGGCAATTATTGCGGAGTCATCACCGAAACGCCTGTCACCGTGCAGTTCCGTGAACTCAGTAAAAATATTCTTTATAAAATCAACAGATGTAAGTCTATCACCGGAACGAACTGCCTTAACCTTTTCATACGGCGTCATTGCTTTCCCTCCTGTCATGCAGCTTCAGAAGCTTTGATAAATAAGCCTTCTGATCCTTTCTCGAAACTATCTCATCAATAAATCCCTTTGAAAGCAGGAATTCCGCACGCTGAAAACCTGCGGGAAGCTTCTGCCTTATGGTCTGTTCAATAACTCTCGGTCCGGCAAAGCAGATAAGCGCACCGGGCTCGGCAAGAATAATGTCTCCCTCCATTGCAAAGCTTGCGGTTACACCGCCTGTTGTGGGGTCTGTAAGCACAACGATATAAAGATTTCCCGCGTCACTGTGCCTTTTTACGGCGCCGCTTACCTTTGCCATCTGCATAAGCGATAAAATACCCTCCTGCATTCTGGCACCGCCGGACACAGTATAGCCTATAACAGGCAGTCCTTCTTCAAGGGCTTCCTCAAACAAAGAGGTTATTTTTTCACCAATCACAGTACCCATACTGCCCATCATAAATGACGGCTCCATAACAAAGATAAAGCACGGGCTTCCGTTTATTTCACACCTGCCGCATACCACGCCCTCATTTTCAGCTGTTTCAAGAACCGCATTTTCAAGCTTGGTTTCATAGCCCGGAAAATCAAGAAAATTAATAGCTGACACTCCGCGCATACGCTCCGAAAAAGTACCCTTATCAGCTATCATATTAATCCTCTGACGGGCATTCATGCGGAAATGATGTCCGCAGTACTGGCACGTGTTGTAATAATCCGGTATATCGCTTTTTATCAGCGTTTTCTTGCACTGAGGACATGCCACGCACATCGAATCCGGTACGTTTGACGCAGCCTTTTTATCCCTGTTGCCCTCAAGCTCGTTTTTAGGCTTTCGGAAAAGCATTCTATCAAGCATTAATTACACTCCTCTGCTTTGCAAAAAATCCGTTGTATACTCACCGCTGTTAAATTCAGGTGCGGAAAGTATATCAAGATGTAAATCCGTATTATTTACTATTCCTTCAACTACAAGCTCACACAAAGCCGCGCGCATTTTTCGTATTGCTTCCTCACGGTTATTGGCGCAAACAATCAGCTTGCCTATCATTGAATCATAAAAGGGCGGCACAACATAATCCTGGTAGATTGCGGTATCAAACCTTACCCATGGTCCTCCCGGTATATGAAGAAGCTCTATACGCCCGCATGACGGCTTAAAGCCGTTTTCCGGGTCCTCGGCATTTATTCTGCATTCAATGGCATGACCGTTAGGTCTTACATCCTCCTGACTGAAGCCGAGAGGGATGTCTGCCGCAACACGAATCTGCCAGTGCACCAAGTCAATTCCGGTAACCATTTCCGTTACAGTATGCTCAACCTGAAGTCTTGTATTCATTTCCGTAAAATAAAAGTTGCCTTGTTTATCATATAAAAACTCAATTGTTCCAAGACCTGTATAGCTTGTGGCACGGACTGCTTTTTTTGCCGCCTCGGACATTTTCTGCCTTGTTTCATCATTAATTGCAGGCGACGGGCTTTCCTCAATGAGCTTCTGATTTTTTCGCTGAACTGAGCATTCCCTTTCACCAAGACACACAACGTTTCCGAAATTATCGGCAATAACCTGCATTTCTATATGCTTTACAGGCTGTACAAATTTCTCCATATAAAGATTACCGTCACCGAATGCCGCCTCTGCCTCAGCTTTTGCGGACGAAAAAGCCTTGCCTATTTCCTCCGGAGTATTTGCAAGCCTGATTCCTCGGCCGCCGCCTCCGGCACGGGCCTTTATAAGAACAGGATATCCTATTTCTCCGGCAATCCTCGCCGCATCCTCAGAATTTTTCAGCAAATCACTCCCCGGCACTACCGGTACGCCCACTGATTTCATTGTTCTTCTGGCGTTATCCTTATCGCCCATCTTCTTTATTATTTCACTTTTCGGTCCGATAAAGGTTATATTGCATTCCTCGCAAAGGGCTGCAAATTTCGGATTTTCGGAAAGCAGCCCGTAGCCGGGATGGATTGCCTCTGCATGTGCCGCCACAGCTGCCGAAATTATGGCTGTCATATTAAGATAACTGTCCTTGACCATCGCAGGACCGATGCAGTAAGCTTCATCAGCAAGCGAAACATGAAGAGCTTCCCTGTCCGCTTCCGAAAAAACCGCTACGGTACTTATTCCCATGTCCTTGCATGCCCTTATTATCCGCACTGCAATTTCTCCGCGGTTAGCAATCAGAATTTTTGAAAACAAAGCCTACACTCCTTTAACAACAGCGAAAGAAAACTCTCCGCTTACACAAACTTTTCCGTCAACACGCCCCGTACCCTTTGCAAAATAAAAGGGTTCCTTTACTCTCACAAGCTCACATTCAAAAGCAATTGTATCGCCGGGCTTAACCGGTTTTTTGAACTTAACATTATTAATACCTGTGTACATAGGCGTAGCTCCGTCAATTTTATCACTGAGCAAAACACAGCAGGTCTGTGCCGCCATCTCACACTGAATAACACCGGGTACAACAGGATTGCCCGGAAAATGCCCCTGAAGAAAAAACTCATCGCCGCGCACGGTATAGCTGCCGTGCGCAACATTATTTTCATCAAGGTACGCCTCGTCCACAAGCAGCATAGGCTCGCGATGAGGCAAAATTTTCTTTATCTCATCTCTGTTCATAGCATAGCTCCAGTTTTTCGGTCAGCGCAGTCTGAACAGCGGCTGGCCGTATTCAACAATCTGCTCATTTGACACGCAGATTTCCGTAATTTCTCCGTCAGAATCAGCTGTTATTTCATTCATAAGCTTCATAGCTTCTATTATGCATACAACATCGCCCTTTTTGACGCGGCTTCCGACCGATACAAACGGCTCCTCACCCGGGGCAGATGCAGAATAAAACACACCGACCATAGGCGATTTTATTTCACGGTCGCCGGAGGAAACTGCCGCTGATACCGAAACTCCGGCTTTTGCTTCTGATACCGCTTCCGCCTTTAAAGCGGGAGCTGCCGGAGCGCTGAGAATCTTCGCTTCTTTTTCAAGCTTTATTACGGTTTCCCCTTCGCTGATCTCCACACGGGTAAGACCTTCCTCATTCATCATTGCTGCAAGAGCTTTTATTTGTTTTAAATTCATAGCAACCTCCACACTCACTGAGCCTTTTTAAGGGCTATACATGCATTATGTCCTCCAAATCCCAAGGACAGTGAAACCGCACATTCCGCAGCCATTTCAAGCGCCTTGCCCGGAACATAGTTAAGATCACACTCCGGATCCGGAACCTTATATCCGATAGTCGGAGGAATTATACCGTTCTCAAGAGCAAGAGCGCAGACGATCGCCTCAGCAGCTCCAGCAGCTCCGAGCATATGACCTGTCATGGATTTTGTTGAACTGATATATGCAGCCTTTGCCGCCGTCACGCCGAGAGCTTTCTTTATTACAAGAGTTTCCGATTTATCGTTAAGCGGCGTTCCGGTGCCGTGAGCATTTATATAAAGCTTTTCATATGAAGTAATCTCTGCTTCATCAAGAGCAAGTCTAAGTGCTCTGGCACCGCCCTCAGCCTCAGGGTCGGGAGCTGTTACATGATATGCATCACACGTATTGCCATAACCGCAGACCTCAGCATAAATATGCGCTCCGCGTGCCTTTGCATGTTCATATTCCTCAAGAATAAGTATTCCGCTGCCTTCGCCCATTACAAAACCGTCACGTTCCTTATCAAAGGGAATCGAGGCGCGCGCAGGGTCATTTTTTGTCGAAAGCGCCATGCAATTTGTAAAACCGGCAACCGCAAGAGGTGTAATTGCCGCCTCAGCTCCTCCGGCAAAGCAAGCGTCTGCATACCCGAACTTAATAGCTCTGAACGCCTCGCCGATTGCATGTGTCGATGTTGCGCACGCTGTTACAACAGGAAGACACGGTCCCTTGGCTTTATGCTTGATAGCAATAACTCCCGACGCCATATTACCTATCATCTGAGGTATAAAATGAGGCGATACCCTTGACGGTCCCCTTTCATGAAGCTTTATAGTCTCATCGGCAAAGGTGCTTATTCCGCCGATTCCGCTGCCCACATAAACTCCGAGACGCTCCTGCGGAACTGTACCGGAAATACCGCTGTCCTTCGCTGCCTGAGCAGCTGCAGCAACAGCGTACTGAACAAACAAATCTGTTTTTCTCAGCTCGCTTTTGCCCTCAAAATATTCAAGAGGGTCAAAACCCTTTACCTCTGCCGCAATTTTAACCTTAAGGTCGTCCGTGTCAAATTTAGTTATAAAATCTATTCCGCAGACGCCGCCTTTAATGCTGTTCCAAAATTCAGCCGTATTATTCCCTACAGGAGTAACGGCTCCCATTCCGGTAATAACTACTCTGTTCATTCTGTAAAAAACCCCTTTCGTAACCTGAATATATGGGATTATTCTCCCGAGAGTCCATGTTCAGACTTAAGGAAGCACCGATTGGCTGCAGTGCTTTATTCCTTAAATATACATACCTCCGTCAACCTTAAGGACCTGTCCTGTTATGTATCCGGCAGCGTCGGACGCCAGAAACAGTACAGCAGCCGCCACATCAGCAGGACTTCCTGCCCTTTTAAGCGGTATCGCCTCAACAAAACCTGCTCTTATTTCCTCGCTGAGCGCCGCCGTCATATAAGTTTCAATATACCCCGGTGCAACAGCATTGCAGGTTATTCCTCTTGGCGCAAGCTCCTTTGCAGCCGATTTGGTCAGCCCGATAATTCCGGCTTTTGAGGAGGCGTAGTTTATCTGTCCGGCATTTCCCATAAGACCCACAACAGAGCTTATGTTTATAATTCTGCCGCTGCGCTGTTTAAGAAAGCGCCTTGAAAGATGTTTTATAAAATTAAAAGCACCCTTCAGATTAACATTAATACAATCGTCAAAATCCTGCTCAGACATCTGCATAATAAGCTTGTCACGTGTTATCCCTGCATTATTTACCAGTATATCTACCCTTCCGAAATCGGAAATGACTGCTTCGACTGTTTTTCCACTGTTTTCAAAATCAGAAACATCACATTTATAAGCTTTGCATCTGCCCTCCAACGATATCAGCTTGCAGGCATTTTCCGCCGCCTCATCAGAGCCGGCATATATAATTGCAATCTGTGCGCCATGGGAGGCAAGAGTCCGCGCAATTTCAAAACCGATTCCGCGGCTGCCGCCTGTTACAAGCGCAACCTTATCCTTAAACATTTGCATTCTCCTTTATTAAATCCGCAGCCTGTAACGCATCATCATAAGTCTGCACGTTCATAACGCGCACGCTGCGGTCAATTTTCTTTATCAAACCGGAAAGAGTTTTTCCGGCTCCCACCTCAACAAAGGTGTCAAATCCGCCGCTTATCATTTCCGAAACAATTTCCTTCCATCTGACAGGACTGTTTATTTGCTTCGAAATAAGCTCCTTTCCGCCGTAGGGCTTTGCTGCCGCATTTGAATATACCGGGAACCTGAAAGCATCAAGCTCCTTATCCTCAAGATATTTCTTCATGCCGTCAGCAGCCGCGTCCATAAACGGGCAGTGAAAAGCTCCGCTCACGGCAAGCGGCAATGCGCGGCCCCCCGCTGCTGCAGCTTCATTTACCAATATATCGATTTTTTCTTTTTTCCCGGCGCATACAAGCTGACCGGGAGAATTATAATTTACCGGATATATATCTCCGATTTCACGGCAAAGTCCTTCAACAGCTTCATCATCAAGCTTCAAAACTGCCGCCATTGCACCCGGATTTTTCTCACTGCTTTCCTGCATAAGAACCGCACGCTTCATCACAAGCTCAGCACCCGCCTCGTAAGAAAAGGCGCCGGCAAAAGCAAGGGCTGGAATCTCACCCAGAGAAAAACCTGCCGCCCCATCAGGTACTACGCCAAGCTCCTCCATGACAGCAGCGCATGCAAGGTCAACCGCAAAAAGAGCAGGCTGTGTATTTACAGTAACGGAAAGCTCCTCGGCGCTTCCCGAAAAACACAGCTCCTTTAATCCGGGACGAATATTTTGAACAACATCAAAGACGCGTTTTCCGGCCTCTGAGCTTTCATATATTTCCTTCCCCATACCGGGATACTGCGCACCCTGACCGGCAAAAACAAAAGCTATTTTACCCATTTGCCCGCTCCCTTCAGGACAGCCTCGGCTTCCTCAAAAATTTCAGTAACAATCTCATGACATGTCTGCGTCTTGCTGACCATACCGGCTATCTGTCCGGCAAGGAAAGAGCCGTTTTCAAGGTCTCCCTCACGAGCTGCCTTCCTGAGACTGCCGACTCCCATCTGTTCAAGCTCCTCATCAGACACATTCATATCATACTCACATTTGAACATTCTTCTCGAAAAAGGCGTTTTAAGACTTCTCACAGGATGTCCGAGACGCTTGCCGGTAGTAATTGTGTCGATATCCTTAGCCTTAAGTACCTTTTCCTTGTAAACCCCGCTGATTGTGCATTCCTCAGCGACAAGAAATCTTGTCCCCAGCTGCACACCGACAGCACCGAGCATAAACGCCGCTGCAATTCCGCGCCCGTCCCCGATGCCTCCGGCAGCGATAACAGGAATTGACACTGCGGAAGCCACCTGCGGAACAAGAGCCATAGTTGTAATTTCACCAACATGTCCTCCCGACTCACCGCCCTCGGCAATAACCGCCGAAGCGCCTACACGCTCAACCATTCTTGCCAGCGCAACAGACGGAACAACAGGTATTACCTTTATTCCCGCCTCAGTCCATTCCTTCATATATTTTGACGGATTTCCCGCTCCGGTAGTTACAACGCTGACATTTTCCTCAATGACAACACGCGCGGCTTCATCTGCAAACGGACTCATAAGCATAACATTTACTCCGAAGGGCTTATCCGTCATTTCCTTGCATTTTTTAATTTCAGCCCTAAGCTGTTCACCATTGCTGTTCATCGCCGCAATAATTCCGAGTCCTCCGGCGTTTGAAACCGCAGAAGCAAGTGATGCGTCGGCAACCCATGCCATTCCTCCCTGAAAAATCGGATATTCAATGCCAAGCATTTCACAAATCGGTGTTCTGATCATTTTATTACCATTCCTTCTCTGCTACGAGGCATAAACTGCCCCTTAAATCGACATTTTCACGCAAATAAGCTTTCGGGGCTGTTGCGTGTTAAGCAGCAGCCCCGGGCAATATGATATTACTGCTCCATATTGTCTTCGATGTACTTTACAACCGAACCCACCGTCTTGAATTCATCGCTCATTTCAATTGTAACACCGAATTCATCCTCAATACCCATAATAAGCTCAACAGTATCAAGAGAATCAAGTCCCAGCTCTTCAAATGTGCTGTCCTCGGTTATTTTATCAGACTCCACATCAGAATAATCAGCCAGCATGTCAATTACCTTTTCCAATACCATTTTAAATTCCTCCATATTTGTATTTGCGGATAACTCCGCACTTTTTATACTAAGAAACCGCGCTCGGGTATTTATTCCTCACTGCGCTTCCTTAATTTCATAAAACAATTATCTGCCCCATTTAATAAGGCATGTACCTCTTGCAAGACCGGCACCAAAGGCGCTGAAAACAATTAAATCATCCTTTTTTAACATTCCCTGCTTATTTAAGTCATCAAGAAGTATCGGGATGGATGCCGAAGAAGTATTTCCGTAATTTTCGACATTATGCGGAAACTTTTCCTCCGGCTGACCAAGTCTCTGCCTTGAAAAATTAATAATTCTGAGGTTTGCCTGATGCAGCAGAAAATATGAAACATCCTCGCAGCTGAGGCTGTTATTTTCAAGCACGGTACCGATATCCTCAACAATTGAAGACACCGCGAACTTAAAAATTTCCCGTCCGTTCATTGCAAGGTATTCGGAGCCGTCTTTTTTAACGGCATACGGGCTGTTTCCCATACGGCCGGGAATATAAAGGTTTTCATAACCGCCTTCTATTTTTGTAATGATTTCCGCTTTATTATCACTTTTCTTTAATACCACAGCTCCGGCTCCGTCACCGAAAAGCACACAGGTTGAACGGTCAGTCCAATCAACAAGCTTTGAAAGAGACTCCGCACATACAACAAGCACGCATTCAGCCTTGCCTGCCGAAAGATAAGTGTCGGCAAGATCAAGGGCGAACACAAAACCGCAGCACCCCATATTTATATCAAAAACCTTATCGGCAGATGAACCGATTTTCTGAGCCACCAGGCATGAAAGCGCCGGAGAAACAAAATCTCCCTGCAATGTTGATACAACAATCATATCAATATCGGCAACCGAAATTCCGGCGTCCGAAACAGCAGCCTCGGCCGCCTCCGAAGCAAGTCCGAGCAAGGTTTCATCCGTGATTACATTTCTGTTTTTTATTCCGGTTCTTGATGAAATCCACTCATCATTAGTTTCAAGGAACCTACTTAGCATTTCATTTGTAACAACATGACCCGGCACGGATTTTCCCGTACCAATTATACTAAATCCCATAAATACTCTGCCTCAATTCAATTATTTTTACCGCAAAAACCCTTAGTTTTTGCTATTGCTCCGATATAGCAGCAAGCACAGGTTCTTCATTTAATTATATAACGGTTTAACGGATTTGTCAATATTTTTTCCTCAAATGCTGTGTATTGCTCAAAACAGTGCTGCAAAACGGGTGTTTTTTTGTAATTACTTCACATTTATCATGAAAGCAATTTTTTTATTTTTTTAAAGAAAAAGCGTAAGATGTCGTAAAATCGTACTTTTCACCAGCACGCAGAACAGGGCTTGGGAAATGAGCGCATTTCATGGAATTCGGGAAATACTGAGTTTCAAGACAAAATGCCGAATGCTTCCCGTATACAGCACCGTCTTTTCCGACCGTGCCTTCGCTCATCATATTGCAGGTGTAAAGCTGCACACCGGGCTTATTTGTTTTAACCTCCATAACAATTCCGTTTTCGGGATTTTCCGCAACGGCACATTCTCTGAATCCACGCCCGTCAATTATGAAGTTATGGTCAAAGCCGCCGAACATACGCACCTGACCGTAATCACTTGCGAAGCCGTCAGCAAAAGCTTTTCCCATTCTGAAATCAAATGCATTGCCCTGAACTGACAGTATTTCTCCCGTCGGCATGCAATCCTCGGAGTTAGGCGTAAAAAAGCTGCTGTTCATTTTAAGAATCTGATTGTCTATAGTTCCGGAAGCATGTCCGCCGAGATTAAAATAGCTGTGATTTGTAAGGTTTACAATAGTATCCTTATCCGATACGGCTTCGTATCTTATAACAAAAGCATTATCAGCTGTAAGCGTATAGGTCATTTTTATTTCAAGCCGTCCGGGGTAGCCCTCCTCGCCGTCCTCTGAGCAAAGGCTGAGAATAAGCTCCGGGGCATCGTCTGTACCGGCGACTTCAACGCTCCACATTTTCTTGTCAAAGCCGCATATTCCGCCGTGCAGACTGTTTTCTCCGTCATTTTTGGGCACATTGTAGCTTATTCCGTTAATTTCAAACTCTCCTGCCGCCAGCCTGTTGGCATATCGTCCTACTGCCGAGCCCATATATCCGGCATTTTTTATAAGCGATTCAGCATCCTTATTCGCAAGAACAACATCAACATCATTTCCGAATTTATCCTTTATAACAATGCTTCTGATAATTCCTCCCCTGTCAAGAATGCCGACGGTCATTCCTCCCTTGTTTTTCATTATGTACTCCGTAACGGTGTCCCTGCCGCATTTCCCGAATACCCTGCTTTCAACAGACATAATAAATCTTCCTTTCATTCCGGCACACTAAAAAAACATAATGCCGGCAAATAATTCTTGATTAATAATATCATAAAGAAAATAAAATTTCAATAGCTTTTTTAAAAATGTATGAAATTTTACAATATGTACATATTTCAGATTCAGGCAGCTTCAAAAAAATTCAGTAAAATATTGACTTTTTATAATAATAGTGATATAATTTAACTTGTTCCAGACGGACGTAACCATTGCTTTATTTAGAAACGGAGACCCTATGAAAAAAATATTTTTATCCCTGCTTTTAGCTGCGGCAGTCTCAGCCCCTCTTGCCTCCTGTGCAAATAATAGGAAGGAAGAGGCGGCGGACAAGCCGAAGATTGCCGTATCTATACCGCCGCAGGCTGATTTCATAAAAAACATCTGCGGCGATTCGGTCGAAATTATTACAGTAATTCCGGCAGGCTACAGCCCGGAAACATACGAGCCCGCGCCGAGAGATATAGAAAAGCTGAACGAAGCCGATATTTATTTTACAATCGGCGTTCCGGCCGAACAATCAAACATTCTGCCGAACGTAAAGGAGCTTGAAGTATATGATCTTGCGGAAAAATGCGCGGAAACGTATCCTGAGCTCACTCTCGGCGAAGAACGTGACCCTCATATATGGCTGTCAGCACGCCGCGCTGCGCTTATGACAAAGCTAATCACCGAACGGCTGTCGGAGCTCTGCCCCGAAATGAGCCAAACCTTTTCTGCGGGAAGCAGCTCATATACTGAGAAAATCACATCAGCGTCAGCCGAAGCCTCTGAAATCCTGTCATCTGCAAAAAACAAGGATTTTATCGTTTTTCATCCTGCTTTCGGATATTTTGCGGACGAATACGGTCTCATAATGACCGCCCTTGAGGAAGAGGGCAAGGAGGCAACCGCGTCAAGGCTTGCGCAGCTTGCGGATATGGCTGAAACCAAAGGAATAACAGCTATATTTTATCAGCAGGAAACCGACGGCCATCAGGCACGCGCGTTTGCAGAGGAAATCGGAGGAAAAGCGGTGCCCCTTTCTCCCCTTGCTGAGGACTACACCGAAAATCTTATACGCATGGCGAAAGCAATCGCCGGAGCAGATAATACGGAATAATTTTGTTCTTCCGCGGGAAATTTTAGGCAAAGAGGTCAGAATAAATGAAAGATGCCATTGAAATCAAAAATCTGAATGTTTCCTACGGGAAGCATACGGCGCTGCGTGATATTTCGCTTTCTGTCGAGGAAGGTGAATATCTCGGAATTATGGGCCCAAACGGCAGCGGAAAGTCCACGCTTCTGAAAGCGATTCTCGGACTTGTTCCGGCAAAATCCGGAGAAATCAGAATTTTCGGGAATACACTGCACGATAACAAAAAAATACTCGGTTATGTACCGCAATTTTCAGATCTTGACAGAAGTTTTCCCATAAGCGTCGGCGAGGTGGTTCTTACGTCAATGCAAAAAGGTGGGCTTCACCCCTTTTTCCGCTTTTCAAAGCAGCAGCGTGAGGAAGCGGAAAAAAGCCTTGAGGCTGTAGGTCTGTCAGGCTATTCGGACAGAAGCATATCTCAGCTTTCCGGAGGAGAGCTGCAAAGGCTCCTTATTGCAAGAGCCCTTGCTGCCGGTCCGTCCGTACTTCTTCTTGATGAGCCAACTGCCAGCGTCGACCCAAAATCGAGAGAGCTGATTTATGGTCTTCTCGGCAAGCTTAACAAAAAAATAACAATAATTATGGTAACACATGACATGACTGCAATTTCATCAGAGGTAAAAAAGCTTGCATGTCTGAATGAAACTCTTGTTTATCACGGCGAACCGCGGCTGACGGAAAAGGTTGTCAGTGAGCTTTACGGCTGTCCCGTAGACCTTATAGCCCACGGTTTGCCTCACAGAGTTTTAAAGGAACACGACGGAGGTGAACACTGTTGCTGAACGCGCTGATTAATTACCAGTTTATCCGGCTTGCGCTTGCTGCCGGCATTCTTACAAGCATTGTTTGCGGAATCATAGGTGTAATTATAGCAGAAAAAAAGCTTGTTATGCTCAGCGGCGGCATCGCACATACCGCTTACGGCGGCGTCGGCCTTGGATATTTATGCGGCTTTGAACCCCTGCTCGGCGCCCTTGGCTTCGCAATATGCGCCGCCTGCGGGATAGGAGCTGTTAACCGCCGCAAGGGAGCGTCCTCCGATGTCATAACTGCAATGCTGTGGTCCTTCGGAATGGCTTTGGGTATAGTGTTTATTGCACTTATGCCCGGATATCCGCCGGATCTCAACTCGTATCTTTTCGGAAATATTCTGTCGGTTACGAAGCTTGATTTGTACCTTGAAGCCGGAATATGCATTATAGTCCTTGCAATTGTTCTGATTTTCTATAACGACTGGAAATCATACCTGTTTGACAGTGAATTTGCCGGGATTATAGGTCTTTGGACAACGCTTCTTGAATACAGCCTGCTTATAATGACTGCTCTTGCGGCGGTCATCCTTATACGTGTTGTGGGAATAGTACTTATTCTTGCTCTCCTGACAGCTCCTGCCGCTGCCGCTTCCCTCGTTACAAAAAAGCTCGGAAAAAGAATGCTTTTATCTGTGCTCCTCGGCATCATGTACTGCACCGGCGGTCTGTGCATATCATATTATTTCAATATTCCGTCCGGAGCAACAATTATAATAATATCGGTTTTATGCTATTTTGCAGTATATGCATTGCGGAAAACAGCAAAAAAGTGATAGCCGTAATCTATAAGTTATCAAGGCAAGAGGCATTATTTTTTGTAAAAAACGTTATATAGCTAAAAAAAACAATAAATTTTCAAAAAAAGACTTGAAATATTTTAAAAATATGATATAATTAATGAGTATGTCAAATATTTTCACGGAGGGAGGTTCACATGATGGTAACTGCATTTACTGTAATGCATTTGATTGTTACGGTTCTGCTCATAGTTATTGTTCTTGCCCAGGAAGGAAAAGATCCGGGAATGAGAGGTATTTCCGGCACAGCTCCTGACGCGGGTGATTCATTCTTCAGTCAGAACGGCGGAAGCACAAAGAAATCAATGATGTCAAAGGTCACCGTAGCACTTTCAATCCTGTTTCTCATAACAACTATGACGCTGGTAATGCTCGCAGGTTAAGCAAGCGATCCGGCTGCATCGGAGAACCAAATGACAAATGAAAGGATGATAATAAGGAATGAAAAAGAAAAGCATTGCTATCCTTTGCCTTTTCGTTGTTATCGCCGTTATTCTGAACTATGTGGCATTTTTCGGCTATAATATTTCAGGCTTCACCTACGGCGGTATTTTCGATGAGGAAAAGGGTATAAGAAAGGGTATTGACCTTGCGGGAGGCTCGGTTATTACCTTCCAGGCAAATACAGACAACCCCACTCCTGAGGATATGGCTTCTGTTGAGGCTGTATTCAACAAGCGACTCACAGATCTCGGCTATACCGAGGCAAGAATAAGCTCAACAGAGGGCGGCAAAATCACAGTTGAAATCCCTTCTGTGTTCAACACAGATGAGGCAGCCGAGGTGCTCGGAAAAACTGCAAAGCTTACCTTCTGCAAGGCGAATGGCGATGAAATTTTTGACGGAACCTTCGTTAAGAGTGCTGCTAACAAATACGGAAAAACAAGCGAAACAGCTGTTTCTTCCGAGGCTTATGTTGAAATCGAATTCACTCCGGAGGGCAGACAAAAGTTTACGGAAGCCACAAAAGAGGCTGCAAGCGCAGGCTCGGGCAACAATTACATCATAATCAAAATGGATGATGCAATTATTTCACAGGCAAGCGTTGACTCAAAATACGCTTCAACCGGAATCAACTCCGATAAAACTATAATTTCGGGCAGCTTCACAAATGAAGCGGCAAGCGAGCTTGCAAGCCAGATTAAGTCAGGTAACCTTCCTTTTGACCTGTCGGTTATAACACAGGAAACAGTAGGAGCAGAGCTTGGTGCAACCGCACTTCCGAAAAGCCTTCTTGCTGCCGGCATAGGCATTATTCTGATAATGCTGTTCATGATTATCATGTATCGCATACCGGGTCTTATTGCTGATTTGTCACTTGCAATCTATGTTGGTATAGTATCCCTCGTGCTTGGTCTTCTGAGAGTAAATCTCAGCCTGTCGGGTATTGCGGGTATTGTGCTTTCAATAGGTATGGCGGTCGATGCAAACGTTATCATATTTGAACGTATGAAGGAAGAGCTTCGTCTCGGAAAAACCATCCGTGCATCGGTTGAATCCGGATTCCATAAAGCATTTTCAGCAATCCTTGATTCAAATGTTACAACAATTATCACCTGTGTTGTTCTTTACATCTCAGGCATCGGAACAGTAACCGGCTTTGCAACAACTCTCGGTCTTGGTGTGGTAGTAAGTATGTTTACAGCCATTATCATAACAAAGTTCCTTTTAAAGCAGCTTGTCGGAATCGGTCTTACAAAGCGTTCCCTGTTCTATTCTGAAAAGAAGAATGCAGAAAGGGGGCCGGAAGCATGAAACAGATAAAATTTACAGCAAACAGATGGAAGTTTGTTTTACTTCCTGCCGCTATAATTGTATTAGGAATTGTTTTTCTTATAATCCGCGGCGGATTTAACTATGATATTGAGTTTATGGGCGGTATCAGAATGCAGGTTGACCTTGGCACGGCATATGACAATGATGAGCTTGTAAAGCTTATTGAGGATTCAAACGGCGTTAAGGTAACCGTTCAAAAGGGCAGTGTTGATACACAGGTTATAGTTAAAACACCTCCTGTTGAAGAAAATGTTAAAAATGAAATTTTCAACACCTTAAAGGAAAAGTATTCATTGGAGGATTCAGCTCTTATGTCAACCTCCAGTGCTTCTGCAAGCTTTGGTACTGAGGTTCAGAGAAAGGCATTTATCTACACACTTCTTGCTATTCTCTGCATTCTCGTATACATTGCTTTCAGATTTGAATGGCGCTCGGCTATTATGGCCGTTATCGGTCTTGCGATAAACGTGTTTGTAATGTACAGCGTGTATTCAATAACAAATATTGCAATGAACACGACCTTTATTGCGGCAATGCTTACGGTTATCGGATATTCAATAAACAACACGATTGTTATATTCGACAGAATCCGTGAAAACATGAAGCAATTCGGCGGCAAGAAGGGCAGCAGCATAACCGATATAGTTGATAACAGTATTAAGGAAAGCCTCGGGCGTACTATCAACTCAACAATAACAACGCTTATAACCATAGTTCTTCTTTACATTATAGGCGTATCCGCAATCAGAGAATTCGCGCTTCCGCTTATTGTTGGTATTATAATTGGTGCGTATACATCAATTTTTATCGCAGGTCCCTTCTGGGCAGTATGGAAGCAGTCTGAAAGAGATGCAAAAGCAGCTGCCGCAAGAGCAAAGAAATCCAAATAAAATCGGATTTCGAAGCTTTTAAAACGCTAAATTAAATACAAATCTCAGAATATGCTGTTATCATTTTCTTGGTGTTTTGCTCCGAAAATGATAACAGCATATGTCTTATATCAAAGGATAATTAACGTGAAAAATAAGCGGCGCATCTTGCCTCCTTTCGGGACTCGGAGTATAAACATACGCCGTCGCCCCTCAAGAAGGCAACCTGCTTGCTTCTTTTCCACGTTATGGATTTGAGCCGCCTAAAGGCGGCATGGAGGATTATTTTGGAAAATATAAATGAAATTGTGGATATTGTAATATTTGCGGGGCAATCAAATATGTCCGGACGCGGTAATGCGGCAGAAGCAACCGTATGTGACGCAAATGCGGGTTTTGAATATAAAGCTGTCAGTAATCCAACCATGCTTGTCCCCATAACCGAACCTTTCGGTTTGAATGAGGATAAGGCAGGCGCCATTGATGACCGTGACTCTGGCGGCGGGACAAGGCGGCGCGGCAGTATGGTATCAAGTGTTGTTAATGAATATTATCATCAAACAAAAAGACAAATTGCGGCCGTATCTGCGTCTATAGGAGGTACATCAACAGAGGCATGGAAAAACAATTACATAAATGACGCGGCAGAAAGACTTGATGCCGCAAAGGCTTTTTTGAAAAAGAATAATATACGCACAGGCCATATTTTTGCGGTATGGTGCCAGGGAGAGACTGACGGCAGTGCAGGTGTTTCGGCTCAGACATATACGAAAAACACCCTTGAATTGTTTGATAAACTAAAAAAACACGGTGTGGAAAAATGTTTTTTGGTACAGATAGGACATTACAATTATATTAATTATCCTGACAGCGGTACAGATATTACGGCCGAAGAATATGACAAACGTTACAGCGTAATCCGTAACGCGCAGACGGAACTGTGCAGGAGTAATGATGATTTTATTCTTGCAGGCAGTTTTGAAGGACATTTAAAGAATATGATAGACGAGTATCATTATAACCAAGCCGCTTATAACGAGGTTGGAAAAAACGTCGGCAAAATCATGGCCGATTATATCAAAAAAAATAAATGACCGTAAAAAACGGTGTTAAAAATATATTATCGTTGAGTGAAAGCAATATGTATTATTATCATATGACATCTTTAAATAATCTGTATTCAATTGCAGAACAGGGATTGATTCCTAAAAATGAAAATAACGGAAAACTTATCGGAGAAGAAAAAGTTAAAGTGTTTTTCTCTGAAGGATTTGAAGGTGCAATCGCTCTGTTTGTAGATTTTGATATCGTATTTGAGAGAGTAAAAAAAGAACAGATGCAAGTAACAGATGAATTTGTAAAAAAGCAATTATTAAAATCTGAAAATCTTTCTGAATATTTGGGCGAAGGAGTATATCTGAGATTTGACGGAACAGGAATAAAGAATGAAAGAAATTTTGAAAATGGTTGCACCGATATGACTATTTCACCCGAAAAATTAAGCGTTTGCATTCTGCGAAAAGCAAATGACAATTCAATTGTATTTTCGAGGTTTGAGATAATTAAATATATGATGGCAAAAATTCACGCCGAACAGATAAAATACTATGGAGCAAGCTATAAAGGTTCTCCGGATTTTGCCGAAGCCACAAGGCGAATACAAGAAAAAGTAAAAAAATATTACCAAGCCCACCAAGCAGAGATTAACAAATACGATAACTGCGGCTGCACATTGGATTTTATATCCTTAAATGATTTCATTGATAAATTTTTAAATAAGTAATTGTATTACCGCCCCTTTGGCGGCAACTGAAAAGCAGTAAATCCATATAGCGGATTTACTGCTTTTTTCATTACAAGCACATTATTGAAGTTTTCTTTCTGATTTGATTAAAAAATATATAAAAGACAGAATCGCGGCTCAAACGTTTAAATCCGCATGACTTATATAAACCTGTCTCGGCTTTGAGCCGTTGGCGGGGCCGATAACTCCCCGCTCCTCCATCTGGTCTATAATCCTTCCCGCACGTGAATATCCGACCTTAAGCCGTCTTTGTATCATAGCGGTTGATATCTGACCAAGCTCCACCGCAAGCTCAATTGCCTGAGGGAGAAGCTCATCTCCATCATCATCACTGTCGGGTGTTACACCGTTTTCCCCGGTTGAAACCCTCTCTATATGCTCTTCAAGATCCTCGCTGTAATGAGCATCCTCATTCTGACTCTTAAGGAAATCAAGCAGACGCTCTATCTCATCGTCAGAAACATATGCTCCCTGCACACGCAAAGGAGAACGGCAGCCCTGCGGAGCATACAGCATGTCACCGCGGCCGAGAAGCTTATCTGCGCCGCCTCGGTCAATTATTGTACGGCTGTCAACCTGACTGGCAACGGCAAAGGCTATTCTTGACGGAATATTAGCCTTTATAAGTCCTGTTATAACATCAACAGTCGGACGCTGGGTTGCTACTATAAGATGAAGTCCTGCGGCACGGGCAAGCTGAGCCAGACGGCAGATATAATCTTCAACCTCTTTTGCGGCAACCATCATAAGGTCTGCAAGCTCGTCTATTATTATTACAATCTGCGGAAGTCTTGCACCGCCTGTCTTATCCATCAGCTGATTATAGCCCTCAAGGTTTTTCACAGCATTTTCCGCAAATATATCATATCTGCGCATCATCTCGCTTACAGCCCAGTTAAGAGCGCCGGCCGCCTTTTTCGGATCAGTTACAACAGGTATAAGAAGATGGGGAATCCCGTTATACACGCCAAGCTCAACAACCTTCGGGTCAACCATTATAAGCTTAACCTCCTCCGGGGAGGCTTTAAAAAGAAGACTTGTTATAATCGTGTTTATACACACACTCTTACCTGAGCCGGTTGAACCGGCAATAAGGAGATGCGGCATTTTTGCAATATCTCCGACAACCACTCTGCCGCCGATATCACGTCCGAGAGCAATTGAAAGCTTTGATTTGGATTTTACAAACTCGTCCGATTCAAGCATTTCCCTTGCGGACACAGCTGCCGTTTCCTTGTTCGGGACTTCAATACCGACTGCGGCTTTTCCGGGCACCGGTGCAACAAGTACTGTTGTAACAGCAAGATTAAGCGCAAGGTCATCAGCAAGTCCTACAATTTTGCTCAGCTTAACTCCGGAGCTCGGAAGTATTTCATACCGCGTCACGGCAGGTCCCTGAGTTACCTGAAGAAGCTTTGCCTTCACGCCGAAATTATCAAGAATGGAAATAAGCCGGTTTGATGTCTCATACATCTGCTGCCTTGAGTCGCCGCCGCTGTTTTTCGGCTTGTTTAAAAGCTCAGCTGTAGGATAAACATATTCCGGAGCTTCTGCATCAAGACCGTCATTTATCTCCTGAGCAAAGGCAGTCTGTTCCTCTTCGGTAAGCCTCTTTTCCTTCTTTTTCTTTTCAGGCTCCATTTCCATATGCCGAATCAGCTCTTCAGCCGGCTCCGGCGCCGGTTCACGTCTCTCTTCCCTGTCTGTTGTTGTCTCAGGCGTCTTATCATCAGCAGGCTCAGACCCGCTGAATATATCGCTGAAAACCTGCTCTATTCCCGTTTCAAATTTTTCCTCCTTGGCTTCAGCCGCAGGTGTATCGGTCCTGCGCCTGCTTTTTACCGGTTCCGGCTTCACATTCTTATTTTTATGCTTATCCTCAGAAAAGCCTTTAGCGGCATCAAGTATTTCCTCACCGCTCATTGAACGTCCGGAGGTTATTTTTTTCGCCGCCTCCTTCGAATGAATATATGCCTGTTCAAAGTCTTTTTTCGTGTCTATTTCCTTCGCCGATTCCTTAACAGCACCGTATATCCCCTTTGCTCCGCCGAAAATAGCCGCAAAAATGGAATAACGTATAAGAAGGCTTATAAATATCAGAAACGCTATAAAAATTATAATAAACGATGCTACCCTATGTATCATATAGCAAAGCGGACAGGAAATTACAGCTCCGAACACGCCTCCGCCGATGCTTTCCGATAAGTACTGCCCGGAAGCAACCTGATAGCTGTCGGCAACCGAAATTATCATTCCGCCCGTACACAAATGAAAAAGTGCGCTCACACATATTAAAGACAAAAATGAAAGTACTGTTTTTTCTGCCACTCTGTCCTGTCTGTTAAAACAATATATGCCCAGTCCGATAAGTATAAAAGGCAGCAAAACGGCAGGTTTTCCGAAAAGACCAAGCAATATTTTCTTAAAAAAGCCGTTTACCGGGGCCTCCGCATCAAGAAAAAGAAAAACTGCCAAAAGAACTCCGCCGATAATAAATCCCGCGGCAAGACCTGTGGGATTTACCTTGTTCTTTTGTTTCTTTCTGCTTTTTCCTTTTGTAGATGCTTTCTTTTTTGTTTGTGCCATTACATGCACTCCTCCTTATTTAATAAAGCCGCAATCCCTTCGGATAACGATTTTTAAGTATTCCCCCGCTGCCCTTGCACCAGCCGAGGGGCAGTCCGTCACATAAAACTGCACCGAAGCCTTCAAAATCACCCGGCAGCGTTTCACCATGCAGGTATTTCTTCGTCAAAAGCTCCTCCCTGCCGAAATTAACAGAAAAACGAAACGCCTTGCCGTCAAGATATTTTGCCAGCGCATGCGCAGGCTCAAAGCGTCCTTTTTTGCAGGTCCCGAGATGCAGTCCGGGTCTCGGAGTCCTTATTCCTTCCACCGGAATTCCTCCGGGCTTCAGATACAGATTTTCTCCGAACATGATAAAATCACCATCTAATGAAACATTTAAGTATTTTTTTTCAAACTCCCTGTACAGCCCCGCAAATTCATTATCGGCACGCTTGTCCTCCCCGCGCGCCCCGGAATTATTTTTTTCTTCGCGCATATCCTTGAGCAAAACTGCAAAATGACCTTCCCCTCTGACAATATGCGGATACAGCTTTTCAGTCCTGAGCTGCTTCATATACGGATACGTTCTTTCAATGTATGCGGCGTTTTCTTCATTTTCCGATTCGGAAAATGTACAGGTCGAATATACAACGGCGCCGCCCGGAGAAAGAAGCTCCATCGCACTGTCAATAATTTTTCTCTGCCTGACAGCACAGGAAGCAACATGCTCAGGGCTCCATGCCTCAGCCGCCGCAGGCTCTTTTTTAAACATACCCTCTCCGGAGCATGGGGCGTCTATGATTATTTTGTTAAACATCCCCTTATATACCTCGGCAAGCCGCTCAGGCGTTTCATTTGTCACAATAACATTCCCGAAGCCCATCCGCTCTACATTTTCGCTCAGAACTCTGCACCGCTTCGGAATAATTTCATTGGAAACAAGGGTTATATTTTTGTTTGCCGCAAGCTGAGTTGTCTTCCCTCCCGGGGCGGCGCACAAATCAAGAACAAGGTCACCCCCGCAAAGAGGCAAAAGCTCTGCCGCACACATCGCCGACGGCTCCTGAAAATAAAACAAGCCTGCCGCATGATACGGGTGAGTACCGCGTATATCCGCATCCCCCGCATAAAATCCATATTCGCACCACGGCACCCGTTCAAGATCACCGAACGCTTCCTTAAAAAGCGTGTATCCGTTTTCCTTTGCCGGATTCAGTCTTATTCCTGCCTCAGCAGGTCTGTCATATGTTTTTTCAAAGGCGTTAAAATCAAAATCCGAAAGCCCTTTCATACGTTCTAAAAACAATTCAGGTAATTTCATAGCATGTCCTTTTCAGTTTACATAATCGGCGAAAAAAGCCTGAAAAAGCCCTCGCACATAAGCTGCCACATACCGCGCCGCGCATACTGAGTATTTGTCACTTCAACACTGTCATGTATATCGTCACGGAATAAACTGTTGCACTCCGCCGCTGTGAACGAATCATATATAAATGCATTTATCTCAAAATGGAGCTGAAAGCTTCTTATGTCAATGTTCGTTGTTCCGATAGTACATATATCACCGTCGGCAACAACCATTTTAGCATGGAGAAAACCGTTATACTTATAAACGCGCACCCCGGCATTCAAAAGCTCTCCGATATATGATTCGGTTGAATAATAAACATATTTTTTATCAGGTATTCCCGGTATTATAACTCTCACATCAACCCCGGAATTTGCGGCAAGCTTCAGAGCAGTCATGAAGCTCTGATCCGGAACGAAATAAGGAGTTTCTATATAAATATGGTCCTTTGCGCTGTTTATCATTTTAATAATTGCGCATTTGATTTCCTCCTCCTTAGAGTCGGGACCGCTGCATGCAATCTGAACGCTTTTATTCTGAGGCTGCTTTTCGCAGAGCGGAAAATATCTTGCAATGCTTCCCGACAAATCCTCTCCTGTTGAAAACGCCCAGTCAAGAGAAAAAGCCTTCTGCACATATCTTACCGCAGGCCCTGTCAGCCTGATATGAGTATCTCTCCACGGAGAAAGCTTCTTTTTGCCGAAATACTCATCTCCGATATTTATCCCTCCGAGATAGCCTACTTTTCCGTCTATTACCGCAATTTTTCTGTGATTTCTATGATTTACTTTTGAATATGTTCCAAGCTTCATAGGGAAAAAGGGACTTACCATTCCTCCCGCAGCCTTAAGCTCATCAAATATACTTCTTTTTGTAAAGAAACAGCCGATATCGTCATAAACAAACCGAACCTTCACGCCGCTGCGCGCTTTTTCACACAGCAGGGATAAAATTTCATGGCTTATTTCATCATCACGAATAATAAAGTACAGAAGATGAACAGAATCCTTTGCATTTCGTATGTCATCGATAAGCGCCTTAAACTTCAGCTCCGCGCTCGGAAGAATTTCAACATTGTTACCGTCGGTAATTACACTGTTGTTCGTATTAAGCAGATATGATATCAAATCCGCATGAGGCAAAAACCCGTATTCCTTAATCTTTTTTTTCTCGTCCTCAATAGACATTCTCTCAGACAAGTCCATATTCATATGCCATTTTTCCGCATATTTCTTTGCAGTCTTTCTTTTAAGACCGGTGCCGAATATCAGAAAAATCACAAACCCCAGCACGGGGATCGCCGTAAATCCCAGCACCCACGCAAGGCTGACTACGGGATCGCGCCTTTCAAAGCATATGAAAATAATAAGCGCAATAAAGTTCAGAATATATATCCAGACCATGTAATTTCCAAGCGACAATTATTTCACCTCCGATACAAGCGTTTACCATACCATTATATATTATAATTCAAAAAAGCGCACTTGTCAATAGAAATACTGACCGAAAATTCTATACAGCTATTATATATTTATTTAAAATATGGTCATCTGACACAAAAAAAAAGACATGCAGAAATTTTTATGTCATATTCATTTTATTTTCAGCATATAGCTGTAATAAACAAATGCGTGAAGGAGGAACTTTACTTATGGCAGAATACAATATTTACGGCGATATAGCTGAACGCTCCGGAGGCGACGTTTATATAGGCGTTGTAGGTCCGGTGCGAACAGGCAAGTCAACTTTTATTAAAAAATTTATGGACTTGTTGGTTATCCCCAATATCAGAAACAGCTATCAAGCCGAGCGGGCAAAGGATGAGCTTCCCCAGTCTGCCGGCGGCAGAACAATAATGACAACAGAGCCGAAATTCATTCCTAACGAGGCCGTGGAAATTTCACTCGGTGACAATGCGCGCCTTAAGGTGCGGATGATAGACTGCGTCGGGTACATCGTTGACAGCGCCCTCGGATATATTGAAGATGAAGCGCCGCGCATGGTTTCAACACCATGGAATGACAGTCCGATACCGTTTTTTGAAGCGGCGGAAATAGGAACAAAAAAGGTTATATGCGAGCATTCAAATATCGGACTTGTTATAACAACGGACGGAAGCATAACGGAAATACCGAGAGAAGATTACGTCACTGCAGAAAAACGGGTAATTAACGAGCTTCGCGAGATAAACAAGCCCTTTATAGTGCTTCTTAACAACGTTTCACCGGGAAGTGACGAAACAATGCAGCTTAAGGAAAGCATGGAGGCAGAATATGAGGTGCCTGTAGTTCCGGTAAACTGCGCACAACTTGAGGCGGCAGATATTCACAGAATAATAGAAGCTGTTCTTTTTGAGTTTCCTCTCCGTGAAATCAGCATTAAAGTCCCGTCATGGCTGTCCACCCTTGATAACGGACACTGGCTGAAGAAATCCATAAACGAGGGTATACTCGAAAAAATGAATGACATAAGCAAGGTTCGGCATACAAGAGCCCTTGCCAAATCTATTGAAGAATTTGAATTTATTGAAAGCTCATCAATAGAAGGCATGGATCTCGGCGTTGGCGAGGTTGTTATGCGCGCTGAAATCACTCCCGGAATGTTCTATAAAATTCTCGGCGAGGAAACCGGCTTCAGCGTCAATGATGAAATGTCGCTTATGCGCCTTATGCGTGAGCTTGCCGCAACAAAATCCGAATATGATAAAATCGCCGCGGCGCTGAAAGACGTAAGGGAAACAGGCTACGGAATAGTTTCCCCCTGCACCGACGAGTTGACCCTTGATGAGCCAAAAATAGTTAAACAAGGCGGCAGATTCGGAGTAAAGCTTAAAGCATCAGCACCGAGTATACATATGATGTGCAGCAAACAGAGGTTCTTAAATGCTGCATAAAATAGGCATTTTTAAAGCACAGATGTGATGGTCTGTGCTTTTTATAGAATTACAAGAAAAGTTTCGCAAGCATTTTATAACTAAAAGTAAGATGTCCCCCGCCTCTATAGGCAACGGGCTCCATTTCTATTTTTCCAAGCTCTTTTCATCAAGCAGAAAATCATATATATTCATTGTTAAGATACCATTTTCATCATAATAAGCCGGAACAATGTCCTTTGTTATTATAATTTTCTTAAATGAATCATTGATTTTCTTAAACGGTCTGATTTCCCGGGTTCTCTTTTCCTCATCCGGCATTGCAAATGCAGACTGAATATAGTATTTCATTGAACCAAGATTGCATATAAAATCAACCTCTAACTGTTTTCTGACAGTTTTGCCTTTTTTGTCTTTTTCTGTAATAGGAACGACACCAACATCCACTCTGTACCCGCGCATTCTGAGCTCGTTATAGATTACATTCTCCATTGCGTGGGGTTGCTCAAACTGTAGGAAATTTATACGGGCATTACGAAGCCCCATATCGGAAAAATAATACTTTTTAGGTGTTTCTATATAAGATTTTCCTTTAATATCATACCTTTGTGCCGATTCAATCAAAAATGCATCTTCAAAACAATCAAGATATTTTTTTATCGTTGTTGAGGTTATTTTTGAATTCTTAATCGATTTAAAAGTGTTTTTCAGCTTTTCAGGGTTAGTAAGCGAACCTATGGCTGAAGATACTATATTGAGCAAATCTTCAAGCTCGCCTATATTTCTGATCTTGTTTCTTTGCTGAATATCTCTTACATAGATTTCACTGAAAAGATTTTCAAGTGCAGATGCTTTATTTGCCTGTCCGTCTCGGAGAACTATCAAGGGAATGCCGCCATAAAGCATATATTCTGACAAGCCCTCATATTTATCGCCCTTATATACTGTCATAAATTCAGAAAAACTCAGGGGATACATATGAATTTCATCACCACGGCCGGCAAATTCCGTAATAATATCCCTGGACAAAAATTTCGCATTACTACCGGTAACATATACATCCATATTCTTCTTGCGCAGATAACCATTTAAAACAGTTTCAAAGCAATCAAGCATCTGCACCTCGTCTAAAAGAAGATAGTACACTTCATTATCTGTCATCTTGGTGCGGATATATGCCATAAACTTTTCGGGATTAACTTTTCTGTTCTTTTTTTCTATTTCTATGATGCTTTCGCCGATTAAATCCAAATCATCACCGGAATCGAAGGCAAAGCGGATAATATGACTTTCATCTACTCCGCATTCCAATAGATGATTATAAAATATATCATTTAAAAGATAGGATTTTCCGCATCTTCTGATACCCGTTATAACCTTAATTAACCCGTTATGTTTAAGGTTTATCAGCTTATTCAAATATAAATCCCGCTTAATTTCCATATCAATCACCATTCTAAAAGAGATTTTTGCACCTTTTTGCGATTTTCTATAGTTATATTACCACAAAAGCATCATAATGTCAATATTCTAAAAGAGATTTGTGTCAGGTTTTGCCGCTCTGTACAGTTCATTCATTTTATCAACAAATTGCCTTATATCCATCTCATGGTAAGGATTATATAATCTTAATATTTCAGAAATAGAAATATACTTTACAATCTCAGCAAATGTAAGTCCCGTTTCCCACTGATAATACGCAAGTGCCCATCCGGTCCAGTACTCTTCGCTCCTGTTTGCAGTATATTTGGGCTTAATATCTCTTTTATCTTCTCCCAAGATTTCCAAGACGTCATAAGCAAGCTCTGCGCCGGATTTACCTGCAACAATCTGAAAATCTCCCTTTTCAAATCTTGCGGCAAGGCCTGAACTCAAAAACATATCAAAAAAATCTGAAATATTATATTTCAAATCATAAACCGCAAAATCTAACATCCTTGCAAGATTCGTTCTTGCCTTATCAAGATACGCTTTATCGTAAGCGTGAATCATTTGCGGACATCTCCTCATCAATAATTTGTGTCACGGTTTTCAAGTAAAATCGCCAACCAATGCAAAATAATATATTTATCACCGTTTAAATCAAGAATATCAAGAGAATCTGTTTCTATTTCATAGATGTTGGCATATCCATTTCTGTTTATATTATACTCCCAAAAGAATACTTTGTCAATAAACCTTCAAAAGTTTTCTTGAAATAAAAGTGAAACGATTTCATATTTTATAACAAAACTGTTGATTTGTTATAAATGATATGGTATAATATCTTCATAGAACTTTGTTCAAAGCCGTATTTTACGGCATGCAAAATTTCATTTTGCATATGAGTATAATGACGGCTGCGTAAAAATGCCCTTGCGAGCAAGCTTTTTTACTTATAGTATAATAATTGCAGAAAAACTTGTTAAATCAAGCTTTTAAAGGAGCGAATGTTATGGAAGTTTCAAAACAAGATTGGAAGCTCTTTTGTGAAAAGATTGCCAATTGGCAAGAATCGTACATGGAAAAACTTAATAATGAATATATAGAGCTCCTTGAGGGCAACGGTACTCCGTCCGAGAAGTTCTGGGCATTAGAAAAACGAATCAAGAATGACAAAAGAAATAAAGGCGTGTTAATAAGAATGAACAAGCAAGATATGCCCTTTGATCTTGTTTGCTTAATTAGAGATGGTGCGATTGATTTTAAAGATATTGAAGATTTCAGCAGCGATTTACAGGAAGCTGTGCGGTTTCTGATGGGAAGATCATGCTAATGTTTCGAGAATAAGGAGGGTTTGTTATGGACTTCTATATTATGTCACGGGACGCTGTGGCGGCAAAATGGCAAAACAATAATCTTGAAGTAATAAATAAAAATCTGCTGCCTTTATATTTGCAAAATACAGGCAATGTAAAAAAATGGCTTGAAACAAGGGCAATAGATTGTCATAGAGCAAATTCCAGATTATTAAAAAAGGCACTTCGCTTAACTGAAAAGGATGATGTTTCAACTGTTTTATCGGTTAATGCTGTCACGATTACGGATAATTACTGGATAAAACTCTTAGATTCAGATTTAACCTATGAAGATGTCAGATTTGATAATGATTACTTCGCAAATCTTGCTCTGACAGGCAGCTATGACAGTTTTAACAAGGCTGCAAACAGCAAAAGCTCTAAAACCCCCGAGCTAACCAATATCGGAAGCTTTGAAAAGTGCTGGAAGCTAAAAAATGGTCAATGGTGGGTGTTCAAAAAGGCTAACCATAATGAAATGTTTTCCGAGCTTTTCATATACGAACTCGGCAGAGCACTTGGTTTTAACATGGCAGAATACGAGCGTGGCAACAGTGTTATTAAAACAAAAGATTTTACAGGTAACGCCTCTGTAAATTTTGAACCGGCATTTAACATTCTGGGGGATGATGAAGATTACATCAAATCTGTTGAAATGCTTAAAACTCTTTGTCCGAATGCAGTTGGTGATTATGTAAAGATGTTATTTTTAGATACAATCTGTGCAAATCCTGACAGACACACTTTTAACTTTGGTATTTTGAGAGATGTTGACAGCGGCAGGATTTTAGGTTTAGCACCTAATTTTGATAACAATATGGCACTTATATCAAGAGGTTATCCGAAAAACATCACACGCAAAAATGATTTGCTTATAAAATTATTTAACAAACTGATGCATTATGATGAAGGTCTGAAAAAGTATATTCCTACTCTCTCGGAAGATTTAATAAAAAATGCAATTAAAGCCGTGGGAATGCGTGTAAAATCAAAAGAAATAACAGAGTTTATTATGAATGGTTATAACCTCATGGAAAGGTAATTGGAGGCTATTTTATGGCACTTAAAAATAAATTGGGCATAACAGATGCAGCTAGCCTTGCCCGTGAAGAAGAAAAAATCAGTAAAAAGAAAGCTCTTGAACTGTTTGAATCGGGTTATCTTGATACCCTGACAGCAGGAACATTTGAAAGTCTTTCACTCATACACAAATATCTTTTTGATGAAATCTACGATTTTGCAGGTAAGATGCGAGATGTCAATATAGCAAAAGGCAATTTCAGATTTGCTCCGCTTATGTATTTGCATGCGGCACTTGACAACATCGACAAAATGCCGCAATCTGATTTTGATACAATTATTGAAAAATATGTTGAAATGAACATTGCTCATCCTTTCCGTGAGGGCAATGGCAGAGCAACACGTATCTGGTTAGATTTAATCTTGAAAAAGGAACAGGGCAAGGTTGTAGATTGGAGCAAGGTTTCAAAGGAAGATTATCTCCTTGCTATGGAGAGAAGTCCTATCAGAGATATTGAGATTAAGCATATACTCAAAAATGCCCTTACAGACAAAATACAGAGCCGTGAAGTGTATATGAAGGGTATTGATACAAGTTATTACTACGAGGGCTATACTACCTTTAAAACGGAAGATTTAAAGTAGGTGTTGATATGGAAAAGATCATGCTTTTATCTATAATGAACTTTGCGATCGCATAAAAAAAGCTGTAGGTGCAAATAATTAAAAATAAAACCTCGTAAAAGGTGCAAATAATGCTTTAAAATACTTGCAATTTAGTGTGAGTTATGGTAAAATAGAAATAACCTATATTATCGGAGGTTTATATATGGAACGAAATGCAACGCAAAAACTGATTGATTGGAATAATAACAAAAGAAGAAAGCCTTTAATCGTGTGGGGTGCAAGGCAGGTTGGAAAAACATACCTTATTAAAGATATGTTTGCAGAAGCTTATTATAAAAATAACTACATCTACATTGACTGCAAGATTGAGGACGAAATTCGCGAGTTTTGTTCCGGAACGGCAAATGCGGAAAAGATTATAGAATATATTTCTCTGCTTAAAGGTAAAAAAATAACCGAAAACACGCTGCTGATTTTTGATGAAGTTCAGGAATGCCCAAATATCGTGTCATCGCTTAAATATTTTTGCCAGGATTTCAGAACAATTCCCGTTATCGCCACCGGTTCAATGGTACGTATTAAAATTCAAAGGGAAACTCACAAAAGAGGTATGGGTGAAAACGGTAAGTTTTTATTCCCTGTCGGCAAAATAAATCAGATTACGGTTTATCCTATGACCTTTGACGAATTTTTGATGAATAGCAATAAAATGCTGTACGACACAATAAAAACAGCATACGAAAACAAAAAATCACTTGATACGAAAATTCACCGGCTTGCGTTGGAACAGGTATATAAATATTTACTTGTAGGCGGTATGCCGGAAGCAGTTGAAACATATATAGAAGATGATAATCTTTTTGAATCGAGAGAAATTTTAAAGGTTCTTTACGACAATTACCTTTCTGATATGGACTTGTATCAGGCGAGCAGAGAGGCGGTTCTTCGTTCCCGCAATCTGTTCTCCAACATCTACAGGGAACTGAATAAAGAATCCAAAAATTTTTCACCCGGACTAATTGAAGCAAAGAGTAAAACAAGAGATTTTGTAACATCTGTTCAGTGGCTGACAATGGCGCATATTATAAATCAATCTTTTCAGTTAAAAGAACATATCACAACACCGCTTATGACCGATAACGAAAGCAATTTCCGCCTATTCCTCGGCGATATCGGAATGTTCTCATATCAAAGCGGAATCAATGCGGCATCTTTCATTTCAAACGACAGAGATAACACATTATCGGGAATTTTCTTTGAGAATTTTGCTGCAAACGAGCTTGTTGCAAAAGGTCATAAGCTGTTCTATTGGAAAGGGAGATCCTCAGCAGAGCTTGAATTTATAATAGAATCAGACAACAAGCTGTATCCTATAGATGTAAAAAAAGGCAGAGGTGTGCTGAACTCACTTGAAAAATTCTCAAATCATAACAAGTTTGAATTTGCAATAAAAGTATCAAAAAACAACTACGATTATAATGAAAAACAAAAGCTTTTGACAGTGCCCTTCTACTTTATCCCCTTTGTTGCAAAAGACCTTGCAGAAGGCACTATGACAGTGTAAAATTCTGAAGAGAGACTTAAATCAAAAAGAGTCTCTCTTTTTTAATCCTTAAATTCAAACAATTTCTTAAGCGGAACATTAAGAGCTTCCGCTATGTCAATCAATGTATCAAGTGTACAGGAGCAAGCGGCAGTTTCGATTTTCTGCATATATGTTCTGCTTATACCGCATTTCTCCGCTAACTGTATCTGTGTCATTCCCTGTTCCTTTCTATAATGCAAAATGTTCAGACCTATACCAAGCCAGACATCAAAATTCTTATTTTTCATCCACTCTCACCTCTGTAATATATTATATTCCAAATTAATATCATTATCGACAATCAATATTTTCTTAAAAGAGAATAAAATGATTGCATTTTTGTTTAATATGTGATATAATACAATTAAATTGTTTGCATTTACAATTAAAAGAAGTGTTTTTATATTTTAGTATGAGGTGAAAATAAAATGTCAAATGTATGTTGTTTTGCCGGGCACAGCAAAATATATGAAAGTGATAAGCTGTTTAGTCAAATATCAAGCAAGATTGAAGAGCTTATAATAAATAAAAATGTGTCGGAATTCCAGGTTGGAAACTACGGAAGCTTTGACAGTCTTGCAGCACGGGCTGTCAGAGAAGTAAAAAAGAAGTATCCGCATATTCAATTAAATCTTGTTATTCCTTATCTGACAAACACAATAAATGAAAATAAAAATCTGTATTACAAGAATTATGACAATATTTTAATTGCCGCTATTTCCGAAAAAACCCCGAAAAGATTTATGATACTAAAATGCAATCAGTACATGGTTGAAAGCTCTCAATTTATGATATGCTTTGTTAAATACTCCTGGGGCGGCGCTGCTCAAACGCTGAAATATGCACAAAAGCAAAAAAATATTAAAATTTACAACTTTGCTGAAACAATACAATGTAAAGGATAAATATGACTGTCGGCTCATTTGTGATATATTAAAATGAAATGCGGTGCATAGTACTAAAACTTTTCTAACGTAACCACAACAAATTTTATCACACAAAAATGTTGATTTAAATGCGCAGAAAAAACGTCAATTTAGGTTATGTGTCTATATATGAATTTGATATAGAAAATGCAGAAAAGAAACTTACTATAAAAAGATTTAATAATGCAGATGAAGAATGGTTATTATTTGTTGTAAATAATCGCAAAGGTAATATAATTGATAGCAAAACAGATATGCATATCGGTCCTGTTGCAGATGATAACATATATCAATCTATTCGATTATTTGAAACAGGTGCCTACGATGCAGAGTATACCGTTAAGAAATTAAAAACAGAAGTATTACATGATC
This sequence comes from Clostridia bacterium, assembly GCA_017935675.1. Taxonomy (GTDB): domain Bacteria; phylum Bacillota; class Clostridia; order UBA1381; family UBA1381; genus RGIG9115. The sequence continues at coordinate 76,004 of JAGBHE010000065.1, read as the reverse complement.
AATGGACTTTGCATAGCGATGAAATTTTAAAATATTTGAACTTTATTGAAGCGAAAGAAGTCAAATAGGAGGATATTTATGAGACAGGAACAATTTATTGCAATGATGCCTTATATAAGCACGGATTTAGTTTCATTGATAGTTGAAAAGCAAAACATTTCTGAAGAAGATGCGATAAAAAAACTCTATTCTTCAAAATTGTATGCGGCACTTGAAAATGAAGAAACCAAGGTTTGGCAATATAGCACACATATGTTGTACAGTTTATTTGAGCAGGAAGAAAAATACGGAAATATTCAGTTCCCGGATGTATAAGGAGATTTAGCAATGAGTAAAGAAATGGCATTTACTGTGTTTTGCTTGGGAAATTACAAAACATACCGAAATTTAAACGGTCGGGAAGTTTCCTTGCTTTTCGATAGATACGGAGTATTTGATTACATTCGCGAATTTTACGATGTTCTGCATACTACAGGACATAATTACATCAATAATGATATTGATATTTATCTTAACTCAAGAGGATATATAATAAACGAAAATCATCCTTTGCAAAACACTTCCGAATAAAATTACGAAATATCATTCATATTTTTTAAAATGCCTTCATATTTATGTACAAATACATAAAACGCATTGAAAGGCAGGTATTCTATATGACAAAAACTGTACAAGCAGATGATACGCTTAGAAAAAACAGGGAACAATTCAACAACGAGCTTAAGATGTTTGTCAATCAGAAATTATTCGATAAAAAGCTGATATCCGAGGAAATGTACCGGACTGCAAAAGAAATTTTAGTGAAACCGGCAAGCTGAAGGTGTACCTGCCATGACGCGGCTGCTGACAGGAGGGACATCTCATGGATATTTATACGATAAGAGAAGAAATCAAAAAAAATAATAAAAAATTATCGGATCTTGATTTAAAGGTGGTATATTACGCCAGAGTTTCAACAGACAAGGACGAGCAATTGCATTCGTTATCAGCACAGCAGAAGCATTTTGAAGAATTGGTTGCCGGGAATTCAAACTGGACCTTAATCAGAGGCTACATTGACGAAGGTATATCGGCAACCTCAGTAAAAAACAGAGACAATTTTCTGAGAATGATACGCGATGCCAAATCACACAAATTTGATTTAATCCTTACTAAAGAAATTTCAAGATTTGCGAGAAATACCATAGATAGCTTGTCATATACACAAGAGCTTTTAAGAAACGGCGTAGGTGTTATTTTTGAAAGTGATAACATCAATACTCTTGACCCTGACGCCGAGCTTCGACTTACGATTATGTCGAGCATTGCACAGGATGAGACCAGAAAAATCTCGGAGCGTGTTAAGTTTGGCTTCAGAGAATCCATAAATAAAGGGGTTGTACTCGGCAACGATTGTATTTGGGGATATCGCAAGGAACAAGGCAAGCTGGTTATTGTACCGGAAGAAGCAGAAATGGTTCGTATGATTTTTGATTTGTACGCAAATGAAAATATGGGTGTCAGAAAAATTGCAAAAGCTATTACCGATTCAGGCTACAGAAACACAAACGGTAATCCTTTTTCTTTTTCTTCTGTTAAAGGTATTTTGGTCAATCCAAAATATAAAGGCTATTACTGCGGACATAAAACGCACAAAATTGATTTCAGACATAATGATGTTAAATACCTCCCCCCTGATGAATGGGTTATATATAAGGATAATGAAAAGGTACCTCCCATTGTATCTCCTGAGCTTTGGGACAAGGCGAACCGAAAGCTCAAAGAGCGAAGCAGCAAAATGACAAGTGAAAATAAGACGAGCTATCAAAACAAGTATCTGTATTCCGGCAGGATTGTATGCGGTGAGCATGGGACTTGTTATCATCATACAGTCTACAAATACAAGTCAGGCAATAAGGAACTGTGGGCTTGCAAGGAGTACGGTAATGGCAATAAATGCCGCAATCCGATTATTTATACATCAGAGCTTGACGCTGTTATGAGAGAAGTATATAATCAGGTTGTATGCGAGAAAACAACTATTGTAAGTGAGCTTATTGAACTTTATAAGGAAAACGGCTCTGAAAAGGCAATTGCTAAATCAAAGCATAAAATTATTTCTGACATTAACGCTGTTATTGCCAAGAAAGACAAGCTGCTTGATTTAAGCCTGGACAACAGACTTTCAAATGAGGAATTTGAACAGAGGAACAACAGCTTCAATAAGCAAATTGAAAAATTAAAATCTGAGCTCACAAGGCTTGATAAAGAAGAGCAAAAAAAAATTAATATTAAAGAAAGTATTGAAAATCTCCGCTCTGCTATTTCCGATGAACTGGATTTTTCTGATGAACTCGGCAAAAATGTTATTGACAGCTTTATTGATAAAATCGTTGTTTATAAAAGCGATGTTCCAAACCGGATTGACCTTAAAATCTTTCTGAAGCTTATGCCGAAAAATATTCCTTGGCAAAAGGACAGTCTGCCCCATAACGAGCATCGGCTGCTTCTCTCATCCGGCAGTATCGCTCAAACCCGCGGCGGCAACTCAAGGTCTGTGAAGGAATATGAGCTTATTTTTAATTACGACCTCTGTTACTCTGTCTAAAAATGAAAATCTCCTTGTCTCATCCGGACAGGGAGATTTTCTATTCAATACAGATTACTCTGCAAGCACAACATCAGGTCTGCTGCGGGCAAGCTTTGTGAGTTCGGGTGTAAAACCGGATGCAGAAAATATAACATAATGGACATTACGGCTGCCTTTTTTCCAATCTACGCTTGCCGCTTTTTCTTCAAGTGCAGTCAAGATGTTAATACCGACAGGTTCGCTCCAATACTTACATTCACCTAATATCAGGTTATTGCCCTCGGTATCAACAGCGGCAATATCAATCTCATCTTTATTATTCCAATATCTTCCTAATTTAGTGAAGTTGAAGGGCCATACACCCGATACGTTCATATCCCACATTTTTTCTCTGCATATATCTTCATAAACATATGATACCTGCCTTGAATTTAAGTCTCTTCGTATTTTATTTATTACAATCTCACTGTTTCCGCTTTCGATAAAGCTCATATTCGGATAAACAAAGGCAAACCAAAATCTGATGTAGTTATCTTTGATTTTATAAAGTCCCTTTTTACTCTTTTCGGGATTATCTTCCGTGACCGGCACTTCACGCTCCAAAACATCTAAATCTATAAGCGTTTTTAAATATTTTGTCAAGCCGGTTGCCTTTATTTCGAGTACAGCCGATATTGCGGAAAGCTTGGTGTTCCCTGCGGCAATCGCTTTTATTATTGAAAAATAACTTCCAATTTCAGAAACCTCCTGTTGAAGCAAAAAATGCGGCTCATCATACAAATAGCCTGATGGATTTAGCACGCATCTTTCAATAGACGTGAAAACATCATCACTGTCTGAAAACAGTTCTATATATTTAGGTATACCTCCTGTTACCGCATACATAGGGATTAAATCTTTTTCTTTTTTTTGCGGGAAAAATTTCTTGTAGTATTTAAAAGAAAGCGGTTTCAATCTTATCTGCGCAGTTCGTCTGCCATACAGCGGACTTGAATAATCAAGCGTTTGCGATTTCATCATGGATATGAGCGAGCCGCAAAGAATAACCATAACAGCTTTACTTTTCAGGTGTTCCTCCCATATGCGCTGAAAAACAGATGGAAATGCCGGATTAGATTTTCCGAGATACTGAAATTCGTCTATAACTATTATTGGTTTCCGGGTAAAGCTCGTTTCCATTATCGCTTTAAAGATTGTATCCCAATCCGAAACCTTTGCATTTTTTAAAAGCTCGCTTCCTATAAAGTCTGCCGCTTTATTCTTGAATACCATTCTGTTCTGCACTTCTGCCTCTTCACTCGCCAAGAAGAACAGAGCATTTTTATTTTTGATAAACTCGGAGATAAGCGTAGTTTTACCTACTCTGCGGCGACCGTACATTATAACAAGCGATGAACCTTGGCGGGCATACTCACTCTCTAAGGTTTGCATCTCATTTTCTCTGTCTATAAACATAAATACTGCTCCTTCCGATTAAGCTCCTATGAGAATATTATACCATAAGTAAAAATGCTTGCTCGCAAGGGCATTTTTACGCAGCCGTCAATATTCTCATAGGCAAAATGAAATTTTGCAAGCCGTAAAATACGGCTCGAAGCAAAGCTCCTATGAGAATATTATACCACAAATTATTATAATTTCAAGTATAATAATTTAAAAATAATTAATTTTATTGAAATATATTTAAAAATCATGCAAAAAGCCGGCAAAATCATACAATTTAGATGTAAACACTTCTGTTTGCTGCTCATTATACATATGATGCAAGCCATGATTGAAACTGAGGTAAGTCCGATTGTGGGAACGGAAAAGCAGAGTGAGGAGCTTATTCATTATCTGCTGGAGGAATTTGAAGCTGATCCGAAAAAGATATGGGAGTCAAACATATTCGGGAAATCTCTGTACGAGCTTGTAAACGAAGGACTTCACAACAAGCTTTCAAGGATGTCGAACGAGTCAAGGAACAAGCTGAGGGAAACACTTCAGAGAATAATAAACGAGGGAAGCGGTGGTTTGATTTGCATCATTCTTTAAAAGCTGTCACATCAGTCTTTGCGCTGTTCTTTCTCTGTGCCTGCACGGCACAAAGCGGCGGAATCAAATCACGAATTGAAAACGTGTCCCGTGAGACAGATACATTCAGCATAAACGGAGAGCGGATAATCCTTGAAGGAAGCAGCGAGGGAATTCAGAAGTTCAATGAGGAAGCTGAAAAAGAAATAACCGAATGGACTGAGGATTTCGAGAGCCGGGCTTCACAGATAACAGTTCCCGGCAGCTCTCCTCCCTGTCTTCAGATACGTCAGACCGTCAAGCGGAACAGCGGCGGCATAATCAGTGTTATAACGGAAAAATACGTTTATCTTTCCGGTCTCCACGGAAATACATGGTGGAGTGCAAAAACCTATGATTCATCACCGGACAGAACATTGAAGCTTTCTGATCTGTTCTGCGATGATACATATCCGAAAATTCTGAACGAACGAATGAAGGAGCTTATAGAAAACGACAGCGAAGCATATCACGACCTGTGGGAGCAGCCGCAAATTGACAGCACAAGAGAAGACAAATTTTATTTAGATGACAAAAATCTTGTAATATTCTTTGAACCGTATGAGCTTTCCTACTACGCCCGCGGAGTGGTTGAATTTCCGATTCCGCTTGAAAAAATCAGAGGCTATGTAAACGAGGAATATCTGCCCTGAAGGAGCTGACAACAGCCGGAAATCATAAGGAAGAACAAAGGAGGAGATTATGTGAAATGCTTTGTTGTTACAAAAAAACACATTGCTGCGGCGCTTTCAGCCGCAGTTATAATTCCTCTGTCCGTATTTGCAATAAAAAATACAAGCCGCGAAGCTGCAGCTCCGGTTTTTAAACTAGCAGCCTCCGAAATTCTGTCTGAGGCGCTGCCGACAAATGATGACCCATCGATTATCACAAAGCTGAAAGACTTTTTTGAAAAGGAAAAGAATAAAAAATCAGCAGATATAATTTCGGAATTTGCGCCGATTTTTCCCGAAGCCGCGGAAACACATCAGCCTGAGGAAGCAAAGCAGGATACTCCGGAAACCGAACCTGCACCGCCGGAGGAAACTGCAATTCCAGAACCGACGCCTGAGCCGGTACCGATTCAGATAGAAGAAAAAACAACATCTTCAAATGCTGCTCAAATCAAGAACGATACCTCCTATGAAATAAATGCGGAGGACTTTGCAGATGAGCAGCTTGAATTTCCGCAAACAGCAGAGGTACTTATAGTTCATACCCACACAACAGAGAGCTATGCTCCGGAAAACTCCGTAACGGAAATAGATAACAGCAGAAGCGTCGACGAGCAAAAGAATATAGTTGCAGTCGGTGAGACAATACGGGAACAGCTTGAAGGAATGGGAATAAAGGTTATCCACGACAAAACCGTTCACGATTATCCCAGCTATCAAGGCGCTTACGGAAGATCACTTACCACCATAAAAAAGAATGCAGAAAGCAACAAAAATATCTGCATTATTCTTGATGTACACAGAGACGCAATCGTGAAAAGTGACGGCACAAGAGTAAAGCTAAGCGCAGAAGTGGCAGGAAAAAAATGTGCTCAGGTAATGATTGTCTGCGGAACAAACGGAACAGGGCTGTCACATCCCGGCTGGCAAAACAATTTAAATTTTGCCGTTAAAATACAAAACAAGGCCGCTGAGCTTTATCCGGGACTTATGCGGCCGATAAACCTGCGCGAAGAAAGATTTAATCAGCATATCACCTCCGGCAGTCTTATTCTTGAAATCGGGACCAACGGGAATACGCTGACCGAAGCCAAAAACGGGGCGGCTCTTGCCGCCGACGCTCTCGGCAGGGTTATACTTGAAGGTATGAAATAAAAAACTTTTAAGCCGCATCTCTGCCCATGCCTTTAATCGAATATATGCCGAGGGGCAGCGCAAGCAAAAACGCCGCGGCGTCTGCCGCCGGCTGAGCAAGCTGTACTCCCCTTATTCCGAAAAGCGGTCCAAGCAGCAAAAGAGCCGCTATGAGAAACACTCCCTGCCTTGATACAGCAACTATTGTTGCAGGCAGGGTTTTTCTTATGTTCTGAAGATACATATTTGTTATTGTTATTCCTCCGAGCAGGGGAAAAGTAACACACTGCGCGCGCAAAGCGAACACCGCAATTTCAATAAGCTTCAAATCGTCATCGCGGAAGACCCTCACTATCTGCTCCGCAAAAATACCGCCGGAAATCCCGAAAACAACAAGCAGTGCGGTTACTAAAACAGAGCTGAAACGAACAGCCTCCCTGACCCTGTCAAATCTCCCCGCACCGTAATTAAATCCGCATACAGGCTGAAATCCCTGACCAATGCCTATCACAACGCTGTTTGCAATCATGGTGGCACGGCTGACAACCGAAAACGCCGCAATGGCGCTGTCACCATATATGCCGGCAGCATGGTTCAGGCATATAGCCGACACGCTCATAAGCCCTTGCCTCCCAAGAGACGGCAAGCCTCCTGCCGCCACCTCACAAAGACTTGCCCATGAAAATGAAAAATTTGCAAGCCGTATCTTTATTCCTCCGCCCTTTCCCGTCATATGCAGCATGACAAAAAAGCCTGCAATCTGAGAAACAGCAGTTGCCATTGACGCTCCGCGGATTCCAAGTCCTGCTCCGAATATAAGAATCGGGTCAAGTATCACGTTGAGAACCGCACCTGTCAGAATACCGAACATTGCCTTATTTGCATTTCCCTGAAATCTCATATGATTATTCATGACAAAGGTTGTCATGATAAACGGCGTTGCAAGAAGAATATAAAAAAAGTACGGACGTGCTTCCGGCAATATGGTTTCCGTTGCGCCGAAAAGTCTTAAAGCAGGATTCATGAAAACAAAGCCAAGCACTGCAATCAATACTCCGACGGCAAACGCCGAAAAAAAGCCGAACGCCGCCATTTTTTCGGCATTTTCACCGTTTTTTCTTCCAAGCTCGCGGGAAATATAATTTCCCGAGCCATGCCCGAAAAAGAAAGCGATTGACTGAATCAGTGCCATATACGTGAACACAATTCCGATAGCTCCCGTTGCCTGTGTGCTTATTTTGCCGATAAAAAATGTATCAGCCATATTATAAAGAGCCGTAACAAGCATACAGACTGTTGACGGCACTGCAAGTTCAATAACAAGCTGCTTTACGGGAACAGCTGTCATTCTTATATATTTTTGCTGTTGTTGGTCAGTTATCACTTTAAATCACCGTTTCAAAATATCTTTATTATTTCCGCTAATTCGCCCGGAGCAGCCGCCAAAGCCTCTGCGCCCGCGACAATAAGCTCGTCCCTCGTCCTGAAGCCCCACAAAACGCCGACGGTATGCGCTCCGGCATTGCTTCCCGTTTTGATGTCTATATTTGTGTCACCTATCATAACACATTCTTCCGGCAAAACATCAAATTCTCCTGCAAGCTTCAGAAAGCCCGTGGGGTCAGGCTTAATCGGCATTCCGTCACACTGACCGCAAACGGCGTCAAAAAAGCTTTTTCCGAAAACCTTTTCAACTATAAAATGCGTAACATTATCAGGCTTGTTTGAAAGCACTGCTGTTTTTATACCTTTTTCATGAAGCTTAATGACGGCTTCTTTAATTCCGTCAAAGGGGCGCGTCAGGTGCATAAAATCGCCCTCATATGCCCGGTCATAGATTTCACATGCTTTTTCAAAAAGCTCCGGTGTATCACAGTCTCGGAACGCCAAAGCCTTATGCAGCAGCACCGCTCTGCCGCTTCCTGCCATATATCTGAATTCATCAACGTCTATCGGCTCTGCGCCAAGCTTTTCAAGAGTATAATTTACAAAATATGCAATTGACCGGAGCGTGTCCATAACGGTGCCGTCCAAATCAAAAATACAAGCCTTTATCATATACATTTCCTTCCGTTCGATTTTAATATATTATACGCCAAAATAATTCATTTTTCAAGCTCGGAAGAATATTTTTATTTATTACTGTTAACATATCGAAGAAAAAGAAACAAACTTTTGTCAAATCAATGCATTTCAATAAAGGTATCTTTTTTCTGACGGTCTGTATCTGCATGCTTCAAACAGCTTATCCGTTTTTATAAAGATTGCTTATAAATCTCTTTGCAACAGGATTTTCCTGTCTTAAATCAACCTGACATATGATATAACGCTTACCTTCATATACCTTTTCCGCGCACGCAAGAGCTTTGCTCCATTCTCCCCTTTCGTCCGTGTTGCCGCTTGTAAGAATAGGAGTAAATCCCTTTGCCGTAAACGTTGTTTCAAGCAGCGGGGTTATCATATCACTTTCCCTGTCATACCAATACGAAAAATCCTTTTCCTTAAATTCCGCAACAGCGCTATGTCCTGTTTTTCTTGAAACGAAGTGAAGCGGGAGCATTCCGCATGGCTTTACCACAACCTTCTCACCTGCTATTTCATGCTCGCCGACAGGAAGCTTTTCTATAAGAACATTGTCATCGTTCTTTTCGATTTTTGTATCTGCAAATACTTCAACCGTAATTTCGTTATAAGTTATGACTTCACCGCTTTTATCTGTCAACACAGCCCGGAGCTTTATCGTTTTTCTGTCTGATGCGTCAGCAGTAAACTCTGCCGTTGCCGCGTACCCTGCCTTGCAGTCATCAATATGTACATCCGTTTCGTTTCCGGCTGTATACTCACCGTCTGTGTAATACTCAAAATTAAGCTTGTAATCGCCGGACATATTCGTATCGTTACAAATATATGCTTCGATTTTAATTTTTTCACCGCTGAAATATGCAAATCTGTCTGTTCTTAATGATATCATTATCGGCTCAAGTGCATTTCTGTATGCAAAATATGCCGGCTTCGGATTTCGTCTGCAATCCATTATCGTTTTCATCCAGCCTGACGGCCATGCATCAATAAACAGATGTATTGCATTTGAAATCATACGGTTGTCCCGCCTGAATGCCTCGGTCATAATCTGAGCTGCAAAAGCCTGGAACCGCTGACTCTTCTCCACCCACTCATCTATTGTGTCGGGAGTATCATAGAAGAAATAATGGAAGCTGCCTGTTTGTGCCCTTATTATATTCTTCGGGTCAAACGGCTCTTTTATCCACTCCTTCGGATATTCCTCACGCATTACCTCTGCAAAATCAAGGCCCTCTGCACCGTACTCGCCGCAGCCGTAGTACCAGTCAGGCTTGACGCTGAGCCAATAGCCCTTGTTAAGCCTGCCTATATCTATTCCGTGACCGTTATACCACATCGGATAGCAATGGTTATCGGGCATACCCTCGGTCGGTGGGTCATAGTCGCCGTCAACATGCTTTATCACCCTGTCAGGATTCTGCATATGAACTGCAATATCGCACATTGTAAAGAAGCTTTCAAGCTCCTCACGATTAAGATGTCTGTGCGGCTCATTATTTGCGTTCGGAAACGGTTCATTAATATAGCTTACAATCACATTGCACGGGTGCTTCCGTACCAGCCTTTCCATTTCCTCCGCCTGCCTTACCCCCTCACAGAGCTTTGTGCGGCGCATACAGCCAAACAACGGCAGGTCACTTTGTGTCATAAGCCCGAGCTTGTCGCAATACTCATAAACCTCGTCCTGAACAGGTCTTTGTGTAAGTCTTAAGAAATTCATATTACAAAGCTTTGCAAGCAGTATATCGTCAATGAGCCGGTCTATATCGCCCCTCATAACGTCTTGTTGTTCAAAGCCCATTGTGTTGGCACCACGCAATCGTATTTTTCTTCCGTTAAGATAGAACATACCCTTAGGTGTATCATCCGCATCCTGAACAAAGCTTCTCATTCCGAATTGCTGTTTAACGCAATCCTCAACCTTATCATTAAGTACAACGCTTACCTGTGCCTGATACAGATACGGAGTGTCAAGCTCCCATTTTTTCGCATCGGGAATCTCTACAAATATTTTATATATATTCTTGCCATGCTTTAGTGGCATCGGTATACCCTTTCCGATTTGCTCCTTAACCATTGCCTCGGTAAGGCTGTCGCCACGTCCTACGGTCTTTACGGTTTCGGGAATATATCTGTAGCCCTCAACCACAGTTTTGTTGAAATTCTGACCATAGATTGATATATCTATTCCGATATACTTATCCTTATAATCCGCATTCTCAACCTCGATCCAAAGCTCTGCTCCGTTATCCATAGGTCTTATGAAAAGGTCGGTTATGTTAAGTCTGTTTCTAACCTCAAATCTTACAGAATTGTACAAGCCCATACCTGCAGGACAATGATGCCACCCCTCTTTTGCATCGTCCCAACCCGGACCTGTTGCGGCATACAGCTTGTCGCCCTCGCATTTCTCCTGGTCGGCAAACGCATTGCCCATGTAGATATAATCGTTATACAGTTCTATTTTAAGCTCATTTTCGCCGTTTTTAATTACGTCTGTTACCTCAAATTCAAACGGTGAGAAAAAGCCCTCGTGAGTACCTACGCATACACCGTTTACATATACAACAGCATAGTAATCCGCACCGTCAAAGCATATGTATGCCGCCTTGTCAGATGCCGCCTCGGCATTAAATACAGCCTCATATACCTGCTTTTGATTCCCGAGCGGTCCTTCATAATGAGGTATTGTAATATCCTCACCATTAAGCTTAAAGCTCTTTATTTCAGTTATATCTCTTAATGAGCCAAGCTTCGGTGCTAAATCCGCCAAAAACGGCTTATACTTCTCCTTTAGCTCGGAAAGTGCCTTGTAAAGCTCCTCACGATTACACATCTTGGGAGTTATATTCATTGCGCTCTGCTTTTTATCAAGCACGCATATTTTTTCATCAAATTTCTCCGGCTCGGGAGTATATAAAAGGTCATCTCTGCCGCCTATTCCGTTAGCGGCTATTTGTGCAAATACGTCCAATTGTTTTTCCTCCGATATTATAGCTCTGTGCTACAGCTGTAGCTACCTGAGCCTAATTCATATTCTGTGCCGTCAGGCATTATTATTTCCGCAGTTGTGTTACAAGGTACAGTTATGTTAAGCGTAAACTTATTCCCCTCTGTTTTCCACGCCGCACTTACTGTGCCGTATACGGTTTCAATAGAAGTCTTTGCAAAGCTCAAACGCTTGTCAATTGCAGGCTGTATTCTTATACGCTTATAACCTGCCTCAATCGGGGTTATTCCGCCCACCTTAGTGTACATGAAATCTGCAACCGAGCCATAAGCATAATGGTTGTATGAATTCATGCTGTCACTCCAGAATGAGCCGTCGGGCTTTATTCCGTCCCAATGCTCCCAAATGGTTGTAGCACCTTGATTTACCGAGAACAACCACGACGGATACTCCTGCTGAAGCAGTAAGTCATACGCCTTCTCGACATATCCATTTTCATACAGTGCATCAAGCAGATACGGTGTACCCAAAAAGCCTGTTGTAAGCTTGTTTCCGTTTTCCTCGACCAAACGGTTAAGAGTCTCGGCATTCCTTTTCGGGTTTGTGGCAATGCCGAATTTTAATGCCAATACATTTGCCGTCTGTGTGTTATCACTCATTCTGCCTGACGGTGTTATAAACTCATAAGCTATGTTCTCTTTTATTTTCTCATACAAATCGGAGTATTCCCTTGCATCCTCCACATAGCCCAAAACCTTTGCGGAATCTGTCAGGATTTTGCATGATAAAGCATAGTATGCACTTGCGATAAAGTCCTTAGACGTCATTCCGTCACGTTTGTCCTCGCGGCAATCCAAAGCAAGCCAATCCCCGAGCTGAAAGCCTGTATTCCAAAGATACGGATTATCTCCCTGCGCCTTTATGTATTCAACCCATTTTTTCATTGCAGGGTATTGTGTGCGTAATACCCTTTCATCACCATAGGCATAGTATATTTCCCATGGGCATATCGTTGCCGCATCTCCCCAACCGGCAGCAGTAAGGGTTTCGTTCATTGAAGGAACAAATATCAAAGTCGCCCCTTCTTCTGTTTGGTCTGCTCTCATATCTCCGAGCCATTTTTTGAAAAACAGTGCCGTATCCATATTCTGTGCGGCTGTTTTACAAAAAACCTGTGCATCTCCTGTCCATCCTACCCGTTCATCACGCTGTGGGCAATCGGTAGGAATATCCACGAAATTACCCTTATGTCCCCATATCACATTATGATATAACCTGTTAATCAGCTTATCCGAACACTCAAAGCTTCCGATACGCTTCATATCGCTGCAAATAACACAGGCGGAAAATTTATCTTTAGTTACCTCTTCCGGAAATTCATCAACTCTTACATATCTGAAGCCCTGAAAAGACATTCTTGAATGATAGTTTTCTTCTCCGCTACCGGACAAAATGTATTCTATGTTTTGCTTTGCTGTTCTTAAATTTTCCGTATAGAAATTGCCGTCCTTATCCAAAACCTCAGCGTGCGACAATTTTACTCTGTCGCCACATTTACCTTTGACCTTAAAACAAACCCATCCTGTCATGTTTTGTCCGAAATCAATTACTGTTTCACCTTTGGGAGTTTTTATCAGCTCAACAGGCTGTAATGTTTCAACAACTCTTACAGGCTCGTTAACCTGCGCGATCAGGTTTTTGCAGCCATGCTCTGAAATGCTGTACGAAACAGGAACCGTATCACAAAAGCTGTTATCAAATATTTCACCGTCATAAATTTCCGAAAACCTGAGCTTTGACTCGGCACAAGACCATGTTTCGTCTGTTACGGCAATAAATTCTCCTGCATCGGTTACCACTTTCATCTGCATAATTACAGAAGGCTCCATATTATATGGATTAATTCCCCCTTGGAAAGGATATCTTCCGGTACACCACCCCTTTGCAAGATAAATTTCAATTACATTCCTGCCCTCGGCAAGATAGTCCTCTGCCTCGTAGGTTTGATACTGTAATCTCTTTTTATAGCTTGTAAATCCGGGTGTAAGCAATCTGTCCGAAAGCTTCCTGCCGTTTATGTATATTTCATAAAGACCATATGCGGACGCGTATATTCTGGCATTCCTTACCGTCCCCGATACATTAATCTCTTTTGATAAAACAGGAACAACATCATTTTTGTTTTCCGGCGTCAGCCACTTAGCCTGCCACAAAGAAGTATCTGTTAATCCCGTTTCAAATGTTCCCTCAATCCAATCCGATTTCTCTTCATGATTATCCCATACCATTACCTTAACGCTGTATTTTGTTTCGGGCAACAGTTTTTCGCCTTCATACTCAACATATGTTGATTTGTCACTCGACACGCGGCCGCTGTCCCATGCGCCTTCAACAATTATTCTGTATGCCGTCTGCAGCACATTATCGTTATCGGATTGAAGCTTCCATGAGAATGCAGGGATACCGTCTATCCCTATCGGATTTTCCATATATTCTGTAAGTAATTCATAGCATTTCAGCATAATTTAACTCCTACACATTAAAACAGAAGTCTGCTGCTTTTACAGCGCAGACTCCCATCTCATAATTTATTTATTTAAAAATTCATCGTACTGCTTTTGAAGTTCATCTCTAACCTTGTGTATACCTGCTTTATCAAGTTTATCAGCATACTCCTTATCCCACTTTGAAACTTCAATAGTACCAAACTCTCTCTTTGCCTTATACTCATCAGCCACATTTGTGATGTTAGCCAATTCGTTTGTTATAACATCTGTATTAGGTACAAATCCGAGCATCTTTGACTTTATAGCATCATTATTCATCTGCTCTGTCTTTTCCCAAGTATCGTCTTCCTGATTTTCGAGTAATAAAGCATTAAACTGATTACCGAATCTCCATGCATTCTGTCCTATACCATTGTAGCCTGAGTTTTCAACCTCTGCAATATGACCATTATCTGCTACTGTATAATGTGTACCCTCAATACCCCAACAAATAATATTAAAGAGTTCTTTATTTGTGTTCATAAGCTTTAAGAGTTCAACAGCTTCCTTCGGATGCTTTGAATCAGCACCTACCGAAGTCATTGTAGCGAGTGCAGATGTTCTTCCGACATACGGCTTGCAGAGCTTTGCATAAACCTGCTCCTCGCCGTATCTTTCTACATCGTATGCATCCTGTCCCGGCTTCCAGGTGGTTGAACGGACAGCTATCTTTCTCCACTCTTCGTTACTTGCAACTGCTGTTCCGGTGCTTGAGATATCGTTTCTTATATAACCCTTGTTAAACCACTCATTAAGCTTCTCGGCGCTAAACTTGCCTTCTTCTGTTTCCATATCTATTACAATCTCGTCAGAGCTGCCATCCTTACGGATATATGTTTCCGATACAACCTGCTCATAGAAAGGATCTATAAGTAGGTCATATGTCGGGTTCATAACATACAAATCCGGGCGTGCTGCATGAACCTTTGCGAATAAATCATCAAGGAGTACTGAATATGCCTTTACATCCTCAAAGTTCTTTGCGTTCTGCGCTGCATCCTCTATTGCCTTCATATCAACACCGATTTCCTCTGCAAGACTCTTATCCATGCAAATTGATACCGGGTTTGAAACAACCTGTACATTAGGAATACCATATATTCTGCCATCAACAGATGCTGAATCCAAATAGAAATCAGGCATTTCCTTATCAAGACCTGTTTCCTTTACAAGATCTGTGATGTCGTATAAGCCACCAAGTGCTACTGCCTCCTGATACGGATTTACAAATCCTGTGAACGCAAGGTCATACTTCTCATGTGCAGCCATAATATTTTTCATTTTACTTGTGTATGATGCGCTGTCAATATACTGCATATCAAGCTTCATACCTATCTCAGGCTCAATAATCTCATTTGCCTTCGCAAGTACTGTATCAAGATCAGCAGGCTTATCACCAAAAACGTACCACAAAAGAGTATCTTCTCCCTTGCTGTCACCGCAACCTGTAAGCCCCGCTGTAACAGCTCCTGCCATTGCTAAAGATGTTACCAAAGATACTACTTTCTTAATTTTGCTCATAAGTTTATCCTCCTTCTGTTTATTAACCCTTAACCGAACCTACCGTAAGACCCTTAACGAAGTATTTCTGGAAAAACGGGAATACTATAAGAGCAGGCCCTGCGGCGACTACTGCCATAGCCATTCTTACTGTTTCTGTCGGCAGCTTTGATAAATCATTTATTGCTGAAACAGTTGCATTCTCTTTTAGGATATTAATATCCTCAACCATTTTCTGGAGAAGATACTGCAAACTGTAAAGCTTTGAATCTGTTATGTATATAAGCGCTGTGTTCCAATCGTTCCACTTAGCAAGAAACACAAACAGCGCTACTGTTGCAAGTACCGGTTTCGAAAGCGGAATTACAATACCAAATAATATCTTATACTCCGAAGCTCCGTCAATTCTTGCAGACTCCATTATGGCATCGGGGATGCCTGCGAAAAATGTTCTCATCATGAACACATACCACGGACTTATCAGACCCGGAAGTATATATACCCATAAGGTATTATTGAGGTGCAAAACACTTGAAATGATAATGTAGGTTGGTACAAGACCCCCGCTAAACAGCATTGTGAAATACAGATAGAAATTTATTGCATTTCTTCCCTTCAATCCGCTTCTGGATAACGGATACGCTATCATTGCCATTAAAAGTACGCCAAACACCATTGATGTCACCGAAAATGTAAATGTAATACCATAAGCATTTAAAATTTGCTGTGGATTTCTCATAATATACCCGTAAGCCGATAAGTCTAACGGCTTAGGAATTATTCTGTACCCCGTTTCAAGCAGTGATGCCGAATCAGACAAAGATGCACTTACTAAAAGCCAAAACGGAAAAATTATTAATCCACAGAAGATTGAAAAAAATGTGCATAGTATTATTTGATTTATTAATTTTTGCTTTTTCATTTTTATATTCCGAACTCCTTTCACCAATGCCGTTTGGAGAAAGAGAAGCAAGCAGATTGCCACCGGAAACGACGCCGACGTATGTTTATACTTCAAGTCGCTGATGGCGGTGAGATGCGCCGCTTATCTTTTTCCAAACTTATCCTCCCTGCTCAGAATAATCCTAACTCTTTGTCGACTTTCTTCGATGCAGCATTGGTTGCAATAACCAAAATCATACCTACAACCGATTGCAGCAAACCGACCGCTGCTGTGAGGCCATATGAATTACCCGACGCATTTTCCTTAAATGATCTGAAAATGTATGTATCAATAACATTGGTTGTTGAGTATAGATTTCCGCTTGCTCCATCCTGTGTAACGGTATAGAACAACCCAAAATCAGCTCTGAATATATTACCGATTTTCAGTATTGTAAGAATTGTAATAAGAGGAACGAGACTCGGTATTACTATATGTAATGTACGCTTAAGCTTATTTGCGCCATCCACCTCTGCTGCTTCAAAGAGCGCTGTGTCTATGCCCATAAGGGCTGCATAATATACCACAGAATCCATTCCGACATTCTTCCAAATAAATGTTAAAGTAAGTATTGGCGGCCACGCATTAGGTTTAGCATACCAATCCACAGCGTCAACCCCAAACAGACCTAACAGCTGATTAAGGTATCCGTAATTTACATTTAATATTGCATTTACAATATATGCAACAACTACCCACGAAAGAAAGTGCGGTGTAATTAAAATAGTCTGAAATATCTTTGTTGCATTTCGGTTTGTCAGTTCAAACAACAATACCGCGACAATAACCGATGACATTACACCAAATACTATAAATGCAAAATTGTTAAGTAATGTATTCCTTACTAACTGAAAGAACACATCTGACTTAATAAAAAATTCAAAATTTGAAAACCCTACCCACTGGCTCCTAAACATTCCGAGATTAAACTTGTAGTTTTTAAACGCAATTATCAATCCAACCATCGGCATATAATTGAATATAAAAACCAAAATCATCGGTATGATGCATAACGAATACAATTGCATATCTCTAACTGTAATTCTTTTTCTCTTTTTCATAGTGCTCCTTTCATGGTATGTACGCATATCATTGCTCACTCATCATAGCGAAACGAGTTGAAACCTTGTTTATAGAATACTCATCAGCACCTGTTATTTTGCAATTTTCTTCAAGTCTTATATCCTGTGATGAAGCACCTATCATAATACTATAGATGCCACTCTCGGTATGCCACTTTCTGAGACATATATTATAATACTCAAAATCTTTTTCTGTAAGTGCGAATTTAACCTGTTTCGCTTCACCGGGCTCAAGATAAATTTTTTCAAAGCCTTTAAGTTCTTTTTCCGGCTTGTCAACAATGCTGTCCTTATGTGAAACATAAAGCTGTACCGCCTCCTTGCCGGCTATCTCACCGATATTTTTAATAGTTGCCGATACCTCTATTTTTATTCTTCCATCACTTGAGTCAACCGATGATACATTCAAATCCGAATACTTAAATTCTGTATATGACAAACCGTGACCGAATGGAAACCATATATCACTCGTATGCTTATCATAGTATCTGTATCCGACATAAACGCCCTCTCTGTAATTTGTTATTCTGCCGTCACCGTAAGGCTCAATATCAGTTCTGTCCTTGACTGCAAAGGTTTCAGATAGCTTTCCGCTCGGGTTTTTATATCCAAAGAGGATATCCGAAATGGCTTTGCCGCCTGCCTCACCGCTGAACCACATCTGAACAACGCCCTTCACACGCTTATACCATCTGCCCGGAAGCATCGCCGAGCCTGACTGCATAACAACAACAACATTGTCGCAAACATTGCATGCTGCTTCGACCATACCGTTTACATAGTTAGGAAAAGTAAGATTTTCTCTGTCCCAATGCTCAGTTTCTGTATCCACACCATAGTTATTACTTATAAACAGCACCATCATATCATACTTTTCTTTACTTTGTGCAAGATTATTTATTGCAGCAATATCCTCTGCACCCATAAAACCATCGGGTTGTATTCTATCATAATCTAACTCAATACCTATCTTCTCAGCATATTGTACCATATAATCAATAGGTTTGTCAACCATATCAGGTCTGACATTTACTTTGCCGCTACCCGCTCCCATAATTACAGGAGTTTGAGCAGCTCTGCCGTACACCGCTATTTTTTTGTATTTATTGGAAGTTATAGGAAGAATACTATCATTATTTTTAAGTAATGTTATAGCCTCAACTGCTGCATTGTATGATGCATTATGCTCAGCTTCACGATTGTATTTTACTCCCGGTATCTGCATTGTTTTTGTTTTATTGATAAAATCAAGAACTCTGTCTGCTGATTTATTGATTTCTTCCTCGGTTATTATGCCATTTTCAAGTCCCTTTTTAAGGTTTTCTAAGATAAAATTGTTACATGGCATATCAATGTCAAGTCCTGCCTTTATTGCTTTACAGGCATCATGCACCGCACCCCAGTCAGATATAACAACACCGTCAAAGCCCCATTCATCTCTTAAAATATCCGTTAACAGATATTTATTCTCTGAACACCATATTGCGTTAATCTTGTTATATGCGCACATTACCGATGTAGGATTTGAGTTTTTAATAGCAATCTCAAACGGCTTTAAATAAAACTCTCTGAGTGTTCTTTCATCTATTTCGGCATTATAATTACCACGATTATATTCTTGGTTGTTTGCCGCAAAATGCTTTAGCGAAGAACCTATGCCTTCACTTTCAAGACCATTTACAACAGCAGCAGCCATATATCCTGTTAGGACAGGGTCCTCTGAAAAATATTCAAAGTTTCTGCCGCAATACGGGGTTCTCTTCATATTCAGGCCGGGGCCAAGCAGCATTTCATAACCTCTGTTACGGCATTCTCTGCCAATTGCAGCACCAACCTCTTTTGCAATCTCCTTATTCCAGGTTGCACCTATTGCTGATTCTGATGGAAAGCATACGCATCCACCATCTGAATTATCAGAATAGAATCTTACACCGCTCGGTCCGTCAACCATTGCCACGGGTTCAATATCAAGTTCCGGTATTGCTCTTGTCTTGTCATTATATCCTGTAAAAAGCTGTGACTTTATCTCTAATGCTAATTCACTTGATTTTATGTCTTTGTTCATCTTTCCTCCGATTCCTCTTGCAAATACGGCTTACAGAGCTACACATATTTCGTGTAGCTCTGCACTGCGTTTTAATCAAGAAGAAACAAACTTATTTCTATATTATTCTGCAACAGAAACCGCATCTGCCAAAGGCTTCATTTCTGAAAGACTGTTCCAAAGGAATGCCTTTGCCTTAACATCGCCCGGCTTCGGAGTAACCACTACACTTATGGACTTATTCTCGCTTACCGAATCGGTTGTTGTTGTAACAGTGGTCATACCTGTAAATACCCCTTTATTATCATAAAGAGCTATTGCCATTGTAACCGGCTCACTGCCGCTTCCCGTATAATTAACAGTTGCCTTTAACGGAACGTTGGTTGTAAGATTCGGAGCATTAAATTCAATATTACCGAATGTCAACCCTCCGTCTTTTTCAGGCTTTGTAAGTATAGTATTAATCTTAACTCTGTGTGATGATGTCTGTGCATCGTTAAGAACTGTGATTACCGCACTATGTGTTCCTTCGCCAAGTCCTGCAGCACGAACAAACATCGGCGGTCCGCTCTGTACATATGTTTCGGCTGAAGCAACAACCACCTTGCCGTCAACCTCAATCATTAATCTTCCGCCTTGATTATTTCTTGCGAAATCAACAAGAAGCTCATCACCTTTAAATTCAAATTCATATTTGTCGCCTGCATTTTCAAGTGTAATATCAACATTGTCATAGTCATATACAAAGTTTTTGTACTCTGTAAGCGGACTAACAGCTGAATTCTTTTCAGGCTTTACAAGATACTTATCACAATTCGCTGTCATAAGTGCATTTACATATTCACCGTAAACCTTTGCACAGTTTGTATCACCTGATGTTGACGGATGGGTTGAATCGGGAAGATATTTCTTCGCATCCCAATCCTTTGCAAACTGCGGATCGGTGTTATATAGCGACTGCACATAATCATGAATACTGATTGTAGGTATTCCGTAAGCTTTTGCAACTCTCTCATGCTCTGCCATAGCATATGTATTTGTACCAAAGTTCAAAACAGTTGTATATACAAATATGATTACAGGCGGCTTAGGAAGTGCATTGAGATTTCTTACAATTGACTCCATGTACTTAGCTGTTGTCGGGTTTGCCGAGTCGTTTACGGCATACTCTACAAATACTATATCCGGGTTCTTTGAAATAACATCTCTGTTAAGTCTGGTCCAGCCATACTCTGCACCGGTTCCGCCGATTGAAGCGTTATAGCAGTGTGCATTTGGGAACTTATCCGTAATCCAGTTGGTGCTATAGACTCTCCAGCCCTCCTGTGCGGTGATTGAACCGCCGAAGTAAACTACATTAAGCTCATCCTGAGCCGTGTAGCCTGCAGGATATGCAAATGTTGCGCTCTTGTCATATATTGTTCTGAATGCAACCTTCTGATCCTCATCTGCACCTGTTACTGTTGCAGGAATCAAAAGCGAGTACTTTGTATTGTACTCAAGTCCCATCGGGAAGATTGTTACATTATTTCCTTCAGCCTCAACCTCAATTACAAGCTTGTTATCATTTTCATCAATAAGCTCTATATCATAAAGATTCTGAGGAGCATTAATTGAAGTGAATGTAAATACATCGCTGTCCTCAACAAGTGCAGCACCATCAAGAGCAATTCCGTCACCATATGTTACATCAACTTTACCGTAATCACCGTCTGTAATTCTTAAATAGTCGATGCTCAAAGGTGCATCTGTATTGTTAAGCATTCTTGCAAATCTGAAATCTGTAATTTCAAATTTCTGATGATTGTAGATGAAGTTCAAAACACCTGAGTTTGCGATATTACCGTTTCCGTCATCTACCGATACCTGATACTTCTGTGAAACAAAGTCAATCTGAATTGATACCGAGTACCATCTGTTCGGCTCAAGCACAAATTCATCATCATATACTGTAAACGGATCTCCAAGTTTACCCGGGTCTCCGTTATAGTGGAGAACTCTGTTTTCATCTACAGCAAGAAGCGCCATGTTGTTTCCGATATACATAAACTGTCTGTCAACAGTTCCCTCGCCAAGCATAAACTTTGTATCAATTATTACATTCTTCTTGCCTGTGCAATCAAGCTTCTGTGACGGCTTCGGAGTCTTTGTAATAAATGTTTCGTTATCTGTCTGTGCAAATATCGGCATAAATGCTCTGTACATATAGTCGCCTGCACACTCATAAGTGAAAATACCATCCTTAACACAATTTGATGTATTTTCTATCGAATACTTGTTCGCGTTCAGACTCAAATACCAAACGGAGTCATCATCATTACCGTCAAACTCTGCTCTGTACATATATTTCGGCTCGTCTGCCGCTCTGAACTCAAATGATGTTCCATCAACTGCAAGTGTATGCTTTGTTCTCGGCTCAAGGCTCGGAACAGTGAATGTAGCCGTCTTTGAATCAGCTGACATATCAACTGCAATCTTTACACCATCAAGAACTATTGTTTCTGCATTAAGCTCGCTCTTTGCTGAAATGGTTACAGTATCGCCGGGACGAACATTTCCTGCACCGTCAAGCTCATCGTTGAATTTACCAAAAGTCGCCTGCGGCACCGGAATAAGTGATGCATCCATTATATTAAAGAAATCAAGAGTTGTTCCGGTGAATCCGCCATATGCAAGCTGTACATATCTGAGACTTGTAAGAGCTGATGCTGTATTGAGATTATCACTCTCGAATGAATTACCGTTATCATCCGATACAGTAAGCGTGAATGTCCTGCCTGTACCGTCAAGCTTAATAGAAATATTATACCATGTCTGATCCTTTAAAACGATTCCTGTTGAAACCTGATCCCCGCCGTTACCTGCCATGATTGTTCCGGTTGCATCAGTTGTAATCACGATACCCTTTGTATAGTTATTTGCACCTGCACCCATAATATTAAAGAGTGGGTTGTTATTATCACTTATATGAATTGTTCCGTCCTCATCCTTAAAGTTATTGTGTGACTTATATTGAACTCTTGTATTGATGAGTAAATCCTTACCGGCTGAGAGCGGTATAGACTTTTTGAGCATCATTGTTGGTTTAACATTACCACCAAACGGAACATTAAGCTTGCCGTCTGATACTGTTGCTGCCACATAATCTCCAAATATGTTTCCATCACTGTCTTCTGAATTTAAAAGTGACTTTGCGTCAACCATTCTGTACAATCCGGTAGCAGCATCAAAATCGTCATTAAACAGCATCCACTGCGGAGCCTGTGTTACAAATGTAACATCCTTCGGTGCATTCCCGCCTATCATCGGAATATGAATTGTATATGATGCAGCATTCTCAAGTTCCGTAAATGAAATTGTTGCTGAATAATCATCATTTGCAGTTACAGTAAAGTTTGCGTTATTGCTTACTGTAATCTTTGCAAGGTCATCCTCCGTTACACGATTTGTGAAGAATACTGTAGCATCAAAATTTGTTGCTACGTCAATTGCACCATCAAGCCCTTCACCTGATTCCGCATTAACAACATCTACGCTGCCAACATTTAAAACATTGATATAGTCAACCTTTGTGTAGCTGAAATCGCCGTAAGGGAACTGAATATATCTTACATCAGCTAAAGGTGCAAATGCCGTATATACATTAAGCTCGCCGCTATTATAGCTGTTTCCGTTTTCATCCGATACAGTGTATCTGAATTTTTTTCCGTCAGCATTTAATATAATACTGAATGTGTACCATATATCTTCCTTAATCTTTATATTTGATGCTTCCTGGTCGCCGTCATTACCTGCTGCAATGTTTCCGTCTGCATCCTGTGACATAATTATGCCCTTTGTGAAGTTATCAGATGTTGAACCCATTATGTTAAACAGCGGGTTATTGCCGTTTGTTATAAAGATTGTTCCGTCTTCATTCTTCTTTGCACTGCCAACTGCTTTGTACTTAACCTTTGTTTCAATAACAAGCTCCTCACCTGTTTTAACAGCGTCCTTAAACATAACCGTCGGCTTTCTGTTACCGCAATACGGAATGTCAAGTACACCGCCCATCAGGCTGTAATCTACAAAATCACCGAATATGTTACCGTCCTCATCTCTTGCCGGTAAGAGTGACTTTGTATTAACTATTCTGTAGTTTGAATTTACTGAATCAAAGCTCTCGCTGAACAATGCACCCTCAGGAGCAGCTGTTGTAAAGGTTGCATCCGTTACCTTGTTTCCTCCAATCATAGGAATATGGATTGTATAGGTTGCTGCATTCTTGAGTCCTTTAAATTTCAATACTGCAAATGTTTCATCAATAGCCTCAATTTCAAAATCAGCATTATTGCTTACTGAAATCTCTCCAAGCTCTTCCACTGTTATGGGGTTGTCAAAAATCATTGTAACCTCGCAATCGGTTGGAACACCGTTCTGACCGTCTATAGGCTCATCATTAACTCCGCTTATGATTTCAACATTACCAAGCTTTGATGTATCATATATTCTTACATAGTCTATTGCTGTTCCCGTAAAACCACCATATCCGAGCTGGACATATTTTATATTTGATAATTCCCGCTGTGGAGTAAGGGCAGGGCTTGTATAAATCTCTCCGTTATCCTTTGAAGCAGTATATGAGAATTTCTGACCGTCACCGCTTATTTTAACGCTGAAATTAACCCATTCATTATTCTGAAGCTTCATGTTTGATACAACATTTGTACCGTTTCCGCCGCCTGAAATATACGTGCTATTATTTCCCGGCTGTGAAATTCTTGCACCAAGTGTATAGTTATCGGCTGTTGTATCCAAGAAGTTCAAGAGCGGGTTGCTTCCGTCACCTATTGCAATACCGTCCTCAAGCACAAAGTTATTTTGTGCGGTGAATTTAACTCTTGTCTCTATTATAATGTCATTACCCTCTATTGGTAGCTCGTTTTTAAGCAGAAGCATTGGCTTTCTGTTACCACAGTAGCCGACATTTATAACACCATCTGCCTGTGTCGGCATGAACATATCGCCGCCGTTCACATCCCAATAACCGAAAATGTTTCCGTCACTGTCTTTTTCCGGCAGTATCTCCTTTGCGTTTACAATTCTGTAAGGTGAGCTTGCCACATCAAATGCAGCATCAAAACCCTCTTCGAACATCACCCATGGCTTAGCACCTTGTGCCATTGATACAGACATTGGCATTGCCGATGCAACCATTGCTGCACTAAGCAACGCACTAAGAATCTTTTTTTTCATCGCTTCTTCTCCTTTATTTATTTTTTCTGTAACTGTCGATATAGATACCGCAGTTTTTTACAACCTTATCATACTGAGTCTGATGTGCTGCATCAAGTGATGCAGCATTTGTGGTGTTACCGCTCAGTATCAAATCGCTCATTTTCATTTCCCTTGTCGGATTAATAGCCGTATCGGTATTTACAAAGTAATTATCCGCTATCCATGTATTGCTTGCCTTGTTATCATTTTTATTATTTACAAATGCAAGAATATCCTCATAGGCTGTCTGCCATGCAGCAGACTTCCAATCAACACCCGGCTCTGCTCCCTGACTCTCAGGTATTCCCACAAGCTTACCAAGGAAAACATTATTGTAGCCATTATATCGTCCGTTGATTTCGTCCCATACGTTGTATTTAACTCCGTTAATTGTTTTGAAACGATCCTTATGTGTTACTGTTGTTCCAATATCGGCATTTACAACTATATTATTTCTGAATGTATTATAAACACCGCCATGCACCAACATAACCTGTGATATATTTTCAAAAACATTTCCGACAGCACTTTGACCGCTGAGCCAGTCGTCATAATATATTGCTCCAAGTCCGCTGTTTGAGTCATGAATATAATTATATCTTGAAACTGTTCCGAGATTTGACAAGTCATTGCCGGTATATATAATACCTGCATCGCTTGAGTTGTCTGTAAGACAGTTATAAATATCATTATATTCAATGATATGATTATTGCCCGTATAGCTCAAGGCAAGGTGCGGGGTGTCGGTAATAGTGTTTTTTGCTGCTGTAACGCCACAGCCTGTTAACACTACCGGAGAACAGTTTGTTCTGTCGATTTGGCTAACCTTATCAAACAAACAGTTTTCCAGCTTGCTATGTGAAGCGGTAAGCGTATTTACATCTCCACCTCCTATTATGATACCGCTTCCTCCAAGGTTCTTAAAATCACAACTCAAAACAGTATTGTAATTACCGTATATATTAACGGCTGTCATACCGTTTGTGAACTTGCATCCGAGAATTGATACATTATCAGCCTTAGCATCTATAAAATATCCTTGCGTATTTTCAAAGGTTACATTACTGATTGTAACATTGTTACTTGAATTAATGTTAATGAGGTTTGATGTTGATGTATTAATGATTATATCAGCATTATTGAATTTGCTGTTTACTACATCCGACTCAGTCGGATAATAATACAGAACATTGTTCTTTATTACATATTCGCCCTCCGTATCAAGCTCGGATGGAATATTATATACAAACCATTCCTTGTTTTGACTTGTTATCGGTCTTAAATTATCTGCCGGCATTGAACCGCAGAACATCTGCTGGAGTGTAAGTGTCTTACCGGTTATTGTGCTGTCAATATCGGTACCGGTCACACTATCGGTAATACTTGCAATTTTACCTCGAACAAGATCCCAATCATAAAGGAAGAATCCCCTGATCCATGCTTCCTCAATATTCTTCCAGTTCTTTATGTCGGCTGATTTAACCTGGGTCTTTCTATTCTCACTGTCCTTGCCGATTCTCGTAGTACCAACGCCATATCCTTCATTCGGATATTTAGCAATTTGCTCCGAACGATTATTATAGCATATTGAGGTAAAAATCGGATCGTTATTGATGTTGGTGCCGTCCTTGTAGCTTACATTGACATTGTAATCAGCAAGATTAAGGCTGTATATCTTTCCTTCTACGCTCTTATCAAACATTGAAAGAGTTGAAATATCCGTTACCTTCTTAAAATCTGAGCCCTTAACCTTTATACCCCCGTAAAATCTCACATTATTTCCGATTCCACGAATTGTTAGCGAGCCGAGATTCGATATTGTCCCCTCTGTAATATTAACCGGCTTGGCAATATTGTAATTTCCATCTGCAACCTGAACGGTAATGTTCTTGCCTTCATATTCCTTGTTTGAATTAAAGCTGCTTACCCTTGCAAGTGCCGCTGAAACAGTTTTAAGCGGGCTCGATGCTGTACCGTTATTTTCATCACTGCCGTTTTGAGCAACATATATATCCGTCGGATATTTTTCACCGGTCTCCGTAACATCAACTGCAAGCGTCATATTCTCTGTATCAATAAGCTCCGTACTGTTAAATTCAACATCTACAGCCTCGCCCATTTTTATTGAACGAATTATTTCAGCACCCGATACCAATAAGTTATTTTTATCAAATAACTGCATTAACACCTTTACATCAGCCTTATCACCCGTGTTTTCAAGTGAGAAGGCTGCCTTAACATTCTTCTCACCGAGAACAGCAATGTCCTCAAGTATAACATCTATTCCATTGACATTAGATTCAGCCGTAAAATCACAGCTTCCTTCAGCTCTTACTATGCAAATGGAACCGATGGCAAGTATAATCGCCGATGCAACAGCTATCATTTTATTTAATTTCATCTCTTCCATCTACTCCTTGCATTATTCTTCACCGATTACAATCATATACTGCAGCTTGTTATATTCATACATTGAGAATACTTCATCACCGCTAATCACTTCATTATATGTTATTTCTTCAACAAATACCTTACTGCCTCTCTGTGTCATCTTGAAAACCTTTGCAGAAGGATCTGCAAGTTGAACACATAATGCTCCCTCACCATTTCTATAGCTGAAGAAATTATTATGAAGTTTTTCCTCAATCTTGAAATATCCAACCTTACGAGAAAGATGTACCGCAGGTGTCCAACCGTCATGTACGGCGTCAAACTGAGCATTGTTGCTCATTCCGTACTCACCGCGCCTTCTTGAATCAAATGATTTTTCCAAAGAGGTAACTATTCCCTTTACATTTGCACTATAGAATATGATATCACCCGGTCTTATTGAATTGAATACCTGCTTAACAGTCTCAGTCATCTTATCGTTATACGGAATTGTCACTGACGCACCATCAACTACACCGTCAATTGCCTTAACGACCTCATTTTCGCTGTTGAGAACTTCAACTACCTTCTTAACAACTACAGGCTTTGCGCCTCTTTCTACCTGCTCACGATCCGATGCAAGGCTTGTGTGCCACACAACAGCCGCAACGGTGTTTTTATTTTCATCCACATTGTAAAACTCGTGTACAAAATGACCTTCATTAGGTGCTGATGCTGAAGGGAATTTGCCTGAAGCATAGCTATCCTCAAGATTACTGTCATTTATGTGGAAAACTACCGTGTTTTCATCCTGATAGAAGAAGTTAAGCCATGTATCAACATAGAATCCGTACTGGGCAATATTTGTCTTATCAACAAGTGACACTACCCCGTCCTTTTCAACTCTGATGACTGTCTTATTATTTGAATCCTTGAAGTCTGTATTTACACTACCTTCATATTTTAATCCCTCAGGATAAGCTGTAGTGAATATCTCTATAATATCATTGTTCTCGTCAAGCTTATACTTTACAATCTGAGGATTGAATACGAACACGTCACCTGACCAACTCTTTGCGAAAAGCTTTGCAGCCTCATGCCTGTCCTTTTCTCTCTTTCCGTTGTATTTTGTTTTATCCGTTACCTTGAGCTTTTCAATCTCATTATATGATGTAAGAATTTTTAACATCAATAGTGGTTCAGGGTCTGCTTCACCTGAATAAACAGCCGAAATCATATATCCGTAATCATACTTATCCGCATATACAACCTCACCGTCTATTTCCACATCACTCTTCTGATATCCGAATAACACACCGTCATATACCCAAAAATATCCAATTGAATTAATCCGTATCTTGGAATCGTCAAATAAAGGCGAATACTCATATTCCGTGCCATTAATTTCAAGTGAAACATCCGACTTGGTATTTACCTTACCAGCAATCTTTGTATCCTTAAGATATGCTCTTGTGACACTGTGTTCACCTGTCCCGGCATTACTCTCGCCTATAAAAACAATCATCTGTGTTTTGAGGTTTCCGCAGCTTACCCTTTCACCATCGATTTTCACATCATAATACTTGTAATCCTTTTTGTAGGTGTACTTATTTGATGAATTAAAGAAGTCGATTAATGTAACCTCGTCATCATTCTCAGCAATATATTCCGGAATGATTACCTTTGTTGCACTGAATATATTAACGCAATCATATGTACCGTTACCATCATTATCTATAAATGTAACATCACCAAGCTTTACCGCAAGGTCTGATAAAGAATACAGCGGCTTTGCATGACCATTAAAGATAATGGCTGTTTCAGGTCTTATCCGTATTGAACGCTTTGCACTATTCTCATTTTCATATACAAAGTTTGTTCCCGAAAATGCCTTATCCTCTGAAAGAATATCACGTGCATCTACGGTCAGGGTCTTGTTCATTGAATCTGCACTTACATATTTTATCTCGCCTGTTTCACTTTCGTCTTGATAATATACATAAGCCGTAACCGAATAGCCGAGCATATCCTTTGCATTGGTTATGCCTACATCCATGCACTCACCATCAATTAAAACCTGACCCTCCAACTGTACATCAGCAGTATCATAAAGACCTGTTATATCATTTGCCGCAACAACACCTCTTATCTTTGCAATCTTATGGAAGTAATACAAAGCGGTGTCATTGTCATTCTCACCTGCCTTATATACCTTATTTGAAATATCATATTCCATAACCGGAATTTCGCAAGCATTATAAAGCATGGTTACAAATGTTTCCATTGTAAGATTATCCTCTGATAGCTTTACGCCGTCAACAAGCCCGAGCTTACTTGCCTGTGCGGTGTAGCCTTTAGGATATCCGCCAGCATTCTCAGCATTTATGCCATATCCGAGCATACCCACCATAACCTTAACCGCCTGTGAATAAGTCACAGGTGATTCAGGATAGAACGCATTATCCGAATAACCTGTCATATACCCAAGCTCAGCGCCTTTTTCAACATAATCTGCATATGCATAATCCTTATCCACATCACCGAATTTGGTACCTGTCGCGCTGCCCCCTGCAGGCTCATTGTTTGAAAATATAAGAATTGTTTTTATAAATTGCGCTCTTGAGATTGTATCATTTGCAGATACGGTGCTGTTGTCAATAATGTTTAAAGCACTCAGCATGGCCATACGATTTTGATAGCTGCTGTCGGAAACAGCAGTATCATTATCTGCGGCAAAAGCTGTAAACTGCATACTCATCACTAATGTCACAAATATTGCCATTATTCTTTTCATACTGTTTCCTCCTTATCTTATCTTTATTACCTGATATATCATCTGTGCCGCTTCGGCACGAGTTGCATTTGATTTAGGATTGAATTTTCCTTCCGAGCCGTTTATTGCACCCTTTTCTATAAGGAAATTAACCGCCTCTGCAGCATAATCACTTACCGTGTCTAAATCGGCAAGCTCCGCTTTCTCATCAATCTCAATGTCCAGCTTCATACCCGATGCATTTACTGCTCTATAGATTATAACAGCCATATCCTCACGCGTGATATTCATTCCCACGCCGAATTCAGTATCGCTGATACCGTTTATGATACCAACATATAATGCCGTCGAAATAGGTTCTGCATACCACTCGCTTGAATTAACATCATCAAATACTGTTTTTGATCTACCCATAAAGTCAAAGGCATTTACTATTATTTTAACAAATTCCTCTCTCGTTATGTTATCCTGCGGAGCAAAATGATTTTCACCCTTACCGTTTATAATTTTGTTGTCGTAAAGATGTTTTATTGCTGTTTTTGCCCATTCGTAATTCTCACAGTCTTTGAAAACAAATCCATCTGCCGGCTTAATTTCAGAATCAGGTTCAAGCTCGGCATTAATTTCCGGAGCATATACTCTGTTGCCACCCGTTGTACCGCCTGCGTGCGACGTTGAGCCACCGCCACCGCCGCCACCGCCGCCGGATGGGGCTTTGTCAGCCTCTGTTGACAGAATTATTCTTTCAATTTCAGATGCACTTGTGAACGGTCTGCCCAGCATTATTCTTGCAGATACATTCTTATTATTTTGATACTTATCAAGTGCCGCCTGACTAAAGCCGAAATACTGCATATATTTTGCAAATATTGCATCAATTTCCGCAGGAGCAGGTGCTTCGTTTATCATTGAAACTGACGTCATTCGGTTAAATATTTGTTCAAACTCAGCGTTGTCCTTTGCCATTGCAAT
Organism: Clostridia bacterium; assembly: GCA_017935675.1. GTDB lineage: Bacteria > Bacillota > Clostridia > UBA1381 > UBA1381 > RGIG9115. Next base: position 45,060 of record JAGBHE010000065.1, on the reverse strand, counting down.
ACTGTTATTTACAAGCGTTCTTGACTTCAAATCGCAATATTCTTTATAAAGTTTCGGTGTTCCGTTGTCCTTATAAGCTGCAAGAATTTCCTCGGCATTTTTTCCGTCGGTACACCATGCTGTTACTACACTCTTATAAAACCGTTCCTGAAGCTCATCTACTGTCTTGTATCCGTTTTCATCAAACATTTCCTTGCAGGCTTTCAGCTGTGCTTCTTCCGAAAGCTGCTTATCAAAATACTCCGAATCAATATACAAAAGCTTTGAGTTTTGCTTAATGTATGCAGCAAGCTTTTTACTGTTCTCACTGCTTGCCTCAAGCTTTGCTATTTCATTAAAGCCTTCAAGTGCTTTATCAAGGTCGGATTTTGAAGCATAATATACTCCCGGGTTGTAATAGTCCTTACCGAGATTATCACCTGTAATAAAAATACCATATGATCCGCTGCCTGCTGTCTGCGGCAGGCTGTATGTAACCTGAGTGCCCTCACCTGCAGCTCTGAACTCAACAACATCAAGTACAGTCTGCGTCATATCGGATTCATCCACATCATCCCATGTGTATGAAACATCCAAATCATCTGATGAAGGCTTAAAGATGAACATTTTCAGAATTCCTTCTTTATCTATCTTACCCTCTACTTTCAAAACACCACTGTTGTCGATCGATACATTGCTTATTTCAAGATTTTCAGATTCATTGGTGAAAACAAATCTGTATTTTTTGCCTGTTGAAGTATTCTTTATTATTGTGGTATTTTCGTTTGTAAGAGCCTCGCCCTCTTTATATATCTTAGTTGCCTTTTTAAGAGTTTCATATCCTGTACCTGTAATATCAGGAATTTCGTTATCCGTAACATTAACATAGTACATTGTATGTTCTTCAGTAAATATCCTATCAAGAGTGCCGGGTATTTCCGGCATGGCAAACGCAGAGACCTGCATTACCATGCCGAGCATTATTAATAAGACTATTGCCTTTTTCTTCATTCTATTTCCTCCATTATTCCGGATCTGCGGTAAGCTCGATCGTGCAGTCACGCTCCGTAGCATAAACCTCAAAGAATCCCGCAGGCATAATCGGTTCATCATGGTCGTTGTACTCAACTATTGTTTTGCCGTCAACCTTAAATGTTACATCAACGCTTCCGTTATCATTATTAAGTGCCGAATATTCAATTTCATGAGTCTGTCCCGAGAATATGCAATCGTTAGGATACTCAATAAATACACTGTTACCGCTGCCGAATTTCTGGAACTCAATTGTCTTTTCCTTGATAATTACGATATACTGGCTGTTTCCGTTCCATGCAACTGCAGTAGGGCTTGCCTGTGCTCTTATTCCGTATCCGATGAATCCGCTGCCGATATTATCTGCCTTAGCCTTAAACTTCATAATCTGATGTGTCGGTATTCTTTCCGCAGTACCAAAGGTTGAGTTCGACTTACTTGAATGAGTAAGTTTACCCGGTTCAATAGTGTACTGGTTTGGAGTGATGCTCCAGTATCCGCCCGATACAAGCTTATACATATTCACATATTCCGGAATTTTCTTTGCCGCAAGAATATCAAACTGACTTGACAGTTCGCCTACCATTTTGGTCAAATCTCTCTGGGTTATACCTGCACTGTTGGTACGGTTCTCGTATGTCTCAATAAGCTCATTCATTTCTTCCCTTACGCCATGCTTGTAGTCACCCGGATTATCTCCCTCCACAACAGTTTCGGCACGATTCTTACAAAGCTGAATCATATCATTCATCTTTTCTTTATTAATAAGCTCTTTATCCTTGGTTGTGAAGCTGAAATACTCCTGATTCGAGCTAACCGGTGCTTTATCAAGCATTGAGTTTGTGTCGTTTGGAATCGCTGTAACCTTCCAGAAATATCTTGTTTTATTATAATTTAATCTGTTTATGGTTACGCTGTTAGTTTCAACATATTTATTTGAAATAATGTTTTTAAACTCTGCATCGGTAGATAAAGTAAACAGATATTTAGTCGCATTATCAGCCTTTGTCCATTCAAATACAACCTCTGAGCCTTCTATGTTTTCAGCTCTGTTGCTTGGAGAAATAAGATTGAAATGACCCAAACGATTAAGTGTTTTTCTGTCTTCATCAATATATATACCCGAATTGTCAATTATTTCTTGGAATTTTTCAGGTATTACAAAATCCTTTGCTTCTTCCTTTGAAATAACCTTGTTGTCTTTAATTGTTACATACGGTGCAACATTCGCTCCTATTGCCTCTATACCTTCTGTTGTCTTGGATGTATCTGCAAGATTAACAAATGTGTTACCCGTAAATTCGCAGTCGAAAGGCGGAACGATTTCCATGTCATTATGCGCATCTATGTATGCAAAAATGTCTTTATATTTCTGCCACGGTTCAGATTTATACGGATAATCATTAAGCCGCCACAAGAATGTATTTGCCGAAAAGCTTGTGTTTGTCGAGCTGTTCCAGAATCTTGCAGCATTACCGTCCGGAACAACTCTTGCTCCGATGCTTTTGCCGTTTATTGCCAAGCTGTCCCTCATGGTATTGCGCACGCCGCCATGAATAATCATTGTACTTCCGGTGTTTATGAATACATTTGAATATGCATGATGATTTGACAAGGTATCATCGTAATAGATAACACCCATTGATGATGGTATATCATGGAAGTAATTGTTTCTTATAACTGTATTCTGATCACAGATATTTCTTCCGCCATATATAACACCTGCGTCCTCCGCTTCGTCCTGAAGGTTATCATAAAACTCATTGTACTCGCAAATATTATCATTACCGCTCATACCGATAGCCGTATGCGGTCCGCCTACGATTTCGTTGTGGCTTACAATCTCGCCCACACCCTCAAATCTGATTGCACCGCAGTTTGTTCTTTGTATTGTATTAAAGTCCTTGAAAAAACAATTACGAACTACGCTGTTTGACGGGGTAAGAGTTTGTCGGTCACCGCCGCGCAATGTTATAGGATTAGCTGTAATTGAATAAAAATCACAACCTGTAATTGTATTATTGAAGCCTCGCTCCAATATGCCATCCGAAACATTCTTAAAGGTACAACCTTTTATGGTAATATTACGACAGTTATCGTCCATATCTATTACTCTGTAAAGGGTATTCTCAAATGTAATACCATCAAAGACTATATTTTCACAGCCTTGCATTGTTATCATATTGTTCGATAAAAGTGCAAACTGAACATAGTTGTTTAAGAAGTCTTTATCGTTCTTATCACCTTCTACAGGATAAAGGTATATTCTGTTTGTCTTTTTATCAAAGAAGAACTCTCCTCCGGAATCCAACTCACAAAGCATATTATATACATAGTATTCCTTACCCGCAAGAATTCCGTATTCAGCACCTCTGTCCGAAGCAATTGAAAGGTCTGACATTCTGACATCAATTATCTTTCTGAACTCACCTGCCCAACGCACAGCAAAGTATCCGAATATTCTCGGGTCGTCTTCATTCGCCCAATTCCTCATGCGAGTATCGTCTACTACGAATCTGAATCCCTTTGTTCTCCAGTTGGCCTTATCCTCTTCAAGAACCTCATTTGTGAGAGCAAAGCTCTTGTTTGGCCATCTGCAAACCGTCAGATTATTGTCCTGATAGTTTACATTCCAGGAAGCAGGGTCGGCAGCCTTAAAAGACATATTAAAGCCTGTAAGCTTCTGTGTAACATCAGCATATACTAACTTTGATGCATCCGGAAGCATTTTCGCCACTGTCGGATCATCAACATCCTTGAATTCAGAGCCTTTAATGCTTATACCGCCGTTAAAGGACACCTTTTCGCCGTTATATGCCTTATATATAACCGGCGAATCCTCAAGTCCGCTCATTTCTTTTGTGAATTGTATAGTATCCTTTACAGTGTAAATTCCACCCCGCAAATAAATTTCTATTCCGCCGTACAGCAAGCCTACCTGTCTTTCCAACTGCATAACGATACCGCGAGCCTTTATAATATCGGATACCGGAGAATTTATACTACCACTGCCATTACCATCGTTTGCAACATAAACACCAAATAATCTATCGGTAATTGACGGCAGCTTTGACGGCATTGTAAAGTTCTTATAAATATATATTGTTTCGCCGATTTGCTTCATCTCCATGCCATTGTGTGACACGAAATCCTGTACATTAACATAAGCATCAGATCCCACATTCTGCTGCGGGAACGCTTTCTCCATAAAAGATGTAGGAGCATATATGTTTTTTTCATCCACATATACCACATTATTGTCATCATCAGATACTTTTTCTTTTTTACCATATACGATGCCATATTCTGCACCCGGCTGAATCATTACAGTATTTGCCATTACTTTTTTTACTTCTTCTGATTTGATGTTTTTAAACACATCAACTGACGAAGTTGCTATTTCAGTTTCTGCAAGAACAGCATTATTTTGTATCGAAACGGCAGGTGCAAGCATTGCAGCTGCCATGAGTGTAATCAATAGCTTTTTCATAATCAATTCCTATCTGATATTAAAATCATTCTGCGATTGCTTTTCCGTCCCATACATAAGCTTTTACAGTCGCCTCTTCCGGATTTTCAACCATGCAAGCTGCATAGATTTCTTTTTCCGATGCTGCTGAAACATTTTCGCTTATATTCTTCATCATTATAACATTTCCGTCTTTATCATATACAACCATTACGATACATACCTTTTTATCGTTCTTGGTTGTATTCACGGCGGTCACTTGAGCTCTTGCTGTTGTACCGCTGATTTCGACTCCATGATTTCGGATTAATAACGGTTTAGACTCTGTACTGAATGAAATTATTGTTTCATTCATATTCTTTCCCTCTGTATCTGTTACAGATACCGGAATTGTTACCGTGTAGTCCTCGTCATATCTCAAACCTGCTGTGAAACATAAAACCACCTTACGAGTATCAGCTACTATATCTATCGGAACAATATTTCCGTCCGAGTCATTTACTGAAATACCCTCTAAAGAGTTTGCGTTAATATCCTTTGAAAACTCAATAACAAAATCGGAATCGTTTGATACATTCTCATCACCGTTTTGAATATTGGTTGACGATACTCTTACATCCGTATCCCAAATTCTGAGATAGTCAACCTCAACATTAACCTGTGCTGTATATCCGAATATAACATGATAGATTGTATCATTTGAAAGTCCATATGATGTTTGAACCTCATTGCTTAACTCACTGATGCCATCAAATACATTACCATAATCATCCGAAATGCTTACCCCGAATTTTTTCGTTACATTATTAAGATGTAATCTTACTGTGTACCATTCATTATCCTTTATTTCATAATCTGTATCTGCAATTGTTGTATTAAGGTTTGTGCCGCCATATGCAAGCTTACCATGTTTTGCATATACTGTTTCCTGATAGTTTGTTGTTGTACCGAAAACATTAAATATCGGCAAATCCGATGCCAAGAGACCATCCCCGCTCGGTGAAACCATCTTGTATCTTACTCTGGTTTCAAAATACATATTCTCACGGCTCGCAGCATCTATAGGATTGTTAAATGATAGGGTAAGCTGCTGGCTTCCCATATCGTTTCGGTCAACTTTTAGTGTTCCGTTTGATATTTTTGAACTTAAATCCTTTGGATTTGTTGTATCACGATTCGGTGTCCATACAAATCCCGAAGTGTTATCATTACCCTCAAAGTCAAGCTTTAATATGTAGGAAATATCATCCACCGTTGTAAAGCTTACTTTCTTTCCGGCATTTCCTGCAAGCTCAGGAACAGTTATTGTATATTTTGTGTAGCCTGCCAGACCATCAGCTGTCATTGTAACTGTTTTTCCATCAGCTGAAAGCTCTATGTCTTTAAGTGCTGCACCATTATCTATTGTAATTTCTTGTGTATCATCCTCACTTACAGGAAGCGCAAACAACACCTTGAACACCGCAGATTTACTTACATCTACCGCACCATCCAAATCCGCATCGTCAATGCCGTAAACTACATTTATCTCCGGCGGAATATATTCTTCGGTTATAAATGTAACCGTCTTTTCGGGGTTGTTTCCTATCGCCGGAACAACCAAAGTGTATTCGGTCTCGTAATCAAGTCCCGACACATGGTATTGTGCAATTTTTCCATCACTTGATAATTCCGATAGCTCAAGCACTCCGTCATTATCAATTTCGATTCCCGCCAAATCGCTTTCCTCTACAGGCTCGGTAAAGCTTATTTTACAATCAAACTCTGTTGCAACATCCTTTGCCAAATCAAGCTTTTTGTTATCATCACCATAAGAAACATTAACAGAGAAGTTTTTATCTTCATCCCATATTCTTACATAATCATATACTGTAACAAGCCCCGATGTTCGCTGTCTTGGCAGCTTGATATAATCAATCGCCTCAAGGTCACTGCCGCCCGAAAAGCTTACGAAATCACCTTCGTAGTTATCACCGTTATCGCCGGCGATTGCAATTTTGTATGAATCATCCGTAAAGTTCATTGTGACAAGCAGTGTGTACCATACTCCGGCTTTCATCTCAAAATTCGTCGCAGTCATGGTATCCTCATTACCGTATTCACCGCCGTAATACAGCTTGCCGTCGAGCTGTGATACAAGCACACCGTTGTCATTCAGCATAAACATTTTATTATCATTTGATGCAACCTTGTCCGTAAACTGAAAACGTGTTTCCCAGCAAATATTTGACAGGCCCGAAACATCTAAGCTATCTGCAAACTCAAATCCCATTCTTCCGTAGCTTAATGACTTGGTTCCTACTGTGATTGTTCCGTCTGCAACAAGCGAACTGAAATCAAAAGCTTTTGTATCAACCGCATCGGAAGTTGTGTACTTTGTCCAAGAGCTCATGTCGTCATTCCCATCAAATTCCGCATTCCAAATAGCTGCCGAATTTTCCGCATTTACTACAGTAATCATAGTGGCACACATCACTCCTGCCATCAATGAGGTAAATATTTTCCTTACATCCATATTCAGACTCCTCTCAAGCAACAAATACTTAAACTTCGGTATGTGTTTACAGCATATGTCACAATTTGTTTTTTAATGATTTAGTAAAATTGCACATAATAAAGCAAAAAAATACTACTTGTTTATATATTAATTATATACTACGCCAACGTTATTGTCAATAATAAATATAATAACAAAAATGCAAATATTACAACATTGCGGTGTTGTATTTATTTCTCAATCATAAATATAAATATACAATAAACCAAACAATCAAACTCTCATTCAAAAAAAGAGAAACGACCTTATATCAGCTGTTGCTCTTTAAAAAACTTTTCAGTCGGCATATCTGTTCAACCGTTTTGTATGCCAAAATTCCATTTTCGTCTATACCAATATTAAGCGTTACAGCACCCTTTTTATTTAAACACTCCATAACATATCCGCACAGCTCATCATCTGTGAATCTTGGCTCGGGCATAGTATTTCCCTCCGCAAGCATCCAAAAACAATCAAGATATGTAAGAGCATGCCACTGCTTATCCATTGATTCATAATCCCACGGAAAATGTGTAAGATCATTTACCTCACCGCCTAAGTACTCCTCTTCCTCAAATACATATCCCATAATATCCGCACCGGTATTCATTGATATAACCGCATCGGAATTCCCCGCCTTGGCCGCGTCAAACCACTCGCTCTTAACAAATCTTTTATTATTCCAATCCTTTGTAACTGTAAAATCCTTTTCTGCCGCATCGTAGGCTCCATCAAACCACCATCCATTCAATCTCTTGCCTAATTTCTCTGCATAGTATCTTACAACCGAGGTCCATATTTTCATAAACTCTTTCCTGTCCGGCGACTCATTCCAACGGAATGCCTTTCGTATATCTTCCTCTTGAAAATCCACCTCTACCGGCAAATACGCAATCAACTTGATACCTCTATTATACAATTCGTCCGCCAAATCGAAAATCAAATCACGCTTTGTGCATCTTCCTTGTATTCTTTCCTCTATAAATGGATTTTCCGACCAGTAATACCCTGTGTTCTGCCCAATCGGGAAAATTACCCAGCTTGCTCCCATTTTTTCTATACTGTCCGCGAAGCTTTTAACATCAAATCTGTCTGCCATTTCCTCAACTGATAATTCCTTTTTACCTTCAGCATTTGCAATATGTGACAGATAATGCACCATTATGCCGTATTTCCCGCTCATCCATGCCGCTTTATTCATTATTATATTCCGAACTCCTTTCACCAACGCCGTTTGGAGAAAGAGATGCAAGCAGATTGCCGATAGAGGCGACACCGATATATGGTTATACTTCAAGTCGCTGATGGCGGTGAGATGCGCCGCTTATCTTTTTCCAAACTTCTTCCTCCGCAATCTTATATGATATAGCTATTTAAATTATACTCTCCATTATAATTTGTGTCAATAAAAAATAAAATCTAAAAAATACAATTATTTCAACAAAGTATATAATTTTTTATTGACATTTCTCGTTTTATGAATTATAATTATATTAAATAAATCGTAAAGGAGAATTGCTTATGGCACAGAAATATCTTTCGCCGCTTAACAACCCGGATATACGTCATTTGCATATAGGACGACCTTTTTCATTTGACTCAAACCTATACCCAATAAGCTATGACTCAATCGGGATTGGATGCCCTCAGCAACCCGTTTATGTGCATGATAATGAAAATCCGTTTTTCAACTTGTGTATCAGCGGAAAGGGTATGCTTTATATTGATGATAAAAAATATGATATTGTACCCGGTGTAGCAATGCTTGTCGGCCCCGATAGCAGCATAAGATACCACGCCGTAGGTGATGAGGTGTATATAACGCTATGGGTTAATTTTGCGGGTTATCTCAGAAAAGAAATGTTTCGTAATATGAATGTGACATTCAAAATTGACGATATACAGCCTTTTGTAGATAAGTTCCTTGAAATTGCCAATATGGAAACAGACCAAAATTGGGAGGTAAACAGCTCTGTTAAGCTTTATGAGTATGCTATTTTGATAAACAAACATTTAAGCTACACTTTAAAGCCAAACAACAAATATAAGGATATGTTAAATCCGGCTCTGTTCTATTTGGTAAACAATCTTGAAAAACCATATGATGCCTCTAAACTTGCACAGCAGTTGAACATATCGCCGACACATATGTGCAGATTGTTCAAAAAAGCTTTCAACTGTCGTCCCAGAGAATATACTGAAAATTTGAAAATCAATTATGCAAAATCATTGCTTGAGAATAACATTTCAATATCGGTCGATGAGGTCGCAAGGAGTACAGGTTACGATAACACAAGCTATTTCATAATGCTGTTTAAAAGACATACGGGGATTACTCCGTTTCAATACAAAAACAAACATCTGAACAATACAACATTAACAGAAAATCAAGCTCGGGAGGAACATAAATGATTATATTAAGTCAAATGGGATTCAGTCCCGAAAATGATGCTTCGGAAAACTATAGAATATTACAAAAAGCCGCAGATATTGGCGGAGATATTTATATTGACAGGTCAGGAACATATGATATTGATGATACTATAGTGCTAAAGGATAATACCTCCGTCATTTTCTGTGCCGGAGCAGTTATCCGACGTCAAAAAAACAAAACCGAAACATCATATCTATTCATAAATGAAGGTGCTTTCACAAGAAAATATAATTCAAATATTCGTATACTCAATTTAACTCTCATATGTAATGACGTTGTATCGGAAAATATCACATTAGAAAGCAAAAAGGGAGTTCCCGGTCTTAACGCACATCTTGCATTCTCATATATAAAGAATTTATACATTGATAATTTTCAAGTATATGACCTTCCTGCAAAGGATTTTGCTGTTCAAGTATGCTCGTTCGAGAATTTCATGATAGAAAATTCTCGGATTGAGGGCAGAAAGGATGGCGTGCATCTCGGAGCAGGAAATAAATTTGCAATAAGACATTGTATATTTAAAACCTATGATGATCCCATTGCACTTAACGCACATGATTATGCAACCTCCAATCCGCAAATGGGTTGGATAGAAAACGGTATAATTGAGGACTGCTATGACCTTGACGATAACAACGGGACAACAGGCTTTTTTTGCCGCGTGCTTGCCGGCTCATGGCTTAAATGGGAAAAGGGTATGGAGGTTCAACACTCCGATATTGTAGAGTATAATAACAGACTCTATCGTGTATTTATGGAGCCCGACGGAAGAATTTTTAAAACTCTCACTCCACCCACCCACGAAAATGGCTTGGCTGTTTATGACGGCATTACATGGTGTATGGTACAGAACGAGGTTATCGAAAACTGCGGTTGTCGAAACATTCACTTTAAGGATATTTTCCTTCAGAAAAAAAGACCGATTGCATTCTCATTGCACTTTGACAAGGATAATTTTTCAAGAAGCTACTACCCCGGCTCAAACGCTCCCGTGCTGGATAATATCATATTTGAAAACATTTATATCCAAAACGATATTACAACCTTCCTACACGCTCGTACTCCCGTAGGTAATATTAAACTAATCAACTCTGAACTGGGCGGTGCAGGATTTATATTTAAAAACATAGAAACAGAAGGTATTGTTTACACCAAAACAAACCTCGTTTTAAGCGGAGTTACATTTAAAGATGGTATTGAAACACTCGTCAGTGCGGATGAAGGGTTTGAAATAACACTTTCCGTAAGCTCGAGCATAGCTTCAGATTCATTTAAGCCGCTAACAGAAGGAAATGTAACCGTAAAAAGCAGTGACATAAGTTTAAGTATCAAATAAAAGAGGTATGCAAATAAATGTGCAGTCGGAATTTACCCAAATACTGCCATATTCCAAAGAATATTGGGAGACCGTTTTGGTCAATTAATAATCAATAAATACAAAACCGCAGAATGTATATCGTATATCTGCTGATTTTCCATCGACACTACATTCTGCGGTTATATATAACTATGCGTTTATGTCCTGCGAATATTTTAAAACAGTTTCATAAATCATTTTTGCAGCCTGTGCTCTTGTTGCATTTGCTTTCGGTGCAAACAAACCGTTTCCCATACTATTTATTATTCCGACACGGCTAAAATATGCGACTGCACTCCCGGCATATTCGCTTATATCCCCACTATCTGCAAACTCAAGAGTATCATAATCACTCTCTATTCCGTATGCGCGGAACAGAATTACAGCCATATCCTCTCTTGAGATATATTGGTTAGGATTAAAGCAATTTTTATAATCTCCGTTTGCTATACCTGCCGCCTTTGCAGCATATACATACGGAGCATACCATGCATCACGCGATACATCTGAAAACTCTTCCGCAGAATCACTGTTTTTAATACCGACTGCATTAACGACAAGCTTAATAAACTCAGCTCTTGTTATGTAATCCTCCGGATAGAACTTACCGTCACCTTTTCCGGACGCCATACCGTATTCAGTCAGGAAATCAATAGCTTCTTCAGCCCAGAATCCATCCGGCACATCAGAGAATTTGTTTTTGCTTACGGTGTTTGTCACATCGGATTCCGCAAGTGCACCGACACCTGTACTGTTTCGTTTTCTGCCGCTGCTTCCACCGCCTCCCCCGTTTCCGCCTCCGGAATTGCTTGAGTTAAGCTTCTCGTTTATGAGTTTATCTACCGCAAGCGCCAAATCAGCATAGCTGGAATAACTTTTTCCCGTAACGGAATTATATATGCTAATCCTTTCATTATCGGTAAGCTTGGCAAAGCTTGTCTTATTGTATCCTATAATATCGGCATAATCCCTTAAAATAATTAATGTTTCGCTGTAATGCTCTGTTTCAACAGCAGCTAAGAGTGCCTTTTCATACAATCTGCCCTTTAGCTCCTCCATCGTTGTAATCTGAGATACTATAAGACCATTTACAAGCTGTGTTTTGTCTTTTGAATTATCAACATACTCATACAGCTTAGACTCATCAACCGCTGTGGCTGCGTCATCAATATTAATGCCATACATATCGGCATAGCCGGACAGCCATTCCTTCATCATGCCTGTAGATACAATGTCATTGAACGCTGCTATTGCTATAAATCCCATATATTCATCTCTCAGGCGGGCGGCACTTTGCTGAAGCTGATCATACTGCTGCTGTGTTTCACAGGCAGGCGGCAGCACATATGACGTTTTCTTCATAAGCTGCGTAAACACTGCTCTTCCCTTTTCACCGAGACTTGTGCAAAGACTGCCGTCTATTGCAAGAGCGTCGCTGTTGATTACTACATATGACGCTCCGTCGGCAGCGTTTTTCAAACCGTTCATCAGCTCAAGAAGCGTTTCCCCGTCTGTGTAGTTAAAAGTCTTCAATTCAGCGTTTTCGAGCTTATATCCCGAAACCGCAAAGCTGTATACTCCGCCCGGTGAATTTATGGAAAACGGCATTTCTGCAAATTCAAACCCGGCAGAAACGTCTGCCGCATCCGACGCTTTCGTCTGATCGGCAAAAACAATTGAGCCGTCAGGTCCCGTAACCGTAAGCGTCAAGGCTGTGTTATTCTTTATGGTTTTTGCAGCACCGCTCACTTTTACGGAATTTGTTTGGTTATTAAAATTTAAAGTTACATCAATGTCGGCCGCAAATGCCGTAGAAAGCAGGAATGCCGAAATAAATGCCGCTGCTAAAATTATTTTTCTCATGTTAACATTCCCCCTTTCAATCAATAATTAAGTACAACAATTTCAACAGGTCTTCTGAATTTAATGCATGAAGCAACCAAATCACCCTTTTTGATGTTTGATATATTTAATCCGCTGACCGGACTTTCATACTCCTGCACCTTAACACATGAAACATTTGCCCCGGATATCAGCTCCGTTGTACCATCGCCGTGTGTTATCTCAATATAAGAATCAAACTTATCTGTTACTATACCCATAACCATGCGATTGTCCTGATTATTGTTTCCAGTAGCGTAAGTCGTTTCATTAAGTGTATAGTAATGTGTCATTACCCTTCCTGATGAGGTTACATATTCTCTTCCTGTTTGTCCGTCCCCCGCATATACAATCTGCAAGGATACAATTTCATTTCTTCTGTTTTTCTTGACACTTATCCAGTCTCCGCGTTTCAATGACTTAATTACAGCCAAATCATCAGACTTCAAATCCTCGTCCCTTACAATATATTCCACACTGCCCTTAGAGGATATGCACTTGATAAAATGGCAAATTTCATCATCCTCGTTAAGCCCTGAATAAATACTGTCAAAAACAGCCGGATTTTCCTGATCCTCTGAGCGGCCCTTAACCACAAATATATCTATGTACTTGCTTTCCCTGTCAAAGCAGTACAAATCACCCGTAAGTGATGTAACAATACCGCTTACTCCCGTAAACATATAGTTGTCTATATCAGATGCGTCTCCTTCGATATTGAGAAATCTGCCGTTTGCTGCAAATATGCCGTCAACCTTGCCATTCGACTTATTTACGAGTACCCTGCCGCCTGATTCATACTGATACTCAACACCGGCTTTTCTTCTTTCAAGAACATCATATACATTCTCGGCAGCATTATTTATCGTATCTACCATTTTTACCGCATTCTTTGAAACAGAGTATCTTATTACTGTTTTATCTATGCTTACTGCACACGCGTCAAGCATGGACTTACCGTTTTCAGGGCTTTTTGATCTTACCCCGTCAACATATAGCTTTTCGGCACATTCAAAAACAGCTGTCTTATTATCCGTTGTAAAAACCCTTATATAAAGCTTGTCATTATCATCGATATAACTGCCGAGATATACACCTATATTCTCTGCGTTTGAAATGTGCTTTATTTTGACTATTTCACCTGCGGCATTCAGATAATACTCAACGTTTGTGCCAACAGCGATTTCGTCTGAAAGCTCATATGCTTTCTTATATTCCACGGCGTCTATTGTCACTCGGTCTTCAGAGACAGCCATCACGCTTCCCTCGAACCGTCCGCCGCCTGCAACAAGTCTTATCAATTTTTCTCCGGCAGTATTTTTGCTTACGTAAAGCATACAGACATCACCGTTTTTAATGTCCTTTATTCTGACATTTTCGCCGTTTTTTACAGCATAGATTCTGTCTGTACCATCTTCATATTTCAGTTCTTTTTCCGTTATTTCATCCATGATAACGCCTTCGGATGTATCTAAATAATCGATAATGATATTTGAATACTCCTCGATGAACAAAACATTTGCAGATTTTGTGTTTTGTATATAACGAACACTGCCCCTTAGCGGAAGGGAATCAATCATATCTGAAAGCTTCCGGTCAATTGCCATACCGTTATATATTATTACCGTATCATCTTTAAGATTTATTTTGCGGTTTTGCTCTTTTGCATTATCATACTCGATAACTTTGGTTGTGATGTTTGTTATATCATATTCAACACTGTTTATTTCTTTTGCAGCAGTATTTTTCTTGGGTGCTATATACCGGAGCGTATAATCACCCGCATCATCGGTATAGAAAAAATCACAATCATAACCCAGAAGAGATTTTGCATTTGTAGAACCTACACTATATATTTCATCGCCAATCATAACATCTGAATCTACTATTTTCGGCAGAGGAGCCGCAAGGGACGTATATGCATTTGCCGTTACCTGTCCCGAGCCGGTCTTATAACCCATTGTTTTTGTTATAAGCACTTCATCCTCCTCATTTGCAAAGCTGCTGAGTATATCGTATGGCATACACTCTGCAACTGCGGCATTATACAAAACCACGGCAGCTTCCTCGTTTCTCAGCTTTCCGTTTGTAGAAACGCCTGCTGTAAGTCCTGCTTTCTGTGCAGCGCTGAGAACCGATGACCCTCCTTCTTTGAGAACAGGTCCGTAACCAAGCACACGCAGCAGCATTTCATAAGCCGATGCTATTGTCACAAAGCCGTTTGGTTCAAAATAAACTCCGCTTACACTCAATATACCTTCATCAACAAGATAGTTTACCGCAGCGTTGGATTCAGCATCATCCGGCATATCCTTGTATCGTTTTTCAGCGTCATCATACCAATTATCGTTCATCAGCCTATAAAGCATCTTTGCAAACGATAAACGTGTTACATACAATTGAGGATAGAATAATGTATTCTCCGGCTCGGGGATTATAACCTCCAAGGCTTTAAGGGCTTCAATCTCTGTTTTATATCTGCTGTCTTTTATGTCGGTAAAATATCCGGTACCGTCATAAACCTCAAATACATTTTCCCCCGAAAGCGGCGCGAAAAACTGAAATGTAAAAATATTTGTCGGCATTCCGCTCAGCTTCTTCATATACAAATCGTGCGTTCCGGTAACACTTTTTTTAAGCTCAAAACGTCTGACCAATGAAGTATTGAAATCCCCGCTGGATACTGCATCAAACTCTGCGATTACATCACCGTCCGGCTTATCAATCATAAGCTGAAAAACAGAACCGGCATACTCATCGGGAACACCTATTCCGACCTCAACATATGTCGGAGATATTTTCCCGAAATCAACATTTTTATAATAATATGACGCTCCGTTTGTCATACTTCCCAGGAATGCGCCGCTGCTGTTATAACCGCCTTGTGTCGCACCGTCCAATGTATTTGCATAAATAATCTCCAATGCATCTCTTTCCCCCAAAGCGTACGACGCATTTTGAATACCTGCCACAAATACAAACAGCATTATTGCCGCAATTATTCTTTTTCCGAATTTCATAACCATTTCCTTTCAAGAAGATGTAAAAAATCTTGCGAATTTTTCCTTTCAATAAGGGGCAAAGCCCCGTCATTCAACGTTTCAGTGGGGGATTGTACCCCCACTGAAAAAAGTAAGTGGAACCCGCCGCCTATAGAGGCGGGGTACATCTTGCTTTTAGTTATATTAAGAAAAACGCAGTTTTTTAACCGTTTATTATCTGCTTACAGCAAAATTTATATCATTACTGCCAAATATATAGTTTTCTATATAAAATTCAACTTCTGTCGAAGAATATGACGGAACACTGAACGTATTATGTGCTGACACACCTGTTGACGGGTCTGTGAGATAAATATCAGCATTACAAATATCCTCATTGCTTCCGTTTGCCACCGGGACCTTAATCAGAATATTGCTCCTCCCTTTTATCTCGGGGATTTGCGCGCCGTTCTGATAATAATAAACGCCTGTCACATTAACGCCGCCATATGATGTCTCATTCTCAATAAAAGCATATCCGCTCATACTTAAATTGACAAACTCCCCGTCAAGTCCCTTAACACCTGTTTGTTTCACATTTAATTTTTTCATATAAAGCTCACCGTTTAAGTAAAGCTTTACTCTGTTCCGGTCGGGATAGTACAGGACGTCTGTTATCTCTGCTTCCTGTTTACCGTACGATACTGAAAATGATTGCGGTACAACCGTATCCGGCCTTAATTTTTCTGACAGAGTGTATGTAAAAACATACACTCCGTCACTTGATGTATCAGACGTTTCAAAGATGCACCCCGTCACTGTCAATTGACCGGCTTCCCCCGCATACGGGCTTCATCGAATTCATTCCATCCCATATAAACAGCTTGATTTTACCGTTTGTAAGTTCCTCCGCCGCGGTGGTTTTAACGCTTACCGTTATATCGGTATTGCCGCCTGCTGCAAGTTCTTTTTCTTCAAACGCAGCTGTCTTAAATTTATCGCCTTCATAAAATGCAAGGATAACTGTTACGTTCTTAGCCGTCAATGCTGTGTTGGCAACGGTAAACGCTGCTGTTACAGTATCATTGCTGCCCATATCCGTTATATTGCTCATAACACCCTCTGATGATGTGAAAACAACGTCGGAAGCCATACCGATAAGGTCTCCGGCAAACTGCACCGGAGCAGACAAACCGATTTTTTCACCGTCATTGTTCATTACGTTTGCAAACGATACAGTATATCCGTTATTGATATAAAGATCATTGTTGAACGCGATCGTTATCTTTCTTGCCTTGGCATCATAATCAACATTTGCCTTAATTTCGCTGCCGCTTGCGTCTGTGATTAAAACCTTATCAAGAGTATTTACGTCAATATCATCATTAAAGCTGTATGTTACTGTCCTATCTGCCCCGTATGGTGTACTTGCTGTTATTTCGGGCATTGCATAGCTTGTAACCCTTACGCGTGAAAGGTTAATCTGCGGATTTCCCACTGATGACAAATACTGCTGGAATGAGATAATGTCTATGCCTTTAATGTTTTCATTCGCACCTTCAATATAGAAATTGCTGTCATCTTCACTGTAGGCCGCATAGGTAAGTCCATCCGTTTTTGACGCATTGAATATATATTTAAGATTAAAGAACCCGTTTGAATCTGTGGTTGTCGTATTGCTCTTAATGCTTGCGGATGTATTGGCTGTATTCCATTGCGTTCCCTCCGTATTAAGCATACCGAAAATGTAATTGCCGTTAAGGTTCAGTCTTATTCCTCTTGTAAGATGACCGTTTTCGTTGGGGGTATCATCATTGCCGCTGATGCCGAATTCCACCTTTACAGGTGTGGTTACAGTATTCTCGAACTTATATGCAGCATATGAATCCTTTCTCTCGCTGCTTGTACTGTTTATCTCAATATAGTTTGTTCCGTTCTTTTCACGGACATATATATCATCCGAAGAATTATCAATTCCGCTTGACTTAAATACAAGTCCTGTATTCTCAGCAGTCGGATGGTCTCCGGGGGTTAGTCCCGAAAAATCAGTATCAACGTAAACTGCTCCCATGTTTGTTGTAAGCATGAGCTTGTTTGCTGAAAGCTCAACACCGCCTACAGACTTCATGCCGTCAAACATAACTGCATAATTCATGCCCTTTTCAAGCTTACCAAACCTTAATGTCAACGTGTTTGTTTCATCTTCAGCCTCAACACTGAATCCGCCGTTGATATCTTCAAATAAATTATCTCCGATCTCTTTCTTGAACGAAACAGCTCTCTCTGCTTCTTCTTTTGTAAATTTATTTGAAAATTTAAGGGTCAATGACTGCGCAAAAGGATCTATCTCATCATAATCCTTATAATTGATTATATCAAAATCATTTGATAACGGCGTATAATCCGCAAGACCCGCCTCATACTTATCCTTTACCTGTCCCGCCGTAAGTATGGTATTATAAAGCTTGAAGTCACCTACTGCACCGATAAAGCCCTTATCTCTGCTGTTGCCTGATGTACCAATCTGAATGTTTGATTCGGGATATTCATCATGAGTGCCTTCTGCGCTTGACGTGCCCTTTAAATCGCCGTTTACATAAACAGTTGATGTCCACTTGCTTGTATCCTTGTCCCAGCTTCTTGTAAATACCACGTGGGTCCATTCGCCCTTTACGAAAGGATCAATCAGCATTTCATTGTAATATGTAACTCTTGAATATCTTGCCCGATACCTTTTTCCGTCACCGACGTCAAACATCATATATGTCTGATCATCATTTGCAGACTGACTATACAAATTCTTGCCGAAGTTAAATATTTTTCTGTATTCACCTGTTTTTACGGACGCGTCCGAGCGGAACCAACCCTCGACCGAAATTTCATCAGCTGCAGCAGAAACTGCACCGTATTCCTTATAAAGGTTAATAAATCCGTTCTCCGTTACATTTCCTGCTTCATCTTCACTTGCAGTTACGACATATTTCTTTACGCCATTTTCGGTTGCAAACTGTTCCATTACAGGATAACGTGACTTTGACACTTCATCCTGATAAACGGCCATACCGGCTGACGAGCCTATCACTGCATTCTTTGCAACAGGCGTCTCATTTGTATAATCTGAAAGATCAAGATCAAAGAACATCTTTTCATCATATGCTTCTGTTTTGTTAAACTGTATGCTGTAAAGGTTTGCGGCACCGCTCAGCGCGAGAATAACAGTCTTTATGCCTGTAACCTTTTCTATCCGTGCGGTTGTACAGCTCTCAGTACTCCATCCCAGACATCTTCCGCCGGAAACCTCACCTAAAAGAACTGCACCCTTATCTGCACCGTCTGCGGTTTTTACCGATACGTTGTTGAAATTTGCTGCGATTATATCTGTATCATCAAGTGAATCTACAGCCCAGACTTTAATTCCCGGATATCCGTAATCCTCGCCTATAGCCGTACCGATCGTAACGGAAAGCGCTCCGTCCTCTCCGAAATCCATGTCCTTAAAACAAGCGTATGAATTATAGCTCCAGCCGCCGAGAGTGGCATTGCCCTGGTGATTAGCATATCCGCCGCCCGTAATTGCAGTAGACATATTATTTTTGTTATACGGATTAATTCCTTCCGCATTTACGCAAATACACAGCTGAGAGGCAATCATCATGATTACCATAAATACACTTAATAACTTTTTCAGGTTTCTTCTCATTTTTTTACCCCTTTCTCTTTTTCGGCGGCAGAGGATAAGCGGTATGAAGTTAATATTTGCCGCTTATTATTCCTCCCTGTCACCGTTATTTTCAAAAATCAAAGCTTTCAGGCTTTGCCCGTGTTGCCCTGATTTCATCATCAACGCATTCAAATACATACACCGTCGCTTTCTTCACTCCGCTTGCTAAATCAACGCGGTTATCTGCACTTGAAGCCGCTCCGATATCGTATTTTTCACTAAAGGTTTTTACTATTTTGCCCGCCTCATCTACGCATACCGTAATGCACAGCACATTTTTCTTCACTTTTGCATTGTTCTTAATCGCTGTGTTTATATGTGAAGAAGACACCGTTGATACGGCATATATGTCACTTGGCGGCACCTTAAAATTCATATCTGTGTCATCAAGCGGTATTCCGTCTGCATTTTTTATACCCTTAACCGACAACACATATCCCGAATTATAATCAAAATAATCCTTTATCTTAACCCTTGCAGTTCTTGTTTTTTCGTCATATCCCGCAAACTCTGATGCCACAGTTCCCTCATATGCTCCTTTGATACAAAAGGTGTTGTTATCAAATCCTGTCATATCATCATTGAATGTTATTTCAACATAATCGCTGTCTATTGAAAGCTTATCAAGGTTTGTGACAATGATTTCGGGCGGTGCGTATTCATATATTCTGAAATGACTTATTTCGGTTGTCAGCGCCTCTGAATATGTATGATATTGATTTATTCCGCGAATCTGCGCCGCACTCGTATAATTCGTGACCGCCTCATAATACAAGCCGGGATTTTCCGGACTTACGCCGGTTACCGTATACGTGCCTTCACTGTTCATTCTGAATGTAAACACCATGTTGAGGAATCCGAATTCATCTGTTGCAGAGCTGTTATACGACGATATTGTCTGTGCCGCACCGGAACCGTTATAAATGTTGGTGCCGGATAAAAAGGCTCCCAGCTGCATATATCCCGACTGGATAAATCTTATGGATCTGTCCAGTGCCGAGCCTCCCTGTCCTCTTACTCCTACCTCAACCACAAAATCTCCCGTATATCCTGAGGAAAAATTATACGCAAGGTAGGAATCCTTAGCTCCCGATTCGTCCCTTGTTTTCATTTCCATATATTTTATGGTCTTTCCCGTTGATTTTGAAGTTGCCTCAGCTATCGCAAAATCAGCTGTTGAATCACCTGTTCCGCTGGAGAAAAAGTACAGAGGCGAACCTTCCGGCACTTCACTTACCTCTCCTATCGGCCAATCCGAAAAATCCTCATTGAGTAAATACGTGTCATTGGATTTTACAGTATATTCAGCCCCTTCAAACACATACCCGTTTATGGATTTTACAGCTCCTATACTCAATACATATTCGCTGTTCTTTTCCAGTCTTCCGAAATAAATATCTGCGGTCCTCGTATTTCCCTCTTCGGTTCTGATAAATATTCCGCCTGCAGCCTCAGAGCCGTCATCCTTTTTTGTAAAGGTAATTTCATCAAGAGTTGACTTATCAATAAAATTATCGAATGTAATCCCGATATGTCCTTCCGACGGGCTGACCGACATATCCCCGCTCGGTGATACAAGCTTCATGGATTTCGGCAAATCAGCATAATTATCCTTTGTATCAAGATAGAGTGCCCTTGCCCTGTCAGCGTCGAGGGCTTTTAAATATACTCTGAATTCACCTATTGATCCCTGATATGTCTTGCTTGCAGCACCCGAACCGCCGATTGTCATGCTGCAATCGGCAGCACTCATCTTTTTGCCTCCTGATGCGCTTGTCTTTTTGGCACCGTTTATATACACTACGGTATTGTATCTTTCATTCAGCTCATCCCAGGTTCTTGTCAGAACATAATGCGTCCATGACTTCTGCGGGAAATTACTTACAGCAACCTTTGCATAGTCTGTAGCATTTGTTGAATTCCTTGCAAATCTGTTTTCTGCATTTACTGTACTCTGTACGCTCATTTCCCAATCTATACTGTCATCATATACAGAGTTTTCATATGAAGCTAATGACAGCTTGAAAAACTTATAGTACAAATATGATGAAACAGGGGCGTCGCTCCTTGTCCAGAATTCCACAGTAAGTTCATCGCTTTCATGCATAGGCTGTGCAAGACTGTTGTCAAGCTGAACTACACCATATGAAGCGCCCTTTGAGGCGGTCTGACCTGTTGTAATATATTTTGTCGTGCCGGACACCGCAGATATTTCATCAACCTCCGGATATGCGTCGTCTCTTCCGTAAACCGTTATACCGTCAGCCGAATCTGTCACCTTATTCTTTACTACACGGTTATCACCGTCATATTCAGACAAATCCATATCAAAATAGAGAGCGTCTTCATTTTCTGCCGGTTCTGCGGCATATATCCCCGTCAACTGCATCCCGGCAATACAAAGCGCAAGCAATATTGCTGATATTTTCTTCATTATAAACCTCCTATTCCTCAGGCATTTCTGCCAGGAATCCAAAGAACCAGAAATTACATGTACCCGTACTGTCACTGTTATTGAGCGGCTGTCTCTTATCAAAGGTTACATATATGTCATACGTTCCCGGCTCAAGAGTATGGTCAAGCTCTTTATAATAAGTGTTGAATACAGAAAAACCGTCTGTCGGACTGTATATGGCAGCAATAGCCGTATTATATGGGTCTCCCCTCTTCTGGTACGCTATTGTAATGGGCTGATCACCATGTTCCACCGCTGTTCCGATAGAATACTGCAAATAGCGCGACGGCTTTTCGATAGTAACATTGTTATACCTCAGAATTGTGCCGCCCCAGGTGTTCTTTACATAAGAATGAACCATATCGGGTCCGCCTACGGGCGACGGCGGCATGGTACTGTCGCCAACCTTTTCTATATTGTTGTAAGCCCCGCCGTAAATCTTCTCTCCGCTGTGGCTTTCAGCCGGCATACCGCTGTCATTTACACTTATGCCCCTGATTCTCATAGATTTTGCCGACGTTACCTTTATATAAACATTTGTCTTTCCCGTAACAGGCTCTGTGCCAATGCTTATAAGGTCATTGCTTGATTCGAGCTTTGCATATGACTTTACATAATTGTTGCTGTAAATTGTTCCTGTTTCCAGGGAATCACCTACAATAACATCTATACAGTCATTCGTATTGTATTTGTCTGCGCGGAAAACGATGTTTATATTATTTCCGTTTTCTCCGAAATCAACGTCCTTAAAACATATATATTGACCATTTTCGCTGAAATTCGCACAGCCGTCACTGTCAACAGACACACCGTCCGAAAGCTCCGCGTCAGCCGCATCATAGAGCTTATAATCAGAAAGATTATTCTTTATGAGGTTATAGTTTACAAGGTATTCCTTATCTCTGACGCCGGCATAATAAGGCTTTCCGTACAGAAATTCATCCTGTGCAAGCTTTTCCGGCTTACCGCCTATGGCAAGCTTTATCTTGCTGTTATTCCATATATTCAAATCCGACTGCGCCGCCTGAATATACAGCTGAGAGAAAATAACTCCCGGCTGGGTTGTGAATATCATATTCTCATACGTATTAATTCCAATAGTTCCGCCGTCATGGTATATGGCGAAGCTGTACGGATTTGTTGAAGTCCCCGTATAATATACATAATTATTATGCATACTGCTTTCCTGCTTATCTGTCTTTGCATATGTATGATACTCGTATGTGATACCGGTATCCAAAGAGAACAAAACACCGTCATGAAAATCATTATACGCAGCCTCATAAGGTATTATGGGAGAATACTCAACTTTATCCGGATTCTGTATATTGAGTACACTTCGTCCGCTGTTATATACAGTATTGTTATAAAGGGTAAATCCGCCCTTACGGACATCTATGCCGTTGTATATTTCATTTCCAAATGTTATACCGCTTATATATCCGCCCGCATATCCGCAGTTTGATACGGTATTATTTTCTATATAAGCATATGTTCCTACCATCAATATGCCGGATGCCGCACTATGGTCAATTGCAGAGTTGACGATTATATTATCCGTTCCTCCGACATAGATACCCATTTCACCCCTTTGAGGCGCATCATCGGTATTATTTCTGTTTGCGGTATAAATATAACCCTCTCTTTGGTCATATCCGTGAATATAATGACTGATGTATCTTAATCTGCAGCCATTGAGCATACACATTTCACTGTTGTTCATGCGCACGCCGCCGCCGATTGTATTTACACCCTCTATTCTGACAAACTTTCTGTCCGCTATATCAATAACAAGCTGTCTCTTTTTCATTTCAAATCTGAGATTAGACTTATCCGCGTCCTTTGGCGGTATAATTATAAGTGACTTATCCTGCATCACCCATTCGCCGGGCGCATCAAGACAATTAATATGACCTGTCAGGAATGCCCAGTTCTGCTTGTCGGCCTCCTCCGGATCATACCACCACTGTGCAGCCGTATCTCCGACTGTAACTTTTCCCTTAGTTGAACTTAAAACCTTACCGGTGCTCAATGTCCAGCCCAAACCATGCATTGATACAACAGTAGCGCCCTTCCAGTAATTGTCAGGCTGATTAAGCAGTGTATCACTTGTTACAACCTTACCGGTATCGGGAGTTGCATGCAAATCACCCTTTGTAGGGAAAAGCTGCGAAAGCGCTTCACCCGTTTCCGACATTTCTATCTGCGGACCGTTCGGGTATCTCGCCTCTGCCAGCGCCTCTCCGTTATAAAACACCATATTGCGCCCGTCACCGAGATTAAAGCCGATATTGGCAGTGTACATGTCATCCTTATATACGGCAAAATCTGTTATTTCCTCAAGAGCCGAAATTACAACCTTTTCTCCCTCCATCGCCTTAAATGTAATGGGCGCCGCAGCTGTCCCGTCATTTTTCGGCGCAAAGGTTTCTCTGTAAACACCCTCACGTATTATTACGGTATCGCCCGCCTGAGCAACCTTGCCTGCTTTCGTAAGCGTCTTAAAGGGGAAGTCAATGCTTCCGTCATTTAAGTCGCTTGCACCGGCTGCTTTTGATACATAATATGTATTCCCGTTTACGGGCTGCCGGCAGAATGCGTCTAATGTGCTTTTTATTGTATCATAATAATTTTCCGCAATGTTTTCCGCTTCAAACCGGTCATTATCAATGACAATAATTCCGTCCTTCCACAAAACTTTCTTGCCCAATTCCTCCGCGAAAAACCTTATAGGCAAATATGCTTTCCCATTTATGTACTTAGCATAGAACGGGATTGTCTCCTTTTTATCATATATTGAATTTTTATAGGCCTCTCCTTCGAGAAAAACATACTCTTTATCTTCATGCCTTAACATAAGATATGATTTTTCTCCGATATCTTCACAGTAATATCCCAGCGCAAGAGCAAGTGCACGCGCAGGAAGATAAACTGTACCGTCAATCATAGCAGGTTTTTCATTTGTATTGTCGTTATCAAAATAGCGTCTTTGTCCTCTTACAATAAATACAGGAGAATTTACATCTATTAAAACAGAACCTTGCACAGCCTTTTGATAATCATCTGCCTTTGTCATATACTGATAGTTTTCAATACCGTTACCCGAAAGCTCTGCCCTGTTAAAATATATCTTTGATATTTCAACATTGCCCTTAATACAGAGAACCAATGTAAGCTCACTTCTCCTTATAACCTTGGGAAGCCTCAGTGCAGCAGATGATTTACTGCTGTCAAGGTCAAGACTGATGTCCTGAGGCAATCCGCTGATTTTCAAAGAAGCATTCTCATTACACAAATAATTTACGCCTACACTCTGACAGTCAAACGGTAAATAGAAATTATAAACAAATTCACCCTCACCGTCTCCAACGCTTATAGAATCCCGGTTTGCTGTATCGTTTCCCATATCAACACACCATTTTGAATTCAGACTGTATTCCTTGTCACCCTTTGGTAAATATACCGCAGATGCAGTTCCGCACAAGGTACAAAATGCCAAGAATCCCGACATGGCTGCTTTTATCACTTTCCTCATGTGTTTCTCCTTTCATACTTGAGCTTTTTTAGGCGATTGCAATCTGCACTAAAGGCAGCAGTCACGTTTTCTAACTCAAATTATTTAGACCATTCATCAATTTGCTTCTGCAGCTCGGCGATAATTGTATCAACACCAGCTTCCTTGAGTTCTTTTCTGAGCGCTGCAATTTCACTGTCAGGATCCACAAGACCGAGATCAAGCATCTCACTTCTCTTTTTCAATACCGTCTTACAGTTTGCAATTTCTGTTGCAATGCTGTCAAGATCAGCAGAAAATCCAAGTATGGGAGAAGACAGCGCATTATCGTTAAATGCTTCTATCTGGTCCCAAAGGTCATCGTCCTGTGTTGAAAGGAGGAATGAATTTTTCTGTGAACCTAATATAAAATGCGCAATACCCGGATATCCGGCATTTTCAATCTTTTCCACCTTATTTTCAGAAACCTTTGTATAGTGCTTTCCCTCAATGCCCCAAACAAGCAGGTTAAATATTTCAGCATCTGTGTTAATAACCTCAAGCATTTTTACAGCCTCTTCAGGGTGCTTTGTTGTTGAGCTTACATGCGTCATTGCTGCAAGTATGCCGCCTGCATCAAGAACAGCCTCGGAAATCGGCTTCGCTGACCAGGGATAACCCTTTGACTGCAGAATATTTGCCTCATTGCCCGGTGAGTAAACATGAAGAGTGAACGGTCTTTCACGAACCTCCTTGTCCTCCATTGTTGATGACTTTATATCCTCCGGAAGATACTTATCGAACATATATCCTTTATCAACCCAGCTCTTTCTGAGCTTTATATAGTCCTCGTAGTCCTTTGTTTCATACTGATTAATAACCTGCAGCTTCCCGTTTTCCTTAAAGTTAATAACGCCCGGCATTGCCTGTCCTATAATATCAAGATATCCATAATATCTCTGCACATGCTCCCATGCAGGCAATACCTTATTACGCTCCGGATATACCGCATGCAGCTTTTCAAGATATGTACCCAAATCCTCCAATGTGTTAATTTCATCAATCGTCATTGAGGCTGCTTCCAGATCTTCATCGGGAATCGTAAGTCCCGTAGCCTTTGCCTGTATCTGCCAATTAGGAGCTGCATATATCTTTCCGTCCACCTTCACAGCGTCCCAAATTGTCTGAGATGTCTGACTGTAAAGCTTCGGTGCATACTTGGGAAGCAATTCCGATATATCAAGACAAGCTCCGCTGTTAACATTTGCATAATAGTCATTCTTCCATGTTGATGTAAATGCAAGGTCATATTCTTCACCGCCCGCATTTATAAGCTGTAATTTCTTATCAAAATTACCTCCGTCAATTCCAATCATCTCAAGATTAAGGTTATATTCTCTCCCCAGCTTCTCATTCACCTTTGACATAATCTCGTCAAAGTCGCCGCTGTCAAGCACGGCAGGAATGTACCAAGTAAGCTTAACCTTTTCATTCGTATTCTTCTTTACCCCGCATCCTGTAAAGGACAGCAGCATTGCAGCTGCCAGCGCCGCACTAAAAATCCTCTTTCTTTTCATTTTCTTCATCCCTTCTTATTTTTATATAAATCTTCAATAAGGGGCAAAGCCCCGTCATTCAACGTTTCAGTGGGGGATTGTACCCCACTGAAAAAAGTAAGTGGAACCCGCCGCCTATAGAGGCGGGGGACATCTTGCTTTTAGTTATATTTTGAACTTCTCTATCCCTTTACGCTTCCAACAGATATACCCCTCACAAAATATTTCTGAAAGAACACAAATACAAATACCATAGGGCCGGCCGCAAAGACGCACATTGCCATTCTGGTTGTTTCACTCGGCATTGATGATAAATCAACCCCTGAACTTATCGATGCACTGTTTTTAAGCATATCATCAATATTACTCATTACACGTGCAAGAAAATACTGAAGTGTGAGTATTTTCTCGTTTGTCATAAACATCAGGCATTGATACCAATCATTCCAGAACGCCAGCGCAATCATTAAAAATACTGTCGCCATACCTGTTATACTAACAGGTACAACCACCATGAAAAATATTCTCAGCTCCCCTGCTCCGTCAATTGCCGCAGCCTCGATAAGCGCTTTGTTTACCTGTGCAAAATATGTTCTCATAAGAAATACATTCCACGGATTCACAAGCAATGGTATTATCAGTACCCAAATATTATTTCTCAGGTGCATATACTGTGCAATAAGTATGTAGCTCGGAACAGCTCCGCCGGAAAACAGCATAGTAAAATATACAAAGAAGTTTATATAATTTCTCCATTTATAGTCCTGTCTTGACAACGGGTAAGCCAGCATCGCACTGATAATTACACTCATAACGCTTCCGACTGCCGTTGTGAATATAGTAACCTTATATGCTCCTATTAACGAACGCGGATTCTGCAAAACCATCTTATATGCCGAAAGCGTTATGCCTCTCGGCATTATAAAATACCCGAATTTTGCAAGCTCTCCCTCAGAAGATAAGGAGGCAGAAATTATAATAAGAAACGGAATTATACATAACAGCGAGAAAATTATAAGCATTGAATACGATACAATTTTAACGCCGATCATCTGTTTACCTCTGTTCATTGTTTGCGTCTTTACTCCTTTCTCTACTGACAAACTATTCAATATTTCATACGCGCAAATTCCGGATACCGCATCAGAATAATGCGCTTTCACTCTCGTATTTCCGTACAACCGAATTCACGGTTAATATCAACAGCAGTCCGACGATAGACTGAACCAAGCCTGTCGCGGTCGACTGTCCGAGACTGGATGTATTCAGGATTGACCTCGTTATGTACGTATCAAGAACATCCGTGACATCATATAAAGCTCCGCTGTCCGCAGGCAGATAGTAAAACAATCCAAAATCTGACCTGAAGATTCCGCTAAGTGCCAGAAGTCCGAGAATAATAACAGTTGGCTTCAAATGCGGAATCGTAATATACTTTACTCTTCTGAAATATCCGCAGCCGTCAATCGTTGCTGCCTCATACAATTCCGAATCTATAGAAATTATTGTGCCGTAATAAATAAGCGCATTGAATCCTAAATTTTTCCATGTGTTAAAAAATATAAGAATTGCAGGCCACCATTTTGTTTCCGAATAAAAGGAAATACTGTTTTGCCCGAATACTCCCAATATCTGATTTATGATACCTTTATCATAATCCAATAGTGACAAGCTTATATATGATACTACTATCCATGATAAAAAGTAAGGTAAAAACATTGATGTCTGGAATAATTTTATCCCTCGTTTGCTCATCACATTATCAAGAAATAATGCTGCCATAATCCCTGCAACTATATTAAGTACAATAAATGCGAGATTGTAGAGAACTGTATTTCTTACAAGTATAGAAAATGTACTTGAGTTAAAAAGAAACATAAAGTTCTTCATTCCAACCCATTCACTTCCTAAAATACCAAGACTGTATTTATAGTTTTTAAAAGCTAATATGAGTCCGCCCATAGGAAGATACTTAAATATGAAGATTATCAATATGCCCGGCAATGCCATTAGTGTCAGCAGCCAATGTGTCGAACCGTACTTTTTCTTTTTATGCTTTCCGGCAACCTCGGTCACAGTTGCCTCGTTAGATTTCATTTGCAAAAATCCTCCCTTTCAATAACAATCCGTTTTAAATTTCATATCAAACATTCATTACACAATCATCATACTATATTAATTCGCACATTTCAACAGAAAAAACTTCATTTTCTTTATGATTTTTAAATATTAAAGATATGTTTGCAGCTTAAACAGACGGTTTTCATTAATTTTCTAAACATATATTGAATTTTCTAAAGTTTTATAGTGCTTGACATAGCTTGTTATTGAATTTTCTCCTAAAAAAAATCCCCTTAGAACAGTCTTGAAACATTTTACTGTTTCAAGTATCTGCTCTAAGGGGATTAAATCATCCCGACCTCATGTTTTTCTCCGCATTCACATGAGCTTGTATTCCGATTTTAGAACATGTCAGGTGTTTTTATAAGTCCTTCTGTACATAGAAGGGGTAGTATGCATATATTTTTTAAATGTATAGTTAAAATATGTATCACTTCTGAATCCGCACTCACTCGCTATCTCTGCCGTTTTCTTATTTGTTTCAACAAGCATTTTCGCTGCCATATTACATCTGTATTCTGCAAGATATGCATTGAAGCTTATGTCAAACTCTTTTTTAAATTTCTGACCGGCATACACAGGACTTATATTCAAAGCCTCAGCCAGCAGCTGTACGCTGTAGTCGCATATCCGATAGTTTTCCTCAACAAGTCTTTTGCATTTATCTTTAAAAACAGTTATTTCATCAAAATCCTTGTTTTCTGTTTTGCTTCTGAGTATTCTGAAAATTTCCCGTATATTCTTTAGCTGAGACACATCTATATCAGCTTCATCCTTTTTACCGAAGGAATCCATTATATCCATATAGAGATATGTTCCCCATTTGCGACCCATAAGATAGTTATTTTCAGTTATATATTTAATAAACTCATTGCACCCTTCATCATACGCTTGAATATCATTTTCCTTTAACGCCAAAGCAATTCTCTGCTCCAAGCCTTTTGGGTATACCGCCTTATAATCGGGAACACTCATCTCCTCAGATTTTATTAACTCACCAAATCTGCTGACAAAATGATACTGCACTGTTTTAAACAGCTCTATTACATTGTCCTCCAGCTTCTCGCTCTTTTTTCCATGTCTTGTTACGAAGCTTACTATTGTTCCTGTTTTCTCTCTGATATACTCCGTTGTTACCTTCCGTATCCTGTCCTCCAATTCATCATACTGCGATTCCTCATAGCATATGACAACACCCATACGCTCTTTTTCAAGCTGAACCACGTAACACATATAATCCGAAAACGCCTCATTGATTGCCTGTACTGTCTGCTTCTGCTCATCACTGATTACAGCATTCTCATTATCCGACCCATCTATTAATACCAGCATAAGCACGTATCTCGACCTGGCAGAATTGCCAATCATCCTCGAAGCAATCTCCCTTTCCTCATCGGAAATCTCGATACCTGAGAATACCTTGAAAATAATATTCATCCATGATCCCATCTCAAAATGGCTCATTGCACTTTTGAGCTTTTCGCTATAGATATTTTTAATCACCCTGTAATATTTTGAATGCATGACAAGGCTTAAGGCGCATATTATCAATACAATCAGCATAATAGCGAACAGCACAGCAATATTTCTATAAAGCTCTCCCATAAACTCCTTATTTGATACTGCCGTCAAAGCAGTATAATTTCCGTTCCTGTTCGCCACAAAAAGTGTATTCCCGGTATTTTTTGTGTTTAAATCGACCATCGAATTTAAGTCGATTGCATACTTTTCAGTTGCGTCACCAACCTCCTTTGAATCTGTAAGACACAGCGCACCGTTGTAATATAACCATGTGTTACTCATAAACGGCGAATTATTATTCAAAACATTGTTCATAAATTCATCAGGTATAAGCCTTAATATGAATATATAATTTCTGAAATTTGAGTTTGTATAAAACAATCCGTCATTCGGAATACTGAGCAGCGCACCGCTGATAAAGCTTTTACCTTCGCTGTACAACTTTAATACTTCCTGAGTATTGGAATCATTACCGAATTGAGCAAAGCTTTTTTTGTTCATATCATCGCTCGTCCAATAAGAATCAGAATTTTTATGTATTATTTTCACGTTATCAATGTTATAATAAAACATAAGGTCTGATAACTTTCTCATTGCCTCTGCAATCTCAGCATCATTACACTCGTCATAATTCATGCATTTTGAAATATCCTCATCATCAAATATCTGCATTACAGCCTTAGGTAAAATCTTTATATTTGTCTCCATAGATTCTAATATATTCTGTTGATAGTAGTTTATAGCATTATACTGATATTTTTTTAAGACAGCATTTGAATAATACCATACCAAAAGACTTGATACCACCGTCACAATTATTACTGAGATAATTATATTAATGATGACACGTACAAACCTCTTGTCATGCTCAATTATTTTCATACTAATTGTACTCCTTATTAATTTAAAGCGCTGCTTTGCGGCTGTAGCAATTCATATTAAAATTTCCATTTTACCGCAAATTTTTGTCTCTTCAAAATATATTATACCATCTTTTAAATTAAAGTCAAGAATTTTTCCATCAATTGATAATGAAGAAATGCTATCACAAAATGCCGCGCCAAAGGAGTTTAGTACGAGCTCTCCCTCAAAAATTGTCAAAACAGCCTTCCCTTTGGTTATTTCAAACTCACCCCATGCGCCGTCCACAGACCATATAGCTTTAAAATTATCTGTCTTATACGGATTAAATCCGATATACTTATTTGGCATATCAAATGAAAATCCCGAAAGTATCGGTACAAGGGCATAGCTCGCCATAGATCTGGCGTAATTACTTCCACATTCAAATTCATTCCACGGATTTCTCTTATTTCCGTCAAATCTGTTACGAACTGCTTTTACAACCTTTAATCCGTCATCAAGCCTGCCGCGGGAAATCAAGAGTCCGGCAAACGAATACTCAAAGCCTGTCATTGTTTCTCCGCTGTAAGGAATAGGAATTACCGGCTTCTCTGCCTCATCGGGATAATCGCATATAACCGTACCTGCTTCATCGTTAACCGAGAATATTCTCCATGGATTTGTGAAATCACGCATTCTCGGCTTAAAGTTGTTTTTCATCATTTGCGAAAGTGCTTCCGATACCTGCGCCCTGTCAAATATTTCTCCCAATCCCAGTATATCTGCGTGCCACTGAGCAAGCATTTGGTCTATTATTGAGCCTTCTGCAACCTGATATTTTATCTGTCCTTTTTCATCGTTCCAATACGCCTGTGACGCATCGAACTTATCAACTAAATTCTTGTCATTTATATCAATTTTTTGAATAAAATACTTGCCGTTAAACAAGTTGTTTTTCATCCAATTATAACCTTTTTCAAACAATTCACCGTATTCTGCCGACTTTTGTGTATCACCTAAATAATCCGCCATTTCAGATGCGGCCTTAAGTGCAGCAAGATACATTCCCTCAAGCCATGAAGACGGCCCAAAAAGCTCCATATCAAGCGTATGGTGCTGCCTGCCCTCCAAAACGCCGTCTTTATCTTTATCCCATCTATCATAATTCTCATCACTCCAGGCATACTCAAGAATCTTCTTTATGTTGTTCCAATTATCCTTAAGCCACATATTATCGCCCGATATTTTCCATTCTCTGTAGCACTTGATAACACTGCCCATCTGCCCGTCAACACAGGCTCTATGTTCCGTCATCCTCCTTCCGAGGGGCAGCATTAGCCTAAATCCCATTCTGCCGTTTTTATCAGTACTGTATTTGAATTCAAGATTCCTTATCGATCTTTCCAAATCAGGGAACAGAAAGCACAAGGCATATGCATAATTCCATACGTGCTGACAGGTTCCCTCGCAAGAGCCCGCCCTTTCGGTAACGCCCTCCCATCCGTAAAAAGAACCATCCTCAAGTCTCAGAACAGTAGGAGATTTGAGCACTGAAAGATTGGAAAATGCCGCATCCTTAACCTCCTCCGGGAAAGTTGAACCGTACAAAGCATCCTTGAAGGTCTCGGTGCGCCGCTGCAGGCTAAGCCAGTTTTCAAGAGAATAAATTGCTGAAGCCCGGGAGTCTTTAAAGCAAGTCGCATAATAGTTTTTCCATTGTACGTCTTTGCCTGATTCATCTTTATATTCGCTCCAGTAATTATAACAATTCGGCACATTCCATGACAATACAAACCTTATCTTTTTACTTTCACCGGGCTGCACCTCAGCTTCCGCAATCAATGTACCGGTATCATATGCGCCGGCATCATCATATTTCCTGTCTGTCAAGGTTTTATTTAAAGAAAATTCGTGCCAAAAGGTTTCTGCCGCGTCAAACCACCCGCCGCGATACCAATAAGCTTGAACATAGCTGCTTTTGCAGTCGGTTGCAATCGTAAGGTCACCGTATCCGGGTTCATTCTTTTCTGCTCCCTTATTCAAAAGCATCAAGCCTTTAAAGCCCTGCGCTGAAAAGCTCTCATTGCAGGATACTTTGTATGGGTTTGATACGGAAAATGCAATTTGATATGCATAAGCTTCTTTTGTAGTATTGCTTACCTCAATCTCAAAAAAAGCAGCAGGTATGCTTGAATTTTCCGAATCGTTTGGAATGAAAGGGTTAAACGCTTTCATTTTTATACCGCCGGGAAATTTATCATCCTTAAAAGTAAGGTTTGCAACAGGGAATTCGCCGTCAAATTCTATGTTCTCAAAATGCGGAAAACCGCACATACTCTCTGCATCCGGACCGAATCCGTAACCTGTATAATCTGTCGAGCACTTAAACTGACCGATAAAGTCTTTATTAGCATCTCCCCGCATAATCATAGGAATAATACGATCATTTTTTATGGCTCTTACAGCAAAATTTGTATACCTGTTGGTGCTTCCCTTTGACGGTCTGTTAAATATTTCCCAATCTATAAGACTTCCGTTTCCCGATAAACCAATGCTTCCCGTACCAATTCCTCCTAACGGAAAGGATATCTCTTTAGTAAATTCTTTAACATATTTCATTTTTATTTCTCCTCGTTTAAACAATTTTTGTACCGCATTGACTACAAAACTCGCTATCATTAATTAGTTTAAATCCGCATTTTCTGCAAAAGCAATTTTATCGTCAATCTCGTCAACTTCTTCATCAATAGTTTCAGCAGTTGCAATAATTTTTCTGTTTATTGGTTTTGTTATCTTCACACTTTTCACAAAGCATTTTATCAACGGCAAATGTTATCATCTACATTATGAACGCAAGAATTACTCTAAAATAATTCCATTCAATTTTATCACTGCTGTTATTATAGAATTTGCTAATATACAAACAAACCAAATTAAAATCTTCATATTTTTTTAAAAATATTCGACAAAAAAAGACAAAAAGTTCGTGTTAAGTTAGGGGCAAAAATTTTATCACGTATCAAATTCAAAATAATACATTTTATCAGTAACACAAGGGGACGGTTCTCTTGTGTTCGTTTTGTATTATAAAAATATAGTTAAATTAAGATATTCCACGCATTTAAAAGCAACGGTTTCCACTTAATTTTTCAGTGAAAATAAAATCTACCGCTGAAAACAATAAATGACTGTTTTTCAGTTCTTACTGAAATGAACAACAAAAATTGCTTAAAACATCCAAAAATCCTTCTGTATTTCTCTTTTTTTGAACACAGGAGAACCGTCCCCTTGTGTCATTACGCCTTGTCAGCCTCAACGTTTTTTATCTGTCAACACAGCCCGGATATACCATTATTTCCCGTATGCAGAATATGCAGGCTGTTTGCCGTCAAACCCCTCTGAATCCTCTTCCTATTATCTCACTGCTTGTTGTAATAATTATAAATGCGTTGGAATCCACCTCTGTTACTTTTTCTTTTAGCTTCAATGCTTCAATTCTTCGGCAAACGGTATGTATCATCTTCTTTTCCGATTGTGTGTATTCGCCGACAGCATCATTTATCGTTGCACTGTGATGCAGCTCATTTATAATATATTGAGCTATTGTTTCATACTCGGTCGTTATAACAATAAAATATTTACAGGTATTCAGATTTTCAATTACTCCATCAACAATAAATGCTTTTGCAAAAAGTCCGAGCAATGAAAACAGTCCTGTCTGCACATCAAATACAAAAAAGGAACAGCTCGCAATGATGAAATCAGTACATAAAAGCGCTTTTCCGACATCCATTTTAGAATATTTTTTCAGAATCAGTGCCACAATATCCGTTCCCCCCGAGGAAGCGCCGAAATTAAAAATCAGTGCAGAGCCTATGGAGGTCAGAAGCATTGCATAAATAAGCTCAAGTAATTTCTGGTCTGTAACAGGGCCCGGAAGCTGCACAACACTTTCAAGAACCCAGGTCAGAAGAGAAAACAGCAAGCTGCAATAAACGGTTTTTACTCCTGTTTCTTTTCCCAAAAACACAAATCCAACCAATAATAAAAGCACATTGATTATCGTGATCCACATTCCCGGGGTAAGGCTTGTTATCTTTCCCAGCAATGTACCTATACCGCTTACTCCTCCGGTTGAAAAGCCGTTAGGTATTTTAAAAAAATATACCCCCACAGTAAGCAGCACCACTCCCACCGTCATACACACAAAACTTAAAACCTTATTTTCTTTCTTATAGTTCACTGTCCCGCCCCTGTTCTATCTACTGTAACATTATCACTTTGACATTCACTTGATTTTTGAATCAATAAAGTCAAGAAACATATCCCAATCCGCAAAGGTTATACTGTGATCCCCGGTTTTAACATGATACCCGATATTTCCTTCGTGATACGCCTTATCAAGCTCAACCGGCTCTTCCGGAAGCACCACTCCCTTTTTGCCGTACAGCTCATATACCTCGTTTGCCAATCTGCACGAAAGTCTTTCGGCCTCAGGGTCTGCCCAATCATCCTTTGAAGAGCTTGCCACATAACAAAGTCTTGGCGCCATTGCGGAAATCAGCATATGCTGATCTGTGGGCAGCATATCCTCATTATCATCAAACTTATGATAATTTTTGCAGAACCAATCGGTTCTGTTAATATCCTTGATATGCTCTCCGCCCTTGGTTTGGTGCATTGCAGCACCGGCACATCCCGAATTATTGGAAATCGCACACATAATACGCGTGTCTGTCGCGCCGCACCATAATGCGGTTTTTCCGCCTCTCGAATGACCTGCAACCGATACTTTTTCGGAATCTATTCTGCTGTCGTTTTCAATGTAATCCATAACTCTTGAAGCTCCCCAGCTCCACGCTGAGATTGTTGCCCATGAGTTTTCCTTTCTGTCATTAACGTCGGGTGTGAATACAGGATATACTCCTTTTGTATAATTGGCTTGAGCCGTAAAATCGGGTGCAATGCCGCTTGTGGGCATAATAAATACAGCATACCCACGTTTGATTATCTCTCTTATGTTTACATACTCACATTCAATACTGCTATCCAAATCACAATGATTTTCCTCAAACTCATGCATAACATATATAAAAGCAGGTACTTTTCCGCTGAATTCCTCCGGCAAATATCCGTACACCTTAAAGCTGTAATCGGAAAAGCTTATTTCTATTATTTCATGCAATATACCTTTCTCTATTGTCTCGCTTTTCACTGTTTTAAACTTCAAATCCTTTGGCCTTTCAACCGGTCTTACGCCGTATATGTATTCGGACATCAGATTCATTATCTCAGGTCGTCTGAATTTTTCCCATGTCTCTGTACTTTCAATTTTCACTCCGCTTATTGTTTTTAATAATTCATTGCTCATTTTTAATCAATGCCCCTTTTGTTATTTGTATTCATAGGTATCAGTCTGATTTAAAAATGCTTAATCCAAAAGATTTGTGTTTATGTATCCTCCCGGCTCTTGCTGCATATCTCCAAATACAATTCCTTCCGTTCCTTAAATAGTATTATACGCCGAAATAATTTATTTTTCAAGCTCGGAAGAATATTTTTATTTATTACTGTTAACATATCGAAGAAAAAGAAACAAACTTTTGTCAAATCAATGCAATTAAATAATGATCTCTGTGTTCTGACGGTCTGTATATGCAGGCTTCGGATTTCGTCTGCAATCCATTATCGTTTTCATCCAGCCTGACGGCCATGCATCAATAAACAGATGTATTGCATTTGAAATCATACGGTTGTCCCGCCTGAATGCCTCGGTCATAATCTGAGGCGCAAAAGCATTGCTCTGAAAAGCTCTCATTGCAGGATGCTTTATATGGATTTGATACAGAAAATGCAATTTGATATGTATAAGCTTCTTTTGTAGTGTTGCTTACCTCAATCTCAAAAAATGCAGCAGGTAAGGGCATCTTCCATAAGACAGTATGGTACTCAAAAAGCTTTAAAACCGAAAAATCGGCTTTAAAGCTTTTTATCTTGGAACAGCGAGTCCCAAACTGTTATGCTTGCTAAAATTATTTTTCTGAATAGACCTAACTGACAAATATGGAATTTACGCTTATGAATGTATCTTATTTTTAATGCGCAGACATGCTTCTATATGCATAATCCAATGTCTTGAAAATGGCATTTGAATTAGCCCGCGAATGTCTTTATTACACCAGTAATCAATCAGCCAAATAGCATTTTCATCTGAGCTTACAACATTCAATGATTTCAAGAATTCTTTTCTTTCTCCCGATATTTTCCGTGCCAATTCGCCATAAGATAAACTTTTTATTATCTTTTCGGTGCTGTCTTTTACTTCAAAAATATATGAATAAAGTTCCTGCAAATTAAGTTGTCCGGAAAAGTCTGCAATTTGTTGTTTTATAAGTTCATTCCCTGTTGTGATAATAGGCGAATTGATACGCTCCTGATAATTGCCCACAAAGAATATCTGTTCATCTTCGTTTATCAATGTATGCGCAACTATATCTTCTATGCGGAAAATATGCCAAATCGAATAAGCAATAGTCTTACTATGATAGCCATCTGCGTTTATAAATGGTATTGCATCAAAATTCTTTCGGCATAATTCAACATTGAATGATATTAAGGTTTCCATCAACCGATTTCGCAAATCAAATAAAGTACCGATTCCCTCTTCATAAGTGTCCTTCTTTTTAATCTGTGTTTGCATTGTTTTATTAAGCTCAGACCATTCTTTATTCATAATCAATTACCTCGCAAAATCCAGATTTATAAGTGGACGTATACCGAAGAGGTAATTCCGTCCGGTATACGATTTTAATTTTACTTTGCTATCTTGCCGTCGCCGCCCATAAGAGCAGTCATTTCCTCAATGCGCTCCAAAGGGAACGGTGGCTCACATAATGGCTTCATAGCAATGCTCATCAGCTTCATTGGATTATCGTCCGCCGCAACACGGTTTGACGAAAAAGCGCCGCATCGCTTGCAGCGGTGAATAATTGCCCATTCTCCACCTTTTCTAACCCACACGGCGACCGGCTCCATAATGCCGCCGCAATCGGACGCTCTGTCACCCGGCTCAATATCTACATGCAGACTTGACAGGCAGTTGGGGCAGTGGTTTCTGTGACCGCTTCCTGCACCATCCGGAATAACCTCGCGTCCGCATACCTTGCAGGTGAAAATGTCATTGCATTTATGTGTTTTGTAATAGCCTTTTTCGTATTGTTTCCGTTTGTTTTCACGGTTCATTTTAATTTCCTCCAAAAGATTATTTTAAAATCCTATGGGAGGAATACGGATTTTCAGTTCGCAGACCTCCCGGTCAGTGAACCGACTCCTTTAATAAGTTTTTGTTTTTCATAAAGCACTTCTCCTTCTATTGTTTATTTATGTTTGATATTGGCAATATTATTATATCATAGTAAATAGCCCTTTTCAAGCCATAATACTTAAAATTTTTAGAGTTAATCCTCACAAACATTTAACTTCTAACATTTTCCTTATATCCTCATAATGTTCTTGGCGTATAACTCGATAATGTATCCAGCCGCCAGAACCATAACACAAGGGGACGGTTCTCTTGTGTTCGTTTTGTATTATAAAAATATAGTTAAATTAAGATATTCCACGCATTTAAAAGCAACGGTTTCCACTTAACTTTTTCAGTGAAAATAAAATCTACCGCTGAAAACAATAAATCACTGTTTTTCAATTCTTATTGAAATGAACAACAGAAATTGCTTAAAACATCCAAAAATCCTTCTATATTTCTCTTTTTTTGAACACAGGAGAACCGTCCCCTTGTGTTTATATTCTTTGTCTAAATATAAATCTTGGCTGCCCGGATTTAATACCAATCCCGATATCTCAGTCGTTGCATAAAGAGACTCAATATATTTATTAATATCCGTTTGTATAACTGACCCGCTTTTTCCTTTTAAAATTCCCTCTTCAAATCATTTAAAAATGCTTTTTACTTTATCCCAAAAAGTCTCTTTTGTTTTCTCCGCAACTACAGGTTTTGGATATTTATCATTCAGCTTAAAATTTGCCTTTATATCTGCCTGCATACCGATAATTTTGCCTTTCGCAATTCCCTCTATATCATATCTGTCAGGGTTGATTACTGTTGTTAAATTTCCAACAGCAGTATTTAATTGTGCAATAATAAAATCACAAAACTCGTTATTCATTTCAATGCGGCAATTCTGTAATTTTGTTATTTTACCTATAACAAATGAAAATGTTTCATCACTGTTAATATCCGCTTTAAACAAATCACTGGTTGCAATAAAAGTTTCTGAATATCCTGCCACAGTAAGATCTGTATCTCCTACTTTTATTTCTTCGGCAAATCCCAACTCAGTATTCAATGCCTTCATATCATCATACAATGATAATTTAAAAGGGAAGGCAGAAAGGTTGACATTATGTATTTTACCTTCTAAATCATCTTCTATAAGATATCTGTTTACCGTTTCAATTTGAAAATGTCCACCTTCTTCCGTCTCCGCATTATAATATTCATTTGCTTCAGACGAAGGTTTGAGTTTTTCTGTTAATTTAATTTGTGCATTTGAAGGATTTTTAAATATTATATCAACATCCAGAATTTCATTCGCTTGCTTTTCCAAATTTGTTTTTATTGTAAATATATATTCTCCTACTTTTTCTTGAGATACTTTATCAACGATATCTTTTGAGCAATGTATACATAGTTTATCTTTTGTCACAAAAGCATCTTCACACTCGTTAAGTTGGTTTTGAAGTATCCAAGCAATTATCCCTGAACTTTCTTTGTTTGTTATTGATTCTAAATGTAACGGCATTGTATTCACTCCTTAATAACATAATGGGACGGTTCGAGACCACTTAAAAAGTCCCATTGTGTCACAAATTGTACCACATTATTAATCTACTGTGTGAAATATTTGCCTTCGGCAAATGTAAAATAATTTCTTACAGAAATTGTGAAATAGAAACCTTTCGGTTTCTGTGAAATGAAATAAATCCACATTCGCGTCAGCGAATATTTCACACACCGCAGGTGTATTTCACACGCAAAGCGTATTTCACAAATCCGAAGGATTTATTTCACTAAAAAACGACTTGTCAAAACAAGTCGTTTTTTCTGGTACGCCCAGAGGGATTCGAACCCCCGACCTTTTGGTTCGTAGCCAAACACTCTATCCGGCTGAGCTATGAGCGCATTTTCAACAACAAATATTATACCAAAATTGCAATTGAAAGTCAACTAAAATTCTGCTCATTTTAAAATTTTGTGTTTTTAGTATAATAAGGCGGTTATTTTAAACAAGATTTCTGTCAATATCCCGATTTTCTGTATAGCTTTAAGGATTGCAAAACAATGATGCTGTCAAAACAGCTTAAACACATCATCGGCGTTGGAGCGGCATAGCTCAATTCCTGTGTCCCTCAAAAGCTTTTCAAAAATGTCTGTCACAACAAATTCTGTCGGATAGTGCCCTGCATCTATTACATAAATATCATACTCCGATGCCGTAAGGCTGTCATGATATTTCATATCGGCGGTAACAATGGCATCAGCTCCCTTTTTAAGTGCAAGAGGAATATATTCAGCACAGCTTCCGGAAGCAACCGCAACGCGTTTTATGCTTTTTTGCGTGCCGGAAATCACGCGGACAAACGGCGTATTAAGGCGGCTCTTGACAATGCTGCATAAGGTCTTTATATCCATACTCTCCGGCAAAGTACCCAGTCTGCCTATTCCGGTTCCGGGGAAATCAGGATTTTCCTCAAGAACACTTACCTCTGAAAGCTCAAAAAGGTCTGCAAGATAATCGTTTATCCCTCCGGCAGCGCAGTCCATATTGGTATGGCATGCATACACAGCAATATTTTCAGAAACAAGTCTTCTTACGGTATCACCCTCAGGCGTTGAAAAATCAATCGCCTTTATGCCGTCAAAAAACATCGGATGATGCGATAAAATCATATCGCAGCCCATGGAAACAGCCTGTTCTGCCGTTTGGGAGGTTACGTCAAGTGCCGTCAAAATACGCTTTACCTCCCTGTTCGGGTCACCTATCATAAAGCCAACGTTATCCCATTTCATTGCCAGCTTCCGCGGCGCTGTTTTTTCTATAATTTCTGCCACTTCATATGCTTTCACTTTAAATCACCTCAGACAATTCGTTTAAACTGCTTTTCAAGCTCTTTTTTGGTCATGCTTATCATAATAGGTCTGCCGTGAGGGCAGGTATTAATGTTTTTAAGCGCCAGCACACTGCTTACAAGGCTCTCCATTTCACTCTTTGTCAGCGTCTGATTTGCTTTTACGGCCGCTTTACAGGCTATTGTGTATATAAGCCTCTGACGTTTTGCGGGAAGAATCTCCTTTTTTGACTGCGCAAGCTCGGATAAAAGCTCAAGATACAAATCCTCAACATCACCTATTTCCACATCCTGCGGTGAGGTTCTTACTATAGCTTCATTTTCTCCGAATAAATCAGCTTCAAAACCAAGCAGGGACAAAACCTCCGAATTCGCTTCAAACGCTGCCGTTTCTGCACCTGTCATTCTAACAATCACCGGTTCGATTAACATCTGCGGATAAAGTGTTTTCTCATCAAGACTTTTTATAAGCTGCTCATACTTTATGCGCTCATGTGCCGCGTGCTGATCAATCAGAAGCATTTCATTACCGCGTTCGGCAACTATGTAGGTATCAAAAACACATCCCGCAATACGGACAGGCGCTTCCTGTACAATATTCTGCGGAAGCTCAGCCGGCTGCGGAATTTCCTTTTGTGCCGGCTCAGGCTTCACCAAAGACGCCGCCGAATCAGCCTGCAACGCATCATCAGTATGCTTTACCTCAGCCTTATATTCCATTTCCGGCGCCGCAACCTTTAAGGGCGTATCGGCTTCTTTTTTTCTAAACATAGCTATCGGGTCCTCAGGCTTTGGCTCGGCATGAAGCTTCACCTCAGTATTCTCCGCTTTTTTATGTTCTTCCGGCGCAATTCTTATTTCAGCCGGCGTATTCGCCTTCTTATCAGGCATTTCAACCTGTGAGCGCAAATCCGGTACGGCAGTCCGTTCCTTCATAAACGGATTCCTTCTCGGGTCATGCTTTGTTTCAATTTCCGGGATATTCGGAAGCGCATAAAGAGCATTTTTTACGCCGTAATAAACTCCGTCATAAATCTGCTTTTCCTCCGAAAACTTTACTTCAAGCTTTGTCGGATGAACATTTATATCAATAAAAGACGGATTTACGGAAATATTTATTATAGCAACGGGGAACTTTCCTATCATAATCTGATTTTTATATGCCTCTTCGACCGCTCTTATAATCAGCGGACTTTTAATATATCTGCCGTTCACGAAAAAGCTCTGAAAATTTCTGTTCGGACGGGCAAGATTACCCTTTCCGACTGCTCCGGTAACACGAATGCTTTCATATTCGTAATCAACAGATATAAGCGACTTTGCATAGTCCCTGCCATAAACCGAATACACTGCATTTACAAGATTTCCATCTCCGGAAGAAAACAGAACATCCTTTCCGTTCTTTATAAGTCTGAAGGATATTTCAGGATGCGCCAGAATAAACCTTGTGACAACATCTGCAACATATCCTGCCTCGGTAGCATCCTTTTTTAGAAATTTCATCCTTGCAGGAGTATTATAAAACAGATTTCTCACAACAATTTTTGTTCCGTCCGACATTCCTCCCTCTTCAGAGGCTATAATTTCACCTCCGTCACAGGTAACAACAGTGCCGAAGCTGTCTTCACTCCGCTTTGTATAAATCGCAGCCTTTGACACTGCTCCGATTGAGGAAAGAGCCTCACCTCGGAAGCCGAGGGTATAAATCGCCTCAAGATCCTCAGCTGTGCTGATTTTACTTGTAGCATGACGCAAAAAAGCAATCTGAGCATCCTCAGCCGCCATTCCGCAGCCGTTATCCTCCACGCTTATAAGTGACGCGCCGCCGTTTTTTATTTCAACAACAATCCGTGTGCTTCCGGCATCAATGCTGTTTTCCACAAGCTCCTTGACAACGGACGCCGGTCTTTCAACGACCTCGCCGGCAGCTATCTTATTTGATATTTCAGGATTTAATACATGAATTAAAGACATTTATTTCATTCCCTTCCGCTCCTACAGCTTTTTCAGCTTTGCAAAATTGGACATAAGTATTTTTTTACCGAAGCTGTCAAAAACGACCTCAACCTTACAGTCATCACCGAAGACCTGAGCTGATATTACCTTTCCCTGCCCGAATTTCGGATGAGTTACCAAATCTCCCGGTATGAATTTTTCGTCCGAATGCTTTACCTCCGTCTTTCGCCAGTCTGTCTGCTTCGGCTTGGGAGCTTCAAAGCCGAAGCTGCGAAATGCGGCGGAAATACGTGCCCCAACCGCCGTATGCGACTCAAAGCAATCAGAGGGTATTTCACCGATAAAGACTGACTGCGGCTGATAGACTGTTTTTCCGAATATCATTCTCGCCTCAGCCTTTGTTATATAAAGCTTCTTCTTTGCCCTGGTAATTGCCACATAACAAAGCCGGCGTTCCTCCTCCATCTCCTCCCTGTCTCCTATCGACATTGAACCGGGGAAAAGACCGTTTTCCATGCCGGGAAGAAACACAATCGGAAATTCAAGACCTTTTGCACTATGAATTGTCATAAGCACAACAGAATCCTGTGATTCATCATAATTATCAACATCCGAAACAAGAGCAACACGCTCAAGGAAATTACCGAGAGTGGATTCCTCTTCCGGCGATTCCTCGTATTCCTTCACCACCG
Source organism: Clostridia bacterium (assembly GCA_017935675.1). GTDB lineage: Bacteria > Bacillota > Clostridia > UBA1381 > UBA1381 > RGIG9115. Next base: position 881 of record JAGBHE010000065.1, on the reverse strand, counting down.
ATAAAAGCTCGCTTAAGTTTTCCGCTCTTGAAGAGCCTTCATTGTCAGCAATCGTCTTAACCATAAGTGAATAGCCCGTATCGCTCATCGTTCGGCTGACAAGCTCTGAAAGCGGTATACTGTTTTTCAGCGCTGACAAAGAATGAATCATTTCAACAAAGCTTTTTATATTTGCAGCTGCTCTTTTAAGCTCCGGGTATGACGATGCCTTTTCAAAAACGCTGAACAAAGGAATTTCATTTTCATCAGCAATTTTTTGCGCCTTATCAACAGTCGTCTGACCAATTCCTCTTTTTGGCTCATTTACAATCCTTCTAAGGCTCACATCATCTCCTGAGTTATATATCACTCTGAGATATGCAATAATATCTTTAATTTCCTTTCTGTCATAGAATCTCAGACCGGCAAGCACACGATAAGGTATATTCATCCTCATGAACATTTCCTCCAGCACACGAGACTGTGCATTTATACGGTAAAGCACGGCACAGTCCGAGTACGCTCCGCCGCCTTTTATACATTCCTCAATTCTTCCGGCAATATACAAGGCTTCCTCATGCTCGTTTGCAGCGGTAAATAATGTTATTTTATCACCGCCGTCAGTGTCCGTCCATAGATTTTTGCCCTTACGCTCCTTATTATTTGCAATAACGGCATTTGCGGCATTGAGTATATTTTTTGTGGACCTGTAATTCTGCTCCAGCTTTATGGTTACAGCCTCAGGGAACTCGATTTCAAAATCAAGTATATTTCTTATATTTGCACCTCTGAATTTATAAATGCTCTGATCATCATCGCCGACCACCATCAGATTATTATATCCGCCCGACAGAAGCGACGTCAGAACGAACTGCGCATGGTTTGTATCTTGATATTCGTCA